>NZ_JBIIQN010000020.1:0-45767 GCF_044342065.1 Aquirufa sp. | reverse complement strand
CGACTGATTTATCATTAATGGTGATAGAGGCTGGCTCTGGTTATTTGTGTACTAGTAAGCCACCTTCAATTAACGAAGCATTGGATACAGATGGAGATGGTATACCAAATAAATTAGACCTCGACTCCGACGGCGATGGTTGTTCGGATGCCAACGAAGCCTATGCGACTTCAACTGCCGCGGGCACTGACGGGAACGGCTATTTTGGGAATGGGAATCCACCAACCGTAGATGCAACGGGTAAAGTGACCGGTGCGAATTATACGAGCACAAGTGCCAATGTATTATCCGTTGGCCGTGCGTCAGTCATCAGCGTCCAACCGATCAGCGTCACCACTACTCCAGGTGCCGTAAATCTTAGATTTGCAGCTACGGTGACCGTGGGGTCAGGAACGACGAGTTACCAATGGCAGCTAAGTACAAACGGAGGTGGAACGTGGACGAATATTACCAACAACGCGACCTATTCCGGCGCGACTACCGCCACGCTTACCTTGAGCGCCGTGACCATTTTGATGAAGGATTATCAGTATCGATTGAACATCGTACAGTCCGACTACGTCTGTGGAAATGTGACTTCAGCCGCAGCGCGCCTGATCATGAACAATACGCCTACGATCACGGATGACATCGCGACAACCACAGAAGATACACCGATCAACGGATCCGTATTGACAAACGATACAGGTTCCGGCGGGACTGCACTTACCGTTAATACCTTTAAAGTTGGCGGCGTTGACTATCCAGCCGGCACCACCGCCACCATTTCCGGCGTAGGCACAATCGTCATCCGTGCGAACGGAACGTATACATTTACCCCAGTGGCTAATTATTTTGGTAGTGTGCCAACCATCAGTTACACGGCTACGGATGCTAATAATGGTTCGGATTCGGGAGATTTGGCGATTACCGTGACAGGCGTAAACGATGCCCCAGTCGTGGTGAACGAAACCATTTCGGTCAACCAAGGTAGTACGGCTACCGGAAGTGTCTTATCAAACGATAACGACCCAGATGGAAATACACTCAGCATTATCCAATTTACCGTGTCCGGGGTGACTTACAACCCAGGTGACTTGGTGACTATTCCAGGTAAAGGAACCATTGTCGTAAACGCAAACGGAACCTATACCTTTACCCCAATTGCCAGTTATTCAGGTTCCGTTCCGGTTATTGGCTACACCGTTAGTGATGGTAACGGATCATCGATAAATGGTACCTTAACCATTACCGTGATTGATGTGAACGACCCTCCAGTGGCAGCGGACGACATCACAACAACCCCACAAAATACCCCTGTTTCAGGGAACGTATTAACCAACGATTCAGACCCAGAAAGCAATACCTTAAGCATTACCAAAATCACGATTGGTGGGGTGGATTATCCTGCGGGAACAAGCGCGACCATCGCCAACGTCGGTACGGTCGTCGTGAATGCAAACGGTACTTATATCTTCACTCCTTCTTCAACGTTTACGGGTGCTGCGCCAGTCATTACCTACACGGTTAGTGATGGAACGGCGACTTCAACAGCCGCTTTAAAAATTGCGGTAACAGCCGTGGTGAATGCGAATCCAGTCGCTGTAGCTGATACCAAAACCACGGCGGAAGATACGCCAGCAACAGGTAACGTCTTGACGAATGATACCGACGCCGAAGGAAACAGCTTATCCGTCACATCATTTACGATCAACGGGGTTAGCTATCCGGTAGGAACGACGGCAACCATATCCGGCGTAGGAACCATGGTCGTGAACCTGGATGGAACGTATACTTTCACGCCTTTGGCGAATTACGCAGGAACTGTTCCGGTGATTGGCTATGCAATTTCCGATGGAAATGGCGGAACAGCGAGCGGTACCTTGACCGTCTCGATTACCCCAGTAAACGACGCGCCGCTTGCAATAGATGATGTAGCAAGCGTCACGGAAGACACACCGAAAACGGGGAATGTTATTACGAATGATTCCGATGTGGAGGGGAACAGTTTAAGTCTTACGCAATTTGTCATCAACGGCACGACGTATCCGGCTGGCCAAACCGCTACCCTCGCGGGTGTGGGGACGCTTGTCATGAATGCCAACGGAACTTATACCTTCACCCCAGAACCTAACTATTCCGGTTCTGTTCCTGTAGCCACGTATACGCTTAGTGATGGAAATGGAGGTACCGATACGGCTGATTTAACCTTGACCATGGTCGCGGTTAACGATGTGCCGGTAGCCTCAGATGATGCGGCAACGACGCCTCAGGGATCCGTGAAAACGGGGGATATTTTGACAGGTGATGATACCGATGCCGACGGAAATACCTTAAGCCTAACCCAATTCAAAGTTAATGGCGTGACTTATACCGCAGGTTCAACGGCTACTATTCCAGGTGTAGGAACCTTGCAAATTAATTCCGATGGAACCTACACGTTCACGCCGTTGCCAGCTTATGTAGGCTCGGTGCCTACAGTAGAATACACGATTTCAGATGGGAATGGGGGAACGGATACGGGTAATTTTGTGATGACCGTAACGGATGTCAACGATCCTCCTGCGGCAGCGCGCGACGAGAAAACAATCAATCAAAATAATCCTGCATCAGGGAATTTATTAACGAATGATTCCGATGCGGATGGGAATGCTTTGACAATTACCCAGTTTGTGATTAATGGGGTGACCACGACCGTGGATCCTTCGAACGGTGGAACCTATATTTTGGCGGGCGTAGGAACATTCGTAGTTTCCGCAAACGGTAATTATACCTTTACGCCGCTAAATACGTACGTAGGAACGACGCCAGATTTGACCTATACAGTCAGCGATGGAACAGCTACCGCAACGTCCACATTGACGGTTTATGTAGCACCTTTCAATACAGCACCGGTAGCGGTAGCTGATACCAAAAACATCAATGAGGATGGAGTAGCGACGGGCTTCTTATTGTCTAATGATACCGATGCTGAAAGTGACACGCTTGCTGTTACCCAATTCACTGTAGGTGGCCTGATCTATCCAGTTGGCGCCACCGCAACCATCCCGAATGTGGGAACGCTTGTGGTTAATGCAGATGGTAGCTATACCTTCACGCCTTTGGCAAATTATAACGGAACGGTTCCGGCTATTTCTTATTTAGTCTCGGATAGTTCGGGTGCAACGGCGACGGGCCAACTGACCATTACGATAACGGCGGTCAACGATGCGCCTGTTGCTTTAGATGATCAAGCCACTACGCCAGAAGACACGGTGCTTTCTGGTAACGTGAGGACGAATGACTCGGATGTCGACGGAAATACGACAACCGTCACCCAATTTACCGTAGGCGGTCAAACGTATACAGCTGGTCAAACAGCGAATATCACTAACGTAGGTAGTCTGCAACTGAATGCCGATGGAAGTTTTATATTCACCCCGGCGGCCAATTATAACGGCGCATTCTCTGCGGTTACCTATACAATCAGCGACGGAAATGGCGGTACGGCGACGGCGAATTTAACCATTAACATTACCGCGGTGAACGATGCACCTGTTGCCTCAAATGACACTGATACAACGCCACAGGGCACCGTGAAATCAGGCGATATCCTGACGGGAGCAGATACTGATGTGGATGGAATTAGTTTAACATTAACCCAATTTACGATTGGTGGCGTGACCTATCCTGCGGGAACCACCGCATCAATCGCCGGCGTAGGAACCTTGGTCGTGAATCCCGACGGAACTTATACCTTCACGCCTATTCCAACTTTTGTAGGTGCGGCACCAACTGTCACCTATACCCTTAGCGATGGCAATGGCGGAACAGCTTCGGGAACATTTATCTTAACAGTAACCGATGTTCCAGAGCCACCGGTGGCGACGGATGATATCAAGTCGGCGGGTAAGAATACCGTTGTCACAGGCAACTTGGTCAGCAATGACTCCGACCCAGAATCCAATACCTTGACCGTTGCTTCCTTTAGTATCGCAGGTGTAAATGGGCCATTTACTTTAGGCTCAACCATTACGATTCCGAATGTGGGAACGATGCGGGTGAACTCGGATGGAAGCTATGTATTTACGCCTTTACCTATCTATTCTGGATCGGTTCCAGTTTTGACTTACACGGTCAGTGATGGAAATGGCGGAACGGATACGGGAGCTTTGAGCATTACGGTGATTGATACGAATACACCGCCAAACGCAGCCAATGATCCGGTTGCTGCAACGGAAGATACACCGCGTTCGGGCAATGTATTAAGCAATGATTCAGATGCAAATGGCGATGCGTTGACGGTCGTGAGTTTTGTGGTCGGTTCGACGACTTATCCAGCTGGCGCAACCGCAACCATTCCAAACGTAGGAACCATTAGCCTGGCAGCCAACGGCGCCTTTATTTTTACGCCATTTACGAATTACAATGGTACGGTACCGGCGATTAATTATACCATAACAGATGGCTTGGGTGGGGTGGCGACCGCAGCCTTGAATATCACGGTAGCAGCCGTGAATGATGATCCAATCGCCGTAAATGACGATAACATATCGGGACCGGAAGATTCCCCAATCACCGGAAACGTGTTGGCTAATGATAGCGATCCCGACGGAACGCCTATCACCGTATCCCAATTCAGCGTTGGCGGTACGACCTATCCTGCAGGTACAACGGCGACGATTTCTGGAAAAGGAAGTTTGGTCATCAACACCGATGGAACCTTCACCTTTACGCCATTACCAAATTATTTTGGACCAGTTCCTACGATCACTTACACCGCCTTGGATGTCAATGGTGCGACGGCGACTGCAACTTTAGGTCTTACGGTAACGCCTGTAAATGATCCACCGGTAGTCGTGAATGACGCGATTACGGTACCGGAAGGAACAACGGGGACTGGGAATGTATTGACCAATGATTCCGATGTAGAAAGTGGAACTTTGGCAGTGACGCAATTTACGATTAATGGTACGATCTATACACCGGGTTCGATTGTTTCCCTTCCAAACGTAGGGACATTTGTACTCAATGCGGACGGCACGTACTCATTCACTGGCCTACCAAATTACAGCGCTGCGGTTCCTGTAATTTCATATACGGCAACCGACGGAACGGGAGGTTTGAGTACAGGAACTTTGACCGTTACGATTCAAAATGTGAATGATGCACCGGTGGTAGAATCCGAAACGGTAAGCACAGCAGAAGATACCCCTGCGACCGGAAATGTCTTGACCAATGACCGTGATCCTGAAAGTGATCCATTGACCATTTCACAATTTACCGTGGGCGGTGTTAGCTACACGCCTGGTCAAACGGCTACGCTTCCAGGAGTGGGTACGATGACGATTTCAACGACAGGAGCCTATGTATTTACCCCGGCTGCAAACTATTTTGGTACTGTACCACCTATATTCTATAGCGTAAGTGATGGGCAATCAACTACCCCGGGTAGTATAACGCTATCCGTTACGGCTGTCAATGACACACCCGTTGCGGTGAATGATACGAAGGTGGGTGAGGTAAATGCGAATTTGGCAGGCAATGTCTTGACAAATGATTCGGATGTAGAAAACGGAACTTTATCGGTCGTTGATTTTGTCATCAATGGCACCACCTATCCAGCCGGCCAAACCGCGACCATTCCAAATGTAGGAACGGTTACGATCAACGCTGATGGTACTTATACTTTTGTGCCAGCGCTGAATTACGCAGGAACTTTGCCAGTCATTACTTACAACATCAGCGATGGAACAGGTGGAACGGCTTCAGCTACTTTAGCACTTTCGGTAACCTTCGATACGGACGGTGACGGCATTCCAGACGCGGTGGAGAAAGGGCCAGGCATTGCGCCAGATACGGACGGCGACGGCATTCCAGATTACAAAGATTTGGATTCCGATAACGATGGGATCTTGGATAGTGTGGAGAATGCAGCTTGTGTTCCTGCGGTGATGCCTTGTGATATTGATGGCGATGGCATACCAAACTACTTGGATTTGGATAGTGATGGTGATGGCATCTCAGATGTTGTTGAAGCGGGAGGAACTGATTCAAATGCGGATGGCAAAGTGGATGGTGCAGTAGATGCTCAAGGAATTCCTTTAGCAGCCAATGGAGGCTTAACCCCGCCAAATACCGATGGAACAGGTGGCACGAATCCATATGATACGGATTCGGATGGCGATGGCATTTCCGATTTAATCGAAGGAACACGCGACTCGGACGGGGATGGTACACCAGATTACAAAGATTTAGATTCGGATGGCGACGGCATCTCGGATGCGATCGAAGGTTCTGCGGACGCGGACGGCGATGGCATCCCTAATTTCCGAGATTTGGATTCGGATGGCGACGGTATTTCCGATGCGATTGAAGGCATTGCGGATACCGATAATGACGGTCGGCCAAACTTCTTAGATACAGATTCGGATGCCGATGGTATTCCAGATTCGGTGGAGGGTAGCACAGATACGGATGGCGACGGCACCCCTGATTATAAAGATTTAGATAGTGACGGTGATGGCATTCCTGATTCAATTGAAGGAACGACAGACACGGATGGCGACGGCATTCCGAATTACAAGGATACAGATTCTGATGGCGATGGCATTTCGGATTCAGCAGAAAAAGGTTCAAACCCCTTATCGCCACGTGATACCGATGGCGATGGGACACCAGATTACAAAGATTTGGATTCGGACGGTGACGGCATTCCGGATTCCGTAGAAGGAATTACTGATACCGATGGTGATGGCTTAGCTAATTATTTAGACCCAGATTCCGACGGCGATGGCATTCCGGATTCCGTGGAAAAAGGAATAAATCCATTGGTTCCGTTGGATACCGATGGAGACGGAATACCGGATTATTTGGATACGGATTCCGACAATGACGGTATTACCGATGCGATTGAAAAAGGTCCCAATCCTTTACTGCCGATTGATACCGACGGCGATGGTATCCCAGATTACCGCGACTTGGATTCAGATAACGATGGTATCTCAGATGCGGTAGAAGGAACGACAGACACGGATGGCGACGGCACGCCGAATTACCGCGATTTGGACTCGGATGCGGATGGAAAACCAGACCAACAAGAAGGTGTTGGAGATCCAGATAACGATACCTTAACGAACTATTTAGATCCGGATTCGGATAATGATGGCGTATTGGATTCCGTTGACCAGTGTCCATTGGTAGCTGGAAATTTGGCGAGTGGTTGTCCATTGGATAGTGATAATGATGGGGTTCCAGACAGTACGGATTTTGATGATGATAATGATGGAATTCTTGATAGTGTAGAAGATGCGGCATGTTCGCCTTCGGCAGCTACCTGCGATACAGATAGTGATGGTATTCCAAACAATTTGGATCCCGATTCGGATAATGATGGTATCACGGATGTTCGTGAATCAAATGGAACGGATGCGGATGGCGATGGCCTTGTGGATGGATCCGTGGATGCGAATGGTGTGCCTACCTCAGCGAATGGCGGTGTAACACCTCCAAACACCGACGGCACAGGAGGATCCAATCCATACGATACCGATTCAGATGGTGATGGCATTCCAGACAGCATCGAAAAAGGACCGAACGGCAATGCGCCGCTGGATTCGGATGGCGATAATATTCCTAATTACTTAGACACGGATTCTGACGGCGATGGCATTCCTGATTCAGTTGAACGCGGAACCGGATCAGCGATTGCAGATACGGATGGCGACGGAACATCGGATTATTTAGACCTAGATTCGGACGGCGATGGCATCACCGATGCGATTGAAAAAGGGCCCAATGGTGCAACGCCTTTAGATAGCGATAATGATGGTATTCCGAACTTCCGCGATGTAGATTCGGATGCGGATGGTATTCTAGATTCGATTGAAGGAACCACGGATACGGATACAGACGGCACGCCAAATTACCTCGATACGGATTCGGATGGTGACGGTATTTCAGATAGTATTGAAAAAGGACCTAATCCATTAAGTCCTATTGACACGGATCTTGATGGTACGCCGGATTATAAAGATTTGGATTCCGATGGGGATGGGATAACTGATGCCATTGAAGGAGCCATCGATACGGACGGTGACGGCGTTCCGAACTACCGAGATTTGGATAGTGATGGCGATGGCATTCCTGATGTGACGGAAGGTACAACGGATACGGATAATGACAATATTCCGAATTACAAAGATTTGGATTCAGATGGTGACGGCATTTCAGATGCGACGGAAGGAACGTTGGACACGGATGGGGATGGTACACCAGATTATAAAGATTTGGATTCGGATGGGGATGGGATTTCAGATGCGATTGAAGGAACGCGGGATACGGACGGCGATGGAACCCCAGATTATTTAGATTTAGATTCCGACGGCGATGGGATTTCAGATAACACGGAAGGAACGCTTGATACGGATGGTGATGGCACTCCAAACTACCGAGATTTAGATAGTGATGGCGACGGTATTCCAGATTCGATCGAAGGTACGGTTGATTCAGACGGAGATAATAGACCTGATTATTTAGATACGGATTCAGATGCAGATGGTATACCAGATTCGACCGAAGGCAATGTGGATACGGACCGCGATGGAACACCGGATTACTTGGATTTAGATTCTGATGGTGATGGCGTGTTGGATGCGACGGATTTATGTCGGGTGACGGTAGGGGATGCGTCGAACAACGGTTGTCCGACCGACTTTGATGGAGACGGCATTGTAGATAATTTGGATTTTGATGACGATAATGACGGTATTTTAGACACGATTGAGAATGCCGCTTGCAATCCTACGTCCGTGAATTGTGATACGGATGGCGATGGAACGCCAAATCGTTTTGATTTGGATTCCGATAATGATGGCATCAAAGATGTGCGCGAAGCAAACGGAATCGACGTGAATGCGGATGGAATTGTGGATGGAGCAGTGGATGTAAACGGGGTACCTAACGCCGCGAATGGCGGATTAACGCCACCAAATACCGACGGAACGGGCGGCTTAAATCCGTACGATACCGATTCGGATGGTGACGGCATTCCGGATTCAGCAGAAAAAGGAACCAACGGAAATGTTCCGCGTGATACGGATGGCGATGGAACTCCTGACTATTTGGATTTGGATTCCGATGGTGATGGAATTTTAGATGCTGTAGAAGGTAATGTGGATACCGATGGTGATGGAATCCCGAATTACCGCGATTTGGATTCCGACGGTGATGGCGTTATCGATGCGACGGAGGTTGTGGATGGCACAAGCCCAACCAATGCTTGTTCATTAATTCGAGCTCATCAGACGGTGGCCGCACTAGGCTGGTCGGCAGGTGATTGCGACGGTGACGGCAATCCAAACAGCACGGATCCAAATTTAAATACGCCAACAGCACAGAACGATAATTTTGTGATTTCGGGAACGGGCCAACAAGCCTTTAACATCTTAGCGAATGATGATTTCTTAGCAGGTGGAGGCATTACGATAAATCGTTTGGCAGGAACAGCTGGCGGAACAGCGCTTGGTACGGTGAGCTTTAATGCGAATACCGGCATGTTGATGTATACGCCAGCGGCAGGCGAAATATCAGGCATGAAAACGGTAGTTTACCAAGTGTGTAAAGGCATCGTTTGTGCAACCGCAACGGCGAATTTGAACTTCTGTGACGTGAATGATCCGCTTGTGGATTGTGACGGAGACGGTGTAACCAACGGACAAGAGTCTACGGATGGCACGGATCCATTGAACGCATGTTCATTACGACGAAGCAGCCAAACATTAACGCCAAGTTCTGCATGGACAAGTGGTGATTGTGACGGCGATGGCAATCCAAACAGTACGGATCCAAACATTGCGACGGCAGTAGCAACGAATGATTTGTTGCAGGTTTCTGGAACGGGCGCGCAGACAATCAACATTTTAGCGAACGATGATTTCTTACCAGGAAATTCGACGATAGCACGTTTAAGCGGTAATGCAGGAGGAACGGCACTAGGTACGGTAAGCTTCAATAATGCGACCGGCGAGATGACGTACACGCCGGCGGTAGGAGAAACGAGTGGTACCAAAACAGTTGTGTATCAAGTTTGCAAAAACTCGGTTTGTGCAACAGCAACCGTTACCTTGAGTTTCTGTAATCCGAATGATCCGGCTGCAGATTGCGACGGTGATGGCGTGACCAATGGACAAGAGGCCATCGACGGAACAAATCCGAACGATGCTTGTAGCTTGAATTTCAGATCTCAAACCGTGACACCAAGTTCGGCATGGTTGGCTGCAGATTGCGACGGTGACGGCGTGACGAACGGCACGGAACGTACAGATCGTACGAATCCAACGGATGCATGCAGCCTATTATTAACAAGTCAGGTGTTAGCGAATGCAAGTTCAGGGTGGTTGGCCGCCGACTGTGATGGGGACGGTAATCCGAATGGAACGGATGATGCGCCATTGGATTTCTGTATTGATGGATTGGGACAAGTACCGGCGAATGGCACACCGGCTTATGACATTTTCCGTTATCAAGATTGTGATAACGATGGCATCTTAAATGGAATTGAATGTACGGTGGGTGTCACATGTCCTGACTTTGATCGCGATGGCATACCAAATTATTTGGATACGGATTCAGATAATGATGGTATAGGTGATATCTCTGAACGTGATATTGATTCGGATGGCGATGGTAGTGCAGATTATATCGATTTGGATTCTGACAACGATGGTATTTTGGATAAAATCGAAGGCAATCAAGATGCAGATCGCGACGGCATTCCGAACTATTTAGATCTTGATTCGGATGGTGATGGCATCTTGGATACGGTGGAGGCAACGGCCACATATCGCAATATTGTGGATTCGAATGGAGATGGAATTGTCGATATAGCGGGAGCAACGACCGATCGTAATTTCAATGGTATTCCGGATCAGTTGGAGCCTGCGTATGGCGGCCGACCGCTCGAAATTCCGGATACGGATAAGGATGGCATACCAGACTTTTTGGATTTAGATTCTGATGGCGATGGCATTGCTGATAGCTTAGAGGGACGAGGAGATACTGATGGGGACCAGCATCCAAACTACCGCGATGGTGATAGTGATGGGGATGGTATTTCAGATGCGTTTGAGAAAGCAGGCGATGTGGATAAAGATGGCATACCAAACTTCTTGGATCTAGACTCCGATGGGGATGGCATTCCGGATCAATTCGAAGGATTGGGCTTGTGCACAAACTGTGGCCGTGTGGATGATAACGATGATGGCTATGATGATCGTGCCCAACAAGATGCGCGCTATCCAGCGATAGATACCGACAAAGATGGCATTCCAGATTTCTTGGATTTAGATACGGATAACGATGGAATCCCAGACGCCGTAGAAGCTGGAAAGGATCCGAAAAATCCAGTTGACACGGATAAAGATGGCATTCCAGATTTCCGCGATACGGATTCAGATAATGACGGCATTCCTGATATAATTGAAGGTACTGTTGATACGGATGGTGACGGTATTCCAAATTACATGGATGTCGATTCGGATAATGACAGTATCCCAGATTCCGTAGAAGGAACGGTTGACACAGACGGGGATGGTAAACCAAATTATTTGGATACTGATTCAGATAACGATAGTATTCCAGATGCCGTGGAGGCGGGTAAAGATCCGAAAAACCCAGTGGATACGGATGGTGATGGCAAGCCTGATTACTTGGATACTGATTCGGATAATGATGGCATTTCCGATACGATAGAGGCAGGTAAGGATCCGAAAAATCCGGTAGATACCGACAAAGATGGCATTCCAGATTTCCGTGATACGGATTCAGATAATGATGGAATTCCGGATGCTGTGGAGGCGGGAAAGGATCCGAAAAATCCAGTCGATACTGACGGGGATGGCCTTCCAGATTATCAGGATATTGATTCGGACAATGATGGTATTTCAGATGCTTTTGAAGCAGGTAAAGACCCAATTAATCCGGTGGATACAGATGGCGATGGCCTTCCGGATTACCGTGATTTGGATTCAGATAATGATACTATTCCAGATGCCGTAGAAGGTACGCGTGATTCGGATGGGGATGGCATGGCGGATTTCCGTGATGTAGATTCGGATAACGATGGCATTTCAGATGCGATCGAAGCAGGTAAGGATCCGAAGCGACCGGTTGATTCTGATGGTGATGGTACGCCAGATTACCGCGATGTGGATTCGGATAACGATGGCATTCCAGATTCGGTGGAAGGAAAACGTGATACGGATGGTGATGGATTGCCGGATTATTTGGATGTAGATTCAGATAATGATGGCTATACAGACAAGCATGAAGCAGGGCCGAATCCAGCGAATCCAGTGGATACCGATAAGGATGGTGTTCCTGATTACCGCGATTTAGACTCGGATGCAGATGGAATTACGGACGCATTGGAGGATGATTTAAATTATGGAGCGTTACCAGATTGCGATAAGGATGGCATTGAAAACCGGATTGATCCAGATCAATGCCCGACCTTTGCTCCACAAGGTATTTCGCCAAATGGTGATGGTCAAAATGATGTTTTAATCATTCCGGGTATCATGCGAAAAGGGAATAACACCTTGACCATTTATAATCGTTGGGGGAATATTGTCTATCAAAAAGACAATTACCAAAACGATTGGGGAGGTCAAACCGATCGCGCGTTTAGCCTTACTTCGGACGATAATTTATTGCCAGATGGTACGTACTATTATGTGATTGATTTCAAAGGAAAATATCCAGAAATAGGTCAATATGTGTACATCAACCGCCTTGAAAAATAAGAGGTTTATGAGAGAGATGAATATAGGACAGTTCAATAGAATCAAGCGCTTCATCGCACTTGTATTCCTGCTTTGCTTGGGGTATTTTAAGTCCCAGGCGCAGATTGAAACCATGTATAATTTATATCGTTTGAACCCACAGGTTTTGACGCCGGTTCAGGCGGGTAGTAAAGATACCAGTGAGGTGCATATGATGTATCGCCAACAGTGGTTGGGCATCGAAGGAGCGCCACGAACCATGTATTTCAACGGGAATTTCAAGTGGAAAGAGAAACGTGGGATTGGGGTGAATGCGATGTTTGACCAGGCGGGACCGGTCAGGTTGACCATGGTTTCTGGCGATTTTGCCTATCATACGCAGTTGAGTACCAACTGGGATTTATCAGGGGGTATTCGTCTGGGGGTGGGTAATGTGAATTTGGATTTTGCTAATTTAAAATTAACGAGTCCCAATGATATCTTGTTTGAAGGAAGTCGGAGCACGGGGATGATGTTCAACATGGGTTGGGGTGTGCGTATCGCGCGGAAGAACCAAGGATTTTATGCTAGTGTTTCTATGCCTCGGATATTGAAATATGATTTTGGGAATAAATCAGGGGGCTATAAGGATGCGAGTTATGTTTATGTCATGCTAGGAAATAAGATCGAGATCAATGACGATTTGACTTTATATCCGAATGCCATGGCTCGCATCGCGACCGATGCGCCAATCAGCTGGGATGCGCAGTTGATGGCCAACCTGAAACAGAAATTGGATGTCGGTTTAACCTATCGCCATCAGGACAGTTGGGGCCTTCGTTTAGGTGTTCAAGCCAGTAAGAAAATGTACATTGGCTATGTCTATGAAATGCCTACTTCTGAGATTTCGTTGGTTAGTAATCAGACACACGAGATGGGCTTACGTTTCTTTATTTTCACAAAGGAGCAGAAGGAACGGAGTAAATAAAGTGTAGAGACGCGATACTTCGCGTCTATTTTCCTGATTTGTAGAGACGCAATACTTTGCGTCTTTTATTTTTAGACGCGAGGTATCGCGTCTCTACGGTTATATTAGACGCGAGGTATCGCGTCTCTACTTTCGCTTCTGCAAAAATGGCTGCACCATTACTGTCATCACCAGCAAGGCCGTACCCCAGTAAAATCCGGTAGACATCACCTCTTTTTGGCCGAAAATAAATACGGCGAGTAAGATGCCATAAACCGGCTCTAGGGTGATTACTAGATTGATGGAGAAAACCGAAAATACCTTGTATAAATGAATCGTTTCCGTATAGGCATATACGGTACAGACGACCGCGAGAATTCCAATCCACAACCAGTCCCAGTTCATTGGGATATAGCCCTGACCTCCTTCTAATAGGCCATAGGCCCAAACCAAACCTGTCATAACGCCTGCCGCCGCCATCTCATAAGCGGTAATCAGTTTAGGGTCATGCGTATGTGTATAATTTCCGTTAATGACTGAAAAAAGCGCCCCAAAAAATCCCGCACCTATGCCCATCAATAAGCCAAGCCACTGGGCTTGTTGGACCGAAAAAATAATGCCCAATGCCACCACCACAAGAACGCCTAAAAAAACTTCTACCCAGGAAATTTTGGTCTTCTTGGCTATGGGTTCCATGACCGATGTCCAAAAGGTTTGCGTCGACAGTCCTGCCAAACACATCGCGACCGTACTGACTTTGGCAGCTCCAAAAAACAATAACCAATGCAGGGAGATGAACACCCCATTTAAGAGCCAAATACGCAGGACCTTTTGGCTTATCTTAAATGAAGTTTTCGAATAATATAAGATCCCAGCCAAACCCAAAGCTGCAATCACACAGCGAAAGAATACAATCGTTAATGCATTTGCTTGCGTTGCGTTTCCCAATATGGCTGTGAATGCGTAAAGCACCACAATGAAATGGATCTTTAGGTAATCGAGGATGCGTGGCGCCGACTTCATTTAGCGTGGGATGGTATAATATAGCCCGAGCCCTACGCCCGAAAAGACGAGGTTCGGCAACCAAACAGCGAGCATCGGTGGCATGCCGCCACCTTCGGCAATTCCCTTACTCATCATGAAAAACAAGATGTAGACAAAGGCGAGACTAAAGCCTAAAGCAATCTGAAATCCTACACCCCCGCGCGATTTTCGCGCCGAAACCAAAAAGCCGATAATCGTTAAAATAATGACTGAAAAAGGATTCGCAAATCGCAAATACTTCTCTATCAAAAACACCTCTATACCATCCGCACCGCGAGATTGAACTAGATCAATGTGCCGGTTCAATTCTGGCAATGTGAAGGTCTCGTGAAGTAAGTGTTTATTTTGAAAATCTTTGGGCAATAGATTCAGTGTCGTGTCAATCTTGCTTCCGAATTTAATCCCATTTCCTCCACTGTTAAATGTTCGAATGCGGTAATCGTAAATCGTCCATTTCTTCGCTACGGAATCCCATGTGATGCGGTCCGACATTAATTTTTGCTTGATTTCATTATCTGAAATACGCTCTAAACTGAAACGATACCCGGTATTTGAGGTATTATCGTAACTTTCGATGTAGGCATACACATCCTGTGAAATCTTGATATGCACATCCCGCTTATCGAAAAAGTAGGTCCCATTGATGTATTCGTGTTCAAAAGGGACACGGATTTTATTGGCGTTTGGAACCACCCAACCGATCATCAAAAATGTCCCAATGGCAATGATGGTTGATCCTATTAAATAGGGGCGCATTAAACGCGTGAAACTAACCCCCGAACTAAGTATGGCAATAATCTCTGTTTTTGAAGCCATGCTGGCTGTAAAAAATACAGTCGCAATAAAGACCATTAGGGGACTGATGTAATTTGCCCAGTAAGGAATAAAGTTTAGATAATAGTCGAAAATGATGGCCCGCATGGGGGCTTCTTTTCGAATAAAATCATCGATTTTCTCTGTGTAGTCAATCACCATGACAATCAATACAATCAGAAAAACGGCAAAGACATAAGTCTTTAAGAATTTTTTCAGAATGTATAGGTCAAGGATTTTCATTATTTATTGGGCCGGTATGTTACTCCGGAAAACAAATGTATGAAAATAACGCGGGAGACGCGGTAATTAAAAGGAACCAAAATTAAGGAAACTGTCGTGATCGGAACCACATAGCCCATCGCGTCCGGATCATTGAACAAATTGAAGATAATAATTCCACCTACCAGCATGATTCCCACAGTGAACGCATATGACACATACATCGCGCCATAGAAAAATCCTGGCTCCACCTCATATCGCATCCCGCATGCGGAACAATGCTCCTCCATCTGTGCAAAATTGAAGACATTCCACCACTTGAATTTAAATAAGCGACCCTCATGACATTGTGGACAACGAGCGTTAATGGTGGCTTGCAATTTGGATGAATTAGGCATTTTTAGGAGAATTTTGTGCCCCAAAGGTAAAGAAAACTGGAGGATTATTCGTAACAAAGGTCACGTTCCAAGGGCTTTTCGTATCTTTGCCTCAAACTAAAACTTATCATCACATGTATTCAATTGTTTCAACCGTTCACATCGTACTATTTGTACTCGTGTTAATTTTAGGTATCAATGTGATTGCTCGTGCCCTACGTGGTCGCTCAACCAACGCATTATTCACAGATGCAGATCGTAAAGCAGGTTTATTCTTTATGATTTCTTTGCATATCCAGCTGTTAATAGGCTTAGCCCTTTATTTCTTTTTTAGTCCGATTACCCAACTGGCATTTGCTGATTTCGGTGCAGCCATGAAAGATTCTGGCACGCGCTTAATCGCCGTAGAACATATTTCGGTAAACATCATTGCAGTTGTTTTGGCGACTGTCAATAATGCCAAAAACAAGAAGGCAATTGCTGATGCTGCTAAACATAAAAACGCGTTGATTTTTACCATCGCTGCGCTTGTATTGATTTTAAGCCGCATTCCTTGGAAGCTACTTTTTTAAGATTGAATGAAGAATAAGTGCATCTTTCTGGATCGCGATGGCGTTCTAAATGTTGACCGTGTGGATTATGTGTATCGGATGGAGGAGTTTATCATTCCACCAGGTGTAGGGGAAGCTTTACGCGCCTTGAAAGATGCTGGATATTTGTTGGTCGTTATCACCAACCAAAGTGGCATCGCCAAAGGAATATATACACGTGAAGACGTCTATATGATTCATCGAGCAATCCAAGATGGGACGGGTGTAGAATTGGATGATATCTATTTCTGCCCTTACCATGAGAAATTTGACAGTAACTCATTAACGCGGAAGCCGGGATCTTTACTGATTGAAAAGGCTGCTGCGAAGTATGAGGTAGATATGGATGCTTCCTGGATGGTAGGTGACCACGAGCGGGATGTGACCGCTGGAACAGGGGCAGGTTTACGCACCATTCGTTTAGCTCCTGCTGGGACTGAAACGAAAGCCACGTATTTAGTTGACGATTTATTAGCCGCTTCAAAAATTATATTAGCATGAATAAAGTTTATTTAAGTGATGCAGGCCCCAAAGTTTCGCCTGCCATTTACGGATTCTGGCGCTGGGAAGCAGGAAAAGGTGACATGGAAAAAATTGTCAACCTTTGCCTAGAATTAGGGGTTAATACCTTTGATCATGCAGATCGCTACGGGGATTATACCTGCGAAAAACGCTTTGGCGAAGTACTTGCTAAAAAATCTTTCAAACGTTCTGATATTGTTTTATTCTCTAAATGTGGTGTGAACACAACGCCACTATATCGGGTAAATCACATCAATACATCTGCGGAGCACATTAATCACTCCGTAGAAAATTCGCTTCGAAACCTTCAAACGGATTACTTGGATGTGTTTTTGTTGGATCAGCTTGATCCACTATCTGATTTGGAATCTACGGCTTTGGCATTAGAAAAATTGAAGTCGTCTGGCAAAGTGAAGAACATCGGGGTATCCAATTTTTCGGTATATCAGCATCAATTATTGGTGTCGTATTTGAACATTCCCATTGTTTCCAATCACATCGACTTGAATTTGTTGAATACTGCAGCATTAGATAATGGTGCGATTGATTACATCAAACAGAAATACATGCGCCCGTTGGCAACATCTCCTTTAGATGGTGGCCGTATTGAAAATGGTACCGACGAATTAGCCCTGAAAGTGCGTAAGAAATTAATGGAAGTAGCAGCCCGCTATGATGCGAATATCGAATCGATTGCCGTGGCGTGGTTGGTGAAATTAGGGGCTTTACCTTTAATCGGAACTCTCGAGGAAAATCGCATTCGCAACATTGTGAATTCGTTTCAAATCAATTTAAATCACGAAGATTGGTATGAATTATACCACGCGGCGAAACCGATTTCGTCCATTCAAGATTAATATAAGCCCTGGGATTTCCCGGGGTTTTTATTTGGTTCGCATTTGAATTCGAATTCCCAATGGAAGTATCAGTACAAAAAATCCGACATACCAAATAGGCAATCCCGCGAGCCATAATCCCGTTCCTAGTAGCATCAGATAAAGTGGATACGTGAAAAATAAAGCGGCGAAAAGTACCGAATCGTAAAAGACTGTTCCTTTCGTTTTACTATCAGCAATACTTTGGACGAGGCGGTAATAAGGGTAATTCAGGAAATAGAATAGACTTCTTTTGACATGCATTCGTTTCGTTGGGACGTGGATAAGTTGACGCATCTGATCAAAAACCCGGGCATTAAAATCCAATCGATCTTTCGCATGGCCCAGTTCAGGTGGCTGTGCTAATTCCTCTACATGAATTTCCACCACCTTGCCAAAAGCCCTAAAATCATTGTAGGCAATCCCGATGACATGTACCATGGGCTGAATTCCGCGTTGTTGGGCAGCTTCTAAAATGCGGGTAGCTCCTTTTTTGTAAGGTTGTAATTCGTGGGTCAACAAACATATCCCCTCGATGAAGATTAATATGCCTCCGCCCTTAGCCAAAACGTCCACCGAAGCATCAAATGTGCCTGCGTTTAAATGTAAATGTTCGCGTCCTTCGCGTGCTCGGTGGATGGGAATCATGCCAATGGAGCGGAGTAAAAAGCCGAAAATAGGTTTCCGGAAAACATCGCCTCTTGCCAGAAAATGCATCTTTCTTGGATAGTACGCGCCTATGATGACCGCGTCGAGAAAGGAGTCGGGGTGATTGACCACGACCAACAATGCTCCTTTCTTGGCGAGAATACTTTTGTTGCGTATGTGAACCTCCGGACAGAAAATCCAAAGGCCAAGCCGAACAAATAATTTTAGGATGAAAACCAAATTTTCAATATTTTGAGCAAGTTTTAAAAATAATCGGATGCAAGCAAGTTTTCTATCAATCTATCTCCTACCTATGGCCATCGCCATTATCATGGCAGGCTTGGGTTTATCATTAACCCCTGCAGATTTTAAACGCATTTTTATTTACCCGAAAGCTATCATAATTGGCTTAGTCACGCAAATGTTGGTTCTGCCAGTCATCTGTCTTTTTATAGCTGATTTTTTCAACTTGGAACCGGCATTGGCGGTAGGCCTGATGCTATTAGCAGCAGCTCCTGGGGGGCCATCCGCAAATTTATATAGCCACATGGCGGGTGGTGACGTTGCTTTGAATGTAAGCTTAACTGCGCTGAATAGCGTACTTTCCATATTTTCGATTGCCTGGATTGTTAATTTTTCCTTGGACTATTTTATGCAAACGGAGGCCTATGTTCCTATGCAATTTCTTAAGGTGGTGGAAGTTTGTGCAATGATTATTACACCCATCAGTTTAGGAATGTGGGTGCGTCATCGATTCCCGGCTTTTGCTCATCGCATGGAAAGTAAGGTTAAACTCATTTCAGGTTTGTTCCTTGCGCTCCTGATTATATTAACAGGCTTGAAAGAAAAGGATCATTTAATGCATGATATCAAGTCGGTAGGTGCCGCAGCCATCAGCTTTAATTTAGCTTGCTTGCTTGTGGGTTATTTCCTCCCCCGACTCTTCAAACTACCTCCCAAACAAGCGGTCGCTATCTCGATGGAAGTAGGGATTCATAATGGTTCGTTGGCGATTTACATCGCCTTAAGCATATTGAATAATGGCACGATGACCATTCCGGCTTTAATTTATAGTTTAATCATGTTTATTACGGCGGCAATTTTTGCTTATTGGTCTCAAAAAAAGCTTGCTAATTAAGTTTTGGCTAAATTTGTGGCCATGAAAAATTTCTATTTAATCATTGCCTTCGTAGCATCTGTCAGTACTGTTTTTGCCCAAAAAGCCCCTTTGCCTGTTGAGGTGATGGCAGGTAATAATCGGGCCAATTTACTTATCATCATCAATCGCCCCATTGACGCAGCAGGAAAATTTAATTTTTTCAACGTGACGGTTGGCGCCGCTGATTATCAAAATACCCCCTCCGAAACGGAAATGATCATAAACAATTCCATTACCTATGGATTAGGCAAAGGTTTCAGCGCTGCATCGGGATTACAATGGCATTATAAATTGGGTTTTGTCCCTACCGTGGGTTTTCAGTTTTTAAAAGCGAGTCCGGATTATCTGATTGTTGTTTTTCCTACACTCAATTTCAAACCTGGACATGCATTTGAAACTGTTGCTTTGGCTGAGTATAAGCCCAAATTATCCGAAAAAGTTCGTTTATATACGCGTTTACAAGGCTTATTGGTCCGTGATATCGAAGTGGGAACCCATGCTCGCAGCGGGCTTACTTTACGCGCGGGCTTGACTTTTGATAAATTTACCGTAGGTTTAGGTTCAAATTTTGATGCCTACGGACCGATGAAATTTGAAAAATCGAACCATGGATTATTTTTACAAATGCGTTTATGATTAACAAACTAGCCATCCAAATCCGTGAAATGCAAGACTTGGCCGAACAATGGGAAACCATTAACCCTTCCGTATCATCAAGTTCGATAGGTTGGCACCTGGCGCATAATTTACAAGTCATCAACGGAGTTGTAGCTTCGATTGCAGCTTCTAATCCTGCCAACTATGCTCCCAAGCATACGTTCGTGAAATGGCTTATTTTATTGACTAAAAAAATTCCGCGTGGAAAAGTGCGTGCTCCCAAATACGTAGTACCCGAAACTATTTCAAAAGAGGAATTAGAAGAAGCTTTAGATCGAGCAAGTTTGAGCGTATTAAATTTGCTGAATCAATCTCCGAAACAGTATTTCACACATCCGATGTTTGGCGATATCAACACAAAACTAGCTGCGCGCTTTTTGTGGATTCATACGGAACATCACCTGAAAATTGCGCGGGATATTCTTAAGTAAAGCGCCTTTTTCTTTCTTCGATTAAACGATCTAGGGCCTCTTTCTGTTCTACTTGTAGTGTCCCCACATTCCTTCTGGTCGCTAAATCAATAGGAAATCCCATTTGCTGCAGCACATATTTAGCACTTGTGGGATAGGTATCATGCATGAGTTGCATATTTTCAGACATAAAATCTTGAATAGCTTGGCTCTTGCTAGGATTACGGCAAAGCTCCACAATTAGCTCTGGAAAATAGTTTCCTTGAATACAGGAAAGCCCTTTGGAACCGGCTTCTAATGATGCCACCGCGTGTTCAATGTAGGCATCATATACCCCAAAAACCTGCGTGCCGCCAGCATTTATTTTAGCAGCCACTTCGTGAATATTCAGCGAGGTATCTTTGTGGTAACATAAGCGGCCTGTCGCTAACAAATTTTCCAATACGGGAATACTTACCAAGCGTTTATAAGGGACAGGACATTCGTAAATACCAAAAGGTATCCCAGATGTCAGGTCTAACCACGCGTGCATGCGCGTAAGGAAAATTTCATCGGATTCCGTTTCGTTAACGAATTGATTATTCAAAATAATGACGGCATCCACTCCAAGTGCGTAGACTTTTTTCGAAAATGCTGCCATCTCTTGGATGTTTCCTCCAAAGGTCCCCGTGGCCACCACAGGCACGCGGCCTGCTACCTGATTCACCACCGTTTCGATTACCTTCAGTCGCTCTTCATCGCTTAATTCATACATCTCGCTCGACAGGCAATTTGCAAATAATCCCACCGAGCCGGCATCCAAATAGAATTCCGTCAATTGCCGCAAACAACTATAATCCACCTGCAAGTCGGTGGTAAAGGGCGTCAACATAACCGGTATAAATCCTTCAGGTAGCTTCATCGTTTTTTCAGGATTTGTTGAACAAGTATACCCGTAAATAGAATAGTCAAGGTTCCCACAACCACCGTCATTTTTCCATCCAATGGACTTCGGAATGCTTCCGGCAAATTGTCTTTAAATGACATCCAGGCGATGACTATGACCCCAATAATCGCGGCAAATTTGGCAGCGGTATTGGATACTTTTTTCGCGATAAAACCAAGTAAAAAGATTCCCAACATCCCTCCCGCAAAGATGCCCGAAAGCTTCCACCATACATCCAACAAACTTTTCACTCCAATCATACTGATCCCGAAAACAATACCCAAGCAACCCATCACGATGGTGGCTATATGTAATACCCGTAATTGTTTTTGCGGGCTCAAGTCTTTTTGAATGTAGCGTAAGTATATGTCATTCAGAAACACCGTTGCAGAACTGTTCATCCCCGAACTCATGGTGCTCATACCGGCAGATAGCAAGGCGGCAAGTAATAATCCCAATAAGCCTGTAGGTATTTGTGTTTTCATGAAATAAGGCAATACGCGGTCGGCATAATCAACCAATTGCATCGTTTGAATCGGGATGTTTTTCTCTGCCGAAACCTGTTGCTTGAGCTCGCTGATGAGCCCCGGATTTACATCGTAAAAGGCATATAACGATGTCCCAATAAAGAAAAACAAGAACGATACCGGAACATAGTACATCACACATAGCCAAATACTCTTGGCCGCATCTTGTGTATTTTTTGCGGTATGGTAGCGCTGTATGTAGTTTTGGTCAACGCCAAAATTCGTCAGGTTAATGAAAAATCCATATACTAAAATCACCCAAAAAGAACTCGTGGTAAAGTCGGGCTGAAATGTCCCCAAACTGAATTTTTCATCCCGCTGTCCAATCGCCCAAATTTCCGTGATATCCAATTGATTCAAGATCAAGCCTAAAATCAGTAAAGCCCCCAGCGTCTTGAGAATAGCTTGTATGACCTCGGTCCAAATGACCGCTTCCATTCCCCCCAATACCGTGTAGAAAATAATAACTACCCCCGAAACTATGATGATCAGGGGCATTTCGATGCCCGATAAGGCATTGATTGTTAAGGCCAAGCCATAAAATATGGTACCCATCCGGGCCAGTTGGGTCATGATAAAACAGACCATCGCATAAGTGCGCGCCCAAGCACCAAACCGTTCTTCTAAATGTGAATAGGCACTAATCGCTTCGCCGTTTCGATAAAAAGGAACGAATAATTTACTGGCTACCCAAGCCGCCAATGGAATGGAAAGACTGAATACAAAGGGATTCCAATTGCTCCCAAAAGACTTCCCCGGGTCACCTAAAAAGGTGATGGCACTAAGGAATGTGGCGTAGAAACTTAGGCCTAGGGCCCAACCCGGTATTTGCCCGGAGGCCGTTGTAAACTGTTCGGAATTGCGGTTGCGTTTGGAAAAATAGATTCCCACCCCAATCATGCTGAGGAGGTAAACGCCAATAATTACCAGATCCCAAGTTTTCATTTTAAAGCGTCATCACCACATGCTTAATTTTCTTACGCTTCCAGGTATACGTAATATGTACTTTCCCATCTGCCGCTTGGATGACCGCTGGATAGGAGAACTCGCCATTCGGCTCATTTTCTAAAACGGCAACGTCTTTCCAGTTTTGGCCATCGGATGAAATCGCAACGTTCAAAGGGCTACGTCCTTTTTTTGTATTGTTGTAGATGATGATATGTCGGCCATCTTTTAATGTCACTGCATCGATGCCCGAGTTCGGATTCAGCAGGGTTGTCGGTTTTAAGGCCGACCAGCTTTTTCCTTGGTCTGCGGAAATACTTTGTAAGACAAAATCATTTTCTGACCGGCAGACTAATTGGAGTTTTCCATCAGGTAATTTCAAGATACTTGGTTGAATGGCTGAGGTCGTTACGCCATCATTCAAGGCCTCGGTTCTTGACCAGGTTTTCCCACCGTCTTTTGTGAATTCCATATGTAATCGCCAGTCGTGATCTTCTGAACTGGATGGGCAAATAAGCGTTCCATCCGCGAGTAGCTCTGGTTTATTTTTGATAGGTCCGTAGATATCTTTCGGTAGTCTTTCCGCTGCTGACCACGTTTTACCTCCATCAAAAGAGCGTTTTAACATGCCCCACCATTCGTCGGGAGCTGGGCCATCCTTATAAAATAGAATGAGTTCTTTTCCCGGCATTTGGAATAATACAGGATTCCATAGAGGATAGCGTTTGCCATTTCCTTGAATTCCATTGGCCACTTCTACGGGTTTCGACCATGTATCATTTTGGAAATAACTTAACCAAATGGCCACATCCGGATGTTTTTCATAGGTTCCGCCAAACCAGGCTGCTACAATCCCCTGTGGGGTCTCTACCAGTGTAGAAGCATGACAGGATGGGAATGGGGCTGATTCATAAATGAATGCTGCCGACTGTATTTTTTGGCCATGTGCAACGAAAAATGCCATGCTGAATAGGCACAGATAGAATAGTTTTTTCATAGGTTTAGGTCTCTTCAGCTTTCATCCTCAGAGCTTTACAAAGCTAAAGGGAAAAAAACAAATTCAAATTATACCAAGAAGAAATTATCAATTAGCTGATTTCAATTCCAAAATCATGAAGCAAGCCAGCAAGGCCATCTTGCGAAAATTTAGCCTTTTTTAAGCGATTGATCGTAGGCGAAATTCGGTAGTTGAACGCATTTCTAAAATCTGCTTTTTCTAAATTGCTTCGATCGAACAAAGCGCCTGCTAAATCGCAATCATCGAATTTTGCTTCGCTAAAATTTGCTTCTGTAAAATCAACTTCTTGCAACGTGCACGCCTCAAAGGATGTTCCCTTCCCGTTGATTTGATAAAAAGAACATAAATTAAGCACACATTTTTTAAAATGCACTTCAAATAAAAATGGATTGCATGCCTCAAATCGTAGGCCCTGCATTTTGCATCCTTGGAAATATACCTTTTGAAAGGATGCTCCACTCAGTTTTGCAAGGCTGACGTTGCAATCCTCGAAACGACAATCTACAAACTGAAAGTTCTTAAAATCCGCCGACTCGAATAGGCAATTTCGAAAAGTACAGCCTTCATATTCGCCTAAGGAAAGGCTGTCGATTTTATCAAAAACGTGATCCGCGTGGTAAGGTTTTTCCATTCAGCAAAATTAGTATATTTCAGAAAATTCCTTCATTTTTACAGACAAACCTATTCTTCATGAAACAGATACTACTTGCATTTGCGTTATTGCTAACGCTCCCAACTTTTGCTCAGAAACTATACACCTACCCGCTAGGCGTTCAGGCGTATACGTTCCGGAATCATTTTCCAAAGAGTACCGAAAACACCCTGGATATCATTCAGAAAATGGGCATTACCGAGTTAGAAGGCGGTGCAACCAAAGGGTATACCGAAGAACAATTCAAGAAATTATGTAACGATCGTGGCATCAGCATCCCTTCTACGGGTGTTGGTTACGATGAATTAGCAAATCCTTTGGAAGCCGTTCGCAAAGCTAAAGCCTTGGGCGCTAAATTTGTTATGTGTGCTTGGATTCCCCACAAAGGGACTGATTTTACATTAGAAGACGCACAAAAAGCGGTAGCACTTTTTAATAGCGCAGGCAAAGTGTTCAAAGAGAATGGAATTACATTCACCTACCACGATCACGGGTATGAATTCCATGCCTACGAAGATGGAACTTTGATGGATTACATCATCAAAAATACGAATCCAGCTTATGTATCTTTTGAGATGGACGTTTTATGGACCATGCATGGCGGTGGTGCTGATATGCCAGTAAAATTGTTGAAGAAATATCCGAATCGCTGGAAATTGATGCACGTGAAAGACTTGCGCAAAGGTGTTGTCGGAAACTTAACAGGTGGTACGCCTGCTGAAAATGATGTTCCGGTGGGAACTGGTCAAGGAAATTGGAAAGAAATCATCACGTTGGCGAAGAAAAATGGCATCGAACATTGCTTCATCGAGGATGAAAGTAACCAAGAACTTGAATTTGTACCTAAGAGCATCGGGTATTTGAAGAACTTATAACGAATTCGTGTACTTTTGTGGGGTGGCTCAAATGAGTCACCCTTTTTTTGCTCATATGAAAAACCTCCTCTTCTTTTTATTGATTACATCTGCTGTTTTTGCCCAGGAAAAACACCGTCCCCAATTGCACTTTACGCCACCCAGCATGTGGATGAACGATCCGAATGGGATGTTTTATGCGAGCGGAACCTACCATTTATATTATCAATACCATCCGGAGAGCACAGTTTGGGGACCCATGCACTGGGGCCACGCGACGAGCAAAGATTTGATGCGTTGGGAGCATCAGCCCGTTGCCTTATATCCGGATAGCTTAGGGTTGATTTTCTCTGGATCTGCCGTGATTGATCATCAAAATACCTCCGGCTTCGGGAAGAACGGCATCCCACCGGTGGTTGCGATTTATACAAGTCACAATTTGGAATGGGAAAAAGCGGGTCGTATCGATCGTGAAAATCAAAGCATTGCATATAGTTTAGATGGAGGACAGACCTTTACAAAATTTGCAGGAAACCCAGTCATCAAAAACCCGGGCATAGCGGATTTCCGCGATCCAAATGTTTCCTGGTATGCACCTGGAAAAAAATGGATTATGGCACTTGCGACGCAGGATCGCGAGGCGTTTTATTCTTCGCCCGACTTGAAAAATTGGACAAAGGAGAGTGAGTTTGGCGCGAAAATGGGTGCACATGGAGGGGTTTGGGAATGTCCAGATATGTTTCCGATGCAGGTCGGCGGCAAAACCAAATGGGTCTTAATTGTTAATATAAATCCTGGCGCACCGAATGGCGGCTCCGGAGCCCAGTATTTTGTTGGGGATTTCGATGGACATCAATTTACGCCTCAAGATGAAGAAACCCGTTGGATTGATTATGGGCGTGACAATTATGCGGGCGTGACTTTCCATGAAACAGGCGACAAGCGGATATTCATGGGCTGGATGTCCAACTGGGATTATGCCACAGTGGTACCAACGGAATCTTGGCGCAGTGCGAATACCTTGCCCCGTGATTTGAAATTAGTGGCTTTGGACGGGAAATATGTAGTGGCTTCTACACCGATCGAGGCTGTGTCCAACTACGTGAAAAGCAAGCAAACCATCAAGTCAAATAATACGATTAAAACGGCATCTGCTCTTCAAAGATTAACGGGTAAATTACCTGTTCAGGATTTTTCCATCACGCTATCAAACTCGAAAGGGGAACAAGTCATCATTGGATTTGAGGCGTCGACCAACCGTTATTTTGTGGACCGAGATGCGTCTGGTGATATGAAATTTAGCAATAAATTTGCCGGTAAGGCCTATGCCCCAAGACTATCGAAATCGAACACCATTGATTTTACCTTGATCACAGATGTTGCATCAGCAGAGTTTTTTGCGGATGGTGGATTATCGGTTTTAACGACGATTTATTTCCCTTCAGAGACATTTAAAAATCTAAAAATTACGTCGGCAAAGGGTCTTCCATTTTTATTGGAAGAATTGAAGCCTTCGATGTAATTATTTTAGCAGCGGTTTCAGTTCTTTGAGTTTCCCATCGATTAGGGACTCATTAACTTGTAGACCTAAGATGTTTGCTATCACAGGGTATACGTTCACATTCTCAAATGCGGGAATTGTCACCCCCTTTTTAAATGCCGGTCCCCAAGCTTGAAAGCTCGCTTGCATATCGGGGTGGTGGTTATCATACCCATGTTTACCCGGGCTCGTTTTGCGGGGGCTAAAATTGAAAATCGATGGATGATTGGGAACGAGCAAAATATCTCCCAAACGATTGAATCTATCATCCGCTTTTCGGTAATGCCAATGTGCTGGCGTTTCATCCATCAAATAGGTTTGGAATGATTTTTCTTTCCTTAATTCCTCGATTGCCCGGGGTACCGCCGCAGGATTTTTCGTGTAGACATGCAGTAAAGCATCCCCTGAGGGTACTTTAAAATTCGTTGTGTCGAGGACGATTGGTTTTTTTAAGGTATTTTCAGTATCTACTGCGGTCATCCCATGATCGGAGACAAAGACGTAATTAATCGGAAGTTTTAAGGGATCTAAAGCGGCTTGTAATTTTGCGATACTTTGGTCGACCCATTTGACGGCATCTCCCACCCGCGGATCTTCTGGACCATATTCATGCGCATCATGATCCACTTGGGGAAAATAAAAAGTAATCATGTGTGGCCTTTTTTCAGCGGGTAGAGATAGCCAATCCTTCACCGCTTGAATGCGTTGCTCGATGGGAATATTTTCGTTGTAGGTATAAAAATAACTTGGTCGGATGCCTTGAATATCGGCCTCCGAAGCGACCCAATAAAAGCTGGCGCTCAACATGCCTTGTTGTTCTGCCAAAACCCAAAGTGGTGTCCCGCCATACCATTTCCCTTCAGCTACCATCTTTTTATTTCCCATGCTGTACTCATTTCCAGAATTCACATCGAAATAGCGATTGTCCACCAAACCATGGTGCGCGGGATAGAGACCTGTAACGATGCTGTAGTGATTGGGAAAAGTTAATGTGGGGTAAGATGGAATCATCGCATCCGCTTTAACACCTAGCGCCGTTCTACTTTGTAAAAATTTCGCGCCATATTTGATTGAAAAGTCCGACCGAAATCCATCTGCAGAAATTAAAATCACATAGGGCTTCGATTGCTGGGATTTGGAATTAATCCTACCAGCCTGAATGATTTGTGTCGTGTCTTGCCCCAAACTGGAGAAGCAAAGTAAAATGCCTAAGAATAAGTAATTGACAAAGCGCATGTTGATGATTTATAAGCGTTATTTAATGATGATTTTCCAGTTTTTGGTTTGCGATACGCGAGGTATTTGGCCTTTTTGATAATATACACTAATCCGATTATCCCCTATTTCCACATTTTCGATTTGTGCTTCTTTCCAGGTCGACGGCATGCGTGGTGAAATGGTAATTTCCTTTAAATCCGCTCGGGGTTTAATCCCAAAGAAGTGTTCCACGATGGGCACCGCAAAGCCGAAAATATTCCATGCTTGTGTCATCATACCAAAGTCGGGTGATACTTCGTACATACTTCCAGGTAAGGCGTAACTGAATGAGCGGCTTAGTTTTTGGATGTAATCGAGGGATTGATCAGGCCGACCGTATTGATTTTCGGCCACGGCCATCACGCCGCTGGGCAGGGTCATAACTGCACCCGTATAAGTGAATATTTTGGGGGCTTTGTAAGCGCCCGCATCTGTTCCTGCGGAGGCGTCACGATCAATGCCTGTGACGAATAAGCCAAAAGGATTCGTGAATTTTTGCGCTGTTTCAAGTGCTTTGATTGCTTTTTCTGGATCGGCCACACCGAGTTCCATCGGGGTATTTACAACCCAATTGTGATGCACCACAAAGGGTCTCGCTTGTTCACTTGGATGTGTTTCGATGTACTTTTGGGTTTGTTTAAGTTCTGCTACCGCCCAAGGTTTGTGCAAAGTATCCGCTCGAACGATGGCCTGTTTGATTAAATCAATGGCCTCTTTGTCCTTACTTCGGAAGTCGGCAAATGACCCGAATTCCTCGTTCCAAAAGCGCTCGTTGATTTGTTTTTTGAGTTTTTGAGCTTTTGCATCGTATTCCTTTTTAAGGGCTTTATCTCCCAAAATATCCGCCATTTCGGAGGCATCTTCTAAGGCCTTTTGGGTATAACAAGCCACATCGATCATCTCGCTGTGGAGTCCTTGAATTTCCATCATACCCGCCCCATCCGGGAAGCCGTTTTGGTCTTGGTCATTTTCGGTGAGCAACCAATTCAGGCCCTTTTTGATGTTTGGGAAGTATTTCTTAATCAAATTTTTATCGCCAGTCCACTTGTATGCTGTCCAAACCAAGGAGGCAAATTGGGCCGTTTCGTTCAAGTTTCCGGGGTTAAATACCACGCCGTTTGTGGAAACTTCGTGGATAATCCGACCATTTTTATTGGCTTTAATGGAGAGTTGGTGAATCAATTCAATCGATTGCCGGGTAAGTTCTTTTTGTCCAATCGCCAAAGCCCCTTGCAAGGCATACTCGCTGTCGGTACCAAACCACCAAGGGTAGTCGGGAAGTCCGGCACTGATTCCCCGACCGATTCCGGGAACATCGCGGGTTAGGCCATCGGTATTGTATTGCAACCAGGTGTAGGCTTCTTGGATGTTTTTATCTGGAATGGAAATCTTACTTTTTTGAGCTAGCGCATTGACGCGATTCCATTTTTGTTGGAATAATTGTGTTGGGTTTTTTTGAAGCCGACCGTAGGTTTCTAATGCATCTTCTTTCGATTTATCAGAACCTGCGATGTAGAATTGAATGGTTTTTTTACCTCCTGCAGGAATGCCGAGTTGGTAATTGATGGATTTTGAAATGCCTTTCCCGATGGAGTTAAATGGAATGGGTGCTGCTCCAGGGATACCTTTTTCTTTCGCACCGAAGATCGCAAACCAAGGTTTTTTTTCGTCTTTGAAAATCCAGTGATTGTTTTCAAATTCGGCATGGTCAGCGTGGTCGTTCATGTTTGACTGTTCCCCAAGCCAGGTAGGTCTTAAATCGGATTTGGCTTGAAAAACAAAAGGCGCGGCGATGTCTTGATTCGTTTTATTTATGATTTCAAATTCGATGATACAACCTAAGGTTCCATCAGGTACGAATTGTGTACGTATAATTTGTAGGTTTTTTGTTTGGTAGCGATGTTGATTCGCCATGGGGAAATTGGTAAAGCTTTCGGCGTTGTATAAATCTTGTCCATTTATGGAAACAATGAATCCATCCAAGAGTTTAATTGGGTGTGCCCAGATGCCTCCCATCTCACCGGTAATGTGCCAGCCCAAATCGGGGAATTGCCCATTTTGATGGCCAATCACGTAGAGTCGGTCGCCCGTAGTGGCAAAAGGAGATGCGAGGTAGCTTTGTTTTCCAGTGATATTCGGAAGCGTTTTTACAAGCTCGGTAATACTTTGGGCATAAAGAGCCGGAACAAATGAAAATGCAAGGAAAAGCTTTCGAAATGAGAACATATACGGGATAATTATCTGCCTAAATTACATTAAATTGCCGAGATGAAAGTAGAAATTTGGAGTGATATCATGTGTCCGTTTTGTTACATTGGTAAGAGACACTTGGAGAAGGCTTTGGAATCCTTTTCTGGAAGAGACGAGGTGGAGATTACTTGGAAAAGTTATCAGCTGGACCCCTCGATTCCCATGCAATTTGAAGAACCGATAGGGGTTTATGAATATTTGGCTGAGCGCAAGGGTTGGAGCATGGAGCAAACAGAGGAGATGCATAACCATGTTGTGGAGATGGCGGCTTCGGTCGGGTTGGAATATAATTTTGACCGAGCGGTGGTGGCGAATTCATTATATGCGCATCGCGTAATTCAATTGGCGAAAGAAAAGGGTTTGGATGATGTGATTGAGGAGATTTTCTTTCGGGCCTATTTCACGGATGGGAAGGATTTGTCATCTGTTGAAACCCTAATCGAATTGGGGGAGGAGGCAGGATTGGAGGCTACGGAGATTCGAGCGGCGATTGATAGTGAGGAGCTAGCCTACCGGGTGAGTCAAGATATTCAAGAAGGCGTAAATTTAGGTGTTCGGGGGGTACCATTTTTTGTTTTTGACAGGAAGTATGGCATTTCAGGGGCGGAACCCATTCAAGTTTTTATCGATACATTAAACCAAACACAAAATGCAAGTTAAAGGGTATGGCGCTACGAGCGCTGAGGTGCCGGTGGCGCCGATTGTTTTTGAACGTCGGGAAGTAGGACCACATGATATTCAGATTGACATTGAATATTGTGGAGTATGTCATTCGGATATTCACATGGTGCGCAGTGAGTGGGGGCCGTCGATTTATCCCATCGTTCCGGGTCATGAGGTTGTGGGAAAAGTCGTGGCTATAGGATCACATGTAACCAAATTTAAACTAGGCCAAACGGCGGGTGTTGGTGTTTTTGTTGACTCATGTCGGGAGTGTCCTTCTTGTAAAGCAGGACAAGAGCAATATTGTGATGATGACATGACGGCGACTTACAATGATTTTTATCGCGATGGAAAGACGCAGACTTTTGGAGGATATTCGGCGAATTATGTGATCGATGAAAAGTATGCCTTGCATGTAAATTTTGAGGAGAAGGATTTGGCGCGTGTAGCTCCTTTGTTATGTGCAGGAATTACAACCTACTCGCCTTTGCGTTTTGCTGGCGTAGGCAAGGGGCATAAAGTGGCGGTGTTAGGATTAGGCGGTTTGGGTCACATGGCGGTAAAATTTGCGGCGTCGTTTGGTGCTGAGGTGACCATGTTGTCAACCTCCCCTTCGAAGGAAGCGGATGCCCGGTCTTTAGGGGCTCACCATTTTGCTTTGTCGACGGATCCTGCGCAAATGAAAGCGCTGAAAGGGTCCTTTGATTTTATCTTAAATACGGTAGCTGCCAAACATGATTTGGATGCATTTTTAGGTTTGTTGAAAGTAGAAGGGAAGATGTTATTGGTTGGCATTCCGCCAGAAGCCAACAAATTCGGTGCTGCGACCTTGATTTCGAAGCGTCGGAGTATTGTGGGTTCGATGATTGGAGGCATCGCGGAAACGCAAGAGATGCTTGACTATTGTGCGGAGCATAATATTTTATCGGACATCGAAATGATTTCAATGGCTGATGTGAATGCAGCCTATGAGCGAGTAATTAAATCGGATGTAAAGTATCGTTTTGTGATTGATATGAAGACCTTGTAGCTTTTGTCGTATATGAAGAACGCCGCCAGGAATAATACCCTGGCGGCGTTTTGTTTTAGGTAGCCAATAAAGTGGATTATCCTTTTATTCTTTTTTACGGCGTTTTAATTTCAAACTATCAGCTGGATAAGTTGACTTTAACATATCCATTTGGGCTTTTGCCCAAGCAATCAGCGCCTCTCTATCTTCCGGGCTTAAGTTAGCTTTGGGATGTAGTCCCAAATACGTATAAGACGGCATGGGCATTTCACCCTCTTCAACGGTTTCGATGACTTCTTCGAGTTTATGGTTTTGGACAGCAATAGGCATTTTGGTGAATGTTGAAAAGTTCAAATGCTCTTTCCCCTCCTCGATGTGATGATCTAACCAAAAACCCACAGGTTGAATGTTTGAATACCAAGGATAGGTGCTCAAGTTCGAATGACAATCATTACAGGCATTTTTTAGGGTTTCTTTGACTGGAACCGGAATGGTATAACGTGTTGAAATGTCAAAAGTATTATCGTTGCTTTCGTTTTTTTCTGGGTGGACAAATTGAATGGCGACAAGAATGGCTATTAAGCCCAGGATAAGTTTTTTCATAGGGTCTTTTGTTAACGTTTAGAAAGCTATCAATAAATCTTGGAATTAAATGGCTAAATTTGATATTTAACAAACGGTCGGCCGCTATCAAATGAAATTAATTGAAAACCAACAATTCAAGTATCTACTGGCAGGTTTTCCCATTCTAGCCTTCATTTATGCGTTAATTTCCTATTCAGTAAACATTCCCTGGCTAGATGATTTTGAAGTTGGGCCTGTTGCCCTTTACCGATGGCTGCAAGAAGTCGAATTTCAAAAAAAGATGGCCATAATCTGGGCGCCAAACAATGAGCATCGCGTAGTAACCCTAAAATTACTTGTACTTTTCAATTATTATGTGCTTGGCCAATTGAATTTTAAGTGGATGATTTTGCAATCTCACCTCTATTTGATTCCGCTTTTTATTGTGATATGGAAGACCCTGCCTAAAAGTAATCGTGTATTATTTTTTCTACCCGTTCCTTATTTGTTCTTGAATTTTCAGTATTACCTTTCGACCTACTGGATGATTTCATCTGTTCAGCATAATTTGGTTATCGGGTTTGGTGCGCTAGCTATGTATTGTTTAAGTAAGAATTCAACTCGCCGATTTTGGCTGGCCCTTGGATGTACATTAATGGCATGTTTGTCGAATTCAGATGGATTATTTTTTATTCCAATTGGGGCTTTAGTACTCTTACTCCAACAGCGATTGAGGGGTTTGTTAATTTGGTTGATGTTGTTAAGTTCAGCTATTGTTTTGTTTTTTTGGAAGTATCCAAGTATGAACTATCACGAATCAGGGATTAATTATTTTTATCAGCATCCTCTTGAAAGCCTAAATGGATTTTTTGTATTTATGGGGGGAGGATTTGATTTTTGGTATCGAGAACAAACCTCTTTTCGCCTGATCGAAACCGCATTTGTAGGTATTTTATTGGTGTTTATTTTGTTGATATCCTTAATTAGGCTTATCAAAGGACTCGGATTTTCACAATTTATTCAGCGTTTTAAGGATAAATCAAGTACGCAGCCAAATGTATTATTTGTCCTATCCATGTTGCTATTTTGTTTGATGAATGCAGGGGCAATTAGTATTTTGCGCTCCTCTTGGGGCGAATTTGTTTACCTAATTGGGAATTATAAAATCTATCCAACCTTGGCATTGGTATTTGTTTATCTGCTAGTGCTACTTACTTGGAAACCAAGTTCAATGTTAGTTGGTTTGATATCGATTTTTAGTATCATTTTCTGGGGATTCAGCATTGCGAATAGCTTGGAAGATGTACGCCAAAGGAAAATTTTATTGCAAAAGGAACGCGTTCTTTTTCGAAAAGGGGAGGTTGGTTTAGGTTTTACTGCCCAACAACAGAAGGACTTTGGTATTGATAAAATCATGCGTTTTTTTGAATCAAAAGGAATTTATAGTGAGGAGTAAGATTTTCATATTTTTGATATTATGTAGTTTGAGCATTCAAGCCCAAACTAATCATGTGGAGGAAATTCAAGCCTTCAGAAATGCTCGATTAAATAGCCTTAAATCTGAAAATGGCTGGCTTAATTTGGCAGGCCTTTTTTGGTTAAATGAGGGCATTAATACCTTTGGCAGTGACGAAAAGAACGATTTTGTATTTCCAAAAGACCATTCTGATCCTTTTTTGGGGGAGTTATTGCTCAAAGACGGGAAAGTATTTTATCAAACCGTTAGCGATACCATGTTGGTTTACCGAGATGATATTCAGGCACCGATTATTTCGCATCGTTCTTTGCGCTGGTTTATCATTAAACGGGGAGATAAATATGCGGTTCGCCTCCGTGATTTAGAAGGGGAATACTTGAAGGCTTTTCAGGGTATAGATTGTTACCCAACGAATTCAGCCTATCGAATTTGGGCGGATTTTGTGCCCACGAAGGGGAAGATGGTAACGATTATTGATGTGACTGGTAGGGCATACCAACAGGAATCCCCGGGACTACTTCGGCTCAAGATTGGAAAGAAAACCTATGACTTAGAAACAAGTCAAGAAGGGAATAATTTGTTTGTAGTGTTTGGCGATTTAACGAATAAGAAACAGACCTATGGAGCAGGCAGATTTATCGATACGGCCTTGCCAAATGCCCAAGGAAAAGTGCTTATCGATTTCAACAAGGCCTATAATCCGCCATGCGCCTTCACGCCATTTGCGACGTGCCCTTTGCCTACTGCAGCAAATAAATTAGCAGTGGAAATTAAGGCAGGGGAACAATTTCATGGTCACTGATTGAAGGGGCTATTTCGTTCAGTCAGTTTACCAATTAATGCATAAAATAGGTAGCTAAGATGTCGTAAGGGCGGATAATTGCACTTTATCAGGAAACTTGTATAGAAAGCCGCTAACTTAGACGCTGCCGGGGTCGCAGACCCCGGCAGCGTCAACCACCAAACAATTACGGCATCTGGCAGTTTAACTGATGCTTTCAAAATTAGCCGAATCTTTCTGCGAGCCCAATTTTGATTATTTGTAAAATCCTGCGTAAATCGTATGAAATTATTAACAGACCTATGCTTGAAAATATAACCCATTATTTTGAAACGATTTCGAGTGCGCATCGCGCGCTTATCTTAGCCGGCGGAATTGCGATTTTTTGGTTGATCGAGGGAGGTATTCCCTTAGTTCGTTTTGGTTATAATAAGTGGAAACACGCGGGAATCAATCTCTTTTTTACCTTAACAACCGTTGTCATTAATTTTGCCTTTGCGATTGTGATTGTTAAGGCGAGTGATTGGTCGGTTCAGAATCAAATGGGCTTATTGCCCTTGATAGGTCTTGCTGGTTGGGGCCAACTGATCATAGGTTTAATGCTTTTGGATTTAGTGGGAGCATATTCCATTCACTGGATTGAACATAAAATCAAAGTATTGTGGAAATTTCACATGGTTCATCATGCAGATACGATGGTAGACACGACCACAGCTAATCGCCACCACCCTGGGGAGAGTGTGTTCCGAGCAATCTTTACTTTATTAGGTGTTTTGATTTGTGGAGCACCTATGTGGTTAGTGATGCTTTACCAAAGCATGAGTGCCCTTTTATCTCAGTTTAATCATGCCAACATTCGTTTGCCAAAGGGCTTAGATCGCGCAATTTCATTCCTGATTGTATCGCCGGATATGCATAAAATTCACCACCACGTTGAGCGTCCTCAGACGGATTCGAATTACGGGAATATCTTCTCGATTTGGGATCGATTATTTGGGACATTTAATTACACTCCCATTGAACAAATTCGTTTTGGTCTAGATGTATTGCCTGATGAAAAAGCAGGTAGTTATGGTTTTCAATTAGGGGTGCCTTTTAACCAAAAAATTAAAACAGACGAGTAATTTATCTGCATTAAGAACGCCCCAATCAAATATCCAAAGATTCATTTGTCCTAAAATTTGAAAACAGGACATCTTGGCCAACCTAGGTTATGTGCCACGCGGCAAGCTAAAGCTTGTTTTAAATCGATTTGTTCAAACCCATCTTCTTAAGATCTTCCTGTTGACTTCTGACAATTGTATTTTTTCTCATTGATTAATTAGATTTGCAACAAAGAGTTAACTCGTTTTTTAACTCCGTCTTCTAAATTATCAACACAATGATTAAAAAATCTGCTCAGATTTTTTTAAAGCCACTATGTATAGGCTTTAATTACGCTCGTCAATTTTTTACTGATTTTGAGACAATTGCTTTTGTCAGAAATGTAATTCGCTCAAATGTCAAATTCACATCTGCTTTATTTTTAGCAAGCCTGTTGGCTTTGACGGCATTTGAAAGCCAAGCTCAATTCAATTTGTCTGTTTCCTTCAGCGATGGATTTGTTGGGGATAACTCAGCAAATAACAAATCAATTAATGCGACATTACTTTCTGCCAGAGGTTGGTCTTTAGCACAATTTACACAAAATTCCACTGCCGCAATATTTACCGCACAGGGGAATGATATCATAGGTAATGTTGTCCTTAGAGATTTCAATGGAACAATTCACACAATTCCAGGATTTATCAAGTGGCGCTCGCCTAGTGGAAATAGCCCAAACACGCTGGTTTTCTCTCCTAATGTAGGTTATTCACAAGCCTTAGCAGTATCCGGCGGAGGTACCTACACAATTAATTCGACGAAATACATAGGCTTAACCTTTAATGGCAGTTCTGTCCCATTAATTTCAGGTGAAGTAGATGGTAATGCGGCTACAACAGGCCTTTTGGGGGCATTGAACAATTACTTAGCCGCTTCTGCAAAATTAAGTATTAACGATGTAACGGTTAATGAGTCTGCTGGAACGGCAACTTTCACCGTAAGTTTATCAGCTTCTTACACGTCTCCCATTACTGTCAATTATTCAACAACTGATGTTTCTGCTACGAATACCGACTATACGACAACGAGCGGAACCTTAACATTCCCTGCCAACACAAGTACTGCTCAAACCATTACCGTCCCTATTTTGGATGATGGCACTTTTGAGAGTACGGAAACCTTCAGAGTAGTACTCTCAAATTCCGTGAATGCAGCTATTGCAGATAATACGGGTATTGGTACAATTACGGATAATGACACACCTATTAATCCTACCGTTGTTGCTGCAGGGGGATTATCTACTTTTACCACTTGTGCAGGAACGGCTTCTTCAACACAATCTTTCGATGTTTCGGGTAGTTTGTTAACGAGTGATATAGTAATCACTGCCCCGGCAGGATATGAAATTTCACTGGCGGCAAATTCAGGATTTCAAAATTCGCTGACGCTAACACAAGTATCCGGAACCGTTGCGGCCACAACCATTTATGTTCGCTTAACTAGTTCAGCATCGAATGGCGCCTCAGGTAATATATCGGTTGCTTCTTCGGGAGCAACGACAGAAAACCTTGCCACAGGAACGGCTGTCGTAAATGCCTTACCAACCGTAACAGGCACAACTGGAGGATCCAATAATGGAGTTGGAACTGTTAACCTTTCAGGAACAGCATCAGCAGGCGCGACCTTGGATTGGTACGCTGCAGCTAGTGGGGGCTCAGCCTTAGCTTCAGGACTTTCATATACTACACCAAGTATCTCCACCACCACAACCTATTATGTACAAGCTCGCAACACTACAACAGGTTGTATTTCAGCAGCAAGAACAGCGGTGGTAGCTACGATTACTATTGCTGATTCCGACGGTGACGGCGTAACCGATGCACAAGAGGCAATTGATGGCACAGATCCTAACAATGGTTGTAGTTATAATGTTGCCAACCAAATTTTAGCCAATACATCCGTTTCGTGGCAAAATGCCGATTGTGACGGCGATGGCAATCCGAACGGTACCGATTCTGCGCCGTTGACTTTCTGCGTAGATGGTGCAGGCTCAGTGCCTGCGAATGGTACACCGGCGTATGAAATTTTCCGCATGCAAGATTGCGATGGTGATGGAATTTTAAACGGCTTAGAATGTACAACAGGATTGAATTGCCCAGATTTTGACGGTGACGGTATTCCAAACTTTCAGGATACAGATTCTGATAATGATGGTATATTGGATGTTACGGAAAAAGAGCTTGATTTTGATGGCGATGGTCGGGGTAATTACCTTGACTTGGATTCAGACAATGATGGCATCTTGGATATCCGTGAAACTGCGGCAGATTTAGATAGAGACGGAAGGTTAAACTTCTTGGATTTAGATGCTGATGGAGATGGTATCTTGGATACTTTTGAAGGCACTGCAAATTTCCGACCGTTTGGTGATAACAATGGAGATGGTGTTTGTGATGTGAATGGCGTTACCTCGGATACAAACTTTAACGGAATTCCGGATAATGTAGAACGAGCTTTTGGAGGTAGGCCATTGGAAATTCCTGATACAGATAAGGACGGGATCCCTGATTTTCTAGATTTGGAAAGTGATGGAGATGGAATTTTAGATAGCATTGAACTTAGAGGCGATATAGATGGGGATCAATATCCAAATTACCGCGATGGCGATAGTGATGGAGACGGAGTTTCGGATGCTTATGAGAAGTTTGGCGATATGGATTCGGATGGGAAACCAAACTTTTTGGATTTAGATTCCGATGGCGATGGTTTATCTGATCAATATGAAGGATTGAATTTATGCTTTGATTGTGGTTTCTTAGACAATAACATCGATGGGTATGATGATCGCGCTCAACTAAATTCAAAATATCCAGCTGTAGATACAGATGCTGATCTTGCCCCAGATTTCTTGGATTTAGATTCGGATAACGATGGTATTCCTGATGCGGTAGAAGCAGGCAATGACCCTAAAGTACCCGCTGATACGGATAAAGATGGCACGCCCGACTTTAGAGATATCGATTCAGATAACGACGGTATCTTAGATGCGCTAGAGGCCGGAGCAGATCCAGCAGTTCCTGTAGATACGGATCGTGATGGCACACCTGACTTCAGAGATATTGATTCAGATAATGATGGCATCCAAGATGCGACAGAGGCTGGAGTAGATCCTAAAAAACCATTGGATACTGATGGAGACGGAATCTTCGACTTTAGGGAAGTAGACTCTGACAACGACGGCATCTCAGATAATATTGAGAAAGGGCCAACAGCCGTTCCGGTTGATACCGACAAGGATGGCTTACCTGATTACCGCGACATTGATTCAGATAATGATGGTATTTCAGATAATATCGAAAAGGGACCAACAGCTACACCAGTCGATACAGACGGGGATGGTTTACCAGACTTTAGGGACCTGGATAGTGATAATGATGGCATTTCTGATAACATTGAGAAAGGTCCAAGTGCTACTCCACTGGATACCGATGGGGATGGCACTGCAGATTTCCGCGACTTGGATTCGGATAATGATGGTATCTCAGACAATACCGAGAAGGGTCCAGCAGCTAATCCGGTCGATACTGATGGGGACGGTGCTCCCGATTATAGAGATGTAGATTCAGATAATGACGGTATCTCAGATAATATTGAGAAAGGGCCAACAGCTAATCCCGTCGATACCGATGGAGACGCTTTACCCGATTACCGCGATTTGGATTCAGACAATGATACCATACCAGATAACATTGAGAAAGGGCCGTCTGCAACGCCAGTTGACTCGGATCGAGATGGGATTGCCGATTTTAGAGATTTAGATTCGGATAACGACGGATTGATTGATAAAGTAGAGGCGGGACCAGATCCAAAGAATCCCTTGGATTCCGATAAAGACTTGACTTTTGATTTTAGGGATACAGACGCAGATAATGATGGGATTTTAGATAAGGATGAAGATAACTTAAATGTGAGTGGTCTAGCAGATTGCGACCGCGATGGTATCCCAAATCGCTTAGATCCTGACAAGTGCCCTAACTTCATTCCACAAGGTATCTCGCCCAATGGTGATGGCAAAAACGACACATTCATTATCCCTGGTATTTTAAGTGCGCAACCTAACACGGTTACCATTTTCAATCGTTGGGGAAATATAGTTTACGAGAAAGACAATTATCAAAATGACTGGTTTGGCCAGACGGATCGCGCCTTTGATTTATTAGCAAGCGATGGTTTACTGCCAGATGGAACGTACTACTATGTCGTTGATTTCAAGGGCAAAAAATCAAATATAAAGTCATACATCTATGTAAACCGATTGGAAAAATAACCTTCGGATTTAACAGCAAGAACAACGAAATAGCATGAAAGCAAATATAGATTTTAATCAGAGAGTAGATCAGTTTAAGTGGATCAAGGGTTTTTTGGCCCTTGCTTCCCTTGTTCTATTGAACATGATCTCAACTTCAAGTTTTGGCCAAATTGAGTCAATGTATTCTTCTTATCGACTGAATCCTCAGATTTTAATGCCATCGCATGCCGGCACTGATTCGGTAGGAGATATTACCTTAATTAATCGCCAGCAATGGTTAGGCCTTGAGGGTGCCCCAATGACCTACATCGTTTCCGGAAATTTTAAATTAAAGCAACAAAGTGGCATTGGTTTTAATGCAATGTTCGACCAAGCGGGTCCTGTGAAAGTGACAGCTCTCAGTGCAGATTATGCCTACCATGTTAAGCTGAATGATGCTTGGCGTTTTTCTGGAGGTATACGTGCAGGATTTTCCAACTTAAGTTTAGACTACGCAGGATTAGCTTTAATTCATGATGGCGATGCTTCATTTACTGGAAGCCGCTCTACAGGTTTAATGTTTAATACGGGATGGGGCTTGAAAATTAACAAAGGTGACGGCTTCTTTGTAAGTCTATCTCAACCTAGATTGCTAAAGTATGACCTAGGTAGTGGTTCCTATAAGGACGTTGCTTATTTCTATACCATGGTGGGAACAAAATTGAAAATCAATGATCATTTGAGTTTATATCCTTCAGCTTTATTTCGTACTGCGAAAGACGTACCATTAAGTTGGGACGCTAATGTCTACGCGCGCTTGCACGATCGTTTTGATGTCGGTTTCAACTATCGTCACGAAGACAGTTGGGGAGTTCGTTTAGGCATTCAAGCTACTAAAAAGATTTACGCAGGCTATGTCTACGAAATGCCTACTTCGGCTCTGAGTAAGATGAGCATACAGTCTCATGAAATTGCCTTACGATATTCATTTTCAAAGTAAAACAAAAGCCCCGAAGAAATTCGGGGCTTTTATATTAACTAGGTCCTATATCAACTGCGAATTATTGCCTCGTTACTAGCGCGCTTACCTCTGCTATAAAAATGTCTAGCGGACTAAAAGCGCCACCGGACTTTTCACTAAGATGTCATCATTCAAATCGATCATATCGCCCGTATCAGCATTAAATGAAAATTGCTGGATACGATTTTCCTCTTTACATGCAACATAAACGCGTGTACTTGTTTTGTCAATTTGGAAATTTCGCGGCACTTTACCTACCGGGACATCCCGTTTGAAAACCAACCTCCCATTTGATTGAATACGAAATACGGTGATTGAGTTTTGAGTGATTCTATTGGAGGCCAATAGCCACTTCCCGTCAGGCGTGAGGTGTATATCTGCGCTTGCTTTGGGTCTATCCACCTTGGAAAAATCAATAGTTTCGCGTTGAATCTGATTCCATTTCCCATTTGAAACTTCATAAACGTCTACTGTACCACTCAATTCGCCTAGTACATAAACAAACTTTTCATCTTCAGAAAAAACAAAGTGACGAGGCCCAGTTCCGGCTGGAAATTGTGTCAAACTGTATTTGTCTTCCAGTAATCCATCAGGCCGAACATCGTAATGGTAGATTTTATCCGCCCCTAAATCGGACACATGTAGTTTTGTCTCGTCTTTTGATAACACCACCATGTGTCCATGTGATGTAGCTTGCTGTTTAGGGTATAGGCCTTTGCCAAAATATTCTAGTTTTTGGCTAAGTGGTTCAATCACACCCTTTTTCGTTTGAAATACCGATACACTGCCACCCATGTAATTGGCCGTGTACAAGGTTTGGCTTTTCTTCCGAAAATTGATGTGACATGGCGCATCCCCTTCGGTTAGCTGTTGGCTTAACTTATCCCATTGGCCTATGTCATTCTTTTTAAAACTGTAGACGGCGCCTGCATTTGACACCTGTTCTGATACCGAAAATAGGTATTGCCCATCGCTTGTTACATACTGATAGGATGCTTGTGGAACAGCTAATCCTGCAAGCACCTGCTTCGTTTGTGTGTTGATGATTTCGATTCCAGGATTTCCTTGTTGGGTATATGAGCCTACAATGAGGGTGTCAGCCGGCGTAACCAGCAAGGACATGAGGGAATGGAAGAGCATCAGCATAATGGTTAATTTAAAGGATATAGTTGGGTCAAACTCTGAATCCAGGCTTGAAATAATTTGTTTTCTAACTCACAAGCAACCGTGGCATGCGTCTCCCATTCGGTTGAAAAAGCGGCTAGTTGGGTTTTCATTTCTTCCAAATGCCCCACTTCCTCTACGATGATGGACTTTACTTGGATTTTGGATTGTTTGGCACTTAATATTTCTTGGTATATGGGGTATAATTCATCTGCACGGACTTCTATGGCATAGGTAACTAATAAATAGGCCGCCCATTTTAATTCATAGCCGGATAAACCTAAGGTTTTTTTGATGTATTTGCTAACCCATACGTCCAACATATCCAGGTAATATTTGGATGTTTGTGGGCTTATCAACCAGGCATCATCATAATTTTCAAAACCTGTAGGGGCCAATTTTGCTAGCTGTTTTTTCAAATAATACGCATGGCGATGTTCCTCTGCCGCATGTTTTAGCACCAATAAGCTCACATCCGTTTTAGATTCAAAGCGCGATATTTTTTTCGCACCCGTATTTTCCATAAAAGAAAGTGTATTTAACCATTGTGCATGCACGAAAGGATCTTGGGTAATTTGTTCGATAAGGAGCTTTAATTGATTTGTCATAAGGCGGATTAATTCCTTACAAAGATAGCTTCTCTGTGCTGATTTGAGAACTATAAATTAAATTTGAAGGAATTAAATCGGATGCTATGATTACCTATCAACTAAACCCTACCTTGACTACTGCAGATTTTATTGATATTCTTGAAAGATCGACTTTAGGTATTCGCCGGCCGCTGCAAGATGCAGTGGCTATGGAACAAATGTTTCGGTACGGGAATGTCTATGTGGGAGCATTTGATGGGAAAATTTTAGTGGGGCTAGCTCGGGTAATGACTGATTTTGTTTACACAAGCTATTTGTCGGATCTCGCTGTTGATGTGGCATACCAAAAACGAGGTATTGGAAAAACACTTATTCAAGAAGTCCAAAGGGCCACCCCAAAAGCAAAAATTATCTTAGTGTCTGCCCCTGCGGCTGAAGGATATTATCCTAAAATAGGGATGAAACATCACGCACATTGCTATCAATTAGCGCCGGGGGATGATTTAGTGCAAAATGGCTAACCTTTTGCTATAAGTTCTACCTGTACTGGATTTAAATTGTACAAAATAGTTAGCCGCCGACCATCTGGATACATCGATATTTTTTGAGAAGCTTTTGTTTATATTTTCTCGATAAACAGCTCTCCCAAACATATCAAAAATTTCCAATGTTCCGGTTGCTAAGCGATCCCAGCCGATACGAATCATATCACTTCCAGGGTTAGGGTAACATGTAAAGTCTAAATTTAGCTTATCCTCTACTATGATGGGGAATCCAGAAAAAGCAAATGCACGCATACCCATCCCATTTTTTATGAATGGGCCAGGGAATCCATATTCATTTATTCCTGTTTGAAATTCTCTATGATAATCTGGCATGTACGAAATGAGATTACCCGTGTAATTTTGGTTAAACGTGATAATGATTAAATTTTTGTCGGCTTCAATGGAGGTTATGTATGGCTCAAATGAGTTAGCATTCAATTTATCCCAATAGAAATATTTAGCCATTTTTGCCACAATGCGCTGACCTCGATTGTCGGTAACCACTGTATCCTTGGAAACATGTAGATTTTGCCCTTCCTCAAAAACTAAATATACTTTATTCCTTTCCGTCTCCGATTTAAAATAAGCCCTTTGAATATTGGGGCTATAGATTTCTATTGGATAGGGTCTTTGATATAGTTGATTTGAAATAAGCCTAAATAGTTCTAAGGCTGTTTGTCTATATCCTAGGTTGGTGTAATGCAAGCGGTCGGGGAGCAAACCTGTTGTCCCCAGGGTGGCAAACGAACGCACATAATTGTTTTGACTTGCAATAACGCGTTGGTCTTCCCGTAATTGTGAGGCAAAGCGATTTGGGTATTCGTAAATCGTTAATTGAGGATTGTAGACATGTTGAGCACTTGGGAAAAAACGCTTATATTTTTGCAATAGGCTATTAAATTTGGAAGACCACGTGTAGGGGGCTAGGACATCCGACGCCTCAGCCTCGCCTTGTCTATAGATTATACTTTTAACTCTTTGAATAGTTTTCGATTTTATGGCTTTATAATACATAATATTTCCGCCATCCAATGCTGAAATATTGCCGTCTAATTTCAAATGCCAATCAATGTTACTACCACCTGCTGCCGAGTTAATGATGGCGATCGGGATTTTCTCGGATTCATAAATCAGGCGAGCAAGTTCAGCGGCAAAAGGACCAATTCGCGCTCTGCCGGTTGCTAAGGACCAAAGTGTGTCAGCAGGATTATATGGACCATAATTTTCAGGTAATTGTACCGCGCCAAAGGAGCGAAGCCATTCCCCTTGATAAACCAAATCGTCTATCGGACCTATCCAGGCATTTGATTGCCCCGTGACATAAAAAACATCCCCTGCGACAATATTATTTCTACGAACAATTAAGGTTGAATCTGTATTTTTAATGCCAAAGATTTCTATCCCATATTGAGCTAGCTCAGCCGGAATTTTAATAGATTCAGAAAATTTTGCTACTCCATTGGAGAATTGTAGCGTCGTTTTTTTATAACTTTTTATAATGCCATTTCGAAGCAGGCGCACTGAAAATGACTGATAAGCGTTGGATGATAAGACACCTTCAATAGCAATGGTGCCGAAGTTATCATTCGCTCTTGGATAAAGCTGGAAATC
>NZ_JBIIQN010000040.1:0-14131 GCF_044342065.1 Aquirufa sp. | reverse complement strand
TTTCGGATTTTTAATGTATTTGATGGAAAGTTGGTTAAATATGTATCCGGCATCGATCGTGATGCCCTAAGGGGCTGGGGTGCATTTGATAGTTCTCCAATCAAAGTTGACGATTATTATTTTTGGCCTGGAGAGAATGGAATGTTATATAAATTCCGTTTAATCGGTGATAAATTTGAATTGCATTCTAAATTAATTTACCGAGCAAAGTCGAGGAGCGCGTCAAGTTTAGGGGTTGAATCGAGCATGGCCGTTTATAAAAATTATGGCTATTGGGGCGATAACCAAGGTAATTTGATTTGCGTAAATTTAAATACCTTAAAACCGATTTGGTATTTTGATAACGTAGACGATTCGGATGCATCGATTGTCATCGAGGAAGAAAATGGGGTACCCTTTTTGTACGTTGGCTGTGAAGTAGATAAGCAAGGAAACTCAGGATTTTCATATTTGCGGAAAATTAATGGCCTAAATGGCCAATCGGTTTGGTTGAATAAGGTACCCGCGCATTCGATTGATGTAAATGAAAAGACCTTTAATGGAGGACTCTTATCGACTCCTTTATTAGGGAAACATCAAGCTAAAGATTTGATCTATTTCAGTATTTCCCAACCGGGTAAAAGTAATGCGGGGGAATTATTGGCCTTAGATAAAAAGACAGGAAATGTGAAATTTCAGACCAAATTGCAAGCGTATTCTTGGTCTTCTCCGGTGGGCTTTTATACGAAAAGCGGGGAACCTTTCGTTGTCATTGGTGATGTTGTTGGGAATTTATACCTGATTGATGGCTTGACGGGGGAGAAAATGTTTTATAAAAATTTAGGTGGTAACTTTGAGGCTAGCCCAGCGGTCATGGGGGATCAAATGGTTTTAGGTTCCCGAGGAAACAAGATTTATAAGTTTAAAATATTATAAATGAAGCTATTAAATTTCATACTGATTGGTTTTTGGTGCATTGGGAGTTTCTCTTTAAGGGCACAAGAGGTGTTGCCAATTACCAATTTGGAAAACACCTACAATTTCTTGCTTCACAAACCAGAGAATAAGGAGAATCAAATTAAACCTGTGATCCTATTCCTTCATGGACGAAGTCTTTCCGGAAATAACCTGAACAAGGTGAAGCAGTACGGGATTATTGATGATATTGTTCACCGAGGTAGACATGTTGACGCCTTTGTTATTGCGCCACAAGTACCTTATGGCCAATCTTGGTCACCCCCTAAATTGAAGACCATTCTGGATTATGTGCATGCGAATTACCCAACAGATAAGTGTCGCGTTTATGTAGTCGGGATGAGTTTAGGTGGATATGGTACGATGGATTTTGCGGGAACCTACCCAGATGAGGTAACTGCGGCTATGGCAATGTGCGGAGGAGGTAATGTGAAAATGGCTGAATCTTTGGCAAAAGTCCCACTTTGGATTATGCACGGGAAGAAAGATGCTGCCGTACCACATTCTGAATCAGAGAAAGTGTATAATGCTATTCAAAATTGTTGTGAATCCAATTTGACCCGTTTTTCAAGTTTTCCTGATTATGGGCATGGCGAATTCGCTCGTGTATTTTACGCGAAGCAAATGTATGATTGGCTTTATCAGTTTGAGAAAGACGAAGTGTCTACAGATAAATTGATGGATATCGAAATTTTTGATAAGCATTTGAAACACGTTTATGCAGATAATAAACCTAAATCGGTTAAATCTCAAGTCAAAAAGGATACGGTTAGTTTGGCTAAAACTGCGTTGAAAAAGGATTCCTCAACGGTAAAACTGGTTGTGGCAAAGCAAGAATCAGAAAAGACCAAGAAAACGGTTGTTGCCAAGGATTCTTCTGTAGTAAAGTATGTAGTTAGTAAAAAAGATGCTGAGCTTGCCAAAAAGTCAAGTGTTGAAAAAGCCAAGAAGGATAAGAAAGCCGATGCTACTAAAAAAAGCAAGCAGTCACTCCCATCGGAAATCAAAGTTGATAAGGGAGATACCTATTACAGTATTGCCAAAAAATACCAGATAAAAATAAAGGATTTGCTTAAGTATAATAAATTAACTGAACAGGACCTTTTAAAGGAAGGTGCAAAAATTAAAATCCCTAAACGTTAATTAATATACGATGAAAAGATTATTCCTATTGATTTTGTTTCTCCTTACATTTACGTGTTTTGGAGCTTCCCCTGGAAACGTAGAAAAATATCGAAAGTTTGTCGATTCAGTTGCACTTCGATATCAAATTCCAGCTAATTTAATTTTTGGAGTGGGCATTTGTGAATCAGGCTTTGGTCTTTCTAAGCATGGAAAAAGATTGAATAACTATTTTGGTATTCGCGGGAAATATTCGAAAATCCACAAAACAACCTATCGATATTATGCAAAGCCTGAAGATAGCATTGTGGCATTTTGTGAATTAGTAGCTCGAAAAAAGTTTTATGAAAAGTTAAAAGGCAATACGGATCCAATGGTCTGGGTCAAAGCTTTAGCAAATGCCAAATATGCAAAAAATGGCAAAATTTGGACTAAATTAGTAAAGAAGGCAATTGCATCGATCAAGTAGTTTAATGAAATCAAATAAGTGGTATTTAGTTTGGGCAGGACTCTGTTTTATGGGCGTCGTTTCCCTTTTGTATGTTTATCGTTATTCACCCGTTACATTAACTATTGCCGGAATTGAATTAAAGAAAATAGGTAATCCTGATTTAAGTTCGGAGGACTTAGCAAAATCGATTGAACTTGATACCATTCAAACTTTACGCAAGGACGTTGTTTCTTCCATTGATTCAGCTAAAGCGAAGGTAAATACGCAAGTTGATTCAAACGCTGTAGAGCTTGCTTCCTATTCACCTGCTCCTATTGTGGCCGATAGTGCTGTCAACGATTCCACACATCATCGTGTATTGCTATTAGGTGATTCTGAAGCTGGAGGAATCAAAAATATACTGAATGATTATTGTCGAAGTAATGGGCATAAGTTAGTTGCAACTATTGAATGGTATTCTGCAACGTCTTTAAATTTTGCAAAAGGAGATACGATTTCAAAAATTATTGCTCGGTACAAGCCTACCTATATTTTTGTTTTGTTTGGATTAAATGAAGTCTTAGCTCGTGATGGGGCGAATCGAAGAGCATTGGCAAAGCAATTTCATAAGCGTTTGAGAAAAGTGCCCTATGCATGGATTGGGCCCACGAATTGGGGACAAGACTATGTGGTTACCGATGCATTTCGTGCTGCTGCCGATTCTGCAGCTTTTTTCTCTTCCAAATCCCTGGTTCTTCCAAAATCTACCGATGGCCGACATCCATCACTGGCTGGTTATCGAATTTGGATGGCAAACATTGCGAATTGGTTACAAACATCGGCTCGATGGAAAATGAAAATGGCAAGCCCAACTCGCGCAGGTTACCCTAGAAAATTTAGAACAATTATATTGAATGCTGCAGAATATAGAGGTTATTGAGTATTTGAAAGGGATTCCTTTTGAACAAATGATACGGGATTTATTCTTGTATTCAACCAAGGAACCCTGGTTTTTTACCGAGTTTTCATTTTTGTTGGTTTTCGGTATTTTCGTTTTTTTCTACGCCCTGGTTTTCGATTGGAATATCATTCGCAAGTGCTACCTCGTTGCCTTTAGTTTGTTTTTCTACTACAAATCGAGTGGGCCTTTTTTGGCCTTATTTATTACCCAAGTCACTTGCGACTATGCTTTCGCGCAATGGATACAAAAAACCCATGCGAGGTCTAAAAAGCTTTTAGGTTTCATTTCTATTTTATTTAGCCTTTCGTTTTTGATGTATTTCAAGTATGCGAATTTCTTCATTGATAATACCAATGCCCTTTTATTGACCCATTTTGAGTTGGTAGATTTATTTTTACCCATTGGTATTTCATTTTATACTTTTCAGTCAATTTCCTATTTAGTGGACGTATATCGTGGGGAAATTAAAGCATCATCAAATTTTTTAGATTATGCTTTTTATATGACCTTTTTTCCTCATTTGGTCGCTGGCCCTATTGTTCGTGCCAGTGATTTTTTAGGGCAAGTTAATCATCCCGCCAGGCCTAATGCCTTGGTATTTAAGGAGAGCTTTGTTCGGATTATGCTTGGCTTGATTAAAAAACTATTCATTGCGGATTACTTAGCAAAATACGTTGATATGGTTTTTGCTAGTCCATCGTTTTACTCTGGTGGCGAGAATTTGTTAGGCGTAATAGCCTATACTTTTCAAATCTATTTTGATTTTTCAGGGTACTCTGACATAGCTATTGGTTTAGCTTTATTAGTGGGTTATCGCCTTAAAGAAAACTTTGACAATCCATATAATGCGACCAACATTACCGTTTTTTGGCGAAAATGGCATATTTCACTTTCTTCTTGGTTGCGCGATTATGTCTATATCCCATTGGGGGGGAATCGGAAAGGGGAGTTTAATACCTATTTGTTTTTATTGATAACGATGTTAGTTGGGGGATTTTGGCATGGTGCCAGTTGGAAATTTGTATTCTGGGGTTTTGCGCATGGTATTGCTTTGGGTTTTCATAAGTTGATTAAACATCGTCTTCCTGATAATATGCTGATGAATGGTTTGGGCTGGTTAAGCACTTTTTCATTTGTCTCTTTCTGTTGGATATTTTTTAGATCAAGTGATTTCAATTCAGCCATCGAAATTATTCAGCGGATAGGGAATCATACCTTAATGAATGATTTTTTAGGATTCTGGTATTCGCGTTTTGAAGTTTCATTACTTTTGATTGGGGTTTTTGCCATAGTATTGATACCACAAGGTCTTAAAAAATGGTGTATTGAAAGCTTATACTTAATCCCTGCATTCTTTTGGATCTTTTTTTTATTAATTGCTTTACAGGTAATCATTCAATTTAAGGACGAGGTTGTCCAACCATTTATCTATTTTCAATTTTGAGGAAGGTGCTTTTTTTCTTGCTTGTTACTTTCCATGTTTTAGGACAGGTTGATTCTACTATTGTTTGTATACCTTGTAACCAGATTGTTGAAGATCAAGCATTTACTCAATTAAAAAATACCTGGAATCAGCGACCCATAAAAATTGTTCATGTAGGTGATTCCCATATTCAAATCGGACATTTTGCGAAGCAGATTAGGGACCTTTTGGGGCAAAATGGTACTTTACGAGGCTCTGGCATTACCTTTCCTTATTCATTAGCTAAGAGCATCGATGGACCATGGGTTAAGTCAAAAGCATCTGGTGTTTGGGTCGGTGATAATCTTCTATCCTCAAAGCCCAAACTTGATATTGGCTTAACGGGATTTGCCGTTAAAACCGTTGATTCGACCGCATTTATATCGTTTCAATTGCGGGATTCCGCACCTCGATTCAATGAAATTCGGGTTTGGTATATTGCTGATAGTCTTTCCTTTACGCCTGATTTAGGAAGTAATTTCACCTTAAAGGAAGTGGTACATTCCGGGGGTCGAATGGGTATTGCACATTTTGTCAGTAAATCCACATTTTCTCAATTTGATTTAAAACTTATTAGAAAAGATTCTATTGCACGTGAATTTCAGCTGCATGGAGTGGAGTTCGTGAATTCAAAGGAAAATCTTGAATATCATGCTTTGGGAGTTTCAGGGGCACAGTTTATTCATTTAATTCAGCATACTAAACTTTGGCAAGAACAATTGAAATTGTTAAATCCTGATTTACTTATTTTCTCATATGGGACGAATGAAGCCTATAATGGGAATTTTGATTCCAAAAATTTCACAAAACAAGTTTCAAAATTTTTTGATGCGATTAGGGAAATTGTTCCTAATGTCGCAATCGTAGTCACTAGTCCTCCCGACACCCGAAGTCGAGAGCGAATTCCACCCAAACAAGTTGAAATTGTCGAATCTCTAAGTCAATTAAAGAGTTCATTTTATGATTTAAATAAAGTCATGGGTGGCTTTGGTTCCTTTCAAACCTGGTTTGACCAAAATTATTTTTTGAAAGATAAATTACATCTCAATAAAGATGGTTATCAATTACAAGCCAAGTTATTTATGCTGGCTTTACTTGGTCAACTAAAACCTCAGTGGGATTTAGGCCCCATTGAATCTTTTGTATCTGATCGTGTCAAATTACTCTACAGAAAAGCCGCCGTCTCGGATAGCGCTCAGAAGGATACCATTGTTATTCGTCCCCAAGAGAAAATTATCAAAAAAGTAAAATTCCATCAGGTCAAAAAAGGCGATACTTTTTACAGCATTGCCGCACGTTATCATGTGCGTGTGGAAGCACTTATTGAACAAAATCGACGCCATAAATCAAAAACCCTACAAATTGGAGACCGGATTAGGATTAAATAAATATTTCTTATATTTAAATTTAAACCTATTCAAACATGTCAGTTTCAAGAAGAAAATTCCTAGGTCAATCCGTCCTTTCCTTAGCGGCATTTAGTATTGTGCCACGCCACGTGCTCGGAAAAGGCTTTCTGGCCCCCTCAGACCAACTCACCAAAGCAATCATCGGTACTGGCGGCATGGGCCGTGGCCACATTCCTTATGCCGGGACAAGAGTTGTTGCCCTGTGCGATGTTGATAAGAAAAACCTACAACTCGGGTTAGATAAAGTGGAGAAAGGCGTGAAAGCATTCTCCGACTACCGAGAAATGATCCAACTCCCTGAAGTCGATATCGTTCACGTCGCTACCCCGCCGCATTGGCATGGAATCATGGCCGCAGATGCAGCTAGAGCAGGTAAAGATGTTTGGTGTGAAAAACCAATGACCCGGACGATTGGAGAAGGACAAAGATTAAAGGAAGCAGTCCAACAGCATGGTCGGATTTTCCGCTTAAATACGTGGTTCCGTTTTGAAAGTAATTTCTACGGATTGAATTGCCCGGTGAAACCGATGAAGAAATTAGTCGATTCCGGACTGCTCGGTTGGCCATTGAAATTTACCGTCAGTAAACACACCGGTTTCGACTGGAAATTCTATTGGGTAGGTAAGACTGATTTGACTCCACAACCCGTTCCCCCTGAATTAGACTACGACGCTTGGCTCGGACCAGCGCCATACAAACCTTACAACGTTCACCGCACCCACCAAACTTTCCGTGGTTACTGGGATTATGATGGTGGCGCGCTAGGTGATATGGGTCAGCACTACATGGATCCTATTCAATATATGCTCGGAAAAGACAACGAAAGTCCAGTTTATGTAGAGGTAGACGCTCCTGTGCAAGATAAAGACGCCGTCGGAATCTTCAATCGCATAACCTATACTTATGCCGACGGATGTCAAATCGTTCTGGATGGCGAGGCCAAAGATGAAAAAGTAGCCTACATCGAAGGCCCCAAAGGAAAATTATACCGCAATTTCAAGTCAGACATCCCAGATTTGGAACGTAAATTAGCTGAGTTTCCAGAACCACCAGCCCAACAAATAGATTTCGTAGATTCGGTAAAAAATAGAACGCAATTTGCCTTGAATGAGGAAAATGGACATCGGTCGTGTACACTCATCAACATGGGTTTAATCGCGATGCGTTTACACCGCAATCTTAAATTTGACTCCGTTAAACAAGAATTTATCGGCGATCCAGAAGCAAATAGTCTCATTAATCAGCCGATGCGCGCACCTTATATCCTCTAAACGACATGAAATATTTACTATTAGTATTGATTAGTTGGCAAACCCTCGCGCAATCTTCCCGTGAGCAACAACTTTTAAACCGTACCCAAGGAGCCACTCCAGCTCTAAAAGCGGCAGCATATGCGAGCAAAGGTATATACGAACCTACGCAGGCGACGGAAGCTTTCATCTTAGCCAACGCAAAAAACACGGCCGAGTTAAAAGCGTTTTTGCGCCCAGATCTGCCGGAGGCAACGCAATGTGAGTTAATCGGTTTAATTGCCAAACAAGATGAAAATATCCTAATCGCACAATATCCAACTGCGAAACCACAGGTTACCGCATTTATTTTAAAGCAATTGTTGGCTAAGCCGCGCACTAACATCAACATTAAAACCTGGGATGCTGCGCATCAAAAAGCATTTGTTCGAGCGGTGGGAATTTACAAAGCCGCTTGGGCCTTGCCACTTATCCAAAATTCGAATTTCAAAACGGAACAGATTATTTCTCAATTGCAGGTTCAAGGGGCCAAAGGACTTCCAGCTGTTTGGGATATGTTAAAATCGAATCTAGTTGATGCACAAAAAATAGCTGACTTGACGACCACCTTAGCGGCAAATGATTTCTTAAAAGCTAAACTCAGTGCTTACGAACAGGCTTCAACAGCACAAAAAACAGTTTTGTTGACCTACGGAAGTGATCGCCAGTGGCCAGAAGTAAAATCCTTAGTTTGGCGAGCCGTGCAGTCCAATCATCCAGAGCGTGCTGCAGGATTTGATGCATTAACCTATTGGGTTGAATTGAACGATTTTGATCTGATTGCAGAGAAATTGTCCCTAGCGCAGTTGCCTAGTGAAATCAAGGCCATACAAAATTGTATGACGAAATTGATCAAGCAGGATGGAACGCGCAATAGTAAAATTACGTCCTTTGCTTTAGCTGCTAGCCAGAAATCAAATTGGGTTCCTTTTGTTCAAGAAGTAGCGAATTTGGACTGGTTATATGCACTGGGAAAGAAAGATGAAGAGGCATTGCGTGCTTTTGTTCGGATTAATGGACGTGCATATGCGAATGTAGACCAACAAGTTTTACGTTACCGCAATGCACTGGATTTAACCCAAAACATGGATACCCGCGAGCAGATTTACAGGGGATTGGCTAAATGTAATTCGTTATCAGCCATGCGGACGCTGTATTTAGGATTGAAGGAACCTAATAGTAAGCAAATAGCAGTGGATGGTTTGGCGGCACTTTATGTGGCAAATCCGGCATTTCAAGGTCAAATGACTAAAGAATGGACACTTGAAAACCAGTGGCAAATTTCTGACGCTGCTATTCGTGACCAAGTCATGAAAAGCAATCCAGGTCGCGGATTTTACACAATGTACAATGGTACCGACTTGCGCGGTTGGAAAGGTCTAGTCGACAATCCAGTTAAACGCCGTAAGACTTCGGCAGACACGTTGGCGATGAAGCAAATCAAAGCCGATTCGATCATGCGCAAAGGCTGGTTGGCGCAAGGAGAGGAACTTCACTTCACTGGCCATGGCGATAATTTATGTTCGGTTAAAGATTACCAAGATTTTGAGTTAACCATCGACTGGAAGATCGAAAAAGAAGGTGATGCAGGACTTTATCTACGTGGTTCACCACAAGTTCAGATTTGGGATACAGCGTTAACGCGTGTGGGCGCACAAGTAGGTTCAGGAGGTTTGTACAACAATCAAATTAATCCGAAGAATCCACTGAAAGTGGCCGATAATCCCGTAGGGGAATGGAATACATTTCGTGTGATTATGCGCGGAGAACGCGTAACCGTTTATTTGAATGGCGAGTTAGTCGTGGACAATGTGATTTTGGAAAACTACTGGGATCGTAAAATTCCAATTTTCATCAAGGATGCCATTGAATTACAAGCGCATGGAAATCACATTGTGTATCGAAACATTTATGTGAAGGAATTGACTCCGCAGCCTGCGTATACTCCCGAGGAGGTTGGTTTTGAGCCACTTTTCGATGGTTCTTCGCTGTTTAATTGGACCGGAAATACGACGGATTATTACCCGGTCAACGGCGAATTAGTGGTGGATCCGAAACGTGGAGGCAAAGGAAATTTGTACACCAAAAAAGAATACGGCGATTTTCACATGAAGTTTGATTTTCAGTTGACACCTGGCGCCAATAACGGCTTAGGTATCCGTACACCACTTGAAGGTGACGCTGCCTACGTCGGGATGGAATTACAGATTTTGGATAATACATCTCCCATTTATGCCAAATTGCAACCTTATCAATACCATGGTTCTGTCTATGGCATCATTCCAGCTAAGCAAGGTTTCTTAAAACCAGTAGGCGAATGGAATGAGCAGGAAGTGATTGCAGAGGGAAATCGTATTAAGGTTATTCTAAATGGAGAAGTTATTACCGATGGCGACATTGTTCAGGCCATTAAAGATGGAACGCCGGATCACAAAGAACATCCAGGTTTGTTGAACAAAACAGGCCATATTGGGTTTTTAGGTCATGGGTCTCCGTTGAAATTTCGGAACATTCGAATTAAAGAAATCATTAAAAAGAAAAAATAAGTCATGGCAATCACATTGACGATTAATCGAAAAAAAGTAAGCTTGGACATTGATTCCAATACCCCGCTTTTGTGGGCTTTGCGTGATCATGTGGGGCTTTTAGGGACCAAGTATGGTTGTGGTATCGCACAATGCGGTGCTTGTACAGTTTGGGTGAATGGGGAAGCTACACGTTCATGTGTTTTACCTATTTCTGCTGTGGCAAATACACAGATTACCACAATTGAGGGCTTAGATCCTGCAGGAAAACATCCGATTCAAGAGGCTTGGGACGAATTAGATGTAGCGCAATGTGGCTATTGCCAAGCGGGTCAAATCATGACCGCCGCAGCCTTATTGAAGAAAAATCCGCATCCCTCGAAACAAGAAATTGTTGACGGCATGGCCGGAAATATTTGTCGGTGCGGCACCTACCACCGCATCCAAGAAGCAGTCGCATTAGCCTCTAAAAAAGTCAAGAAATGAAAACGACACGTAGAAATTTTATCCAACAAACGGCACTCTTTACGAGTGTGTTTACCCTCGGATTTGATTGGTTTGAATCCAAGGGAGCTACGATGGCGATTGCCAATGAGCCAGGTCGATTCAATGCGTTTTTAAGCATTGATGCCGCTGGTAAAATTCGCTTGTATTCGCCAAATCCAGAGATTGGTCAAGGGATTAAAACTGCTTTTCCAGTCGTTGTGGCTGAGGAGCTAGATGTGGATTGGAAGCAGGTTGAGGTTTTGCAAGCCAATTTAGATACCCAAAATTTTGAACGCCAATTAACCGGTGGTTCAGGTGCGTTAAAGCATTCTTGGGAGCGGTTGCGTAAGGCTGGTGCCAGTGTTCGCCAGATGATGGTTCAAGCGGCAGCTAATCAATGGAAAGTAGATGCAAGTGTTTGCAAAACATCCAAAGGATTTGTGTTAGGTCCCACTGGACAGAAAGCCTCCTATGGATCATTAGCTGCGGAAGCCGCAAAATTACCAGTTCCGTCGACCGTTACGTTTAAAGATCGTAAAGATTATAAGATCATTGGAACGCGCGTTCGCGGCGTAGATAATAAAGATATTGTTACTGGCAAGCCAGTTTTTGGAATAGATGTTCGCAAGCCAGGCATGGTAATTGCGCAGATCGTTCGTCCGCCTTTTGGGGCGACTTTGAAATCTTTCTCCGCGGATGATGTGAAGAAAATGCCGGGTATAATTGACGTTGTTTCCTTTAAAAATAAGGTAGCTATCGTGGGTACAAGTACCTACGAAATCATGCAGGCGCGTCAGAATTTGACATGTTCGTATGGATCAGATACGCCTTTGGAAGGAAATGATACACATCAAGCGTGGTTTGATGCTGGCATGAAGACGGATAAGGCAACGGTCCAGCGGAAAGATGGGGATTTTGCGAAAGCCATTTCAGAAGCAGCCAAAGTCATTGAGGCAACCTATGAGTGTCCATTTATTGCGCACAGCCCGATGGAGCCGATGAACTTTTTCGCGGATGTGAAACCGGGTTCGGTTATTTTGGCTGGTCCTACGCAGGTTCCACAGCCTGCTCAAAAAGCAGTTGCGACCTTGTTAGGCGTTCCTGAAAATACCGTTCAAGTTGAATTGACTAAAATGGGCGGTGGCTTCGGCCGGCGCTTGAATAATGACTTCGCACTAGAAGCTGCTGAATTATCGAGCATCATTAAAAAGCCCGTGCTTGTTATGTGGACGCGTGAAGATGACATGGGTGGTGGAATTTACCGACCAGCTGTTCGGTACCATTTCAAAGCAGGTATCGATGCCAAAGGAAATATTACCTCATTTTATCTACGCGGCGTTGGTTTGAATGCCGGTAATTCGACCCGTCAAGACAACTTCCCGGTGGGGGCAATTGACCATGTTTTAATCGAATCAGTAGATCAAAAATCTGCGGTAACAACGGGTCCATGGCGTGCGCCAATTACCAATTTCTTGGGTTTTGCAGAGCAAGCATTTCTCGATGAGGTGGCAGAAGCTGCTGGAAAAGATCCGATTCAAATGCGTTTGGATTTATTAGCTCGTGTGAAAACGAACCCGGTAGGAAAAATCACCTATGAGGCTGACCGCTTTGCCGAAGTAATTAAGCAAGTGGCAGAAAAGTCTCAATGGAAGAAAAAGCCCGGTGTACACCAAGGATTTAGTGTGTATTACTCGCATTTCTCTTACGTGGCACAAGTAGCAGAGGTACAAGTTAAAAATGGAAAACCGCAAGTGACGCACGTAACTGCTGTAACGGATTGTGGCGAGGTTATTAATTTAAGCGGCTCGGAGAATCAAGTGAAAGGTGCAATCATCGATGGCATGGGTCATGCGATGTTTGCGAAATTGAATTTCCAAGCGGGGGTAACCAGTCCAACGAATTTCAATGCATACCGCATGATTCGAGGAAATGAAATTCCGAAAATTGATGCATATTTTGTGGATAATGGCATAAGCCCAACGGGATTGGGAGAGCCGGCATTGCCACCGACAGGTGGGTCGATCGCCAATGCGATTTATGCAGCAACCAAAAAACGTTTTTATAAACAACCATTCTATTGATGGCCATTCCCAAAGTTCAATACCTAGATAACTTGCGCGTGACAGCTACTTTAGCTGTTTTGTTTATTCACATCTCAGCAAATATTGTATTGAACTTTGGGAATACACCAGACGCAGCCTTTTTGTTTGTCTATTTTTATAATAAGGGATTTCGGTATGCTGTTCCTATTTTCGTCATGCTAACAGGTGCCCTTTTACTTCCACGCGAAGAGGAAATGACATCTTTTTTCAAAAAGAGCTTTATAAGGATTGGTCTACCATTTTTGTTTTACAATATGGTCACTATAATCTTTAACTGGCAAGTTAGGCTCGGTGGTCATTCGGTACGTCCTTCATGGGTTTTAAAACAATATTTCAATGGGGCCTCCTACCATTTTTGGTATATATATATGATTTTAGGACTTTATTTGTTTATACCCGTAATTGGGGCTTGGGTGAGAAAAGCAAAAGAAAGCCACATTCAATTTTTTTTGAGTATGTGGCTTTTAACCATTTTGTTCGATAATCCACATTTCCCGGGTCTGAGTTTACCTGTCAAATTGCCTTATTTTACGGGTTTTTTGGGGTATTTAGTCTTAGGCTATTATTTGTCTAGACGGTCAGTTTCTAAATCATTGGGTTGGATTTTGTTCTTAGTAGGTACCATTTGGACGTTGGGCGGGGCTTATTTACAATCGCTAGTGAACGAAAATTTGAATAGCTTACTAGACGCAAATTTTTCACCAAGTGTCGTATTGTCTGCTGCAGGTATATTTATTTTATTTAAAATTTACGATTTTACAGTACCAGGAACACTTGGTTTACGGGATTGGATAAGTTCAAATAGTTATGGGATTTATTTAATTCATGTACTCGTTTTATTTTACTTGGCAAAAATCAAAATATATGGAGCAATGTGGCATCCAAGTATCGGAATACCACTAACGGCTTTTGTATGCTTGCTTGTGTCTGGTTCCATAGTCTGGATCATAAGAAGAATACCCTTTGGTAAATATATCGCGGGTTAGATTTATTTAGTAACTTTGAAACTTAATAGTTCAAAATCATGAAATTCATCCAGGTCGTTTGTCTGTTGTTTATATCGAGTGTATGTGTTTATGCACAAAAAATTAGCTCATCAACCATTGCCTCGGGAGGAGTAACGCAGCAGATTAATGGCAAGTATTATTCCCATGTGATTGGGCAGTCAAGTGTTGTTGCAGGTACAAGTGTTCAAGGGGGGCTTACCATGCGTCAAGGCTTTAAGCAGCCAAACTTAATCGCTAAGAGTATCCAAAATTCAGGTTTGAAGATTCAAGTTGCTATCGAGAATCCCATTACTTTCACGGTGTTTCCTAATCCATTTCGCGATAAATTACGAATTGAGTTCTCCGCTGAGAGTACCACGCCTACCTACGTTGCGATATATGATA
>NZ_JBIIQN010000019.1:0-46397 GCF_044342065.1 Aquirufa sp. | reverse complement strand
ATGTGCAAGTAGAAGGCTATGAGGTAAATAAAGAGGATTTTAAAGCCATCGCCTTGCATTCGGATATGGCATCAACAGGAACTTTTGAAACAAGTAACCCCTTGTTAAATCAATTGCAATCGAATATTCGTTGGGGACAAAAGGGTAACTTTTTAGATGTTCCTACGGATTGTCCGCAGCGGGATGAGCGTTTGGGATGGACGGGTGATGCTGAGGTTTTTTCACGTACAGCTGCGTTTAATTTCAATGTGAATCAATTCTTTGCAAAATGGCTGAAGGATGTGGAAGCGGATCAATATGCCAATGGTGCTGTTCCTTTCGTGATTCCAGATGTTTTGAATAAAACGAATATTGGTCAGATGGCTAAGCAAGATGGCGCAGCCGGTTGGTCTGATGCGAGCATCATCATTCCATACAATATCTACACAACGTATGGGGATAAACAAGTCTTGGAGAATCAATATGCGAGTATGAAGGCGTATTTGAATTATGTACGAGGCGCAGCAAAAAATGATTTGTGGAATACAGGTTTTCAATTTGCCGATTGGCTTTCTTATCGTGTAGATGATTCCAAAGGAATGATTGGCCAAAAGTCGGCTGTGACGGATAACTATTTGGTAGCTCAATGTTTCTTTGCTTACAACACGCAGTTGATGATTAAAACAGCGCGTATTTTGGGGAAAGTTGACGAATACAAAGAATATGAACGTTTATTGGAGCGTATAAAACTGCAATTCCAAAAGGAATTCATGACGGCAAATGGTCGATTAATATCTGAAACCCAGACGGCCTATATTTTGGCATTGCAATTTGAGATGATTCCAAGTTCATTGCGCGAAGCGGCATTAGAGCGTTTGGTAACGAATATCGAGAGTTATAAATACCATTTGACAACGGGATTTTTGGGTACACCGTTCTTAAATCCGGTTTTAACGCGATTTGGTCGGAATGATGTAGCCTATAAATTATTGTTGCAGGATACGTATCCATCGTGGTTATATCCGATAAAGGCTCATGGTGCTACTACGATTTGGGAGCGCTGGGATTCGATGAAGCCTGATTCTACTTTTCAAGATCCGGGTATGACGTCCTTTAATCACTATGCTTATGGCGCCGTGGGAGATTGGATGTATCGCACCATTGGAGGAATTGATACGGAGGAATTCGATGGGGCAGGCTATAAGGAGAGTGTAATTAAACCTGAGTTGGGCGGAGGATTAACCTATGCCAAAACCAGTTTAGATACGCCTTATGGAAAAATTTCTTCGGATTGGCGATTAGATTCGAATGCATTTACGCTTCAGATAGATATACCTGCAAATACAATCGCAAGTGTAATTTTGCCCATACAGGGTTTTAAACAGATTCAACAAGACGGGCAGGTAATTACGGGAGATCGTGTTCGTGTGGGTTCAGGAAAATATGTATTTACGTTAACCAAATAAAATATGGGTGCTCTTTTAGGTCTATTTTTTCATTCTTTGGGCGGTTTTGCGTCTGGGTCATTTTACATTCCTTATCGCAAGATTCATGTCTGGTCTTGGGAGAGTGCTTGGTTAGTTGGCGGGGTATTTTCTTGGTTAATTGTCCCAATCATTGCCGCTTATTTAACGATTCCTGATTTTATGAATATTATCCAAACGGTAGATTCAGATGTCTTTTTCTGGACTTTTACTTTTGGTGTATTGTGGGGAATAGGCGGGCTTACCTTTGGTTTAGCCATGCGGTTTTTAGGTATGTCGTTAGGGATGTCAATCGCCTTGAGCTTGTGCAGTATTTTTGGTGCATTGGTACCGCCTATTTATCGGGAGTTTGCTGGAGTCAAAGGTGATACTATTTCACATATTGTAGGAAGTTCGGGTGGTCAGGTAGTTCTCTTGGGAATATTGGTTTGTGTCTTTGGTATTTATCTGTGTGGTAAGGCTGGCATGATGAAAGAGATTGAATTATCTCAGGAACAGAAGCAGGAAACCATAAAAGAATTTAGTTTATCAAAAGGTTTAATCGTTGCAACGATTTCTGGCTTATGCAGTGCTTGTTTTAATTTTGGTATTGAAGCGGGGAAAGATATGGCAGTCGCTGCAGTTGACAAGGGTTGTGATCCATTGTTTCAAAATAATGTGATTTTTATCGTGGTGTTGTGGGGTGGTTTTTTGACCAACTTTGTGTATTGTATGTATTTAAATTTCAAGAATAATTCCTTTGGTGATTATGCAAATGCTGCGGCTCCGTTGCGAATGAATTATACTTTTGCAGCCGTAGCGGGAACAACCTGGTTTCTGCAATTCTTTTTTTATGGCATGGGCGAAAGTAAATTAGGCAATGGTGCGAGTTCTTGGATTTTACACATGGCGACGATTATTTTGACTTCAAACTTTTGGGGGATTTATTTCAAAGAGTGGAAAGGCGTTTCAAAGTATACGATGCGTACCGTGATTACGGGAATTGTGGTGATTTTGGTTTCGGTATTAATTGTGGGTTTGGGTAATTCTATTTCAGAATAAAGTGCTGGATTTGATTAAAATAGATGAATTTTCTTCTACGCCCAAATACAGGCAATTAGCAAATTCAATCATCGAGGGAATTCAAGCGGGGCACATAAAGGAAGGTGATGTTCTGCCTTCGATTAATGAGGTGAGTTTCGCGCATTATATCTCGCGAATTACCGTTGAGAAGGGATATAATTATTTGAAGACCTTGGGAATAGTAGAATCCATCCGCGGGAAGGGATTTTTCATCTGCGTCGGCAGCGTCCCGGTAAATTTTCGTATCTTCTTGTTATTCAACAAGTTATCGGTTCACAAAAAAATCATTTATGATTCATTTGTTGCCTCTATGGGCGATGCTGCGGGTATTGACTTTTACATTTACAACAACGATTTTAATCTTTTTAAGCGCATTGTTACCAAACGCGAATTAGACTATTCCCATATTGTTATCATCCCTCATTTCATGGAAGGTGATTCAATAGCGGTTGAATTCATCAATTCACTCCCTAAAGAAAAACTTATTTTGGTAGATAAATTGCTACCCGGTATTCAAGGATCCTACGGTGCCGTATATGAAAATTTTGAGCTAGATATATTGGATGCTTTGGTTCAAGCGAAAGACGATTTAGCTAAATATCAAACGATCAACCTGGTATTTCCACAATCCAGTTATTATCCAGAAGGTATCGTTCGGGGATTCGAGCATTTTTGTCGGGAATATGCATTCGAATTTTCCGTCGTAGAACACGCAGAACCACAAGCAGGATCAGCTTACATAACGGTGATGGAAGATGATTTGATTTCTATATTGGATCAAATCAAGCAGAAAGATTTGAAGTTAGGCAAGGATGTGGGTTTGATTTCCTACAATGAAACGCCGATCAAGCGCTTGTTGTTTGAAGGTATCTCAACGATATCGACTGATTTTGTAAAAATGGGTGAGATGGCTGCAGATTTGGTAAAAAGCAATGATCGCACAAAGATTGAGAATCCCTTTTCTTTTATACATCGATCATCTTTGTAAAAGATGGTATTTACCAAATTTTATTTGGTGTATTTCCAATTTGACAGGCTTATTACTTTGCATTTTTGCAAAAAAATCAACATTTTTGTAGCTTAATTATATTGAAAGCGCATAAAAATTTAAATTATAAGAATGAGCAATTCTCCAACAACCTTGTTTGATAAAGTATGGGATTCACACGTGGTTCGAAAAATCGAAGATGGTCCGGATGTGTTTTTTATTGATCGGCATTTCATTCATGAAGTAACGAGTCCGGTAGCTTTTTTGGGTTTGGAACAACGCGGAATTGGGGTGATGTATCCAGAACGTACTTTTGCGACCGCAGATCACAATACGCCTACAATAAATCAACACCTTCCTGTCGAAGACCCTTTGTCGGCCAATCAGTTAAAGCAATTAGCCACCAATTCAGCCAAATACGGTATTTCACACTGGGGATTAGGAGATCCTAAAAATGGGATCGTACACGTTGTCGGTCCTGAGAATGGAATTACATTACCGGGGTTCACAATTGTTTGTGGAGATTCACATACTTCGACGCATGGTGCATTTGGTGCGATTGCATTTGGTATCGGTACTTCGGAGGTTGAGATGGTATTATCATCTCAGTGCATTATGCAGCCTAAGCCAAAGAAGATGCGTATCAATGTGACTGGTGAATTAGGAAAAGGCGTTACGCCAAAAGACGTCGCTTTGTATATTATTTCTAAATTATCAACTTCAGGTGCAACGGGTTATTTTGTTGAATACGCAGGGGATGTTTTTGAAAAAATGACGATGGAAGGTCGTATGACCGTTTGCAACTTGAGTATTGAGATGGGTGCGCGTGGTGGCATGATTGCTCCTGATCAAACAACATTTGATTATATCGAGGGTCGGCCTTTAGCCCCTAAAGGTGCTGATTGGGATACGCAATTGGCATATTGGAAAACATTAAAAACGGATGCAGGTGCTTCTTTTGATAAAGAAATCAATTTCAAAGCAGCTGACATTGAGCCCATGATTACTTACGGAACGAATCCGGGTATGGGTATGGGTATTTCGAGACATATTCCCAAGGCAGTGGATGTTGAAGGAGGAGTTGCTACTTACGAGAAATCATTGGATTACATGGGTTTCTCGGAAGATGATGCCATGATTGGCAAGCCAGTAGATTATGTGTTTATTGGTTCTTGTACCAATGGGCGTATCGAAGATTTTAGAGCCTTTGCTTCGATTGTAAAAGGCCGTAAAAAAGCGGATCATGTGACTGCTTGGGTGGTTCCAGGTTCACATATTGTGGAAGCACAAATTAAGGAAGAAGGAATTTTGGATATTTTGACGGAGGCGGGTTTTGTATTGCGCCAACCGGGTTGTTCGGCATGTTTAGCGATGAACGATGATAAGATTCCTGCTGGTAAATATGCGGTGAGTACGTCGAATCGTAATTTCGAGGGACGTCAAGGTCCGGGTTCTCGTACCTTATTGGCGAGCCCGCTGGTAGCTGCAGCAGCTGCGATTACGGGAGTTGTAACGGACCCAAGACAATTTTTATAAGATTTAAATTAGAGCAAGATGGCTTACGATAGTTTTAGTGTATTGAAAAGTTCAGCCGTTCCGATGCCAATCGAGAACGTAGATACTGACCAAATCATCCCTGCACGTTTCTTGAAAGCGACGGAACGCAAGGGTTTTGGGGATAATTTATTTAGGGATTGGCGTTATGATAAGAACGACCAACCGAAACAAGATTTTGTTTTGAACAACCCAACGTATTCGGGTAAGATTTTGGTAGGTGGGAAAAACTTCGGTTCTGGATCCTCACGAGAGCACGCGGCATGGGCCATTTATGATTATGGATTTCGTTGCGTTGTATCGTCTTTTTTTGCTGATATTTTCCGTGGAAATGCCATTAATGTAGGTATTCTTCCAGTTCAAGTCTCACCAGAATTTTTACATCAAATTTTTACTGCCATTGAAAAAGACCCTAAAACGGAATTGCTTGTTGATTTAAATACGCAAACAATCACCATTTCGGCTACTTCAGCGTCAGAATCTTTTGACATTAACGGTTACAAAAAACATAATTTACTGAACGGTTTTGATGACATCGATTATTTACAAGCGATGAAGTCTGAAATCGCGGATTTTGCCTCTAAGCGATAAGAATTCATGCGCCATATTGAAATCATGGATACGACCTTGCGGGATGGAGAACAAACCAGCGGTGTATCTTTTTCTGCTTCTGAAAAGTTAACCATAGCTCAATTGCTTTTAACTGAATTAAAGGTTGATCGCATTGAGATCGCATCTGCGCGCGTGTCAGAAGGTGAGTTCCAAGCGGTTAAAAAAATTACCAATTGGGCTTCAAAGGCCGGTTGTTTAGACCGTGTGGAGGTTTTGACTTTTGTTGATGGCGGAACGTCGGTTCAATGGATGTTGGACGCAGGAGCAAAGGTTATGAATTTATTGACCAAAGGCTCATTGAATCATTTACAACATCAATTAAAAAAAACACCTGAACAGCATTTTGCAGAAATTCGAGAAACTATTGAATTAGCCAATTCAAAGGGTTTGTCTGTTAATGTCTATTTGGAGGATTGGAGTAATGGGATGCGTAACTCAAAAGATTACGTGTTACAGTATCTTGACTATTTAACCCAGTTACCCATTAAGCGCGTGTTATTGCCAGATACCCTAGGTGTTTTGACGCATTGGGAAACGGCAGCATACATCAATGAATTAGTGAATCGTTATCCGAATACGCATTTTGATTTCCATGCGCACAATGATTATGATTTAGGTACAGCAAATGCTTTGGAGGCTGTTCGGAATGGTATTCATGGTTTACATTTAACGGTTAATGGAATGGGAGAACGCGCTGGAAATGCGCCTCTAGCTTCAGTAATTGCGGTATTGAATGATTATCAAAAAGATGTGAAGACGTCGGTATGTGAAAAGTCATTGTATACCGTGAGTAAATTAGTAGAAACCTTTTCTGGATTTCGTATTCCGGTGAACAAACCGGTCGTAGGAGAAAATGTATTTACCCAAACGGCCGGTATTCATGCCGATGGGGATAAAAAGAATAATTTATATTTCAATGAGTTAATGCCGGAGCGTTTTGGGCGTGAGCGTAAATATGCCTTAGGTAAAACATCTGGCAAGGCGAACATTGAAAATAATTTAGCGGCTTTAGGCATTCAGTTGTCAGATGTAGATTTGAAGAAAGTAACCCAACGAATTATTGAATTGGGTGATCGTAAGGAGGTAGTAACGCAAAATGATTTACCCTATATCATTTCGGATGTGCTCGATTCGGACGCTATTGAAGAGCGCGTACAGGTTTTAAATTATGTATTGACACATTCCAAAGAACTACGTCCATCCGTTACCTTGAAGATTTCGGTTGATGGAGAGATTTTTGAAGAGCATGCCCAGGGAGATGGACAGTATGATGCATTTATGCATGCATTAGCTTTGGTTTTTGAAAAGAAAGGTCAAAAATTAGCTCAGTTGACTGATTATGCGGTTCGTATTCCACCCGGAGGAGAGTCTGATGCTTTATGTGAAACGATTATCACATGGAATCATGCAGGAAGAGAGTTGATTACACGTGGTTTAGATTGTGACCAAACCGTATCTGCGATTAAGGCGACGCAAAAAATGTTGAATTTGATTTAATAAATATACAATGGCAAAGAAGCATATCCTGATTGTTCCGGGTGATGGAATTGGACAAGAAGTAACTGAAGTAGGTAAAAAAGTATTGGAGAAGATTGCGGCTAAATTTGGTCACGATTTTACGTATGATGAAGCATTGATTGGTCACGTTGCTATTGAAGCTACTGGTGATGCACTTCCTGAGGAGACTTTGGTTAAAATGAAAGCCTCTGATGCGGTGTTATTCGGTGCGGTCGGTCACCCCAAATATGACAATGATCCTTCTGCGAAGGTTCGTCCTGAGCAGGGTTTATTGAAAATGCGCAAGGAGTTAGGTCTGTATGCGAATTTGCGTCCGATTAAGTTGTTTGATGAGTTATTATCAGCATCCAGTATCAAGCCTGAAATTTTGAAAGGGGCTGATATCTTGTTTTTTCGTGAGTTGACGGGGGATATTTATTTTGGGGAAAAGGGACGGAAGAACAATGGTGATACCGCTTATGATGTCGCAGAATACAGCCGTTATGAAGTTGAGCGTATTGGTCGGAAAGCATTTGAGGCGGCTCGTACGCGCAAAAAGCATTTGGTATCAGTCGATAAAGCGAATGTATTGGAATCATCGCGTTTATGGCGTGAGGTTATTCAAAAGTTAGCTTTGGAATATCCGGATGTCACGGTAGAGTATCAATTTGTTGATGCCACAGCGATGTTACTAATTAAAGACCCAAAACGTTTTGATGTAGTGGTTACGGCTAATTTGTTTGGTGATATTCTAACGGATGAGGCGTCACAAATTGCAGGTTCCATGGGAATGCTAGCTTCTGCGTCTATCGGAGATGGTACGGGTGTATATGAGCCTATTCATGGATCTGCGCATGATATTACGGGTAAAGGTCTAGCGAATCCCATGGCTTCTGTGTTATCGGTTGCGCTTTTGTTAGACATCTCTTTTGGGATGAAGGCAGAATCTGAAGCTGTAATTAATGCGGTAGATCAAGTATTAAAGAAAGGTTTCCGCACAGGCGATATTGCAAATGCGTCCACCGATAAATCAATGATTTTAGGAACCGATGCAATCGGTGAAGAAATTCTTAAATTGATTTAATCAAATCAGTTTTTATTTTCTAATTTTAAGGCTTGCGAGACATTTCGCAGGCCTTATTTTTTTATGATGCGTAAACTATTCGTTATTCTATTGCTTTCATTTGGTGCTTTTGCTCAAAAAAACATTCAGGTGACCGATTTATTAAAAATCAAATCTGTGGGTAAACCCAGCTTTTCACCTGATGGTCAAAAGTTTTTATTTACGGTAACATCTGTTGAAGATGATCCAGAGACAAAAGGGGATTTCGTTTATCAAACACATTTGTATGTAGGTGATGTAGCAACTAAATCCACACGCGCCATGACATCCGGTAAATTTTCAATTAGTGCTCCCAATTGGGCACCTGATGGAAAATCAATTCTTTTTACGCGTGATTTGGGAAATAAGGCGCAAGTTTTTCAGTTAAGCTTAGCAGGAGGAGAAGCATTAGCGCTTACTAATTCGAAAGTTTCTGTTCAAAATTCTTCTATTTCGAAATTTGATGGACGTTTATATTTTCAATCGGGTATTTCGTTAAAGGATTTTTATTCGGATTCTTTGGCTAACCCGCGACACCTTATTCCATCCTGGACTTTGGAAAAGCCTAATGTTGCTAATCAGTCTTTTGTTTCTAAAGCTAAAGCAAATCCGAATGGTATGATTGAGGAGGTTAGAGCCTACCTAAGTCAAAATGAAAAAGATAAAAAAGCAAAGGTGATTAATCGCTTGAATTTTCAGGAAGAAACAGCAACTTCTGGGGAGATTCAGTTAAGCACGTTATTTGCCATGTCTTTAGAGGCAGGCGCGAAACCTGTTGCGATAAATAATCCTTTGCATCGCTGGTCGGATTGGGAGCAATTGAATGCCAATACGTTTGTCGTTATTTTGCCTGCTGATAGTCTTTCCCATCCTGATAAAGTAGGAGAAAATCAACTAGTGCGTTTTGATTTGACTACTAATACGTATAAGTCTCTTTTAATCAAGCCTGGTCATCGTTATTCAAATGTGACAGTCAGCAATAATGGTGAGCAAGTTGCCTTTTTTGAATCCAAATCAACGGGTGTTTCCAATGCGGTATTAAAGGTATTGAATATGAAGAATGGGCAAATTCATGTGGTAAATTTAGACCGCGTAATTACCCAGGTAAAATGGTCGGCCGATGATCAAAAATTATATATCTCGCCTCAAGATCATGGAGGTGTGCCATTGCTGGAATATACCATCGCTAGCCAACAATTTAAAACGCTTACTTCGGTGGCGGATGGTGTTTTGGGTTTTGATGTTGCTGGTGACCAACTAATTTACACGAAAACTTCCATTGAAAACCCGTCTGAATTATATATGCTTCAAGCGGGAAATGAGCGTACTATCACTGATTTTAATGCTTCATGGGTTCGGCAAAAGTCCTTATCAAAGGCTGAGAAGCATACTTTTATAAATAAGTTAGGTCAAACTATTGATTATTGGGTAATGAAACCTGTCGGGTATGTAGCCGGACAAAAGTATCCTTTGGTTGTTGAAATACACGGAGGGCCTACTGCTATGTGGGGAACTGGGGAGGCCAGTATGTGGCATGAGTTTCAGTATTATACAGCTAAAGGCTGGGGGGTAGTTTATTGCAATCCACGAGGCAGTGGGGGATATGGTACTCCATTCATGGCGAGTAATGTGAAAGATTGGGGTGCTGGACCGATGGCCGATGTGATGCAGGCGACTGATTTGGCTATAAAAGAAGGATGGGCGGACACTACGCGATTAGCTGTAACCGGTGGATCATATGCGGGATATTTAGTTGCCTGGATTGTAGGGCACTCAAATCGATTTAAGGTAGCTGCTACGCAACGTGGGGTTTATGAATTATCCACCTTTTTTGGTGAGGGGAATGCTTGGCGTTTAGTGCCTAATTATTTTGGTGGATATCCTTGGGAGAAGGCTACCCGTGCGATTCTAGATAGAGAATCTCCATTGACTTATGTGGCGAATATCAAAACTCCTTTAATTATTTTCCATGGAGAAAATGATTTACGTACAGGCGTTATTCAAAGTGAAATGTTGTATAAAAGTCTGAAGCAAATGGGTCGTACGGTCGAGTATGTACGTCATCCTGGTGCATCGCATGAAATTACACGAGCAGGAAATAATCGCCAACGAATTGATCAGATGTTGAGGACTTGGGAGTTTTTTGCGCGTTATCTAGAATAAGGACAATGGTAGAGACGCTATACTTTTCGTGTCTCATTTATTGAAAATTGTAAAAAAAAGACGCGAAGTACCGCGTCTTTTTTTTGTATCCAGTCCAAGGTCTAACGTCCAAGGTCTAACGTCCAAGGTCTAACGTCCAAGGTCTAACGTCCAAGGTCTAACGTCTAACGTCTAACGTCCAAGGTCTAACGTCCAAGGTCTAACGTCCAAGGTCTAACGTCCAACGTCTAACGTCCAAGGTCTAACGTCTAACGTCTAACGTCCAAGGTCTAACGTCCAAGGTCTAACGTCTAACGTCCAACGTCTAACGTCCAAGGTCTAACGTCCAACGTCTAACGTCTAAAGTCCAACGTCTAAAGTCCATCGTCTAACGTCTAAATTCCAACGTCTAATTAAAATACCTCCAATCTTCATTTCCTTTGACCTTCAATAACGATTGGTAAATTAATTCAATCACCGCTTCCATATCACTCTTGGCGATTGTTTCAACGGTTGTGTGCATGTATTTTAATGGAAGAGAAATCAATGCTGATGCCACGCCTTCAGTCGCGTAAGCAAATGCGTCGGTATCTGTACCTGTTGAACGTGATACTGCCTGTCGTTGAAAATCTATCGCATTTTCTTTAGCCACATCGATGATAAAATCGCGTACATTATTTTGTACGGCAGGACCGTAACAGATGACAGGACCTTTCCCGCAAGACATATCACCCTGTGTTTTCTTGTTGTACATAGGTGACTGTGTATCATGCGTTACATCCGTTATAAATGCCAAATCCGGTTTTAATCTTCTGACGATCATTTCAGCGCCTCGCAGACCAATTTCTTCTTGAACAGAATTGACAATATATAGGGTGAAAGGTAATTTTATGTTATTTTCTTTTAGTTTACGTGCCACTTCTGCAATCATATAACCTCCAATGCGGTTATCTAAGGCTCGGCCAACTAAATATTTATGATTCAATTCGGTTAAACCATCTTCAAACGTTACCACGGTTCCCACGTGAATACCCATTTCTTCCACTTCCTTTTTATTGGCAGCTCCGCAGTCAATGAAGATATCATCAATGGATGGTGCTTTATCTTTTGCTAAATCACGTACATGGATTGCAGGCCAACCAAATATCCCTTTAACAACTTTGTCTTTGGTATGAATATTCGCGCGCATGGAAGGGGCAATTAAGGCATCCGAACCTCCATTACGACGAAGAAACAAATATCCATTGTCATCAATGTAATTAACAAACCAAGATATTTCATCTGCATGCGCTTCTATGACTACTTTGTAGGGCTGCCCTGGATTTATAACACCCACCGCTGTTCCGTAGGTATCAATTATTTTTTCATCAATGAAGGGTTTTAAATATTCCAACCAGATTTGTTGGCCCGACGACTCAAAGCCCGTCGGGGAGGCATTATTTAAATAACTATATAAGAATTCGTTCGCTGTTGTTGGCATATTTTCATTTGATTAATGCATGCAAATTACAAAACTTTACACGTGAAATTTATAAAAAATCGATTCAAAATCTAAGCTATTTTTATGGTTTAAGCGATTAAAATCGTATTTTCGAAGGATTTTCATGGTAACATGTATTTAAAATTAGATTGATGAAGAAAATAGCTGTATTTACCTCAGGTGGAGATGCTCCCGGAATGAATGCTTGTATTCGTGCGATTGTTCGTGGTGCTGCATATCACGGTGTCGAAGTTTATGGAATTATCCGTGGGTATAATGGAATGATAAAAGGTGATATAATCCCCTTAAATTCTCAGTCCGTAAGTAACATCATTCAACGTGGTGGTACCATATTAAAGTCAGCCCGTTCAAAGGAATTTATGACTTCAGAAGGTCGTCAAAAGGCTTATGATAAATTACAAGAGTTAGGCATTGAGGGTTTGGTGGCCATTGGTGGAAATGGAACATTTACAGGTGCCGAAATATTTTTTAATGAGTTTAAGATTCCTACCGTAGGTGCTCCAGGTACCATAGACAATGATTTGTACGGAACTGATTATACCATTGGTTTTGATACCGCTGTAAATACGGCTTTGGATGCGATTGATAAAATTCGTGATACCGCTGATTCACATGATCGCGTTTTCTTTATTGAAGTAATGGGGCGTGATTCGGGTTATATAGCGGTTCAATGTGGTATCGCTGGTGGAGCTGAAGCTTTGATGATCCCGGAAAATTTAACGCCTGTTGACGAAATCATTGCTATTTTAAATAATGGCTTTGCTAAGCAAAAATCGTCATCCATTGTGGTTGTTGCTGAAGGAGATGAAGAGGGTAATGCACAAATTGTTGCGAATAAGATTCGCGAAAAGATGGGAAGTAAAATTGATATTCGAGTGACTACTTTAGGTCATATTCAGCGTGGAGGTATACCTACGGCATATGACCGTATTTTGGCATCTCGTTTAGGTTTGGGTGCTTTGGAAGGGTTATTACGTGGTGAGAAAAATGTAATGGCTGGTGTAATTAATAATCAATTGGTTTATACGCCTTTCCATGATACCATTACCAAGAAAAAGCCGGTTTCGGAAGATTTAATTCGAATGGTTGAAATTTTGTCAACTTAAACGTAGCCCATTATTCGGTAAATTCCGTATCCTATAATCTCCCGAATCAAATATGAGCATTTAAACAGCTCTCTTTCGGAAGGAATAAGGCATTCCAGGACACCTAAATGGGTGTCCTTTTTTTTGCTGTCAACCACATAGGGCGTTACTTGAAAGCCTTGTTTTTCAAAACAAGCAACCGCTCTACGCATATGGTAGGCAGAAGTAACGAGCAGAATTGTTTTAGGTATACCTAATGAATCCAATGTTTGTTTCGAATAAAGCGCATTTTCATGTGTGTTTTTAGCTTTATTTTCTGTGATAATGTCATTGGAAGGTACCCCCAACGTGATTAGCAAGCGTTTTACTTGTTCGGTTTCATTGGTTTCATCGACTTTAAGCTTACCGATTGATGTATTACCACCGGTGATGAGGATTTTTGAAATATACCCTTTTTGGTACAAGAAAAGAGGTTGCATTACTCGGTCTGCACTTTCGCCTAAATTTATTCGATCCGGATCTTCTTGATTAGCGCGAATGATTCCACCTCCAAGAATTATTCCCACTTCATACGTGTTATCTAATTCAGTTTGTGGCATTTCATAGGCAGAAAATAAGGTATTAACCACGAGTGTATTACTACCGAGTATGAGTAGGCTGAGTAAGGTAATTCCAATACGCTTTCTTACAATGGTTTTTTTGCTAATTAGCAGGAAGATTGTCAAGAAAATTATCCAAGTAATTGGTAGAAGTAAAAAATCAATTATTTTAGATAGCGTAAAAAACATTGTATTTTTGAAATTATGAATTTAAAATTAGCCTAATTTTTATGAAAGTCCTCACAAGCCTAACGCTTCTTTTTATCTTAAGTTTTTCTACTGTTGCACAGCAATCAGGTTTTCAAATTAAAGGAAAAATCAAAGGTTTGAGTAATACGGAGGTATATCTCGCGCATTATTTTGGGTCAAATCAGCAAGTTATTAAGGATACAGCTAAGGTTGATGAAAGTGGGGAATTTGTTTTCCAAGGCGCTGAAAATTTAGATGAAGGTTTGTATTTAGTCTCATTTATGACGAATAAATATTTCGATCTAGTTATAGGCAATTCTCAATTTTCTTTTGAGTCAGATACAAGTGATATTATAGGCCTCATGAAAATTCAAAATAGTCCCGAAAATGAGGCTTTTTATTCATTTCAACGTGACATGAGTGCCTCTTATTTGGCCATGCAATCAAAAGTAAAACCAGAGCAAATGCGTTCTCAGATGGCCTTAATTCAACAAAAGTGGATAAAGGATCATTCAAAATTATTTGTTTCAAAGTTAATTCAAGCTAGCATTGAGCCTGAAATTCCTGCCTATCCGAAGCCCATTAGAAATGCTAAGGATAGTTCTGATTTGTTTAAATTTCAATATACATTCTATAAAAAGCATTTTTTCGATAACATCGATTTGAATGATGAGCGATTTATACGTACGCCATTCTTACAAAGGAAAATTGATAAATATTTTGAGGATTTGGTTGTACAAGAATCCGATTCTATTTCAAAGGACGCGGATGAAATTTTAGCTAAAATCAAGAACGAAGCTATTCGTAAGTATGTTGTATATAAGATTTCAAGCACGTATGAAAATCATAATATTGTTGGTACCGATGGCGCATTTGTTCATTTGGCAGAGAAGTATTATATCGGAGAACCTCAATTATGGGATACCACGACCATTCGAAAAATGAAGGAGAGGATAGCCATTATAAAGCCCTTATTAATAGGCAAGCGTATTCCGGAGCTGTTTTTGACGGATCCAGCAGGTAAGTTATTAACCACAGCCTCAATTCAAGCTAATTATACAATCCTTTTTATTTATGATCCAGATTGTAGTCACTGCAAAGAGGAAACGCCTAAGTTATTAGCCTTGGATACCTATTTTAAATCAAAAAATATTACTGTATTAGCCGCATGTATTCTTCGAGATAAAATTCAATGGAAGAATTTTATCACAGAATTTAAAATCGGACATTGGAAAAATGGCATCGATATTCACATCGATCCAAAGACTGGAAAGGAAGCGTATTATACCGACTTTCAAAAGACTTTCGATGCTTATGCTACCCCAGTGGTGTATATATTAGATAAGTCAAAAAAGATAATTGGGAAAAGAATTCCAGTTGACAAGATACAAGACTTTTTGACATTTTATGAATCGAAACGTAACTAGTTATTTCTTAATCCGCATTTTACTTTTGGGCTTTTTACCTTTCTTGAGGTAACGCTTGTTTTTAATTTTACGCTTAATCCGATACTTTTTTTTGTATTTCAAACGCGTTTTTTGATAAAACTTATTGCTGAATTTAGGAGGCGTTTCTAATTCTAATTTATGATAGGGGATGAGCATTATTTCATTTTCAAAACCTATTATTTTGATTTTTACTTTAGCTAATCCTTGTAAATGAATCCCTATTTTTCTTGCTGCCGCTTCAGTTAAATCGATTATTCGGCCACTTTTATAGGGACCTCTGTCATTTATTCTAACTACAACCGTTCGCTTATTACTTAAATTAGTTACTTCAACCAGAGTGTTAAATGGATATAATCGATGCGCAGCTGTTAATTCTGTTTTCCGGAGAATTTCCTGATTTGCGGTTTGTCTATTGTAAAAGAAATTCGCGTAGAATGAAGCAATGCCATAACTCTCATCACCTAACTCCTGTGAAAACCCTTTATGTGAACAAAGGACGCTTATTAAGAGGAAAAGGATTAAATAATATCGCATTTTACGTTAACTAATGGGTTTTCAAAGTTTGACTTTTATTGCGGGAATTAAAAATTTTGTTAAAATAATCCTACATTTTGTCAATTCGGGGATTGAAAATAAATCGAATATTTTTGAGTGAATGAGAAATAATAGTAGATTTACACATTGTCAAACCTAATTTATTTTAACAGTGGAAGAAAGAGATAGAGAAGAACTGTTTTCAAAACGAATCAGAGCAGGTAAAAGAACTTATTTTTTTGATGTTAAATCGACCCGTTCTCAAGACTATTACATTACGATTACGGAAAGTCGTCGTCACCAAAAAGAAGATGGTTTTGTTTATGAAAAGCATAAAATGTTTCTTTACAAAGAAGACTTTGACAAGTTTGTAGAAGGATTAAATGAGGCCGTTAATCACGTTAAAACGGAATTGATGCCAGATGTTGATTTTAATCAGTTTAATCGGGATGAGGATGAGTTTAGTGGTACTGATTTGAAGTGGGAATAATCTAAATATGAATTTTTTTAAAAGCCTCTGAGAAATCGGAGGCTTTTTTCTTTTTTAGCCGTATTTTTGTTGCTTATCAAATTTATATATGGGATTAACTTGTGGAATTGTTGGATTGCCGAATGTAGGAAAGTCAACTTTGTTTAGTGCGATATCATCGAATAAGGCTGAAGCGGCCAATTATCCTTTTTGTACGATTGAGCCCAACGTAGGAATTGTTACCGTTCCTGATGAGCGATTAAATGTGCTTGCCGAATTCGTTAAGCCTAATCGTATTTTACCAACGGTTATTGAATTTACTGATATAGCTGGTTTGGTTAAGGGAGCATCTCAAGGTGCGGGTTTAGGGAATAAGTTTTTAGCTAATATTCGGGAAGTTGATGCGATCATACATGTGGTTCGTTGCTTCGATGATGAAAATATTATTCACGTTGAAGGTCGAGTTAACCCAGTAAGTGATAAAGAAATCATTGATATGGAATTGCAATTAAAAGATTTGGAATCCATTGATAAAAAAATACAAAAAACTGAACGTGCCGCTAAAAATGGTGATGCCAAAGCTAAACAAGAATTTGCTGCTTTGCAGGAATTTAAGAAGACCTTAGAGGAAGGTAAATCTGCACGTACGGTTGTTATGGATGCAGATTTACGTGATGTGGCCATTGGAGATTTATGTTTGTTGACCGATAAGCCTGTGATTTACGTAGCCAATGTAGACGAAGCTTCTTTAGCGGCTGGTGGAAATTCCTTTGTTGATACGCTTCGTGAAAATGTCGCTGCTGAACAAGCTGAGGTTATCGTAGTTTGTGCTGCGCTTGAAGCGCAAATTTCAGAAATTGAAGATTTAGCAGAACGCCAAATGTTCTTAGAAGAATATGGTTTATCAGAATCTGGTTTAAGTAAGTTAATTCGTAGCTCGTATGCTCTGTTAAATTTAATTACCTATTTCACGGCTGGTGTCCAAGAAGTACGTGCCTGGACAATTCAAAAAGGCTGGAAAGCGCCTCAAGCTGCAGGGGTAATTCATACTGATTTTGAACGTGGATTTATCAGAGCGGAAGTAATTAAGTTTGCTGATTATCAAACGTATAAAAGCGAGTCGGCATGTAAGGAAGCGGGTAAGTTAAGTGTGGAAGGCAAAGATTATATCGTCCACGATGGCGATGTAATGCATTTCAGATTCAATGTTTAATTGATTGAATTGATTTTCTGATATCCAATTAACTCATCATAGCGTTTACCCGGTTTGCGGAGATACACCATGATTTCATAGCTATTTTCAGTTTGAGCATAATTCCCTTCTAATTCATTGGAAGGGTTTTTTGTTTCAAATCGATAATTGTAAACACCTTGTTTTAGCTGCAGTGTAGCTTGGTAAACGCCCATAGCCTCATTGTATTGCATTTGATTTTCAGTCTGGTGTTTGTATTGATTAAAGGCACCACAAACATAAATGGGGTCAGTTTGCCGCGGCATTTTTAAACTAAATGTACATTGTACATAATCTGCATACAGGGCGTTGGTTGGATTCTCGTAATTTTCAAATACATAAGCTCCATTAAGATCATTTCTTTGTACATACGTGTAATTACCCAGCGGACTTTCAATCGTCGTATATAACCTCGTTATTTTCTCTTGTACATCCCAGTGATCTACGAAGTTTAGTTTTTGCTGCGTACTTCTTAAATCAATAAACCGATATTCATTACCAGCGCGAATGGCTTGTTCATTTTCAAAACTCGGAAATGTAATGCTTTGGTCCATGGGATTGATGATTCCCAAAGGTAATTTCGCAAACTGATTCTGTAGAATCTCATTTTGTTTCACATATATTTTTAAATCCTCTGCGGCATTTAACATCAGTTGACTTGGATATTTTAAACGTAATTCTAGATTTTGATGTGTGGCACGCAAAGCGTTGCTTTTACCAAATCTGACTTGAGATCCAATCGTTATTTCATTGGAATAAACACAATATCGCTGGGTAAACAAGGTGTCACGCTTTGACCTGTTATAAAGCATCACGACATAATTTCCAGATAGTTTTACTCGAGGCAAATTCGCCTGATAATGTCGATAGGGGATTTTTGTACCCATCGAAGCCTGTGAATCCCGAACTGGAACATCATTGAAATCTTGTAAATATTCGATATCTGAAAGATTGGATGGGGACCAATCTGCCTGGCAATGAATAATACGCATGTACAATCCATTCCGATTTACGAGTGACAAATCATCAAAAATGATTGAATAAGCAGCTTGGTTGGCTAGGTCTATGGCAGGTTGAGCCTGTATAACTTCGTGCGGAGTGGACTGACCAATGTAAACACTTTGAATATCAGTTGAAAAAACGGTATTGCCCAATTGGCCTAAAGCGCTTATCGATAAACTCAGAAGCAATACAAGGCCTATTTTGTGCATATCTTAGCCGATTAACAACTCCCATTCAGCCGTAGTCTCCTCTAATTTTACTTGAACCGCATGGCGTTGAGTTTCTAAATTTTTCAATTCTTCAAATTTCGATTCTGAAGCTAACCCTGCCATTACTAATTCAATTCGCTCAATCTCTTTTTCAAATTCAATGATTTGATTCTCGAGTTTTTCGATAAGCTTTTCATTGTTTTGGTTAGTAGGCTTGTGTTCAATAGGAGCCAACTCCGGTTTTTGTTTTACATTAGAAGACTTTGCGTTAGTTTGGATAACGGGTCTGCTGGCCATCCATGTTTCGTATTCGTCAAACGTTCCTGGATATTCTTTTATTTCATGATCTTCTATGTACCAAATTTTATTCGCGATGTTTGACACAAAATAACGATCGTGGGATACCACCACATACGTTCCTTCATATTGTTGTAGGGCCTGTATCAAAATATTGACTGATTGCATATCCAAGTGGTTGGTTGGCTCATCCAACAACAAGAAATTTGCTTCTGAAATTAATACTTTTGCCAGTGCAACACGTGACTTTTCTCCTCCGGATAATACTTTTATTTTCTTAAATACTTCTTCGCCTGAAAATAAGAAACATCCCAGGACGCTACGCAATTCCATTTCAGTTTTAGTTGTACCCGTTGCCTTTAACTCATCAATCAGCGTGTTTTCTACATTTAAACTTTCTAACTGATGTTGTGCAAAAAATGATTCAATAACATTATGTCCAGTTCTGCGCTCTCCTTCAATTTGTTCAGTTCCTGAAATAACGCGTAGTAAAGTTGATTTACCTTTCCCGTTCGCGCCAATCAATGCAATTTTATCCCCTCTGTTGATGGTAGCCGACGTCTTTTTTAGGATAACTTTATCACCATAGGCTTTTGAAATGTCTTCTAAGAATAGAATAAATCGACCAGGCTCTGTTCCAAAGTTGAACTTAAAGTTAACTTTTGCTTTTTCATCAATAACATCATCTATGATGTCAATTTTCTCCAAGGCTTTAACACGGGATTGCACTTGACGCGATTTGGACGCTTTCGCTTTAAAACGCTCAATAAATCGCTCTGTTTGTCTAATTTGTGATTGTTGGTTTTCAAAAGCTCCTTTTTGAATTTCATTTCGCAAGGATTTCTCTTCGGTATAATATGAATAGTTGCCGGGGTAGAGGGTGATTTTGGCACTTGAAACTTCAGCAATATGATCAATCGTACGATCAAGGAAATAACGGTCGTGCGATACGACTACTATAGCTCCTTCATAATCATGTATGTAATTTTCTACCCATTCGATGGAAGGTAGGTCCAAGTGGTTAGTAGGTTCATCTAAAAGTAATAGCGAAGGCTTTTGTAACAGTAATTTGGCCAACATAACCCGCATGCGCCACCCTCCAGAAAATAAGCGTAAAGGTCTTGTTAGGTCATCCGTGCTAAATCCTAATCCTTCTAAAATCTCCTCGGTTTTTGATTGGATGGTATAACCATCTAAACGCTCAAATTCCTCTTGCAATTTGGCTAATAAATCGACATCCTTGTCTTCGTAATTGGTCTCCATTTTATGCAAGACCTGATCAATTTCCTTCTGCAGTTCCAGTTGTCGGTCAAAGGCTTGCATAGCAACCTCTAGAATACTATCATCTGTTTGGTAGGATAATAAATCTTGATTTAAAAATCCAATGGTACAATCACCCGATTTAGAAATATTGCCACCATCTGGTGTATACTCACCTGAAATTAATCGAAGAAGTGTTGATTTTCCTGTTCCATTCGCCCCAATGAGGCCAATTTTAGCTTTAGGTTTGATATGAAGATTGGCACCTTCATAGAGTGCCCGACTACCGAAATAGAAATTAAGATTGGATATTGATAACATGGGTGCAAAGATAATCGTTTATCTCCAATCAATCAGCCATAATTTCTAAACGATTTCTAGCATCTTGCCCTCCTAAATAGGGACAAGCGATTAATGTATTGAAATTTTCATAGGGTATCGTTGTTTTGTGATATCCGTATGCCTTAGCCAATGTCATGGTTCGGTTATTATCACCCATAGATAATTCAATGTCATCCATGTTCATTTGACTTGGATGCTCATAGCCACAGGCATGCGTAATTTCCCCTATTTCTTTAACTAAGGTATGGTGATACCGGTAAAATCGTTCACTTTTTAAGGTCACATCTATTCCAGATTGTAGCCATTTATTTGATGTAGCTATTCCAGTTGGGCAGTGATTTGTATGACACTTTTGTGCTTGGATACAACCAATCGACATCATAGATTCTCGGGCAATATTAACAGAATCAGCTCCCATGGCAAATGCTAAAAGAGCCTTTTCTGGAAAGCCTAATTTTCCGGATGCAATGAAATAGATTTTATCAGTTAAATCATGCCGCTGAAAGATTTGATAAATTTTAGCAAAAGCAAAGGTAAATGGCATCGATACATGATCAGCGAAGGCATGTGGAGCGGCTCCCGTTCCACCTTCACCACCATCGATTGTAATAAAATCAGGTCCTTTTCCTGTTTTAGCCATGTGCGCAGCTAATTCTTCCCATTGTTCTAGTTTACCGATGGCAGATTTTATGCCAACAGGTATACCTGTTTCATTGGCCATAGCTTCTATAAAATCAACCATTTCGCTTACATTGGTAAATTGAGCATGAAATGCTGGTGACATAGCGTCCTTACCCATGGGTATATTTCGTATAGCAGCAATTTCTTGGTTGATTTTGGAGGCTGGTAACATTCCGCCTTTACCTGGTTTGGCGCCTTGTGATAATTTAAGCTCTATAGCACGTAGTTGTGGATTTTCTTCAACTTTTTGTATAAGTTTTTTCATTGAAAAAGTTCCATCCAGTTCTCTTACCCCAAAATATGCGGTTCCTATATTCAAAACCACATCCGCACCAAATTGATGATACGGCGATAATGAGCCTTCTCCTGTATTGTGGAAACAACCAGCTATTTTGGCACCTTTGTTTAGTGCTTCTATTGCTTTGGCTGAAAGGGAGCCATAACTCATTCCAGAAATATTTACGACTGAATATGGACGGTAAGGTCTTTTTCTCTTGTGATAAAGTCCAATCACCTTGTTTGCTGGAATGATCCCTGGATTCTTTTTGCTGCTATGATTTGCAGGTGGGTTATATCCCATCATGGCATTTTTAATGAAAATATATCCAGGCGTATTGAAATCTTGGTCAGTTCCAAAACCTTGTAGGTTATTTTCGTTTTTTGAGGAAGCATAAATCCAAGATCGCTCTTGCCTGTTAAATGGTAATTCTTCGCGGTTATTTGCTACAATGTATTGCCTAAGTTCGGGTCCTATTTGTTCTAACCAATAACGAAAATGCCCTACAAGTGGAAAGTTGTGCGTTATCGTATGGCTCTTTTGTATGAAAATGTCTCGAATGAGGACACCTATGATAATAAGTAAAATCCAGAACCAGATACTTTGTAGAATGTTCGCTATTTGCATTTGTTGATTATTTTAGAACAAATTTGATAAATTTTTCCCAATACTTATTTTTATCTTTGTTGTTAAATTATGTTATGAAAGCAGACTACCAACAACTTCTGAATTTTGTTCGTTCGATATTTGAATCAATTGGTTGTCCGCAAGAGGATGCTGCATTAGCAGCTCATGTTTTGGTTTCTGCAGATGCTCGGGGAATTGATTCTCATGGTGTAGCTCGTTTAGCTGGTTATGTTCGTTTGTATGATAATGGACGTTTGAATACGAAACCAGAAGTAAAAATTTTACATGAGACGCCTTCTACGGCATTAGTCGATGGTGATCGCGGACTAGGTTTAGTGGTGGCTCCCAAAGCTATGGAAATAGCTACTCAAAAAGCAACGATGGCTGGAACAGGTTGGGTAGCGGTTCAAAATTCAAATCATTTTGGAATTGCAGGTTACCATGCTTTGATGGCTGTTGAGAAAGGTATGATTGGTTGGGCTATGACGCACGCAGCGCCTTTGGTCACCCCCACATTTTCAAGAGAGAAGTTATTAGGAACAAATCCCATTGCTGTGGGTATTCCTGCCAATGAAGAACCTGCTTTTTTAGCTGATTTTGCCTCAACTGCGGTGGCTTATGGGAAATTAGAAATTTTACAACGAAAAGGATTAGATACACCACAAGGCTGGGTTCAAGATAAAGAGGGGAGGCCTTGTCAAGATGCATTTGCCATTAAAAATGGTGGGGCACTTTTGCCCTTAGGTGGTGATCGAGAGCATGGATCTCACAAAGGCTATGGCTTGGGAGCGATTGTTGATATACTCTCCGGTGTTCTTTCAGGAGCCAATTTCGGCCCATGGGTTCCCCCCTTTGCTACGGCTGGATTTATGCAGGCAGGTGAAACGGTTGGGAAGGGTACAGGTCATTTTTTAGGTGCGATGCGGGTTGATGCTTTTCGTCCCGCGGATGCATTTAAATCGGATATGGATAAATGGATTAGGCGTTTTCGATCAGCAGATGCAGTAGAGGGAAAGTCAGTAATTATTCCTGGTGATCCTGAAAGGGAATTAGAACAAATTAGAAGGTTGGATGGTATACCTTTATTGGATCCGGTTATTGCCGATTTGCAAGCTTTAGCAACGCGTTTTTCAGTAAATTTTAAATTAGATTAAGATGGTTTCAAATAAAAAAATAAAGATTTTTATTTTGTTGTTTTCTTTGGTTGCGGCCATGTTCTCCTATTATGTTTGGCAGATATTTAAAACGCCCAATTTTAATGTCAAAGGGGCGTCATATGCAATTTTAATCCCCAAAGGTTCCGATTTTAAACAGCTTTTAGACAGCCTTGATAAACACGATGTCGTTCGAGATAAACTGAGTTTTCGTTTTTTAGCTAAAGTTATGGGCGTGGCGGAAAAGGTAAAACCCGGACGTTATGTTATTGGGCCAGAATCTGGTAATTGGGAATTGTTACGGAAAATGCGCAATGGCAAGCAAGATGCATTGCGTATTACGATAAATAATTTTCGGCTAAAGGAAGATATCGCAGCTAAATTAGCTAAGCAATTGCCTTATGATTCAACCTACCTCATGAAGATGTTGGATTCCAATGCGATTACATCCAAGTATGGATATTCGCCAGAAACGATTGCCTGTTTGTTTATACCCGATACTTATGATGTTTTTTGGACATCAACATTTGATGATTTTATGATAAAGATGCTAAAGGCCAACCAGGGCTTTTGGACAGATAAACGAATTAAGGAAGCGAATGCACTGGGTTTAACGCCTATTCAAGTAGGTATTTTAGCTTCAATCGTTTATGGGGAAAGTAAAGCGACTATTGAGCAATCCCGTATAGCGGGAGTTTATTGGAATCGTTTTCGGATAGGAATGCCATTACAAGCGGACCCAACAATCGTTTTCGCATGGAAGGATTTTTCGATTAGGCGCGTTACAGGAAAGCTTATGGCAATTGATTCACCCTATAATACGTATCGAAATAAAGGATTACCTCCAGGACCTATTTCCATTCCTCCCAAAGATGTAATTGACAAGGTTTTACATTTAGAAAAGCACGACTACCTGTATTTTTGTGCCAAAGAAGATTTTTCAGGCACCCATAATTTTGCAGCTACTTATCCGGAACATATGGCAAATGCCGCTAAGTTTCAGGCCGCTTTGAACGCGAGAAAAATATATTAAAATGTATACACATTCCGTAAAATACCGTGTTTGTTATGCGGATACAGATCAAATGGGATATGTATACTATGGAAATTATGCGCGTCTATATGAGATAGCGCGCGTTGAAACATTGCGAAGTTTGGGCGTAAGCTATAAGGCATTGGAAGATAACGGCATAGGCTTGCCGGTGGCAGAACATTATACCAAGTTTATTGCGCCAGGTCTTTATGATGATGAGTTGTCGGTTGAATGCCAAGTTGATCGCTTACCTACAGCAAAGATTGAATTTTCTTATCGAATCAAGAATGAAGCCGGTGAACTGATCAATGAAGGAAAAACGACACTCGTTTTCATGGATTTAAAGTCTAAAAAAGTCATTAAAGCACCTGAATTTGTTTTGAGTGCTTTACAGCCTTATTACCCAACATGAGAAAAAATTTATTTGAGGAAATAAAACAGATTTGGCGAGAGTACGAAGAGCATTATTTGTTCGTTCGTGTCATTTCTATTTTATATCAAAAAATCTTTCAATTTGATATTGATGTTCGTGCTGCAGCAGTAGCGTATAATTTTACTTTAGCCGTATTCCCAACCATCATTTTTTTATTTTCTTTATTACCTTATTTGCCTGTTGAACATCTCGATTTTAAAATCATCAGTTTTATTAAGGCCACTGTTCCTAAAAATTTTCAAAGTGATCTTACCGAACTGATTACCGAGATAGTAAATAAGAAGCGAGGAGGAGTGTTGTCATTTGGTTTTCTTTTTGCGTTGTACGCGAGTACAAGTGGTATTTTAGCTTTGATGCGCTCGTTTAATTTAACATACAAGACGAGTGAAAATCGAGGTTTTTTGAAGGAAAGATTGGTTGCGTTAGGTTTAAATTTCCTGTTGACTTTTGTTCTGATTACCTCATTTATGGTCTTTATTTTGGGCAATATTGTGGTTAAGTACTTAGCCAAAGAGGGGATTCTTGAATATAATTTCACTTTTTACCTGACAAAAGTTTTGACCTACCTCGTTATTTTCTCTGTTTTCTTTTTTACCATTTCATTAATTTATTTTTATGCTCCTGCTATCCATAAGCGTTGGAAATTTTTTAATGCAGGTTGTATTACAGCGTCTATATTAATGATTGCAATTTCTAATATATTCTCTTTTTATTTAGTCAATTTTGCAAGTTATCATAAGATTTATGGCTCCATAGGTTCATTAATTGCCTTAATGGTTTGGTTGTATTTTGTCGGTTTAATATTGATTGTAGGCTTTGAAATCAATGCCAGTATAGATCAGGTTAAAATTGAGGAAAAGGAAGAAGAAAAAGCTGAATCGGATTTCTTTTTAAATTTTTAGCATGGCAGCTGAACTTCGTACCATATATGATCGAAATAATTCTACGGAGTTAATCGAATCCATAGTAAAAGTGCTGCAGAAGGGTGGAGTAATTATTTATCCGACAGATACGATGTATGCAATGGGTTGTTCTATTCAGAGCCAACAAGCGGTTAATCGAATTTGCGAGATTAAACAGATTAAACCCACAAAAAATCGATTTAGTTTTATTTGCGCGGATTTAAGTTCAATTGCAAACTTCGCAAAAGTAAGCGATTTTGCGTTTAAGATTTTGAAACGCTATTTACCAGGACCTTATACTTTTGTTTTACCCGCTAGCTCAAAGGTTCCTTCTATTTTGATTCAAGGTAAGAAAACGGTGGGCATTCGAATTCCTGAGTATCAACCCATTTTAGAAATTGTTCGGCAATTGGGACATCCCTTATTGACGACTACTTTGCCCCAAGATGGGTTACCAGTAGAGGAGTTTACGGATCCCAGTTTAATTTTTGATCGCTATGAAAAGCTAATTGATTTGGTTTTGGATGGTGGATATGGAGGGTACGATCCTTCTTCTGTATTGGACTTATCTGAGGATGTCGTTGAGATTATCCGTGTCGGTGCGGGTGATGTGTCTGATTTTGAATAATTACCACTTTAAAGTTACCTCATTGGGTTTATTGTGTTTCCACCTGCGGTGTGACCATAGGTATTGTTCAGGGTATTGAATGATTGATTTTTCCAGTCGGCGGACGAAGCGTTCAATGATCTCACCTTTCGGCAGAACTGTATAATCTGGGCTCGCAATAGGCTCAAAACTCATGATGTATTTTCCTCGTTCTTTTCTAATTAATTCAAGAAATACAACGGGGTAATTATATTCTCTGGCAAAACGTTCCATTCCTGTAAAAAATGCGGTGTCTTGGTTTAGAAAATTTGTCCAATAAGCTGATTCAGGTTTTTGAGGTGCTTGGTCAGCAGCTAAACATATTCCACGCGAAATATCTTTTCTTTCGCGAGTTGCTAGTATAGATTCACGTTTTTCAAGTAGGGTTACACCGGGAAATCTACTTCTTACCTCCATCGTGAAATCATTAAAAGCAGGATTATTCAACTTTTGATAAACAACATCATAAAGATTGTTGGAAAGGGCTAGTCGGTGAATCGCCCATTCCCAGTTTCCTTGGTGCCCAGCTACTAACACTACTGGAGTGCCGGCTTTTAAATAATCCGATATGTAATGCTCATTAACTAATTGTATTCGATCTAACATCTCCTCCTTGCTTACGGAAACTCCATAAAAAAATTCGACGAGTTGGTCTGTCAAATAAGCATAAAACTGAAACGTTAACTGTTTGATTTGTTTTGCATTGAGGGCAGGAAAAGCGTTTTTTATATTTTTCTCAATGACTTTTTTTCGATAAGAAATTAGGTAATAAAATACCCATTTTAAGCTTGTCGATAAGGCATATAATATACGTAAGGGTAGTCTTCCTAGAAGTCTGTAAAAAAACATCATGGTTTGTTTGTCGAGTTAGTCGCTTTTATCTGCTATTTTTGCAAATATCCACTTATTTTTTGAATGCACATTGATATTCATTATTTACCTTCTGTCGAATATTGCGCTTTGATTTTTGATGAGCCTTCGATAGAATTTGAAGTTTATGAAAATTTCCCGAAGCAGACTTACCGAAACAGAAGTTATATTTTGGGTGCAAACGGAGTGGAATTGTTATCAATTCCGATTATTCAAGGAGATATAGGCAAGCAGTTAACTAAAGATGTTCAAATTGATTATTCGCAAGATTGGATGCGAAGACATCGTGGCGCTATTCAATCTGCCTATGGCAAGGCTCCTTTTTTTGAACATGTTGAACCATTTATCGACCAGATATTTGCGAAAAAAAGTAAATTTTTAGTAGATTTAAATATTCATTTTTTAAATACAATTGCGCGTTTTTTACAAAAGAAGCCGCAGTTTATTTTTACTGATTCATTTCAAGAGATGCCAAGTAAATCGTATTGGAATGTTATTAGCCCAAAAGTTAATTATAACGCTAGGGGAATTTATAATCCGGTTGCCTACAGGCAATGTTTTGGAACTACCTTTGTTCCAAATTTGTCTGTTTTAGATTTAGTTATGAATTACGGAATTGAGTCGCGTGAAATTTTACAAAAGAGTTTGAACAAATAATAGCTTAGGTGCGTTTTGATTAATATTAATTAGGGAAATATGGAGGCTAAGTTTTCAAATAAGGTTAAAGAAGTTATTGCATTAGCTCGTGAAGAAGCTTTGCGATTAGGGCATGATTACATTGGTACAGAGCATTTAATGTTAGGTATCATTCGTGATGGAGAGGGTCCAGGTGTTGATTTGTTACATAAATCAGGCGTATCCATGGATCAATTGCGCCAAAGTATAGAGCATTCAACTGCTTCAACAAGTCGTTCTAGTTTTGATAAACAAAGCATGTTGAATATTCCATTAACCAAACAAGCGGAAAAAGTGCTTCGTTTGACTTACTTGGAAGCTAAATATTTCAAAACGAATATCGTTGGTACGGAGCATTTACTCATGGCAATTTTGCGTGATGAGGATAATGTGGCGACACAGATTTTGGAAAAATACCAAGTTCATTATGATTTAATTAAAGAAATGGTTGAATTCCAATCCAGTAATTCACAAGATAATTCTCCCAAGGCTTCCTCGGATACTGATGATTCGGATGATGATAATCGGCTATTCGGTGGCTCAAATTCGGGTTCTTCAGGAAGTTCAAGTGGATCCTCAACTGCCAAAGCAGGGGAGAAGAGCAAGACGCCAGTCTTGGACAACTTTGGTCGTGATTTAACCAAAATTGCAGAACAAGGTAAATTAGATCCTATTGTGGGACGTGAGAAAGAAATTGAGCGTGTTGCACAAATTCTATCCCGTCGTAAAAAGAACAACCCTATTTTAATTGGAGAGCCAGGTGTAGGAAAAACAGCCATTGCTGAAGGTTTGGCTTTACGAATTATCCAGAAAAAGGTTTCGCGCGTACTTTTTGGTAAGCGTGTTGTAACGTTGGACATTGCTTCGTTGGTTGCTGGTACGAAATACCGCGGTCAGTTTGAAGAGCGCATGAAAGCGGTCATGAATGAATTAGAGAAATCTGTTGATGTAATCTTATTCATTGATGAATTACATACCATTGTTGGCGCTGGAGGAGCTTCAGGTTCTTTGGATGCCTCCAACATGTTTAAGCCAGCCTTAGCTCGTGGCGATATTCAGGTTATTGGAGCGACGACCTTAGACGAGTACCGTCAGTATATTGAAAAAGATGGCGCTCTAGCTCGACGTTTTCAAACGGTTATGGTGGATGCTACAACGGTAGATGAAACCATTGAGATATTGAATAATATAAAAGATAAATACGAGGAACATCACCATGTTATTTATACGGATGATTCAATTGAATCGGCTGTCAGATTATCTGATCGGTATATATCGGATAGGTTCTTACCTGACAAGGCCATCGATGTAATGGATGAAGTTGGCGCTCGAGTGCACATTTCTAACATTCAAGTTCCTGCCGATATCGTGGCATTGGAAAATCAAATTGAAATAGTAAAAAAAGAAAAGAATCAAGTAGTTAAGTCTCAGAAGTATGAAGAGGCTGCCCAATTGCGTGATCGTGAAAAGAAATTAATCGATCAATTGGATTTGGCTAAGACCAACTGGGAAGAAGAATCTAAAAAACAGAAATTCACCGTTACTGAAGAGCATGTTGCAGAAGTAATTGCCCAGATGACAGGTATTCCAGTCAATCGTGTTGCGGCTAAAGAAGGTGAAAAATTGCTGCAGATGGAGCAGGAATTAACTAAACATGTGATTGGTCAATCAGATGCTGTAAAGAAATTAGTTAAAGCCATACAACGTACGCGTGTAGGCTTAAAAGATCCGAATAAGCCCATCGGTTCATTTATATTCTTAGGACCTACGGGTGTTGGTAAAACCGAAATGGCAAAAGTTTTGGCCACGTATCTATTTGATAAGGAGGATTCCTTAGTGCGAATAGATATGAGTGAATACATGGAGAAATTCAGTGTTTCGCGTTTAGTAGGAGCGCCTCCAGGATATGTGGGTTATGAAGAAGGGGGTCAACTTACTGAAAAAGTTCGTCGGAAACCTTATTCAGTTGTTTTGTTAGACGAGATAGAAAAAGCACATCCTGATGTGTTTAACTTATTATTACAAGTTCTTGATGATGGTATTCTTACGGATGGCTTAGGTCGTCGCGTTGATTTCCGAAATACAATTATCATCATGACTTCAAATATTGGTGCTCGCGATTTAAAAGATTTTGGTGCTGGTATTGGATTTTCAACGAAGTCACGCATTGACAATTTGGAAGAACAGGCTAAGGCAACGATTCAAAATGCATTGAAGAAAGCCTTTGCACCCGAGTTTATCAATCGTTTGGATGATATTATTGTCTTTAATTCATTGGAGCGTGCCGATTTACATCAAATTATTGATTTGTTATTGGTTAAGTTGATGACCCGCCTGAGTAATTTAGGTTTTGCCGTTGAATTGACTGATAAAGCGAAGGATTTCATTGCCGACAAAGGATATGATCCTCAGTATGGAGCTAGACCGCTTAATCGGGCTATCCAGAAGTATTTAGAAGATCCATTAGCTGAAGAAATTTTAAAGGGCGAGTTGGCTAAAGGTGAGGTGATTGAAGCAGATTATTTAGTAGAAACAGAAACCTTAACTTTGACAAGAAAGAAGAAGAAATAATACATTAATAACCATTTATTACATGCAATTAGTACAAGGAAAAGTAGTGTTAGTTACTGGAGCATCCCGTGGGATTGGTCGTTCAATTGCTAACTCATTTGCGCAGGCTGGGGCTCATGTTGCTTTCACTTATTTATCATCAGTTGAAAAGGGCGAGGCATTGGTAAAAGAGTTGGAGGCTTATGGAATTAAAGCAAAAGGATATCGTTCTGATGCCTCTTTGTTTGATTCGGCAGAGGAATTAGTCAATTCGGTGGTAGCGGATTTTGGTCAAATTGATGTGTTGATAAATAATGCAGGCATTACCCGCGATGGTTTGTTAATGCGTATGACAGAAGAGCAATGGGATGAGGTTATCCGTGTTAATTTAAAGTCTGTTTTTAACTTAACCAAAGCGGTAATTAAGCCGATGATGAAAGCTAAATCTGGTTCTATTGTTAATATGACGTCTATTGTGGGCGTAAAAGGTAATGCAGGTCAAGCAAATTATGCAGCTTCAAAGGCCGGTATAATTGGTTTTACAAAATCAGTTGCCTTAGAGTTGGGTTCTCGTAACATTCGTTGTAATGCGATTGCACCTGGATTTATTGAAACAGAGATGACCGGTGAGTTGAATGAAGCTACTGTAGAAGAATGGAAAAAATCCATTCCATTAAAGCGTGGCGGTGATGCAGCTGAAGTAGCTAATGTTTGCTTATTTCTTGGATCAGATATGTCTTCTTATGTGACAGGTCAAACGATACAAGTAGATGGTGGTTTGCTAACCTAAAGATTTTTTAACCAATTAGAGGCCTCAATTTTGCGCTTGGCAGGATTGGGGCTTTTATTATGTATGCGGTACGTAATTTTAAGTTTTTTGGGGTTGTTTTTGATTGGTTGTCAACGGGCAGTGCCAACAGTCGGTGTTATTGCTTCCTACCAAAAGCTTGTTCCCCAGGTGGTAAACAAAACCGTTTCAATTGATTTTAATTTATCTTATGATAGCCTTTTTTCCTATGTAAGCTTACAAGAAGGAAAGGTTTTTTTTGATTCCAAAAATCAACCAGGAGTAGATTTCCCATTAACATTACGTGCTATTCAGAGGCCTCAAGTACAAATACGTTCAAATGGGGTGGTGGGAATTAAACTCCCGGTTCAAGTGGACGCTAGACCTTCAATTGCTGGAATAAATACAGGTTTAATTCAGGCTAAGAGCAATTTATTGTTGGACCTTACGTGGAATTGGAAAGATATTAATCACCGTGATATTCGTGATGTAATCTTTAGTTATTCTTGGATAACGCAACCAGAGATGCGCGTACTTGGATTCCCTGTGCAAGTTAAAGGCATAGTAGAACCTTTGATTGATCGACAAATACCTGAAATTCAGTCAAAATTTACCCAACAGTTAAGTCAAATAACGAGCATGGGATCATTAACACGTCTAGTTAATAAGCTTCCCATGTCGTTTGAAACCCCTTTCGGTAAAATTCGTTTTCAAGGTGCCGATATTGATATGAAGGATTTGATTTTTCAAACCCATGGTTTGCGGGGCAAATTACTGATACGAACCGCATTGGCGCTGACAGATTCTGTTTCAATGGCTTCATCAAGTAAGTTAATGGAATTGCGTACTTCATCTAACCTATTGCCTTTTCGGTTAGAATTATCCTACAGGCGATTGGAAGACCTGATAAAAAAGTACCCCCAGTTTAAGAATTACCAATTTAAATTATCGGCTGATACTTCATCTATTTTTGTGAAACTTAACGCGATTGATGGCAAAAAAGCGAAAGCTAGCATCCGTTTAAACCCTATGTTAATTGATTCAGCTATTATTGGTATGCAGGTTAAGTCGATTGACCTGGAAGGCGTTCCCTTTTTTGTACGAGGACATTTAAAGCGTAAAATCAATCAATCTATAAGTCAATTTCGTTTTTCTGGAAGCGAGTCATTGCTAGCCCTTAATCAAAATGTTATAGGATTAAAATTAGCCGATGGTCATGTTTCTTTTCAAAGGTTATTTTTCACTGATTCGGGAATAGGAATTTTAGGAGAAATTAAAGGGAATTGGGAGCTAAGAAAATAGTCGTACTTTTGCGGAGAGAAAATAAACCATCTTATCGCTTTTTAAAAGAGGAAAGTCCGAACAACACAGAGCGCCGTGCTTCTTAACAGGAAGGGGAATTTAATTGTTCTACAGCTAGTGCCACAGAAAATAACCGCCTTTCGAGGTAAGGGTGAAAAGGTGGGGTAAGAGCCCACCGCTCATTTGGTAACAAATGGGGCATAGGTAAACCTCACGGGTTGCAAGATCAAATAGGCTGACTGTCGCAAGACAAAAGGGTTGCTCGTCCGATGTCAGTGGGTAGATTGCTCGAACGAATGCGTGAGTATTCGTCAAGATAAATGATAAGAGGGCATACAAATGCTTACAGAATTCGGCTTATCGGTTTATTTTCTCATTTTTCTTTTTTGTTTTTCGGAGTAAAATTCCTATTTTTGCAGACATTTTTATTAACCGAGGGACGAGATCCTTCACAAACCCATATATAATGGCTGTTAAAATTAGATTAGCGCGTCGTGGACGCAAGAAGTTAGCAATGTTCGATGTTGTTGTTGCAGATGCTCGTGCACCTCGTGACGGTAAATTCGTAGAGAAAATCGGAACATACAATCCTAACACCAATCCAGCAACAATCGTATTGAATGAAAAACAAGCGATTCAATGGGTATTAAATGGTGCTCAACCAACTGATACTGCGCGTGCGGTACTTTCTTCAAAAGGTATTTTGTATGCAAAACACTTACAAGTGGGTGTATTGAAAGGTGCGTTGACACAAGAGCAAGCTGATGCGAAATTTGAAGCTTGGAAAGTAGAAAAAGCGAAGCAAGTAGAGGCAAGCAATGCGAAATTAGCTCAATCAAAAGCAAAATCGAAGGCTTCTCGTTTAGAGGCTGAAGCGAAGGTATCATCTGCTCGTGCAGAAGTTATTGCAGCGAAAAACAAAGTAGCAGACGAGGCTATTGTTGCAAGTGTTGTAGAAGCAATCAACGAGGCAGATGAAGAAGCTACAGGTGTTGAAGTTGAAGATGTAGTAGCAGAAGTTGCTGCTGTTGAAGAGGCTCCAGTAGCAGAAGAGACGGTAGTTGAAGAAGCGCCAGTAGCAGAAGTTCCTGCAGTTGAAGAAGCTCCAGTTGCAGAGGTTACTGCAGTTGAAGAAGCTCCAGCAGTAGAGGAAGCACCAGCTGAAGAAGCGGGTGAAGAAGCGGCCGCTGAATAATTTTTTTGATATTTTTAAAAATCATACAGATTTGTTTTTCAAGTTTGTATGATTTTTTTTTGTACTTATGGCAAAGACGGAATATTTTGAATTTGGTTACCTTACGAAACCACATGGTTTAAAGGGCGCATTTCATGTTTTTATGGATGTCGATGACCCCTATGCGTACGAATCATTGGATGCAGTATTTGTCCAACAAGGCAATGAGATGGTCCCATATTTTATAGCTGAATTACAAATTCGGGATAATATGAATTTAATTGTTTTAGAAGGTATTGATTCTGTGGATTCCGCCAAGGAATTAGTTGGATCTAAATTATTCCTCCCGGTTGCCATGCTCCCCAAATTGAATGATAATCAATATTATTACCATGAAATTGTCGATTACCAAGTTGTTGACTTGATTCTTGGTCCTCTAGGTAGTGTAAAGGAGGTTTACTCAACTGGAGCACAAGATGTCATTATTATGATTTATCAAGGTGTAGAAGTTTTGATTCCACTGACTGACGAAATTGTTCCACAGGTCGATAAGAACAATAAAGTAATCACCACCCAGTTGCCTGATGGTTTATTGGATGTTTATTTGAATGAATCCTATGATGCGGATTGATATAATTTCAGTAGTACCTCATTTGATGTCCAGTTTTTTTGAACATTCAATATGCAAGCGAGCAGCCAATGCGGGTTTGGTTGAGATTGTATTGCACGATTTGCATGATTATTCTAGCAAGAAACATAAGCAAATAGATGATTATCCCTTTGGTGGAGGAGCGGGCATGGTTATTGCTATTGAACCATTAGCCCGTTGTCTGGAAAGTCTTCAAGCTGAGCGCGTATATGATGAGGTTATTTTCTTTTCACCCGACGGCGTTGTTCTTAAACAAACGGTAGCTAATCAGTTAAGTTTATGTCAAAATATGATTTTTATTTGCGGACATTATAAGGGTATAGACGAGCGAATCAGGGAAAAGTATGTTACCAAAGAAATTTCCATCGGTGATTATGTTTTATCCGGTGGGGAGTTAGCTGCTGCTGTTACAGCAGATGCAATTATTCGATTAATTCCAGGTGCCATTGGCGATGAAATGTCAGCATTAACTGATTCGTTTCAAGATGGCTTATTGGCACCTCCAGTATATACGAGACCTGCTTCCTTTGAAGGTATGGAGGTTCCAGAAATTCTTAGATCGGGTAATGATAAATTGATTGATGCTTGGCGACATGAGCAAGCGGTAAAGCGCACCATGGAGCGTAGACCAGATTTATTGGATGAATAAGCCCAAAGCCATCGGTCCCCGAGAAATTGTATCCTTAGGATTGTTGTATCTAATTTGGGGTTCAACTTTTTTAAGTGTTCGTATACTGCTTGATTATTTACCTCCTTTGGTCATCACGTATTCACGTAATTTTACTGCGGGATTTTTACTTTTAGTATGGTCAATACTGGGAGGGCATTGGAAGAAAATGTCTACCAAGCATTGGCGTATTCATTTACAAGCTGGCGTTCTTTTAATTTCGCTAGGTAATGGCTTTATGTCATTAGCTGGATCCATTGTACCATCCGGATTTTCCTCCGTTTTTATGGCCTTAGGGCCCAGTTTGCTGGTTTTATTTTTCTGGCTTCATGGTCGAAAGCCCTCTGTTCGCAAGTTGGTGGGTACCCTTTTAGGTTTGATTGGTATTCTTTTATTAATGTCTCAGAAATCCTTAGCCATAGAAGGGAAAGAATCTGATTTTACTCAAGGCATTTTGTATCTTTCAGTCGCGGTCATTGCTTGGAATGTGGGTGTTTTTCGAACTCAAATTACAGAGGCTAATACGTATCATTTTACGCAAGTTTGTGCTATTCAAATGCTATTTGGTGCATTAGTTATTTTGGTTATCAGTAGTCTACGTGGCGACTATGAACTTTTTGAAGTTTCCAATTTACCCTTAAAAGCTTATGGGGTTTTTGGGTATTTGGCTTTGATTGGCTCAATGTTTGGTTTTTCACTATTTGGCTATCTTTCTAAAGCCTGTGATGCAACATTGGTTGCGACTTACACCTATGTAAATCCGGTTATTGCTTTATTTTTAGGCAATTTAATTTTAAATGAGTCCTTGCAACCCATGTTATTAATTGCCAGTTTTTTAATTTTATTTGCTGTGGTCTTAATTACGACCGACAGGCAAAAAATCTAAACCTATGAAATACCTTATTTTATTCTCCATGACATTAGCCTCAATCGCAAGTAATGGTCAATCTGCTAAATCTTTGTATCCGAAAGAGATTCCTAATTTTATAGCAGGGAAAAATTTACAGAATCAAGCAACTACAGATGGTATTTTACGGATTGCCAATGTTACGGAACCAACATATACGCTGTATCTATCTTCCGTTGAGCCTTCGTTAAGTAAACCGCTGGTGGTTATTTTTCCTGGTGGAGGTTACCGTATTTTAGCAGCGTCTCATGAAGGAAGTGACATTGCTCTTAAATTAAATGAGATAGGTGTGCATGCCATGGTTGTACATTATCGATTACCCGATAGCACTAGGCAAGTGGAAAAGCAGTTTGCTCCACTTCAAGATGCCCAACAAGCAATTAGAGTAGCTAGGCAAAATGCTAGCGCTTGGAAAGTTGAGTTAACAAAAATTGGCGTGATGGGTTTTTCAGCCGGAGGTCATTTAGCGGCGTCTGCAGCAACACATTATAAGGTTGACTATACCAAAGTAAATGATGGTATGAATTTGCGTCCTGATTTTCAAATTTTAATTTACCCCGTAATTACTTTTCGTGGTAACAGTCATCAAGGGTCAGTGAATAGCTTATTGGGAAGCAATAAAACAGATGAATTACTCCATTTATTTTCTAACGAAGAGCAAGTTGATACGAATACGCCCATGGCATTTTTAGTTCATGCCGCTGATGATAAAGCCGTTCCGGTATCCAATTCTTTGAATTATGCTGCTGCACTATCGAATAAAAATGTCCCTGTAGACCTACATATAATGGCAAAAGGCGGGCACGGTTTTGGCTTGAAAAATAAAACGACTCAAGAATATTGGTTTGATAGACTAGCTACTTGGTTTAAAACTTTTTAGATCGTTTCTTTCTTCCGCATGATGTAATAAATAGGTATTCCTGACAATACGATGCCTAATCCGTAAGAAGACGTTTCTGTTTTGGTATACAAAAGGTTTATCGAAATAACCAATAAGATGAGTAAGTAAGTGACAAAAAGTACCTGATCCTTTATTGGTAATTTTTCTTTCATTATTTTTTGATTGAAAACCGCCAATACAGTTAGAAAATAAAATAATAGAATAGCGAACACGGTAAAATCTAATAGGCTGTTATAGGAACCTGAAAAGCATAACAAGATAGCCCAAACTCCTTGAATGATTAACGAATATGCGGGTGCGTTGTTTTTATTTACCTGAGCGGCCTTTTTAAAGAATAATTTATCGTGTGCCATAGCTTCAAACAAACGTCCTCCTGCCAGTATAATTCCATTATTGCATCCAAAGGTGGATATCATAATTAGGATAGCCATCACTAAAGCTCCCATGTTGCCTAATACCGTTTGAAGTGCAGCAGATCCCAAACGATCTTGACTAGCAAACATGATGCCACGCAAATAACTAGTGGTACCATTTGGATCACCCTGTAGCGGAAGTATAGCTAAATAAGCAAAATTGGTTAATAGGTATAAAGCACATACCAAAGCTGAACCATAAACTAAACCTTTGGCAATTGTTTTTTGAGGGTGTTCAAAATCTTGACTCGCAAAGGTTACATTATTCCAAGCGGATGATGAAAATAAGGGGCCAATCATCGCGGCACCAAAAATACTGAGTAGGGTGGGAGTTGATACCATTTCTAATTTATTGGTATTCGGATTTAGCGTATTTCCTTCGGCAAAGAATCCTTGAAAATGTATCCAATCATTCGCAAATCCTACATACATACCGATAATTACAATCAATAGAATCGCTCCAATTTTGGTAATTGTAAATATATTCTGAATAATAGCGGCAAATGAAATGCCTTTTAAATTAGCCCCAGTCAATACAATTATTAATAGAGCAGCTAAAATTTGTTGGCTAGTGATGTAATTTCCAATGAATGGAATATCATTAATGATATTGGGCCAGATGAATCCCGTATATTTTGCAAATGCGACCGCTACTGCCGCAATAGTTCCCGTTTGAATTACTAAGAAAGTTGTCCAACCGAATAGAAATCCGATTAAAGGATTATAGCTTTCTTTTAAATAAATGTATTGCCCACCTGTTGCGGGAAATTTACTCGATAGTTTTCCATATGCATAAGCACCGGTAACGGTCAAAAAACTGGTTAATATCCAGGTAGCAATCCACCAAATAGGCGATGTTAATGATCTGCCGACTTCAGAGCTAACTAAAAATATTCCCGAACCTATCATAGAACCCATGACCAACAAAGTAGCATCGGTTGTATTTAATTTTTTCTGCATGCTGATATTTGTGCTAATAATACAATTACTGGATTTGTTTAAATTTTTTAAAGTTGCACATAATTTTTTCACTTTTTGAGGCTCATTTGAAAATAAAAAAAAATGTAATCGTTTCCGTAATCGTTTACGGAAAAAAATTAAATAAAATCATTGAATTTTAATACTCGCGTTATATATATTAGAGCGAGTGATAGTAAAGGTTTATTAGTCAATTCTTTTATTTAATTGAAAAGTACAAAACCATGATGATGAGTAAAAAAGTGATAATTGACGAAGTGCGTGTTTGGGACAGATTTCGTTCAGGAGATCAAAAAGCATTTACTGAATTGTATCAGCATTTTGTACAACCATTGTATTCATATTCGATGGGAGTAACCAATGATAAGGAACTGATTAAAGATTGTTTACATGATTTATTTGTTGAACTATGGCGTAATCATGCCACTATTGGACCTACGACGAGTGTTAAGTACTATTTGATGGCGTCAATTAAAAGAAAATTGATTCGTCATTTAGAGGCCCAATTAAAAAATCATGCGCATCATACCAATTATATGATGGATTATATGGAGCCAGCTTATTCTCAAGAATCTCTTTTGATTCAATATGAAGAAGAAATTCGGTTAAATAAAAAACTAGCAGCATGTTTGAATTTGTTGAGTAAGAGACAACGAGAAGCTATTTCGTTGCGTTTTTTTGAAAATATGGATACAGATCAAATTTCCGATTCGATGAAAATTAATCCTCAATCGGTATATAATTTGATATTTGGAGCTTTACGGATTATGAAAGAAAAACTAGTTAATGAGCGTATGACGGCATAAATAAATTAGCACAATAATGATATTTATTTGAGTAAATCATTGTTGTGTACTGCTTTATAGGGTTATATGAATAATAATGGCCATGCCAAAATCAGTTAAAAGCAGTATAATTTATCCGAATAAGTACCGTAAACGTTTATTTAAACTGTTTTTAACGAAATTCTCGAAGAAGAACTGGTTACTTCGAAGAGGGCGATTAAATTTTGAAAACCAGCTTAATCACGATGAATGCGAAGCATTGTGGAATAAGATTAACCTTACTTTGCAAACCTTAAACTAAAAAATTTTTCTTACCTATGAAAAAACAATTACTTTCTAAGGTTCTGTTTAGCATGTTTTTCGTGCTAATTGGAATTCAAGTACTTGCTCAAGACCGGACGGTCTCGGGTCGAGTAACTGCCTCTGATGATGGATCGGGAATTCCAGGGGCAAGCGTTTCAGTTAAGGGTACCTCAAAAGGTGCCACCTCTGATGCAGATGGAAACTATAAAATTACGGTTTCAGGTTCTGCAGTTATAACTGTTTCTTCCGTTGGTTTTATCTCTCAGGATATCACAGTAGGAAACAGAACACAAATTAATGTAGTCTTGGTAGCAGATACTAAGTCTTTACAAGAGGTTGTTGTTGTAGGTTATGGTACACAAAAGAAAAGTCAGATGACTGGTGCCATTTCATCTGTTGGTTCAAAAGAGATTCAAGAACTACCTATTACCAACGCACGTCAGGCTTTACAAGGTAGAGCTGCGGGTGTGGACGTAGTTCAGCCAGGTTCTAAACCAGGTGCTGGTCCTCAGATTCGTATTCGTGGTCGTCGTTCATTTAATGCGTCGAATGATCCTTTGTACGTAGTTGATGGTATTCCATTATCTAGTGGTATCGATGATATAAACCCGAATGACATTGTTTCGATGGAAGTATTGAAAGATGCCTCTGCTACAGCTATTTATGGTGCTCGTGGTGCGAATGGTGTTGTTATCATTACTACGAAGCGTGGAAAAGCTGGTGCAACCGTCGTTTCAGTTGACTCGTATTATGGATTAAACCAAGAGTTGGGAACTATCGGTGTAATGAATGGAGCTCAGTTTGCTGAATATAAGCGTGAGTCTCGTCGTGCGGTTGGACAATATCCTTTGGGTGCTGCTACTGCTGCAGATGATGCTAAGATATTTGAGCCACGTGAATTAACGAGTATTCAAAATGGTCGTTCTACGGATTACGTAGCAGGAATGTTACGTGCTGGTGCGATTCAAAGTCATCAAGTTGCAGTATCTGGAGGCAGTGAGAAAACGACATTTAACATTTCGGCTAACTTCTTTCAAGATATTGGTGTAGTTAAGTCACAAGATTTCTCTCGTACTACATTCCGTGTGAATTTAGATCATAAGATTAATGATAAAATCAAAATTGGTTTATCTACGTTAATTGTAAATTCAGTTCGTAATGGAGAAAATCTAAACCTCCTAGCTGGTGCGATGCAGGAGAATCCTTTAGGAGAGCCATATGATGCGCAAGGTAACTTAGTATTCTTGCCGACCAACGATGGTTTACGTACTAATCCTTTCTCTGAGTTGGTTACAGGAGTGAATGTGGATGAAAATAAGCGTTATAGAACGTTTAATAGTTTATTCGGTGAGTGGGATATTGCGAAAGGTTTAAAATACCGTGTCAACTTTGGTCCTGACTTAACAGTAGGTAGAGCGGGTCGATTTATTGGTGCATTTACGAATAATAACCGTGGTGGTAATGCTACAGGTAGTATTAATGAACAATTCTTATTTAACTGGACTTTAGAAAATATTGTTACTTACAATAAGAAATTCAAAGATGTTCACAATCTTAATTTAACAGGTTTACAATCTATTCAGCGTGACCGCGATGAGCGTACTACAATTTCAGTAAATGGTATTCCAGCTGAATCTGCTGCTTATCATCGTTTGGGAGATGCAAATCAAATTACAGGGGCTAATACTGATTTAATTGAGTGGACCTTGCTTTCATACATGGGTCGTGTGAACTACGATTATAAGGAGAAGTATTTATTTACGGCTACGGTTCGTATGGATGGTTCATCTCGTTTTGGTGCAAATACGAAGTTTGGTCTTTTCCCATCGTTCGCTTTGGGTTGGAATATTTCTGAGGAACCATTTATCAAGAATATTTCTGCTATTGATCAGTTGAAGTTGCGTGCTTCTTGGGGAGCCATTGGTAACCAAGCGATTACACCATATCAGACACAAGCCCTTTTAGGACGTACTGCATATGCTTGGGATAATACAGCTGCTTTTGGTTACCGTCCAAATTCCATCGGTAATCCAGATTTACGTTGGGAAACTTCTACAACGACAAACGCTGGTTTAGACTTTAGTTTCTTCCGTGGACGTCTATCTGGTTCTGCTGAATACTATCAAACAAATACGACAGACTTGTTAGCTCCTCAACCTTTACCTACCTCAATTGGTTTTGGTGGATTTACAACGAACGTGGGTGAGACACAAAATACAGGTATTGAATTAACATTAAATACCGTTAATATCGATCGTGGTGGTTTCCAGTGGACTTCTGATTTTATTTTCAACCGTAATAGAGAGCAGATTGTTTCTTTAGCTAATGGAAAGGTAGATGATATTGGTGCAGGTCGTTTCATTGGTCAGCCATTAAGTGTTTTCTTTGATTTAAAGAAAGTGGGTATTTGGCAAGCGAATGAGGCTGATGCAGCTAGAGCTATGGGTGAGCGTGTAGGTCAAATTAAAGTAGAAGATTTTAATGGCGATGGTAAAATTAATGCAGATGACCGTCAGATTTTAGGTTCGGCTGTACCAGCATTCACGGCCGGTTTAACGAACCGTTTCTCTTACAAAGGGTTTGATCTTTCGTTCTTTGTGTTTGCGCGTGTTGGGCAATTAATTCGTAGCCGTTTCCATGATAACGTGAATCAGTTAGCTGGTCGTTACAATAACTTGAATTTGAACTATTGGACGCCAAATAATCCAACGAATGAGTTCCCTCAACCAGTGGTAACACAGGAGTTCCCTAAGTATGGTAGTTCACTAACTTATTTTGAGGGTTCATTCTTTAAGATTAGGAACATCAATATTGGTTATAATCTTCCTGATAATGTGGCTAAGAAGTTGAAGATGCAAAGCGTACGTGTATTTGCAAGTATTCAACAGCCATTAATTTTGGCAGAATATCGTCAAAAATACAAAGGTATCGATCCAGAAACGTTTGTTGATGGTGAGCAAGGTGTTGGTGGTGGCGAGGTTAACACCAACGTATCTCCTGCTACTAGTGTAACCACGTTTGGTTTAAACCTTAAATTTTAATCAAATTAATTAAATTGAATACATATGAAAAGCTTTAAAGTTTTTAGAAAATTAAGTTTTTTAGCAAATATTGGTTTGATTGGAGCAGTTGCTTTGAGTACTCAATCTTGCAATGATTTGTTAACAGAGAATGTTGTTTCACGTATTGGTAATGATTATATTAATACAGCGAAAGGTTTAAATGATGCTACCAGTGCAGCGTATTCAACTATGCGTTCTTGGTATGGAACGGAACGCGGTATGAACCTTACTATTTTTGGTACGGATTCATATCAGAATGGTGCGGATGGTAGTTGGAAGATGATGAATACGTATACTACGGAGTTTGATACACGTAATGGTCAGATAGCTGAAGTTTGGAATGATTTTTATCAAGGAATAAATACTTGCAACGCAATTATCGAACGTGCTTCTAAAGTTTCTGGTATGGCCGAGACCGTAAAGAAGCAACGGATAGCTGAAGCCAAGTTTATTCGTGCCCACCACTACTTTATCTTAACGCAATTGTTTGGAGGTGTGGATTTGCGTTTAACGGAAACACTTGCCCCTACTAAAATTGTTAAGCGCAGCACGGTGGCAGCTCAGTATGCTCAGATCATTAAGGATTTAACCGAGGCTATTCCTGATTTGGAAAATAAAGCTCGTTCAGCTGATTATGGTCGTATTTCACGCGCAGGTGCGGAGCATTTATTAGGGCGGGTATATTTAACAAAAGCTACATCTACAGCCAAGGCTGGAGATGATTATGCCAAAGCAATTGGTAGCCTCAAGAACGTTATTTCTAATTATGGAATTACTTTATTACCTGATTTTGCTAATGTGCATAGACAAGGTAATGAAATGAATAGTGAAGTTATTTGGTCTATTCAATACACGCGTGACCCATTAACGAATGCCGGCGGTAATAACGCACACGTTTTCTTTGGAATGGAGTATGATGTTTTACCTGGTATGCAGCGTGACACAGAAAATGGCCGTCCATTTAAGCGTTACATGCCTACGAAGTATACGTTAGATGTATTGTTTAAAGACAGAGAGAATGATAGTCGGTATAAGAAGACATTTAAGGATACTTATTTATCTAATAGACCAGGAACTTATAACACTAGTTTTGATTTAACTAAGCGTACGGTAACTTTTGCTTTAGGTGATACGGCTATTTTCTTGCCAGGATATGAGATGCCTATTGAGGAGCGAGCAAAAAAGAAATACCAAGTTCTAGTTCCATCTCGTTACGATGAACGTATTTTCTTGGCTATCAATAAGCACTTTGATGGTGGTCGTGTAGATCGTACACAATTCGAAGGAGGTCGCGATTTTATCGCTTTTCGCTTAGCTGATACGTATTTGATGTTGGCTGAAGCGCAATTCTTCTCGGGAGCAACTGCTGATGCGGCGGCTACATACAACGTAATTCGTCGTCGTGCGGCATGGCCTGGTAAAGAATCTGCTATGTTAGTTACAGCCAGTCAGCTAGATGTAAACTTCGTTATGGATGAACGCGAGCGTGAATTGTTAGGTGAGCAGTCTCGTTGGTTTGATTTAGCGCGTTGGGGTAATTTAGTTGAACGCGTAAAGCTTCATAATCCACAGGCCGCACCATTTATCAAGGCACACCATGTCCTAAGGCCTATTCCTCAATTACAAATTGATAGAGCTGAAGGTACAGCTTCTGGTTTTCCTCAAAATCCAGGATACTAGTTTCAATTTGAATTTCTTATCTTGTAATAATTCCGGAGAATTTTTCTCCGGAATTTTACTTTAAACTTATTTGTATGAAGCATCTTATCATTGTTTTTTGTTTGGTATTTTCTTTTTTTTCTAAGGCTCAGGATCGTGTTACCTTTTTAAAGAAGTCGGATAAGGTTGATGTGATGGTGGGTGGGAAATATTTTACCTCGTATTTTTTTCCGGGTGAAAGTCAATTAAAAAAAGCCGTTTTGTTTCCAATTTTATCTGCTCAGGGCACTACCATTACACGTGGATTTCCTATGAGCCCTCGTGCTGGTGAACGTGTAGATCATCCACATCATGTAGGTATGTGGCTAAATTATGAGGATGTTAACGGCTATGATTATTGGAATAATTCAAATAGCATTTTAGAATCGTTGAAAGCTCATAAAATGGGAACAATTCGCCATGAAAGTATTACTAAGATTTCAGAGGGAGCTCAAGGTTCTTTAGTGGTTACTGCTGCTTGGATTGACGAAGATGGCAAGGGTAAGCGTGTTTTAGATGAATCAACTACTTATGTATTTTCGGGTTCTAACGATATTCGTATCATTGACCGAATTACTACATTGAAAGCGGTTAGTGATGTGGTTACCTTTAGGGATGTTAAAGATGGTATGTTTGCGATTCGAGTAGCCCGCCAACTGGAAATCCCTTCCAACAAACCGGATGTATTTACTGACGCACATGGCGTTGAAACCAAGGTTCCGGTAATGGATAATACAGGTGTTAGTGGGAATTACATCAGCAGTGAGGGGGTACAAGGTGAAGCTGTTTGGAGTACGCGTGCTAAATGGATGAATTTGACGGGAAAAATGGATAATCATCCTATAAATGTGGCCATTTTAGATCATCCAGCTAATGTTACGTATCCAAGTTATTGGCATGCCCGTGGATATGGCCTTTTTGCTGTTAATCCTTTAGGTTTATCCGTATTTAGTAATGGTAAAACGTCATTAAATTATACGCTAATGAAAGGAGAAACGATTACTTTCAGATATCGTACGATAATTTCTGATCGAGATATGACAAAAGAAGAACTTGATAAGGCGCAAGCAAAATTTGCGCGAGAGGTTAAATAGTATTTCAAGAAAATACTTGTATTTTTGTAGAGTATTGGGGCCATTTGTGGCCCTATTTTCTTTCTACTTTATGAAGTTACAGTTTCTAGGAGCAGCCAAACAAGTTACGGGTTCAATGTATTTGTTGGAGCTTGAAGATGGATATAAGATTTTAATTGATTGTGGGACGGACATGGAGCGATCTATTGATTTCGAAGTACCCTTTGAACCTGGACCTTTTTTCCCTTTTGATCCTACTTTAATCAATTTAGTTGTTTTAACACATGCCCACATAGACCATTCAGGTAATATTCCAATGCTTTATCGTGAAGGATATGAGGGACAAGTATTGTGCACGCCGCCAACAGCTGAATTAGCCGCTTTATTGTTGATGGATTCCGCAAGTTTACACTTACGTAAATTGCGTGCTGCTCAAGGGGAGAGTCGTAAAAAGCATAAGCAAATGGATCGCTTGTTGCGGCGTGGGGATTTGTACCTTCAAAAAGATGTTGAGGATTCCTTAGATAATTTTGTCACATTACAATTCAATAAAAAGTTTGTAATCAAACCGGGCTTAGAATTAACGTTTATTCCAGCGGGTCACTTATTAGGGGCAGCACATTTGTATTTTTCGGTAACTGAAGGAGACCAAACGAAAACCTTAGGATTTAGTGGTGATATAGGTCGATTTAATTATCCTTTACATATTGACCCGTTTCCCATGCCTGCATGTGATTACTTGGTATGTGAGAGCACTTATGGTAATCGAATTCACGAAGATAAAGTTGAACCTATTGATGCTTTAGCTTCAGTAATCAAAGAAACTTGTATCGATAAACCTGGGAGATTAATTATTCCAGCTTTTTCTGTAGGTCGGACCCAAGCAGTTTTATACACGCTTAATCGATTAATCGAGGAACGCGGATTTCCAGCCATTCGTGTATTTACCGATAGTCCTATGGGTAAAAGTTCAACACGCATCTACGAAAAAAATTTGGCATATCTTAATCCAGAGGCCAGAGCGTTTCAAAAAGAAAACGATGATTTGTTCGATGTGGAAAATTTATTTTTCCTTCAAACCGAAAAGGAATCTCGAGCAATTCGTAATTATCATGAACCATGTATAATTATTTCTTCATCAGGCATGATTTCTGGCGGTCGAGTGGAGCAACACATTGCCGACAACATATCCAACAGTTATGCAACAATTCTTTTGATTGGTTATTCAGCTGAGGGGACTTTAGGTAGGCAATTATTAGAAGGT
>NZ_JBIIQN010000004.1:0-141576 GCF_044342065.1 Aquirufa sp. | reverse complement strand
TCCTTTCGAATTTTGCCAATGATTTGGGAGATTTCACAAATGGAGTTGATAACCAAAATCGAAAAGTTGCACTTAGAGCAGTTCAAACGGGAAAAATCAGTCAACAAGAAATGAAGCAAGTCGTTATCCTAACGGCTTGCATTTCTTTTTTAATGGGAATAGTACTTTTGGCATATAGCTTGCAGGCAGCATCCTATGAAATTTGGTTGAAATTTTTAGGAATGGGACTTGCTAGTATTTTGGCTGCCATTGCCTACACCGTAGGGAAAAAACCCTATGGATATGTGGGGCTGGGTGACTTATCCGTATTTATATTTTTCGGTTTAGTAGGAACCATGGGAACATATTTCCTTCAGACAAAATCTTTACCCTGGCATATCGCATTACCAGCCATCGGTTGTGGATTATTGTCCGTAGCCGTTTTGAACTTAAACAACCTTAGAGATTTAGAGAATGATAAACAATCAGGTAAATTTTCTATACCGGTACGAATAGGCAAGACCTTTGGATTTTATTACCAAAAAGCGCTATTGTTTTTCGGAATCATCCCATTCCCCATATATCATTTAGCGGTGTATCAAACAGGTTCTTCAACGACAGCCAATTTGCTTGTCTTGTTGGGTTATTATCCAATAATTATCATGCTTCGTGATTTGAAATCAGATATGACACCGGCAGAGATAGATCCTTATCTTAAAAAGACGGCATTAAGAACTTTATTTTTAATTTTGTTATTTGGCATTAGCGAAATCATCCAATAACCTCGAACATGACTATGAAGCATCTTTACAAAATTTTATTTGTGGTAATCTTGAGCGTAAGCACAACCGACTGCTTAGCACAAGAGCAAACCGATTATTTGGAATTGGGTTTAACACAGAACAAAACAGGTAATTATGCCGAGGCATTACGAAATTTTAGTTTAGAAATCGAAAAAAATGCAGCAAATCCTAATCCAAATTCATTTTATGGGCGTGGATTTGCTAAATACAACTTAAAAGATTACCGCGGAGCAATCCTAGATTTTGATAAAGCAATCGAGTTAAAACCAACATACTTTGATGCTTTCATTGCCCGTGGACAAAGCTACAGCAAGCAAGAAAATCACAAAGTTGCCATTCAAGATTATAATGAGGCAATTCGCTTAAATCCTTTAGAAGCAACCGCTTATTTTAGTCGAGGTATTTCAAAAGCCAAATTAGCTAATCACCGCGGTGCACTTTCCGATTTCAATAAGTCATTGGAATTAAATGCGGAATATGCTCCTTGCTGGGCAGCTCGGGGGGAAGCTAAAGCACATTTGTCCGACTATAAAGGCAGTATTGAGGATTTTGACAAAGCCATTGAAATTAGTCCTAAACGTTCGAATTATCTGTCGAATCGAGGATTTTCGAAAATGAAATTAGCTGATTATCAAGCCGCATTGAAGGATTTTGATGAAGCCATAAAATTAAGTCCTGAAAATCCAGACGATTGGTATCATGCGGGTTTTTGTAAGACCCAACTTGAAAATTACCGCGGCGAAAATGGCGAAAAAGGTGCCCTTGAAGATTTTAGCAAAGCGATAGAAATGGATCCTGCAAAAGCTGAAGCATATTATGGCCGAGGATTTGTAAAGTCTAAATTGGGTGACCCTAGAGGTGCAGTGGAGGACTACACGAAAGCAGCCGAAATTGGAAATAATGAAGCCGCAAAAATCATGTATGATACTAAAATGACCAAAGCCCTTTTGGATGAATTACGAAATGGTATTCAAGACAAAGTGAAGATTGCAACATTCTCAACAGAGCGTGCTGAGGTGTATTTTAACCGAGGTTCCGCGAAAGCAAAATCAGGAGATCCCAAGCAAGCAATGGAAGATTATAACCGGGCGATTGCATTGAATCCTATCTATGCAGAAGCGTATTTCTTCCGTGGAGTGGCAAAATCAAACCTTGGTGACCAACGTAATGCTATTCAAGATTGTAGCAATGCGATTAAGCTAAATCCTAAATATGCTGAGGCCTATTACGTTCGCGGGATAATTAAATTAGCGCTTGGAGATAATACGGGGTGTATGGACTTAAGCAAATCCGGAGAATTGGGCTACAACCAAGCTTACCAAGTTATTCGAGATCATTGCAACTAATTATTCAAAACGTAAGTGTTTAACTGATTCCCCAGATTCAGCTAATTCAATCAACGAATCGATTCCAATTTGTAAGTGGGAATTGACAAAATTGTTAGTAACTTTTTTATCTGATGCTTCAGTCTTCACGCCATCAGGGGTCATAGGGTTATCAGAAACGAGCAATAAAGCACCATGTGGTATCTTATTAACAAAGCCAACAGTGAAAATGGTTGCGGTTTCCATATCAATTCCCATCGCACGAATATCTGACAAATAGGTTTTAAAGGCTTCATCATGCTCCCAAACTCGGCGATTAGTTGTATAGATTAATCCCGTCCAATAATCCATTTCATGTTTCTTAATCATGGAAGAAACGGCACGCTGTAATCGAAATGAAGGCAAGGCAGGTACTTCCTTAGGCAGGTATTCATCTGAAGTACCCTCGCCACGAACTGCAGCAATGGGTAGAATTAAATCGCCTAAATGTAAGTTCTTCTTTAAACCACCACATTTACCTAAAAACAAAACAGCTTTGGGAGAAATCGCAGATAGAATATCCATGACGGTTGCCGCCATAGGTGACCCCATTCCAAAATTAATGATGGTAATGTTATTCGCCGTCGCTGTCTGCATGGGCCTATCTTGTCCCAAAATTTCTACATTGAATTTTTGCGCAAACATATCCACGTAATTCTTGAAGTTTGTCAATAGAATGTATTGACCAAACGATTCCAAAGGTGTGCCTGTATAGCGAGGTAACCAATTAAGGACAATCTCTTCTTTTGTTTTCATGAATTGTTGGTTTGTTAATGAAAAAAATCAACAAATAGATTAATTTAGTGATTGGCTTTTGGCAAAAAATATGCTCGCTTCATCAGAATTACCTATTGTCTTTCCGGAATATGAATACAAAATAACGCAAAAGGAAGGAAAACTTTTTATTTTTGATGGGATTGCTAAAAAATACCGCGCCTTAACACCCGAAGAATGGGTCAGACAACATTGTTTAAATTTCATTACTCAACATTTAAACTACCCAGCTTCCAATATTCAAATTGAGCGAAATCATAAGATAGACCAATTAAATCGAAGGACAGATATTCAAGTATATGATACAACTGGGCAAGTATTCATGCTAATTGAGTGCAAAGCACCACATATTCCGATAACTTCGATTACCTTCCAACAAGCTAGTCAATATCAAAAAAAGAACCAAGCAAAGTACCTGGTGTTGACGAATGGATTAGAAAATTACATTTACCATATAGATATCAACAAACAAGAAACCTTTTTATTAGATCAATTCCCCCCCTATTATGAAAATAACTCGAATACTATTTAGCCTCTTACTTTTTAGTAGCCCATTATTATTGGCCCAGAATAAACTCAGTCGGCCTAAACTTGTTGTGGGCATTGTTGTGGATCAGATGCGGTATGATTATTTATATCGGTTTGCGAATCGTTATGGTGAAAATGGATTAAAACGCATGATGCGAGAGGGATTAAATTGCCAAGACAACCATTATAATTATGCGCCAACGGTTACCGCAGCAGGACACGCAAGTGTGTATACAGGAACAATTCCAGCGGTTCACGGTGTCGTAGGAAATGATTGGACTGACCGCGCGAGTGGCAAAAAGGTATATTGTACTGATGATTCCACGGTAACAACGGTGGGTACTACAGGAAAAACGGGATTTATGTCCCCTAAAAACCTTTGGACGAGTACGATTACGGATCAATTAAAAATGGCACAGAATTATCAAAGTAAAACCATTGCCATAGCATTGAAGGACCGTGGAGCAATTCTACCAGGTGGACATACGGCAGATGCGGCTTATTGGTATGATTCCAAAGAAGGTCGTTGGATTACCTCAACTTTCTACATGAAGGAATTACCTACGTGGGTACAGGGATTTAATTCGGAAGAGCGCGCTTTAAAATATGCCAAAATGGGCTGGAACACGCTTTACCCGATAAATACCTATACCCAAAGTGCTGGTGATAATATGGAATTTGAAAGTAAAATGGCTGGTGAAACAGCCCCTGTATTCCCGCATAGTTTACAAGGTGGAAACCCTTTGGAACTAATTCGAACAAGCCCATATGGCAATACCTTAACGAAAGACTTTGCCATCAAAGCGATGCAAGAAGAACAATTAGGAAAACGCGGTACGACCGACTTCCTTGCAATAAGTTTTTCTTCAACAGATTACGTTGGACATAGTTTTGGCCCACAATCAATTGAACTTGAAGATACTTATTTGCGATTAGATCAAGATATTGCAGAAATACTAAGCTATTTAGATAAGCAATATGGAAAGGATCAAGTATTAGTCTTCCTAACGGCCGATCACGCAGTCGCAGAAATTCCAGGTTTCATAAAGAGCAAAAAATTACCCGGGGGAATTTTTGATCGAACAAAAGCCATTTCAGATTTAAAGAAAGCCTTGAGCACCGCCTACGGAGATGTGGAATTACTCATTGCCGAGGATAACTCACAATTACATTTTAACAACACCTTAATCCAAAAAATGGGAATTTCTCGCGCGCATTTATACCAAATCGTTCGACAAACCTATGAAAAACAAGATGGATTTTCAGAGTTGGTGGATATGCAAGCTATCCAACAGAGTTCATTAAATGTACACTATAAAAATATCATTCAAAATGGCTATAATGCTGCGCGAAGTGGAGATTTTATGGTTCTTTTAAAACCTCAATGGCTGATGGGATATAAAACTGGAACCTCACATAGTACGTTATATGCTTATGATACCCACGTACCTTTGCTTTTCTATGGATGGAGAGTGAAACCACAAGAGATTAGTCAACGAACAGAAATCAGTGATATCTCGACAACTTTAGCGAATTGGTTACATATCGCAGAGCCATCAGGTAGCATTGGCCGAGTAATCCAAACTAAGTAGGACATTTTTATATTATTTAAAGATTTATACCTAATTTAGAGGTCAATTTTTGAACTAAATCAAGAAAGCAAACATATGAAAATTGCGGTAGTTGGAACAGGATATGTAGGACTCGTAACAGGAACATGTTTCGCAGAAACAGGAAATCACGTGACTTGCGTTGATATAAATGAAGCTAAAATCAAGCAAATGCAAGATGGAATCGTGCCTATTTACGAACCCGGCTTGGAAGATATGTTTCATCGGAATGTCAATGAAGGTCGCTTAAACTTTACCACATCGTTAGTCGATGGTATTGCAGGAGCGAAAGTCATTTTTTTAGCTCTCCCAACGCCACCTGGCGAAGATGGATCAGCCGACTTAAAATACATCTTAAAAGTAGCGAATGATTTAGGGCCCTTATTACAAGACTATACAGTCATTATTGATAAGAGCACGGTGCCTGTTGGCACCTCAGAATTAGTACATGCTGCGATTTCAAAAGCAGCAAACGTACCTTTTGATGTGGTATCAAATCCTGAATTTTTACGTGAGGGTGTTGCGGTTGAGGACTTCATGAAACCTGACCGCGTGGTAATTGGTACGCAATCTGATCGTGCGAAGGAGTTAATGAGCAAATTATACGCACCATTAGTTCGTCAAGGTAATCCAATCATCTTCATGGATGAGCGCTCGGCGGAGATGACCAAATACGCAGCTAATGCATTTTTAGCAACAAAAATCACGTTCATGAATGAGATTGCCAACCTTTGCGAGAAAGTTGGCGCGAATGTAGACGATATTCGTCGGGGAATTGGAACGGACTCACGCATAGGCAAGCGCTTCCTTTTCGCAGGAATCGGCTATGGCGGATCGTGCTTCCCAAAAGATGTACAAGCATTAGCCAAAACATCGCAAGAAAATGATTATCAATTCCGTATTTTGGACTCTGTTATGCAAGTAAACGAGTTGCAAAAAACCAAATTAATGCCCTATATACAGGCGCATTTCAATCATAATTTAGCCGGCAAAACCATTGGAATTTGGGGCTTAGCCTTTAAGCCGTATACAGATGATATTCGTGAGGCACCAGCCTTGTATAACATTGAGGCCTTGCTTGCTCTAGGATGCAAAGTCCGCGTTTATGATCCAGAGGCTATGAAAAATGTGCGTGAGCAAATTGGCGATGTTGTAGAATATTCAAAAACACCTTATGATGCAATAGATGGCGCAGATGCTTTATTAATTGTAACAGAATGGCCTCAATTCAGAACTCCTGATTTTGAGCGTATGGATACATTGCTCAAGAATAAAGTTATTTTTGATGGCCGTAATTTATATGAATTACCACAAATGCAAGAATTGGGTTACACTTACTATTCAGTGGGTCGTCAATCAATTAACGAGTTATCATGAAAAGAATTTTAATTACCGGCGGAGCAGGTTTTTTAGGCTCTCATTTATGTGATCGCTTTATCAAAGAAGGTTACCACGTAATCGCTATGGATAACTTGATCACGGGAGATTTAAAGAATATTGAGCACCTTTTCAAATTGGAGCATTTTGAATTCTATCACCATGATGTGTCGAAGTTTATTCACGTCCCAGGTGAATTGGATTATATATTGCATTTCGCTTCTCCAGCCTCACCGATTGATTATTTAAAGATTCCCATTCAGACTTTAAAAGTAGGTTCATTGGGCATTCATAATTGTTTGGGATTAGCGCGCATTAAACATGCGCGTGTTTTGATTGCATCAACATCTGAAGTATACGGTGATCCGACCGTACATCCTCAACCAGAGGAATATTGGGGAAATGTTAATCCGGTAGGGCCTCGTGGTGTTTATGATGAAGCTAAACGTTTCCAAGAAGCGATGACCATGGCATATCATACCTATCATGGCTTAGAAACACGTATTGTACGTATTTTCAACACCTATGGTCCGCGTATGCGCCTGAATGACGGACGTGTATTGCCAGCTTTCATCGGTCAAGCACTGCGTGGTGAGGACTTAACCATGTTTGGTGATGGGTCTCAAACGCGTGCATTCTGTTATGTAGATGATTTAGTAGAAGGAATTTACCGATTATTGTTAAGCGATTACCCACACCCCGTGAACATAGGTAATCCAGATGAAATTACGATCAAAGAATTTGGAGAGGAAATCATCAAGTTGACTGGTACAAGCCAAAAGTTAATTTCACTACCATTACCAACAGATGACCCAAAACAACGTAAACCTGATATAAGCAAAGCTAAGTCAATCTTAGGTTGGGAACCAAAGGTATCACGTGCAGAAGGGCTTAAAATCACTTATGAATATTTCAAGTCCTTAAGTCCAGAAGATTTACATCGGATGGCGCACCACAAAGAGTTTTAGTAGAAACCGGGGCAACCCGGTTTTTTTGTGTTACAAATTGTAGAGACGCGATACCTCGCGTTTCTAACCCTTAGTTTGTAGAGACGCGATACCTCGCGTCTAATTCAATAATAGACGCGAAGTATCGCGTCTCTACAGATTTTTTGAATCGGCGTAAAAACGCCTCAAACTTTGGCAATCCTGGAAGGTTTGCCAAAGACATACCAACAAAAAAGGCTGCTCTTTCGAGCAGCCTTTTTATTTCAGATTCGGAATATCTTAGTTGAAGATATAACGGATACCGAATTGTGCTTGCCAACGAGATCCAAGACCAAATGAACGTTGGAACGTATCCAATAATGGCGTTGTACCAGAACGGAAAGGGAATTGGAAAACTGGACGACCAGTTGCTGCATCATTCGTTACATAGTTCAACAAACCTGCACGCAATGGAGTTTGATTTAAACCCCACTGTGGAGACACGTAGTTACCGAAGTTAAATACATCCAAAGTGAACTGTAAGGTATTTTTCTTTCCAGCTACATTGATGTAGAAATCTTGGATAACCTTGAAATCAAAGTTAGCTGCCCATGGTAACTCACCACCATTACGCTCTGCATACTGACCACGACGAGATGACAAATATTTATCTTGTGAGATATACTTATCTAAGTCAGCCCATTGTTGCGCTGCTGTATAAGTACCTAAATCACGCAATAAAATCTCTGATTGTGAACGAGGGATATACATCAAGTCATTTGAGAATTGATTATCTCCATTCATATCACCCGAGTATGTATATGAAAAACGACCTGCTGGAGCTACTGAATACGTAAAACCAAATGTAGTAGAAGCTTTCTCATTCGCATAATTCAAACGGTATGAACCATATGCGTTGATACGGTGTGCTTGCATGAATGAAGAGTATGAAGCGACATTTTCGTTTGGATCACCCGAAACAACACGATCTCTCCATTGTGATTGCGCAATCGAACCACCATCATTAACCGAACGTGAATCAGAATTCGTATACGATAAGGACGCAAATAATCCATTATCAAACGACTTTGAAACGGTTGCTGTCAAAGCGTAAGAATAACCTAAGTTCGTATTCTTGATTAAGATAGCATCAGAAATGTTTGGAGAATCAACTGTATTTCCAGTCAATGGAGCATTCAAACCACGTGTACTACCGTAAATTTGGTTGTTACGTGTGTTTGTTGGAATACCTGCGGAAGAAGCTGTGTAATAAATCACACGATTATCTGCACCAACAGCCTTAACCGTTGAATTAGGTAAGTTCACATTCTCTAAATATACCGCATTGATATCCTTCGTGTAGATACCTTCTAAAGATAACAACCAACCGTCACCAATTTGCTTATCAAATGCCAAGTTTGCACGGAAGACCTGCGAGAACTTGAAGTTTGGATCAGTAACCGCCAAGTTATAGGCTGTTGGCTGCAAATTCGTTAACGTACTTGGATCTGGCTTATACGCATTTACATCTGGATTAAATGGAATGTTTCTCAACTCTGCCGCAGCAGTTGCTAAACGTGATCCAAATAATACCCCGTTGTTAGATAACTGATTCGATAACCAAACGTAAGGAACACGTCCAGAGAATACTCCTAAACCACCACGTAATTGAGTAGTCTTGTCATCTTTAACATCCCAGTTAAATCCAAAACGTGGTGACCACAATACCGTTGTCTCTGGAAACTTATTCGTAGTTAATTTAACACCATCACGGAAAGTCAAATTCGGTACAAATGAGTTCGTGTACTTTGGCTCATCAAATGATGGGAATGAAGTAGCATCAGCACGAAGACCAAATGTCAATTTCAATCCTTTAGCTGCTGTAATTTCATCTTGACCATAGAAAGACAAGGTATTACCCTTCATCTCAGCAAATGGGAAGTCAGCATAATTAGACCATTGAACTTGGTAGCGAACTGGAGAAACAGTTAAGTCTCCACTTGCCGATTTGATAAATTCATCAATAGAACGGAACTGATAACCTCCATAGAAGTTAGGCGCAAAACCATTTCTAAATGCATTTGTCTCATAGGCAAAACCTAAGGTATAAACATGCTTTCCTTTATAAATTGTTAAGTTATCTGAGATTTGGAAAATATCAGAATCCAACAAGTTATTTGCAGAGAATGGCTCATAACCAAAAGTTGTTAATTGGTTTAAGTTATTGTTACCAATATCAACCGTTGGGAATGGTGTATTATTTACCGGAGACGCACGGAAATCACGCATTGCTGTATAACCTACTGTCAAGTTATTTGAAATAGAATTCGAGAATGTCGAGTTTAATTCAGCAATATATGAATCTAAGTTGTTGTTGATACGATATAACGAACCTTGGAAAGGCAATACGTTAACCGAAGGAGAACGACCTCCCGACAATGAACCTGAGTTCGATGGCGAGATATCAGCAAATGAACGTAAGTAGTTGTACTTGATATTCAATTTGTGCTTATCAGAAATATTCCAGTCTAAACGAATATTAGCTTTTTGTGAGAATTTTTCTCTGTTGTAGTTCTCGTAAGCACCTGGATCATAATTATACTTAGACAATAAGAAAGACTTCAAACGATCTAAATCTTCTGCCCTTGCAAGTGATCTGTTTGGCTCAGTTCCTGTACGTGTTGCCACAAAGTTTGAACCTGGATCTGTTTGTGTTTCTTGCTCAAATGAACCAAAAATAAATAACTTATTCTTAATGATGGCTCCACCCACACGTGCACCAATTTGACCACGGGTAAACTTACCAAATTGAGACGTAGCATCACCAATTTTATTTCCTACTAAACCTTCGTTTGTACCAAAATAGTAGCCTGAACCTGTCCAATTGTTTGTACCAGACTTCGTTACTACGTTGATATTAGCACCTGTTGCCATACCTTGACGAACGTCATATGGAGCAATCAATACTTGGAATTGGTCAATCGCATCTACTGAAATTGGAGAAGCGCCAGCTTGACCACCAATGGTTGGTGACAAAGCAAACGCATTGTTAAAGAACGCTCCGTCAACAGTAACGTTATTAAACAAGGCATTACGACCTGCAAAGCTCAAACCATTAGCACGTGGATCTAAACGTGCAAAATCACCCAATGAACGATTCAGAGTAGGCAATGTGGTAATCGAAGAATTTGAAACAGTTGTAGCAGCACCCGTACGACCCGAGTTAATCACAGATGAACGAGATGCAACGACTCTAACTTCTTCCAACTGAGATTGGTTAACCTCTAACTTGAAATTTTGACGAAATTCAGATGCCAAGGTTAATTCAATACCCGATTGAACTGCTTCTTTGTAACCTACAAATGTTACGGAAACTTTGTATGGACCTCCCACACGCATGTTGACAATATTAAATCGACCATCAGCACGCGTAGACGCACCATAGCGTGATCCAGTAGGCTCATGGATTGCAATGACCGTAGCTCCTGGTAATCCTTGGCCTTTTTCGTCAACAACACTACCGGCCATCGCGGAAGTGGTAGAACCCTGTGCAAATACTTGCCCAATGGGTAATGCCATCAAAAGCATAAAAAATGCTCCTAACAACACAGAATGAGTAATAAATCTTCTCTGCATAAATTTGGAATTTAGTTATAAATTAAATTGAAGAATTTGGTCACAAAATAAACCTAAAAAATCAAATACTCCAAAAATATACGTAAAGGATTTATACCCTTTACTCATATAATTAACTGATTTTTAGCACTAAAGACATATTAAGTTTACCTATTCGCATTATAAAGCCCTAGTTTAGTCCTAAAACCATTTTAAATTTAACAGAAAGATAATTTTTAACTTTTTAAAGAATAATTTTGCATCAGATTTATACCCCATGCAAGAGCAAAATATCAAACTGACTTCTTTTTCACACGGTGCCGGCTGTGGATGTAAAATATCCCCACAGATTTTAGACACCATTCTACAATCAGATGCACCTAAAATGCACCATCCTTTTCTACTCGTAGGAAATGAGAGTCGGGACGATGCGGCTGTATTCGACTGGCAAAATGGGGAAGCTGTCATCTCAACGACCGATTTTTTCATGCCCATAGTAGATGACCCATTTGATTTCGGTAAAATCGCTGCAACAAATGCCATTTCCGACGTCTATGCGATGGGGGGTACTCCACTTATGGCCATTGCTATCCTAGGCTGGCCCATTGACAAACTCGCTCCTGAAATCGCTGCGAAAGTTTTGGAAGGTGGTCGGGCTGCATGCGCAGAAGCTGGCATCCCATTAGCCGGTGGACACTCCATTGATTCACCTGAACCTATTTTTGGTTTGGCGGTGACTGGGAAAGTAAAAAAAGAAGAACTAAAACAAAATGATACCGCTACAAAAGGCTGTATGTTGTATTTAACCAAGCCTCTAGGCGTTGGAATTATATCCACAGGCCAAAAACGAGGTATTGTCAGCGACGAAGATCTCGGGCGAGCAGTTAAACAGATGAGTACATTGAATTCTTTTGGTGCAAAATTAGGACCTTTATCCTACGTTAAAGCGCTTACCGATGTTACTGGATTTGGATTGTTTGGCCATTTGATGGAGATGGTAGAAGGCTCAGGATTAAGTGCAAAGATAGACTTTACAAGGGTGCCGCTACTTCCCAACATACATTCCTACTTGGATCAAAAATGTTTTCCGGGTGGTACCGCAAGGAATTTAGCAAGTTATGGTCACCGTTTAAGTGATGAGATTGATGAGCGCCAACGATACATTGGGGCAGACCCGCAAACATCGGGTGGATTATTAATTGCTGTTGAAGCTGATCACACGTCAGAATTTGAAGCATTTGCTTTAACGCAAGGCTTGGAATTAAGCCCTATTGGCGAGTTAATTCATGCACAAGAAAAAGCCATTATATTAGCATAATGAAACTATTTGCACGCACAGTTGGCACATCGGGAACTCCAATCATCATATTACACGGTATTTTTGGTTCCTCTGACAATTGGTTAGGTATAGCCAAAGCCTTTTCAGAAACAAACCGCGTTTACTTGTTGGACCAGCGAAACCACGGACAATCACCATGGTCAGACGAATTTGACTACCAAGTCATGGCGGCTGATTTATGGGAGTTTATTGAAGATAATGCTTTGGTAAATCCCGTCATTATTGGACACTCCATGGGGGGCAAAACAGTGATGCAATTTGGACTTAGCTATCCTGAAATCGCACAAAAAATCATTGTTGTGGATATTGCACCTAAATTCTATCCCGTGCATCACACCAGTATTTTATCTGGCCTAAATTCAGTAGACCTTACATCGATTCAAAGCAGAAACGATGCAAATGAACACATGAAGCGCTTTGAAGAGAATGAAGGCGTGCGTCAGTTCTTATTGAAAAACCTTTACCGTAATGCCGAAGGAGCATTTGCTTGGCGTATTAATCTTCCGATCATTACCAAAAACATTGATGTGGTAGGTCACGAGCTTTTTATCAAACAAGCCTGTAAGACTGAAACCTATTTCATCAAAGGAGCAAATTCACATTATATTCAACCAGAAGACGAACGATATATCGCCGAAATATTCCCAAATTTTGAATTAATTGAAATTCAACATGCAGGTCACTGGGTTCAAGCAGATCAACCTGAAGCATTTATTCATGTGTTAAAAGAGATTCTATGAAGATAGTGCTCATTCCATGCCCCATAGCTGATCAAACAGCGTCACAGGTACTTCCAGAAGAAGTAAGGCAAGCTGTATTACATACAACGCATTATCTGGTTGAAAATGTACGTACAGCCCGTAGATTTATTAGCGAATTAAAATTAGGTATCGTTATTGATGAACTAATTTTCGAAATTCTAGACAAGGATACCAAAAGAGAAACAATCATTCAATTTTTCAAAACATATCAAAACGTTCCATCGGTTGGTATTATTTCTGAAGCAGGTTGCCCCGGAATAGCTGATCCAGGTGCTTTAGCTGTTGGCATAGCGCAAGAAATGAATATGGAGGTTGTCCCATTGGTAGGCCCCTCCTCCATCCTACTTGCCTTAATGGCGTCTGGATTTTCAGGCCAACAATTTCGCTTTCATGGCTATTTGCCTATCGAACGTGCCGCAAGAATTCGAAGAATTGAAAAATTGCAAAAAGATGTTGAGAAAACAGGGGAAACCCAACTCTTCATCGAAACGCCGTATCGAAACAATGCCATGCTAGAAGATTTAATTCAGCAATTACCAGCGAACCAATTATTATCAATTGGTTGTAACATTCAAGACCCAGCAGGTTTTACGGAAACGAAAACCCTAAAATCTTGGTCTGAGGATAAGCCGGACCTACACAAAAAACCCTGCATCTTTCTATTAGGTCGCTCATAAAATTCGTATTTTGCACCAAAATTAATATTCGTGATTTACCAACAAGCCTTTACCTGCAACCCGTTTCAAGAGAATACCTATTTCGTTTGGGACGACGCTGGTAATGGGGTAGTAATCGATCCAGGATGTTATACCTACGCAGAACGAAAAGTTATGCAGGACTTCATTGAATCAAAAAGCATAAAGCTTCAGTATATTTTAAATACGCATGCGCACATCGATCATATTCTTGGTGTGGCTTATTTCCAACAAACCTACAAAATCCCTTTTTGTCTTCATCCACTTGATAAACCCTTATTGGATGATGCGTCAAATCGGGCAGAAGTTTATGGATTTCCACATTACCAAACGGCTATGGTAGATCGCTGGTTTGTTAATAACGAACAAATACAGGTTGGCGCAATGAAATTCAACGTATTGTTCGTGCCGGGTCATGCACCCGGTCATGTAGCATTTTACGAGGCCTCGATGGGTTGGGTTTTTGACGGAGATGTTTTATTTAAACAAAGTATTGGTCGAACGGATTTCCCATTATGTAACCATACAGACCTCCTATCAAGCATAAAAAACCAATTGTATACGCTACCAGAAGAAACCCTTGTTTTTCCCGGACATGGCCCTGCGACAAGCATCGCTGAAGAAAAAATGAATAATCCATTTGTTAAAGCATGAAAAAAGAAATCCCCAATTTATTGACCTTAGCCAACCTTTTAGCAGGCTGTATGGGATTGTATTTTGTGATGCAGGGGAATGTGCTTTTTGCTTCATATTGCATTTTCATCTCATTGGTTTGTGATTTTTTAGATGGTTTTTTAGCTCGACTATTGCAAGCATATTCAGATTTGGGCAAGGAATTGGATTCATTAGCAGACGTTGTTTCGTTCGGTGTGCTTCCGAGTTTCATTCTTCTGAATTTAGTGGAACAAAGCTGTGGAACTCAATGTACTGTGGGGCTCTTTGGATTCTATAAACCCTTTATGGTATTTTCATTGGCATTAATGTCTGCTTATCGTTTAGCAAAATTCAATATTGATACCCGACAAACTGACTCATTTATAGGTGTGCCAACACCAGCAAATGGTCTTCTAGTAGCTTCCTTACCCCTAATTATTCATTTCCAACCCGAATACGCTCAATATATTTTACATTTTCAGGGTCTATTAATTTACAGCATCTTGATGAGTTACTTGCTTGTTTCGGAGTTGCCTCTGATGGCTTTCAAATTTAAGACTTGGTCCTGGGCTGATAATCAAAGTCGATACTTATTCTTAATTTATTGCATTGCTTTATTAGTAATGCTTAAATTTGCAGCTTTCCCTGTCTTGGTGATATCGTATATTGCTCTTTCAGGTATTCTTTCGTTAAATAAATCCATTCAAAAATGAAATTCATCGCCGAAATCAATGTAATGCCCCAAAAAGAAATTCTTGACCCACAAGGAAAAGCGGTTCGTATTGGCTTACAAAATTTAAATATCACGCAAGTATCTGATGTTCGTATCGGAAAACACATCACTTTACAATTGGAAGCGGCATCAGAGGCGGTAGCGCATGAGATTGTAACAGAAGCTTGTAAGAAGTTATTGGCGAACCTTATTATGGAAGAATTCGAATTTACGCTAACAGCGATATAAATTTAAAACTGGCCTGTATGCAACATCACTAGTGTGCAGGCCTCTTCTACTTCAATACCTTGTTTGATTAACTCAGACATTAATGCAGGGTTCTCTGTTCCTGGATTGAAAATCACACGCTTAGGGGCCAATTGAGTAATATAGGCCAACAAATCTTGTTGGTGCTGTGGGCCTACATACAAGGTAATTGTATGTATGTTCGAAATAATCGGTTGGTTTTGCAGAATTTCTATTCCTTGCACATCGCCTTTTTTCACGCCAACTAAGAACACTTCGTGTCCTTTTTCCAACAATAAATTCGTTGCTAAATAAGCATATCGTTGCGGATTTATGGAAGCACCAAAAACAAGTACACGCATATTATCAGTTTATTGATACAATGATAATAAAATATCTCCCGAATAAAGCTTAGATTCGTTCAATATTACAACCACTAATTCAATCATATGAAATCTTCATCCTCTTGGATGGAACGTTGGGCTAACATTGAGCTAAACATTCCAACCGAACAAGTCTATCAAGTCTCAAATTTAGGTCGAATACGTAATCGTTTTAATAAAATATTACAGGGCTCTACTATTCAAGGCTACAAATCACTGAATATTCGAATTCAAAAAACCCATAGAAATTTCTATGTACATAAATTGGTAGCACAACATTTCTGCCCGCATTCGAAAGCAGAGGATTTTTTTGTTATTCATAAAGATTATGATAAACTAAACAATAGGTACGATAACCTTAAGTGGGTGAATCGATTCGAATTGACTCAACATAACAAAACGAATCCGGCGATCATCAATAAAAGCATTCCGATGGCAGCGAAGCATTACAAACTTAACCCAAGTAAAGTTCTCATGATCAAACAACTAATTCGCTCCGGAAAAAGTAGGCCTAAAATGATCGCCAAACTATTTGGTATCACATCGACCCAAGTAACTCGCATCAAAAAAGGCGAAAATTGGAAAAATGTCAATTAGAACAATTTGGACGCAATGGCATGAACACTGTCAGACTTGCTCATCGTGTAGAAATGCAAAGCAGGTACGCCAGCTTTAATCAATTCTTTACCTTGCTGTACTGACCATTCTATACCTACTTCCTTAATCGCTGCATTGGATGAACACTTTTTTACCTCCAATGCTAAAGCCTCAGGTATTTCCAAATGAAATATTTCAGGCAAAATTTCTAATTGGCGCGCGGTGGCTAAAGGCTTTATTCCCGGAATGATAGGCACATTAATTCCTATAGCCCGACATTTATCGACAAAATTGAAATAATGTTGGTTGTTGAAAAACATTTGTGTAACAATGTAATCAGCACCAGCATCAACTTTTTGTTTCAAATAACGTAAATCCTCCTCGAGAGAAACTGCCTCAAAATGTTTTTCTGGATATGCTGCAACACCAATACAAAAGTTGGTAGGCAATGATTCTGTTTCCTCATGTAACAAAATACCTTGATTCATGGCATGAACTTGTTCAACTAGTTCATTAGCATAGGCGTGTCCTCCTGGTTTTGGTATAAAACGATCCTCTCCCTTTTCTTGGTCACCTCGTAAAATAAGCGCATTTTCAATACCTAAATAATGTAAGTCTATTAAAAAATCTTCGGTTTCTTCTTTGGTAAACCCACCACAAATAACATGAGGAACAGCCTCTACCTTGAATTTCTGCATAATCGCAGCACAAATTCCGAGGGTACCAGGTCTTTTACGAATGGGAATCCTTTTCAAATTACCGTCCACCATTTTCTCCACATACTCCTCACGATGGTAAGTAACTTCAATAAATGGGGGATTGAATTCCATTAAAGGCTCAATATGGGAAACTAATTCACCCAAATGTTGGCCTTTCATCGGAGGAATAATCTCAATAGAGAACAAAGTCTTCCCTTTTGCTTCCTCAATATATTGTGTAATCTTCGTCATGTTACTTAAACATCATATGTTAAAACGGGACTTAACCAACGTTCAATTTCTTCCACCAACATCCCTTTACGAGTAGCATAATCAAGCACTTGATCTTTTGCAATTTTACCTAAACCAAAATAGGTACTTTCTGGATGCGAGAAGTAAAAGCCTGAAACGGATGACGCAGGGTGCATGGCATAACTCTCTGTTAATTGAATTCCCAATTGTTTCTCTGCATCCAATAACTCAAACAAGCGCTTTTTCTCCGTATGATCAGGACAAGCTGGATAGCCTGGAGCGGGGCGAATTCCTTGGTATTTTTCAGAAATCAATTCCTCATTACTTAAGGCCTCCGTAGCTGCATAGCCCCAAAACTCTTTCCGTACGCGAGCATGCATCAATTCCGCAAAAGCCTCTGCCAAACGATCGGCTAAAGCTTTCACCATGATAGCATTATAATCATCATGTTGTTTTTCAAATCGCTCTAAAAGCTTTTCAATACCAATACCCGTTGTCACAGCAAATGCACCTACGTAATCTGTTTCACCTGTAGTTAAAGGTGCAACAAAATCGCTTAAACAACGATTTGGTAAACTCGCAGCCTTTAAACCTTGTTGGCGTAAATGATGTAACCATTTGGAAGAATCAGATCCCGCATCCTTTTTTACAACATCATATTCAATGTGTGTATGAACGCCATGCTTATCGCAAGGAAGCTCGTTAACTCGTTCAACGATATCATGCAAAATAATATCGTCTCCTAATCCATTAGCAGGAAAGAAACCCAATGCGGCTTTAGCGGTTAATGATTTATTATCAACAATTTCTTTCAACAGCGCTTGCGCATCATTGAATAATTTTCGTGCCTCCTGGCCTACGGTCTCATTTTCAAAAATACGAGGGTATTTACCAGACAATTGCCAGGTAGAAAAGAAAGGGGTCCAATCAATATACTGAGCAATTTCAGCCAAATCGTAATCCTGAAAATACTTAACTCCCAAGAAACTTGGTTTTGTTGGCTTAAAACCAGCCCAATCAATCCCACTCGATTTTTGACGAGCCTGCTCAATCGACAAGTAATTCTTCTCTTGTTGGCGAGCCGCATGTGAAACCCTTAATTCAGCATATTCTTGCTTAATTTCACTAAAGATTTCTTTCGAAGTCAATTCACTTTGAAGCAAACGACCTGCAACCGGCACTGAACGTGAAGCATCCAGAACATGAATAACAGGGCCGCTATAATGCGGATCAATTTTTACAGCTGTATGAATTCGAGAAGTGGTAGCTCCACCGATTAAAAGCGGAATGGTAAATCCTTGGCGTTCCATTTCTTTGGCGACATACACCATTTCATCCAAAGATGGCGTAATTAATCCTGACAAACCGATAATATCAACTTGATGTTCCTTGGCAGCTGCTAAGATTTTTTCACAAGAAACCATCACACCAATGTCGATGACTTCGTAATTATTACATGCTAAAACGACACCAACAATGTTTTTACCAATATCGTGTACATCACCTTTTACAGTCGCTAATAAAATCTTTCCCGCTGATGAACTTTCCCCTCCCTGCTTCTCGGCTTCAATAAACGGCAATAAATAAGCAACGGCTTTTTTCATCACTCTGGCCGACTTAACAACCTGAGGTAAGAACATTTTGCCTTCGCCAAAAAGATCTCCAACTACATTCATACCATCCATCAGAGGACCTTCAATCACTTGAATAGGTCGCTCAACTAACTGGCGAGCCTCTTCCACATCTTCATCAATAAACTCAGTCAATCCTTTAATCAATGCGTGCTCGAGACGTTTATTAACAGGTAGAGATCGCCATGCATCATCAACAACGGCTTCCTTTCCTGCGGATTTAACGGTCTCGGCAAAATTGACAAGTTTCTCAGTAGATTCCGGATTTCGGTTAAGTAAAACATCTTCACACAAATCACGAAGAGGCTGTTCAATTTGATCATAAACACCTAATTGGCTTGCATTGACAATACCCATATCCATACCAGCTTTAATCGCATGATATAAAAACACGGTATGCATAGCTTCACGTACGGGTTCATTGCCACGGAAAGAGAACGATATGTTAGATACACCTCCTGAAACTTTCGCTAATGGCAAATGCTCTTTAATCCATTTGGTAGCTTTAATGAAATCATTGGCATAATTATTATGCTCTTCTATACCGGTAGCAACCGTTAAAATATTGGGATCAAAAATGATATCCTGTGGTGGGAAATGTACCTTATCCACTAAAATACGATAGGCTCTTTCACAAATTTCTATACGGCGTTCATAAGAATCAGCTTGACCACTTTCATCAAAAGCCATCACTACCACCGAGGCGCCGTATTGCTTTACCTTGCTGGCTAATTCTATAAACCGCTCCTCCCCTTCTTTTAAAGAAATGGAGTTTACGACAGATTTACCTTGAACGCATTTCAATCCAGCTTCTATCACTTCCCACTTGGATGAGTCAATCATGATTGGTAATCGAGAAATATCGGGCTCTGCCATCAATAAATTCAAGAATTGCGGCATCATTTTCACGCCATCAATCATCCCTTCATCCATATTGATATCCAAAATCTGCGCCCCTCCATCCACTTGCTCACGCGCCACAGCTATGGCTTCCTCAAAATTCTCCTCCCGAATCAAGCGGGCAAATTTCTTTGAACCAGTAACATTACATCGTTCGCCGATATTAACAAAGTTGGTCAACTCCGTTATTTCCAAAGGCTCTAAGCCAGATAATTTCTGATGGTGGTGTGAGGCCGGTATTTGATGTGGTACATAATTGACTGCCACATCAGCTATGGCTTTGATGTGTGCGGGCGTGGTTCCACAGCAGCCTCCGATGATATTGATAAACCCATGCTGCAAAAAGTCTTCAATGACAACAGCCATTTGTTCTGGGCTCTCATCATATTCACCCATTTCATTCGGCAACCCGGCATTTGGATGAGCAGAAACATAAAATGGGGATTTATCGCTGAGCGTTTTGACATAAGGACGCATCAAATCTGCTCCTAAGGCACAATTAAGACCTACCGAAAGCAAAGGCATGTGGGATATGGAGGTCAAAAAAGCTTCTGTTGTTTGACCTGAAAGTGTTCTACCTGAGGCATCCGTAATGGTCCCTGAGACCATAACGGGCAAATAAGGCTTCGCAGGATGTGCTTTGAAAAATTGATCAATTGCAAATAAAGCGGCTTTGGCATTCAAGGTATCAAATACGGTTTCAACCAATAAAATATCGGAACCACCATCCACTAAGCCACGTACTTGTTCTGTATATGCTTCTACTAACTCATCAAATGTAACAGCTCGATAACCTGGGTCATTGACGTCTGGAGAGAGTGAAAGTGTACGATTCGTTGGCCCAATCGATCCGGCAACATACCGGGGTTTGTGTGGATTTTTAGCCGTAAATTCATCGGCAACTTCACGGGCAATTTTAGCAGATTGAAAATTTAACTCATAAACTAAATCTTCCATGTGGTAATCAGCCATGGCAATGGAGGTACCTGAAAACGTATTGGTCTCTGCGATGTCAGCACCCGCCTCAAAATATTTAGCATGAATCTCTTTGATTACATCAGGGCGAGTAATTGATAGTAAATCATTGTTCCCTTTTACCTCATGCGGAAAGTCTTTAAATCGCTCTCCACGGTAATCGGCATCCGATAACTTATATTCTTGAATCAGTGAACCCATGGCACCATCCAAGACCAAAATCCGGTGGCGCAATTGTTCATAAATAGATGGCTTCTGCATAATCTTGCAAATATACCATAAAAGGCTCAAAAGATGAGCCAGAAATCACCTAAACTAAGCCCATTTTTTTGATTTTCTCCAAATCGGCGGGCGAGTCAATTCCAACGGTTTCAAATTGCGTTTCAATGGTTTGAATGACATAGCCATTTTCTAACCAGCGTAATTGCTCTAAAGACTCCGCTAACTCAAGTGGAGAGGGTTTCAATTGGCTTAATTCTCTTAAAACATCTGCTCGATATGCATATAAACCGATGTGCTTGAAAAATGTGTGAGCATCTAACCAAACCGCTTTATCAATTCCACGCAAAAATGGAATCGTTTGACGTGAAAAATAAAGTGCTTCACCCCCCACATTTTTTACAACCTTGGGTGTGTTTTCAGAAAACAACGTTTCTTCATCATTTATTCGTTTGATTAACGTCAAAATAGGAGCTTGACTCGCAAAACCGCTAATCAACTCAACCAACTGGGCTGGTTCAATAAATGGCTCATCACCTTGAATATTCACAACATAATCCACATCTTCCCCCACGATTTCCAATACCTCCGCGCAGCGGTCAGTACCAGAAACGTGGTCAGAACGTGTCATGATTACTTCAGCACCAAAGCCCTCAGCAACAGATTTAATTTGTAAATCATCCGTAGCGATAATAACCCGATGCCATCCACCAACAGCCAAGACACGCTCATAGGTACGCTGGATCATTGGTTTACCCCCTAAATCGACCAAGGGTTTTCCCGGAAAGCGCGTTGAGGCAAACCGGGCTGGGATAATAGCCAACACTTTATAATCATGCATCATAATGAGACTTTAGTGATGAAATTTTATCAAATTTGCACATAATTGACGAATCGAATTCAGATACATGGTAAAAATTTTCAATCAGCGCTTTACGGATACCATTTGGAGCTTGGGATATTGGGGAGAACCTGAACATATAAAAGTTTGGATTGAAACACGTAATAAAGAAAGCAATAGTTGGTATAGTTTTGATCTCAAGCAGTTACATGTTACTGAAATAGTAAATAAACCAGCAAAAGCGTTAAACTGGCTAACTGGCCTATCAGACGCAGGTGTCTTTTTACAATTGAAACAAGGTAAAAATCCGGGGATTGAAAAATTGCTATGTTATAATTTACCCAGTGGAGAACTACGTTATAGTTTTAACTTGAATCAGTGGACAAGCCTAGAGGGTAATTTTTTAGTAACAAATCAGGGCACAATAGATTTGATAACGGGAAAATTAACAAACCAAAATCAAGTTGGTAGATCTGAGATAAATATTGAATCTCCGCTACATTTTGAGGAAAGCCAAGAAGAATTCAAAGCCTTTGAAACTTTATTTAATCAAAAGTTTGGCGAAAAAATTGGAAAAGGGATTGATTATTGGGAAGGCTCTAATAAGCTAATATTTTCTTATTATATTTACGAAAATGCTTGGAAAAATAAGTTAAGAATTTGCGACTACGCTTTCCAAACACAGTTTATTGAGACAATTGCTGAAGGTAATCAAATGGGCTACCATACCTTTCAGTGTATAGGAAATAAATTGATTTTCATAAAAGACAAACATGAAATTAATATTTATGCAGACCATTAAAATAGCGCTAACAAGTTTATGCCTCATGTTTATTACCTCAACCAGTGGCTTGGGGATGGCTGTTGATTCATTAGGCTTAAAAAAGGAAAATAATAAGACGTTTTTAGTTTACAAGTTTGGGGCTAAACAAAGCCTCTTCAGTGTACTAAAACGGTTTAACCTTTCTGTAACTGAATTTAAACAGGTCAATCCGGAAATAGAAATACCCGTCAAAACAGGTGAATTGGTATTTATACCATTGCATTACCTTGATGAAAGCACAAGTACACTTGGGACGGTTAGCAAAACGGAAGAAAAACCGGCTGAACCCGCAGAGTTGCCAAAAAACAATGGAATTCATATTGTAACTGCGAAACAAAGTTTATTAACCGTTGCCAACTTGTACAAAGTAACCATGGCTGAAATTCGCAAATGGAATAACCTAAGTTCGGATGTTTTGAAAGAGGGTCAAAGACTAATTATTTCTGCGCCTACCGGTAAGAACAACCTAGATAAGTCTACCTTGTTACCTAATAAAAGTGGTGAAGAAAATAAATTAAATCCTGCCGCACCTGAACAAGCAGAAGCTAATGGCATGCGTAAAACAATTGAAACAGGAATGGCCGAATTAATTGACGTGGCAGATAATTCTGGAAAATACCTTGCCTTACACAAGACGGCACCGATTGGAACCTTGGTTTTAGTTAAAAACTTAGCCAATGGCCAAAATATTTGGGTGAAAGTTATCGGCCGTTTACCTAACACGGATAGCAAATTAATCATTAAATTATCTCCAAAGGCATTTGAGCGGTTGAATGCAGTAGACAAAAGAATTCGAGCAGAAATCAGTTATTTAGTTCAATAAAATGGCCAAACGTAAAAGACCGATTACCGCTGGAAATGTAGCATTTGAGATTTTATTTATCCTATCCTACCCCTTTATCGCCGCATTTTCATTAGCGATTACCATTTCTGTTTGGCTGCTTTCATTCCCCTCAAGAGTTTTAGCTTTCTTTGGAAATAGAAAATAACGCATGGAAGCACATGTGAGAAAACTATTGGATGAAAAATACCACTTTTTCAATCATCCTCGCTTCATTGAACATGATCCGATTCAAATCCCTCACTTATTTAGCCGAAAACAAGACATAGAAATTATGGGGTTTTGGGTGGCTATTTTGGCTTGGGGCCAACGAAAAACCATTATTTCTAAAGCATCTGAATTAATCAACTTTATGGATGGAAGTCCTTATGACTTCATTCTAAATCATCATCCCTCGGATTTAAAGCGATTTGAAAGCTTTAAGCATCGAACATTTAATTCAACGGATGCCTTATATTTTATTCGATTTTTTCAACAGCACTATCAAGGCAATGAAAGTCTAGAAACGGCGTTTAGCTTTCGATATAACGCCGAAGAAAAGACTGTTGAACAGGCGATTAATCGATTCTATCAGTATTTTTTCAACGATGAATTTGCACCAAAACGAACCGAAAAACATGTGGCATCTCCCGACAAGAAATCAGCTTGTAAACGCATCAACATGTTTTTACGTTGGATGGTAAGAAATGACCAAGCGGGTGTCGATTTTGGAATCTGGAACAACATAAAGACACACCAATTGGTTTGTCCACTGGATGTACATGCCTTACGTACTGCAGAAAGTTTACAATTGATTCAACCAGGTCCAACAAACTGGAAGAAAGCTTTAGAATTAACAGAAAATCTACGAGAATTAGACCCAGAGGATCCTGTAAAATATGATTTTGCCTTATATGGTATGGGCATTGAAGAAAAAACAATATGGAAATAGTACACATAAGAAGCAAAGACCAAACAGCTTATTTTGAAATAATCCCATCAGTAGGCGGCATGTTAAGCCAATTGAATTGGGATGGCAACGTCATTAAAATTCCATTCGCGGACCGCTATAATCTTGGAGAAAACCCATATCATCCGAGTGCATTATTGGCACCTTGGGTAAACCGCATTCGCAATGGAAATTATTCATTTGAGGGACGAAATTATCAATTACCTATCAATGAGCCCAAATTGGGAAATGCCATTCACGGGTTATTAGCAAGAAAACCATTTGAGTGCCATACAGAAGACCAAAAAGCAACCTTAACGTATAAATACCCAGTTGATGAAAAAGCATACCCATTTCCATTTGAAATGCAACTAGGCTATGAATTCGTAGAAAATAATGTATTTCAAATGCAATTTGAAGCAAAAAATACTGGCACAAATAATATGCCGTTTGCTTGTGGATGGCACCCTTATTTCACATTACCTGAGGGGAAATTGGCCGATTGGACAATAACGTTTAATTCCGAAAGTAAATGTATTTCAGATAGCCAAATGATTCCTTTAAGGGAAGAACCATATAATGCGAGCATGGGGGTAGATTTGGGAAAAGAGACATTGGATAATGTTTTTCGATTGCAAAAAATGCCGCAGCACATTACTCAACTAATGAGTAAAAAAACAGGGGCATCCTTATTCTTAGAACAATCAAGCTTGGATTTCCCATTTCTTGTAGTATTTGCACCTGAAGGCGAAAATTGCATAGCCATAGAACCTATGACAGCAAACACTGATGCATTTAATACCGGAGATGGAATAAAGGTGCTAGCACCCGGGGAGCTATTTCGATTGAACGTTAAGATCTGGTATAGAAAAGCTGAAAAAACAGACTTATAGAAAAAATCCTTTTTGTACATTTGTACTATGCATAAAAAAATCTTTTTACTTATTTACCTGCTTGTCATTGCCCCTGCGGCGAAAGCAAGTTTAGAGGCCGATAGCCTTGCGAGTAAATGGAAAAAAGATTTTAATACAGGGATTAACCTCAACCAATCAAGCTTCAGTGAAAACTGGAAAGGAGGAGGAACAAATACTTTCGCCATCGGTTGGTTTTTAAATCATACTGCCAAAGTTGTCAATAAAAATTGGCGTTTAAATAGTGATTTGAACCTTCAAGTCGGTTTTTTACAGAATAGAACTCAAAGTCTTCGAAAGAACGTCGATCGGATATTTTATGAATTTAAGGCAGGATACCGCATAAGTAACAAGTGGGATTTTTACGGTTCAACCAACTTTTCATCTCAATTTTTTGAAGGTTTTGAATACGGCAAGAAAAATCTGATTGGGATACCGGTAGACTCTTTAGTTTCTAATATTTTTGCTCCTGCCTATTTAACTTCATCCATGGGAATGGAATACCATCCAGATAAATCTTTTTACACGCGTATAGGTATCGGTAGTTTGCGGCAAACATTTGTTTTCGATGAACGTATTTCTAGAGCAGCTCTATATGGTTTAGAAAAACCCGGAGATAATATCCGAAATCAATTCGTATTTCAATATTTGATGAACATTGAAAAAGACATTTTTCAAAACATCAATATGAAAGCGCGGTATTCGGCCTTAATTGATTACTTCCGAATGGGTAAACCCAATGGAATAGTACATCGTTTAGACGCCAATTTCACCATGAAAGTGAATAAATATGTGAGCACGAATTTACAGGCTGTACTATTTAAAGACTATGACCAAGATCCTAATTGGCAATTCTCGCAAATACTTTCTATGGGTGTCTTGTATCGACTAGCTGATTGATCGCTTTCGTTGTTGCATTCGCTCATGTAATAATTGAATAATTCCATCCTTTAATCCCAAATCTGGAACAAATATGGTTTGGCAACCCGCTAATTCCATAGCCGTCAAATAAATTGATGCAGCGGGAACAATTACGTCGGCACGGTCCGTATTTAATCGTAATTTATTTACACGTTCTTCATAGGTAAATGCGCTGATGTAGGTAGAAATACGCATCAACTCTGAAAAATCCATTGTTTTTTGATCGCTTACTTGGTCTGATAAGTTGTATAACTTGCTAATGTTTCCACCTGTACCGACTGCATAAACAGCACCTTTCAGGGATTCCATTTGCATTGAAATCCATTTTTTCATCTTATCCCAGTCACCTTCCTTTTCCTTGCCTTCTAATAATCTTACCGAACCGATTTTAAAGGATTTAGAAGCAAATTTTTCTTGATTTCGGTAGAAATTCAATTCTGTTGACCCCCCACCAACATCAATATGGAGGTAGTTCTTTTTAGGATTTAACGATTTTACGACGACATCATTAATTAGTTCAGCTTCACGAGCACCATCAATAATTTGGATCTTCATATCCAATATTTTTTGTATACGGGTTACTAATTCCGCTGAATTTGCCGCCTCACGCATGGCAGATGTCGCACAAATCGCATAATCTTGCACTTCATGTAAATCCATTAACAATTTGTAGGCATGCAACAATTTAAAAACACGAACTTCAGATTCTGGCGAAATTACACCTTGACTAAAGACATCATGTCCTAATCTTAATGCAAATCGTACATATTCTACCCGTTTAAAACTAATCATGCCGTCATTCTCTAGGACGCTAGAAATTTGTAAACGAGCGGCATTTGAACCGATATCAATGGCTGCGAACTTCATAAGGCGGGTGTTGGTTTATGTAAATAAAATCCATTGGCACTGGGCTCGAAACTAATTTCTGTTCCCAAAACAAATAATAACTGCCTTCTATCAATAACCACGGGAATCTGATCAATAAAATACTCCTCGTCGAATTCGGTCTTTTGATCAAAACCCAACACATAAGTTCCTCCACAAGCTCCACCTTTCATACCTACGCGTAAAAAAGGTTCAGGCATTTTCCCATGTTTAAATAAAGAAAAAAGATTTTCCCGAGCGGAATTAGAAAAAGTAATGGGAGAATTATTTGACATAAATGCAATGATAGCCAACGCAAATTTAGTTAATTTTAACCTGCCAAAAAGCTTTTTAATGATAACAATTTTTAAGGATAATAAGGCAATAAATACCTAAAGATTCGTTTAGGTAATAAAACAATTGAGCATGAACTATTCGATTCTTTGGGCTGATGACGAAATTGACTTATTAACTCCCTACATCCTTTTTCTTCAAGATAAAGGTTACCAGGTTACTTCTGTTAATTCGGGGGCAGATGCTCTTGATTTGGTCAACAAACAAAAGTTTGATGTATTGTTTTTGGATGAAAATATGCCGGGAATGTCTGGTTTAGAGGTATTGCTTGCTATCAAGCAAATTAGGCCAAATCTCCCGGTTATTATGATTACCAAATCAGAAGAAGAAGAATTGATGGAAGATGCTATTGGCTCTAAAATAGCAGACTACCTCATTAAACCATTAAATCCCAAGCAGTTACTTTTATCTGTCAAGCGAATTTTTGATAAGAAACGATTGGAGGAAGAAAAGACTAATTTGAGTTATCAGCAAGAGTTCCTTGAACTTTCCATGCGCTACCAAGAGCGATTAAATGCCGCTGAATGGGCAGAAATCTATAAAAAACTCACCTATTGGGAATTAGAAATAGATCAAACAGAAAACAAATCTATGTCGGAGGTTTTGATTAATCAAAAATCCGAGGCCAATGTTCATTTTAGTAAATTCATCGAAAATTCCTATGAATCTTGGTTACAAAAACCTGATAGTGATACCCCTATCTTAAGCCATTTAATGATGCGTAAACATGTATTTCCGCGCATTAACGAAAAATCACCCTTATTTTTCATATTAATTGACAATCTTCGTTTCGACCAATGGAAAACACTTGAGCTTTTTATCCAAGATTACTTTCAAGTGGAGGAAGAAAAGACCTATTATTCAATTTTGCCCACCACTACCGCATACGCTCGAAATGCCATTTTTGCTGGAATGATGCCGATGGAAATCCAAAAAAACTATCCAGATAAATGGGTCTTTGATTTGGGAGATTCGGAAGATGAAGAAGGTTATAATCAGAACGAAGAGTTTTATTTGAATGAGCAATTGAAACGCTTGCGCATTAATGCAAAAGCATCATACCATAAGATTATCCACCAATACCAGGGGAAGCAATTAGTAGATAATTTCAACAAACTACTCACAAACCAATTGAATGTTGTCGTATATAATTTTGTCGATATGCTCTCTCATGCGAGAACAGATATGGCCATGATTAAGGAATTAGCGCCAGACGAGTCAGCCTATCGAAGCCTAACAGCAAGTTGGTTCCAACATTCCCCTTTATTTGATTTATTAAAACGGATTGCTGAGAAAAAAGGACGCGTAATCATCACAACCGATCATGGAATGATTCGCGTTCAAAACCCTATTAAAATCATCGGAGATCGGAATACAAATACCAATTTAAGGTATAAACAAGGCAAGAATCTCAATTGGGATGCATCCAGCAAAATGATGGTTTGCAGAAAGCCCGAACAACTATTTTTACCTAAGCCCAATGTTTCTACTTCTTATGTATTCTCGAAAGAGGATTATATGTTCGCCTACCCAAATAATTACAATCAATATGTAAACCATTATCGAAACACATTCCAACATGGAGGTATCTCATTAGAGGAATGTATTATTCCAGTAACCTATTTGACTGGCAAGTAATTAAAGTGAACTAACGGGCGTGATAGTACCTCCTTCACATTTCAGGATTTTACCCGGAACACGTTGAATCGTGTGGTAGTCATGACTAGCCATAATGATGGAAGTTCCTTTTAGGGTAAGCTGCCTAAACAGATCCATAATTTCCAATGAAACCTCCGGATCCAAATGTCCAGTAGGCTCATCCGCTAAAATTAAAACAGGCTTATTCAATAATGCTCGAGCAATTGCAATGCGCTGCTGCTCCCCGCCTGATAGTTTGTGTACGCGCTTGTGAATTGAATTAGCCATTCCCACTTGATCCAAAACAGCCTCAATACGAGATTTAATTTCAGCCTTATCTTGATGTCCAGTTGCCTCCAAAACAAAAGCTAAATTTCGTTCTACGTTACGGTCAGTCAATAATTGAAAATCCTGAAAAACGAAACCAAGCTTTCTTCGTAAATAGGGAATATCCTTATTCTTAATGTTAATTAAATCGAAGCCTGCAACCTGAGCATTCCCGGAATCGATAGGTAATTCTCCAAAAATAGATTTAAAAAATGTACTTTTACCAGACCCCGATTTACCAATTAAATAATAAAATTCGCCCTCGCTAACTGAAAGAGACACATCTGTTAACGTAGGAATTCCTTCTTGTGAAATAGTAACATTTTCAAAAGTCAGTACGGACATAAATCTTAAATTATTGGTTAGACTTAGCGTGGTCAGCAAGGAAAGTTGCTAAACCACTATCAGTTAATGGGTGCTTCAATAAAGCAAGCATAGCGGAAAGTGGACCTGTCATTACATCGGCACCAATCTCGGCACATTTAATGATGTGAATGGGATGACGAACAGAAGCCGCCAAAATTTGTGTATCAAATTCGTAATTATCATAAATCACCCGAATTTGATCAATCAAATCCATGCCATCAAATGAAATATCATCTAAGCGACCAATAAATGGAGAAACATACGTAGCTCCTGCTTTCGCAGCTAACAAGGCCTGCCCTGCAGAAAAAACCAAGGTACAGTTGGTTTTAATTCCACGTGAAGAAAAATATTTTAAGGCTTTAATGCCATCTTTTATCATGGGTATTTTAACAACAATCTTTTCGTCCAATTCAGCTAATTCTTCTCCCTCGCGAATCATTCCCTCATAATCAGTTGCAATTACCTCTGCTGAAACATCACCATCTACTAAATCACAAATCGCCTTGTAATGCCGTAAAACATTATCTTTACCACTAATACCTTCTTTGGCCATCAGTGAAGGATTTGTTGTTACCCCGTCCAAAACACCTAAATCTTGTGCTTCTTTGATGTGGGCTAGATTAGCCGTGTCGATAAAAAATTTCATAGGAAGGTAGTTAAAAAAGGACAAAAAAAAATGGCAAATTCACCGCTACAACCAACCTACCTTTGCTTCTTTCACGACCTGGAGGATTCAGCGGGAGCTGGTAATTTGCCGTTGCAAATATGGCATAATTCGCGCTTTTTTCAAAATATATGCCAATAATTTCCGAATACCACTTAACTTTAATTTCAAATCTAAAATATGCGCATTCTTACGATAATTTGTTTTTCTATTTTCTTGCTATCCTGTTCCTCTGATGCTGAAACCTGGCTTAATGAAGCTAAATCACGTCTGCAAAAAGGAGAAACCGTTTCTGCAAAAGAAGCTATCAAAAAGGCATTAGAAAAAAATCCGGGATTGGCTGAAGCCTATAACTTACAAGGTGTCATAGCATTTCAAGAAAAAAACTGGGATGAGGCGCGTACAAATTATCAAAAAGCGATTGAGTTGAAACCATCATTATATACAGCACAACTCAATTTAGGTGCCCTTGAAATGGAACAAGGTCAATGGCAAAAAGCACTTAAGCCCACCGAGGCTGCCATTAACATTCAACCTGATTCGAGTGCAGGTTACCTACAAAGAGGCATCATCCAAGCTGCATTAGGCAAACCGTCTGAAGCACTTGCCGACTTTACTCAATGCATCAAAAAGAATCCGGAGGAAATCAATGCCTTGTATAACCGAGGTAATATTTACTTTCAACAAGAAAATTATGCACTTGCAAATCAAGATTTTGAAACTTCGGTTCAAATTGACCCTAGTTTTGGAAAAGGTTTCTACGCGATGGGATTAAGCTTTTACAAAGCAAATCTTACCGATAAGGCTTGTTATGCCCTTCAACAAGCAAAAAAACTCAAGTATCCGGGAGCAAAAGAAGCGGTAGAAAACTTATGTCCGTAAACCTATGAAAACCAAAAATATCCGTTCTTATTTTGGATTGTTATTCAGTATTATTTTTCTATTGTTTTCCTATTGGCAATTCAATGACCCTGACCCAATTTTATGGGTGCCTATTTATGGCATAACTGCTTTTGTATCATTTCAAGCCTTTCGAGGCTTTGTGAACAAAGAATTACTTGCGATATTATTCATCTTATCCACGATGGCTGGCCTTCAGCTTTGGCTTGAAATGACAGCCTGGGAAGGCTTCATGACCGATGGGCTGACGATGAAAACAGTTAACCAAGAATTGGCTCGAGAGGCAGTTGGCCTATGGATTGCCTCCCTTTCGTTTGCTTTGTATTATTCCTTAGATAAAAAATAAAATGTTAGAACTTGGATTTGCCTCTGCGATTCTTCCCAATTTAACCTTGGAGCAAGTATTGGATTTCGCACATCGTGCACACTTTTCTTGTGTTGAAGTCATGTGCTGGCCATCCCAAAATAGCGATACACGTAGATATGCGGGAGTAAGCCACATTGCCGTGGACCAAATGGACTCATTAGGACTGTTGAATTTAAAAACCTATTTAAATCAACATCCTGTTAAAATATCAGCACTAGGGTATTATCCGAATCCGATGGACCCCAATGAGGAGCAAGCAGCATTTTACCGAGAACATATAAAAAAGGTTATTCGTGCTGCGTCGGCATTAGAGATACCTGTAGTAAACACATTTATTGGTAGAGATTTTACAAAAAGCGTTGCCTATAATCTTGATAAATTTAAAGAGGTTTGGCCTGAAATAATTGAATTAGCTGACGCGCTGAACATCAAAATTGGTATCGAAAATTGCCCGATGTTTTTTACAGATGACGAGTGGCCAGGTGGTAAAAACTTGGCAACAACGCCTAAAATTTGGGACCAATTATTTAGTATCATCCCATCAAAAAATTTCGGTTTGAATTATGATCCATCGCATATGGTATGGCAGCAAATGGATTATTTATATCCGATTTACCATTATGCCGAAAAATTGCATCATATACATTTAAAAGATGTAAAGGTATATCAGGACAAATTGGATCGCGTGGGAATTATGGCAAATCCTTTGGAATACCATTCGCCTAAATTACCAGGCTTGGGCGATATTCATTGGGGTAAATTCATCAGCGCATTGCATGATGTCCGCTACAGGGGACCCATTGTTATAGAGGTAGAAGATAAAGCCTTTGAAGGATCTGAAGACGATGTACAGAAAGCAATTTACATGGCAAGAAATCACATCAATACGTTCCTTCCTTAATTGGCCGGTACCATTCGCACCGTTGCATTGACAAACGTTGATTTATAACTACGTGTTCCTGAAAAAACAAATTCAGTTTTCAATAGACTATTTACTTCCCCGATTCCATCCAAAACGAAATAATTAGTCTCGAAAATCTGTAATTGTTTGTCATTATTTATCAATTTCCATTTCCCAGATGCGGTATTATTTCCCGTGTTATCTATGGCTAGACAAGTACCATTTGAAAAAAAAGTTAATCGTACTTTAGACATATCGTATTGCGAACCTTCTGCTGTCCTTCCCCGCTGATAAACCGTTCCATTTAAATAACCACTAGCGGTTATCTCCTGAATCTGCCAAGTCTTGCTTAACAAAATTTCAGTTTTTGTCCTAGGATCTAAACTTGAATCTTGACATGCTATCAGAAAAATCAAACAAAAAAGGATATAAATGTATCTCATGAATGGAAGAATGAACAACAAAATTACGAATAAGTCCGAAGAAAAAAATAAGGGGCTAAATAGCCCCCCATTAATCTACAAATGATGAAAATCTACTTGGTAGGTTTAGCAAATATTTTCTCGTCAATAGCCGGATTAATCTCAATTGAAACAGTATCAACAGTCATCATACCACCCATTGGACTAGCAGTCTCCATCGAATGAGGGAAAAATAATCCATCTACAGCTTTATAATTAGAATAAACAACTTCAGATTCGACATCTTGACCATTTACTTTAACTTTCCCAACTACTTTTACGATAAAGTATGTGCTAGCTGAAACATAAACTTGTGATTCATCCCCATTGGCTTTATTTACTTTCAACAAATAAACATCAGCTCCGTCCAATTTTTCTTTGCTGATCAATTCAATTGTATCCCCTTCTTTTTTAGCAATAATTAACGCAGAACCAATATTCTTCTGTGACGCAGACATTTTTACTTGGTCAGCTGGCATAATTTCAGGCTCGCCTGTTCCACCCATCATGGCAGGTCTCAACATCCATCCAGAATCGCCATTGATTGCGGTAATGATTTTAGCACCCATAACTTCAACTTCAGTACGAAACCCTTTTCCTACCAAAACAGATGACTTACTCTCAATATCCATCCCTTGAACACTGAATTTATTTTTCATCACTAGACTTTTAACAGACGACCATTTTTCTGGACTTCCCATAGCTGTTTGATGTTTGCTCAATACTTCTTCGGTGCTTTGAGCACGTAATGCCAATGAGCAGAAAACCATCGTACTCAAGCATAAAGCTTTAAATGTATTTTTCATATGATTTATTTTTTCGAAAGGTATTGATTTTTGTTGAATTCAAACTTCCATTAAACATTAAATCAAACCAATTATCAGTTTACTGATTAATTTTGGGAATTGAACGCATAATAATTCCCCAAGCCATAAAGCCTATAATCCCCGCCGCAAAAAATGCTGCTCCCGGAAAATTGTGCTCCTTCATCGTAAAATACGCAAACAAATTGGAAGCAAATAAGGGGCCTAATATGGTCGTGATAGACTGCAAACTAGTTAATCCTCCTTGTAATTCTCCTTGTTCATTTGCCCCAACCTGTTGGGTAATCAAACTTTGCAAAGCTGGACCAGCTAATCCTCCTAACCCAAATGGCACCATAAATGCATACATCATCCACGACTTAGAGGCAAAAGCAAATAATATAAATCCTGCCGCCCACAATAAAAGACCATAGGAGATTGCCTTACGCTCCCCAATTTTGGGTGTAATTACCCGAGTTAATCCGCCTTGAACTAGCGCCACAATCAATCCTACAAAGGCCAATGAATAACCCACCTCATCAGGCGTCCAATCAAAAACCTTCATCGTAAAATATGACCAAGTACTTGGGTGTGCTTGTCCCGCTAATTGTATAAGGAAATAACCACCAATCAATCCTAAAACCATCGGATGGTAATGGGTCATATGTTTAAGAGAGCCAAATGGATTTGCCCTTTTCCAATTAAACGGCCGACGATTCGCTAAACTCAAAGACTCGGGTAATACAAAATATCCATACAAGGCATTCAACATCGTTAATACTGCTGAAGCATAAAAAGGTAAATGCACATCAATATTTCCTAATGCACCTCCTATCGCGGGGCCTATGATAAAGCCTAAACCAAAAGCGGCGCCTACCATACCAAAATTTTTCGCGCGATTTTCGGCCGTAGAAACATCAGCAATGTAGGCCTGGGCAGTTGTAAAACTAGCTCCTGTAATACCCGCTAAGATACGACCAACGAATAACCAGGTAATATTAGGGGCATTGGCAAGTAGTAAATAGTCCAAAGAAAAACCAAATAGCGAGGCTAAAATCACAGGTCGTCTACCAAATTGATCCGATAATCCACCCAGCACAGGTGAAAAAATAAATTGCATGATAGCATATGAAGCCATCAACCATCCTGAATATTGCGAGGCAACACTTAAATCACCACCAGTAAATCCGCGAATTAATGTTGGCATCATAGGAATAATAATTCCAATGCCCATCACATCAATCAACAAGGTTACAAATATAAAACCAATGGCCGCATCGCGCTTCTTCAACATATCAAATAATTAGGTCGGCAATTTACTAAAATTGATATTGAATTCTAGCCTGAAGGAAATCTTTGCTAATTTGTGCACACTGAGCCGGCGTTTTCGCTTTATCAGGTACGCCATCTAATTCAACAATAGTCCAGCCTGCAAATTTAATTTTATCAAGTGCGGCGAATACACCCACTAAATCAACGTTTCCTTGACCTAGCTCCACAAATTTATAGGATTTTGGATTGGGATTCCCAACAATCGGACATTCTACATCTTTCATGTGCAAGCTATGTAAAATCTTTTTGTACTTAAGTACTGCTTCAGCTGGCTTACCGCCACCTTGATGGTAATGAGCTACATCCAATAGCAAACGGACATACGTAGGATCCATGGCTTGTACCAATGCATCCACTTCCTCAGGCGTCTCGCCATATTGATTCATGTGGTTATGATAAGTCGACTGAATACCAATCTCCTTTGTTAATGCCCCGATTTCATTCATAGCCGCCCCCAAACGAGTTAATTCATCAGCCGTAGGCGGCACATTATTTTTACGTAAACTATTCGTCAATTGAATGGAAGTACCTCCCAACGCTTTCACAAATCGCGCGTGGTTTAAATGCATGGCTGCATTAGCTTCTTTTTTAGCTGGATCAATTTCCACATTACCACTTGAAAACATGACCAGCGACAATCCTTTTGCATCTAATAAAGCTTTGATTTCAGCTGGATTATCCTTGTATTTCGCGTAAGTATTGGCGCGCAACTGAATCCCTTTATACCCTAGCGCCGACAACTCTTCAATGGCTTGCTCATCTTTTCCTCCCCAGGTGATCGCAGAATAACCCATGCGGTAGGTTTTTGATTTGGCAGATGGAAGAAAGGCAGCTAATGCCAAAAGGGAATTTTGTGCAATAAATCGACGGCGTGATAGCATAGTTTAAAGTTAGACGTTGGACGCTAGACGTTGGACGTTAGACATCAAACTTGAGTGATTAAATAGGTTTATTCAAAACAACGAAAAAAAACACAAAGAAAAAAGAGAAACAGTTGGCAGTATTCAGTAATCAGTAGTCAGTAGTTAGTTGTGACATTTCAAAATTGCATAAATACCCGTATCGATATAGATATGAAACAGTTATACAGCACAACTGATTACTGACAACTGATAACTGACAACTGATAACTAACGACTGATTACTGACAACTGATTACTGACTACTGATTACTGACAACTGATAACTAACGACTCGCCTTCAAATACGCAGCCAAAGCCCCCAACTGATCCGTACCAATGTAATCTACACCCAGATCCAACAAAGTCTGATAAGTTAATATACCCTCCGGCGTTGCCCATAAACGAACCACACGGCCAGCTGCATGAACCTTATCTACATACGTCTTCAGTTTATCCCGCAAAGCCGGCGTCATAGGACTAGTCCCATTCCAAAAACCAAATTTGTAAAAAGCTTCACTTTCCAAAACTACATGTGAAGCCAAAAAGGAAGGAACTTCCTCATTAGGCCGGCCATCAAACGTAATCCAATTCGGAAACTTAACATAATCGGACACCGCTGGCCGATTACCCGAAATAACAATTCGAAATTTATTCTTTAAAATTAAATCTTTAAAGGGTTCTATGGCCTTTAATAGCAATGGCATCGTAGAATCAGCGGATGTTTTACTATCAATCAACAATTGATGATAATTCCCTGCTTTTCCCGCCTCAAGAACGTTAACCAGAGGCTCGAGATAAAGATTTTGAAATGTTCGGGATGCCTTGATATCCTTAATATCATGGGCTACCAACAACTCGCCATTAATTGCATAAACATCCACTTCAATAGAACCAAACCCCAACGAAAAAGCCTCATAAAAAGGCCTTTCGTGTTCATAATCATTATGCGCGTGTGCCTTTGTCAATAAATTTTGCCCCCAAACAGTTGAGGAAATCATCAATAACAATAGCAACTTTTTCATTCTTTTAACTTTTTAAATAATCACCCGAGACAATACGCTTTTTCTGATCAATCGGCTTATTGTACAAATAGGCATAGGATGTAATTTCCTTATCTTTCAATTTAACTGTCACATGCTCACGAACAAACAAAGATTTATCCGTATGCTCAAGATCAAATTCCTCGTATTCATCCAAGACATTTAATAATTTAATCGTGTTTGAAAGTAAATACAACTCGCCTACAACTTGGTCTTTGGGATCTTTTGAGGGAATTATACCAGGATAATCTGCTACTTGGTACATTTGTCCTTGGTAGGTCGCCATGCCCACATAATCTGAATTACGCGCAATCAAACGATGTAGATCATTTCCGCAATCTCGTCGCAAAGTTCCATAAACGAATAAGTATTCCTCCACATCCGGTTCTGGTAATTTCGCCTCCTCTAAGATCAATACCAAATCATCTTGCTCCACAACCGTACCTTCGTTCAATACTACATTACCAATTATTCCTTCAAATGGCGCCGAAACGATTGACTCCATTTTCATCGCCTCGATCACATACAATGGTGCGTTCTTCTTTACTTCTTCTCCAGGTTTAACTAAAATGCGGCTCAAACGACCTTGTAATGGAGCACCAATATCACCTTTTACCTTTGCTTTAGCATGCTGAGCACGCTCTACCTTTACATTCTTGTCTAAAATCTTTAATCGGCGAGCCTGTCCGTTTAATTCAAAAGTAATGTTACGTAAGCCCGATTCATCAGGATCCGACATATACAGATACTTTACAATAATCGTTTTGCCCGGCTCAATGGTAATCATAATCTCCTCATCCTGCTTTAAGCCATAGAAAAAGGCTGGTGTGGGCATCATGGATAAATCGCCATACAAAGCTTGATTCTTGTAAAAATCTTCATAGACTTTCGGATACATTTTGTAGGATAAATAATCCAAGAATCCATCTTCATTTTCTGGAAATTTTGCTAGAAAAGCTGCAAAGTCTTTTTCAAAATCAATTGGCGCAAGTTGATCATTCGGTCTTCCTTCGTAAGCGGCCTCTCCCTTTAACACAATCTCTTGTAATTGCTTAGGAAATCCTTGATGTGGTTGACCTAAACCTCCTTTAAAGAAATCTTTCACCGATTCTGGGAAGGATAAAGTTGATCCTTTGGCATACACATCTTCCGCCGTTAAACTATTTGCTGTCATGAAGATTGCCATATCCCCCACAACTTTAGAGGATGGTGTTACCTTGACAATATCACCAAATAATTTATTTGCCTCAGAATAATTATCCTTCAATAACTCAAACTTATCCCCAACACCCAGGGCAATTGCCTGGCCACGCAAGTTGGTATATTGACCACCCGGAATTTCATTGTTATATACTTCAGCAGTGCCAGCCTTCAACTCAGACTCGAATGGGAAATACATCAATCGAACCGCTTCCCAATAATTGGAATAATCATTCATCGCATCCAAATTCAAACCACTATCGTAAGGATGACCTTGCATCATAGCAACCAATGAATTCATGTTGGGTTGGGAAGTTAAGCCTGACATAGCTGCCAAAGCCCCATCGAGCACATCCACTCCTGCCTCAATCGCCTTCAAATAGGTAGCCGATTGAACGGATGCCGTATCATGTGTGTGTAAATGAATGGGAATATCAACCGCTTTCTTAAGTTCAGTAACTAATTTCTCCGCTTGGAAAGGGCGTAATAAGCCTGCCATATCTTTTATGCAAAGAACATGGGCTCCTATATCTTCCAACTGCCTTGCTAAATCTAAATAATACTGGAGATTATATTTTTCATTGGTAAACATATCCCCTGTGTAACAAATCGATGCCTCAGCAATACCAGGAGTACGTTCACGTACTGCTTTAATGGACACCTTCATGGCATCAATCCAATTCAAAGAATCAAAAATCCGGAAGATATCAATTCCCGATTCGGATGATTTCTCCACAAACTTCTCGATCAAGTTGTCTGGATAGGCTGAATAACCAACGGCATTTGACCCACGGAATAACATCTGCAACAGCATATTTGGCATCGCCTCTCTAAACTCCGCTAGCCTTTTCCAAGGGGATTCGTGTAAGAATCGCATGGCCACGTCGAATGTTGCCCCACCCCAAACTTCCATTGAAAATAAATTTGGGAAAGATTTAGCGAAGCCCGAGGCAACGGCTAGCATATCCTGCGTACGTACGCGGGTAGCTAAAAGTGATTGGTGTCCGTCTCGAAAAGTCGTATCAGTGAATAATACTTGTTTTGAATCGCGAATGTGTTTGGCAAAACGCTCCGGCCCAAGTTCCGTTAAAAGTTGCTTGTGTCCACGCGGAAACTCCGCAAACTCATCAAAGGATGGTATAATTGGCGTACGAAATGGAGCTGATGGCTTTACTTTAACATCCGGATTTCCATTCACAATAACTTCCCCCAAATAGCGTAACGCTTTGGTTGAACGGTCACGCGTAGGCCTTATATTGAATAACTCAGGATGATTTGCAATAAATGGAACGGTACACTTACCATCTTGGAAAACGGGGTGAGTAATTACATTTCGTAAGAAAGGGATGTTCGTCTTTACTCCACGAATTCGGAATTCAGACAAAGCGCGATTTAATCGCTCGGATGCCCCACGCAACGTACGGCCTTTGGCAGATACTTTTACAAGCATCGAGTCAAAATAAGGGGATATTTTCACCCCTGGATAAGAAGAACCTTCATCTAAACGTATACCAAACCCAGCCGCATTTCGATACGCAATTATGGTTCCAAAATCAGGTTTAAATCCGTTCGATGGATCTTCCGTCGTAATACGGCACTGAATCGCAAATCCTTTTAGTGGAATATCTTCCTGATCTTTTATAAAGATCCCCGGATCTGACAATTTATAATTTTGAGCTACCAGAATCTGTGTTCTAACGATGTCGATACCCGTTACCTCTTCTGTAATTGTATGCTCTACTTGAATACGCGGATTTACTTCAATGAAATATATATTTTCATCCTTGTCCACCAAGAACTCTACCGTACCCGCATTGTAATAATTTACTGCCTTACCTATTGACAAGGCATAGGCATATAATTTTTGCTTTGTTTCTTCTTTTAGACCAAAAGATGGTGCAACCTCTACAACCTTTTGAAAACGGCGTTGAACTGAACAATCACGCTCGTAAAGGTGTACCAAATTACCGTGCTGGTCCCCAAGCAACTGCACTTCGATATGCTTAGGATCGTCAATAAATTTTTCAATAAACAAGGTATCATCGCCAAAAGCATTTTTTGCCTCATTTTTAGCTTCGGAATGTGCTTTTTCCAACTCCTCCTCAGAACGTACAACCCGCATACCTCGTCCTCCACCTCCTGCTGCCGCTTTCACCATCACAGGAAAAGTAATGCGACGTGCCTCAGAAAGAGCGTTTTCATACACTGACATATCCCCCTTGGAATCCTGAATCATTGGAACATTGGCTTTGAGCGCAGCCACTTTAGCAGCCACTTTATCCCCCAAAGCATTCATGGCCTCAGGAGAAGGGCCAACAAACACAATGCCTTCTTCTCTACAACGACGCGCTAAAACTACGTTCTCGGATAAAAAACCATAGCCTGGATGAATGGCATCAATCTTCTTGACTTTACAAAGGGTGATCAGACCTTCGATATCCAAATAAGGCTTTAACGGCTCGTTGTCTTTTCCAATCTGGTACGCCTCGTCCGCTTTGTACCGGTGCAAGGAATAGCGATCCTCAAAAGTATAAACAGCTACAGTTCTGATTCCAAGTTCAGAGGCAGCACGCATGATACGAATAGCAATTTCACCGCGGTTTGCGATGAGAAGACTCGAGATTTTCTTAACGTAAGATTTTGGCATGCTAATATATTTAGTGCATCATAACAAAAATCATAAATAAATTGGTATTTAGGTGGCTTAACATCTATTTTATTTGGCGAAACTTGAAAATTTACAATTATTATTGGGTTCGTTACCAAAATATTCTAAGTAAAAAAAATATCGCGGGCCTTCCTGTGAAATTTCTTAACTTGCAGACCCAAATTTTACCCATTAAATATGAGCGCAACGAAACCTTTTATTGGCATTACCTTAGGAGACTACAATGGTATAGGTCCAGAAGTAATACTAAAGTCATTGGGCAGCCAGCGCATCTTAAAGTGGTGTACTCCGGTAATTTATGGGTCAAATAAAGTTATTCAATTCTATCGCAATCTCTTTGAACTCCAGGATTGGTCAATAAAAGAGATTTCTTCAATAGAAGATGTAAAAGAAGGTCATATAGCTGTAATCACATGCTGGGATGACGCCAATACGATTGTTGAACCCGGAAAAGTAACCCCCGAAGCTGGAAAGGCAGCATTTGCATGTTTAGACCGAGCAGCACAAGATTTAGATAAAGGATTGTTGGCAGCTTTAGTAACCGCTCCGATCAACAAGCACAATATCCAGTCGGAAGAATTTAATTTCCCTGGTCATACCGAATACTTAACCGAACGTTTTGAGGCCAAAAACGCTTTAATGATGATGGTTAGTGAAGGTTTCAGGATGGGCGTCGCAACGGGTCATTTACCTTTGCAGGACGTCAGCAAAGCATTAACAAAAGAGTTAATAAAGAATAAAATAGATGTTTTCTTGCAAAGTTTACAGGAAGATTTCGTAATTGAAAAGCCCAAATTAGCTGTATTAGGACTTAATCCACATGCGGGTGAGGCAGGCTTGTTGGGACAAGAGGAATTGGAAATTATCCAACCTGTGATCGAGGAATATCGTAAAAAAGGGGTCTTGGTTTTCGGGCCATATCCGGCAGACGGTTTCTTCGGGAAAGCACAATTCAAGGAATTTGATGGGGTATTGGGCATGTACCATGACCAAGGATTGATTCCATTTAAATACATCGCCTTTGAAACAGGGGTTAATTTTACGGCTGGTTTACCCATTATTCGTACCTCACCAGATCATGGAACAGCTTACGATATTGCAGGTAAAAATGAGGCGGATCCCAGTTCATTCTTACATGCGTTCTTCTTAGCCATTGATTTAGTAAAAAACCGAATGAACGTTTAACGAATGGGTAAAAAGGTCCTTATCATCGATGAAGTTCATCCTTCCTTAGCCCTTGGCTTACGGTCCTTGGGATTTGTGGTTGATGAGCACCCCAATATTCTCCAAAAGGATGTTTCATTAAAAGGTTATCAAGGATTGGTACTTCGTTCGAAATTGGCTTTGGGAGCTATAGAACTAGCTAATTCGGATTTAGAATTCATTGCTCGCGCAGGAGCTGGCCTGGACTTAATCGACGTAAACTATTGTCAAGCCAATCAAATCGCAGTTTTCAGTGCCAATGAAGGAAACCGAGATGCCGTCGCAGAACATGTGATTGGTCAATTAATCACCTTAGCGCGTAAAATTAATTCAGCAGATTCTCAAGTTCGTCAAGGTGTTTGGGACCGAGAAGGAAATAGAGGCTGGGAATTACAAGGTAAAACATTGGGCATTATCGGGTATGGAAATATGGGTCAAAGTCTGGCCAAAAAATTGCAAGGATTTGAGATGAACATCTTGGCCTATGATAAATATGCCCCCGGAACACATACATTAGCCGATGTATTTCAACATGCGGACATTGTCAGCTTGCATATCCCATTAACAGATGAGACAAGGGAAATGGTAAATCAGACTTTTTTAGAAAAGTTTGCAAAACCAATTGTATTGATCAACAGTTCCCGGGGAGCTATCTGTTCCCTGAAAGCTCTAGCTTGGGGACTAGCTTCAGAAAAACTAAAAGGTATTGCCATAGATGTACTTCCTAATGAAAAGTTAGCGACTTGGTCACCCGAAGAAAAAGCCCTTTTTGAGCAAATTTCATCCCATCCTACTACCCTATTCAGTCCCCATGTAGCGGGATGGACAAAAGAAAGCTATTGGAAGATTAATGATGTGCTCATTGAAAAAATCAAAGCCCATTATCAGCTATGAATTATCCAGAAAACATTGCTGAAAAACTCGGTTTCCATCAGATAAAGGACCACATACAGCAGGCTTGCTTAAGCCCGATGGGTGCAGAATATGCAGCAAAAATGAAATTCTCAACTCGGTTTCCTGTTGTTAAACAATGGGTAGAACAAGTAAATGAGATGAAACAAATCATGGCGGAGCACGGAGGAGAATGGCCCCAACAAGATTTTTTTGATTTGCGGCCATGGTTTGCTCCTTTGACATTGGATGGCCATTACCTAGCTCCGGAGGAGTGGAGAGATTGGCACCGTGGTTTGGATATTCTTTATCAAGTGATTCGATTTTTCGCGGGCATCGATGTCGATAAATATCCTGAAATAAGTAAAATCACACAATCCTTTATTCAAAAAGAAGAAGAACAAGGATCCAATTTTCGACAAATCATTCCCATCATTCAGGAATTAGATCGCGTATTTGATAACAATGGTCAAATCAAGGAAACAGCATCAGCAGCTTTAGGCGATTTAAGAAGAAAGCGCTTTGCTGAGGAACAAAACCTAAGAAAGAAATTGGATTCCTATATCCAGCAAGCCTATAAAGAAGGCTGGGTCAGTAAGGATTTTTCATTGACTCTGCGAAATGGCCGAATGGTTATTCCATTGGCGGCAGAACATAAAAGAAAAATCAAAGGTTTCGTACAAGACGAATCAGATACGGGTAAAACGGTGTATTTAGAACCGGCAGATGCCTTGGTTTTAAACAACGAAATCAAGTCGCTGGAATCAGCTGAACGCCGTGAAATTATTCAGATTTTATCTCGTTTATCCGACCGAGTACGTCCGATGGTCCCCATGTTGACCGCCTGGTACCAATGGTTGGGCATTATCGATTTCGTTCGAGCTAAAGCCGTTTGGGCCGTTGAACACAATGCCATTTTACCTCATGTAAAATCCAGCCCATGGGTAGAATGGAAAGGCGCAAGACATCCAATTTTAGAAGAATCTTTAGTCAAAATAGGTAAAAAAATTAAGGCTTTGGACATCACATTGGATGACCAAAAACGCATTATGGTAGTCTCAGGACCAAATGCAGGCGGAAAATCTGTGACTTTAAGTACGATTGGCTTATTGCAATATTTATTTCAAGCAGGCTGTTTGGTACCCTTGATGGAAGGCTCAATAATGGGCTTTTTTGACCAAATCTTTTTGGATATGGGTGATGAGCAAAACCTTGAAAATGAATTGAGTACATATTCGTCTCACTTAAGCAACATGCGGCATTTCTTGGCACATGCACAAGATAAAACGTTGTTGCTCGTAGATGAATTTGGCACAGGCACAGAACCATCATTGGGAGGTGCCATTGCAGAATCGATTTTGGAAAAACTGGCTGATAAAGGTTCATATGGAGCCATTAATACGCACTTTGGTAATTTAAAAAGTTTGGCGGATCGGAAGCAAGGTTTATTCAATGCGGCGATGCGGTATGATACCACACATTTAGAACCTCAGTTTATTTTGGATATGGGGAAACCCGGTAGTTCATTTGCTTTTGAAATTGCCCAAAAAATTGGATTACCAAATCAAATCATTGAAAATGCCCGAAAAAAACTCGGCAAGAGCCAGGTAGATTTTGACAAATTGTTGATGGAAACAGAGACCGAGAAGCAGATTTGGGAAGCAAAAAATACCAGCTTATCGGTCCAATTAGCACAGGCAGAGAGTATCAAAGAGCAATATGCGCGTTTGAAAAATCACTTGGAGGAAGAGCAGAAGCGCTTATTAAATCTCGCAAAGTCGGAGGCCAAGCAATTAGTAAAGGATGCCAATCAGAAAATTGAACAAACCATCCGCGAAATCAAGGAGAAGTCAGCAGAAAAAGAAGTGACCAAGGAAATCCGCAAAGGATTAAATGAGTTTTCTGAGAAGAAGCTAAAAGTTCAGACTCCCACAATAATTGAAAAACCTCAAAAAATATCCATCACTGGGCCTATAACCGTCGGATCCTGGGTGGCCATCAAACAAGCAGATGGCGAAGGTGCCATTGGAGAAGTTATGGAACTCAAAGGCAAAGATGCCGTAGTTGCACTGGGGGGCATAAGAAGTACAATTAAATTGAATCGATTGGAGCAAGTAAAGGCTCCGAAAACTGAAAAATCAACAAGAACTGCGATGCGCGGAATTGATATGAATGACCGCATGGCGCATTTTGGATTAACGCTGGATGTCAGAGGCAAACGTGGCGAAGAAGTATATGTGATATTAGATCAATACATGAATGATGCCTTGCTACTAGGCGTTCCTGAAGTACGTATACTACACGGAAAAGGAGATGGTATTTTACGTAATTTGGTCAAAGAACAATTAAAACGCTACCGCGAGGTAAAGTTGGTGCAAGATGAACATGCCGACCGTGGAGGTGCGGGAATTTCTATAGTAACTTTTAAATAATGAGGTATCTGTTGTATTTCAGTTGTTTATTGCTTGGTGGTTGCATGATCGACTACAACATGGGGCTTGCTAAAATCAAGGAAGGGAAATTTCAAGAAGCAACCGAATTACTCACTAAAGCCCACGCACAATATCCCAAAAATCCTCAAATCTTATTCTCTAGAGGTATCAGTCGGGGATTTCAAGAAAACTACTCAGGGGCAGTGGCCGATTTGACGCGCGCTATTAAGCTCGAAAACGATCATGCCGATTACTATTTTTATCGGGCCTATTTTAAATCGAAGTTGGGAAATGAAAAAGGGGCCATCGCCGATTATTCGAAATCCATTGCGATTTATCCCTATTATCAGGAGAGTTACTTTAATCGCGGGGTAAAACTTTTAAGTACAGGAAATGTGCTGGAGGCCTGTTATGATTTTCAGTACGCGGCAGATTTGGGAGATACACTTTCTTTGGGGTATTTAAATATTTATTGCCGCAGTCTAAAGCGTCCCGAATAGGTTATGAAAAAGCAAAAAAAATCCTGAACTTTGAAGGATAGGCTTTTAGCTTTATAAAAAAATCAATTTATTTACTGCCTGGCCACAATCGTGTGAACAGGATTAATTTTAACAACATGTCTATTGCAAAAACAGGCGATAAAGTAGCCGTACATTACACAGGAAAACACGATGATGGTTCAATATTTGATTCATCCGTCGGCCGTACTCCTTTAGAATTTCAATTAGGTTCAGGAATGGTCATCAAGGGATTTGATGAGGGAGTAACGGGCATGACAATTGGTGAGAAAAAAACGGTAGTAATCCCTGCGGCAGAAGCTTATGGTGAGCATTCGCCAGAAAATACGGTAACCATTGAGCGTGCGCAAATTCCAGCTCACATTGAACTCGAATTAGGCAGTTCGCTAAGCATGCACCAAGATGGTGGTCACGTAGTAGAAGTTGTGATTACCAATTTAACAGAGACACATGTTACGTTGGATGCAAACCATCCATTAGCAGGTCGTGATTTAACGTTTGAATTAGAATTAGTAAGTATTCAATAGCTTTATATGAAAATTGATTTGCGTTCCTTTATCCCCCACGGACTCGTAATTTTCGGGTTTATCATCATTTCTTTCCTGTATTGCGGTCCCGTTTTACAGGGTAAGGTTTTGGCCCAACACGATATTCAGCAGGCTCAGGCGGCGGCACAGGAAAGCATGCAATTTAAAAAGGAAACAGGAACGGATGCCTGGTGGACCAACTCGATGTTTGGAGGGATGCCGACTTACCAAATTTCTGGTTCATATCCCTATAGTGTTTCAAGTTACTTAGGAAGTTTCATAACCAATTTATTCCCGACACCAGTAAATTTACTTATCCTACAATTATTGGGTATGTATTTGTTTCTTTGGGCGATGGGGGCTTCACCCCTACTCGGTTTTGCAGGAGCAGTATTCTACACGTTTGCTACCTATAATTTGGTTATTATTCCAGCAGGACATACCTCAAAAGTATTAGCCTTAGCCTATGCGCCGATGGTACTTGCGGGAATACGCATGTGCTGGGGCGCATTTAAATGGTTGGGGGCAGCTGTATTTGCGCTGGCGATGGCCCTCGAATTATATGCCAATCACGTTCAAATCACCTATTATTTATTTTTCATCATCGGTGCATACAAACTGTACATGCTGATCCATTCATTTCGAAATAAGACCTTGAACGATTGGTTTTCAAGAGGATTATTATTGGGTATTGGACTGCTTTTGGCCATCGGAACCCACAGCATGCGTCTTTGGAATAATTATGATTATGCCAAAGAAACCACAAGAGGTAAATCTGAATTAGCTGCTAATGCCAGTCGGGGCGACGGCCTAGATAGTGGCTATGCGTTCGACTGGTCCTATGGATTATCAGAAACAGGAACATTATTAATTCCAAATTTTAAGGGTGGCGCGTCTCAAGGAGATTTGGGAGGAACTAAATCGAATACCTACAAAACGATGGTTGACGCGGGTTTTCCGGAGGATCAGGTGTTGGGATTTGTGGAAAAAGCGCCAACCTATTGGGGCGAGCAATCGTATACTGCTGGACCAGCTTATGCGGGGGCGTTGGTCATCTTCTTGTTTTTATTCGCAGCCTTTTACGTGAAATCAGGTGAAAAATGGTGGATTATTGGAATTACGCTATTGTTTTTAACCATGTCATGGGGCAAGAATTTTCCATTGAATTTTATTTGGTTTGATTACATCCCGATGTTCAATAAATTCCGTGCCATCACGATGGTCTTATCTTTTGTACAGTTTGGGATGGTGAGTTTAGGCTTGATGGGATTAATTCAATTAGCTAAACACAAACCAAACCTGGCTGAAATCAAGAAACCCTTGTTGTACGCACTTGGGTTAAGTGGTGGTTTGTGTTTGATGTTTGGTATTCTACCTGATTTATTCTATGATTTTAAGGGTGCTCAAGATGGTGCAGCCATTATTCAAGATCAAGCATTGAATTCAGCCATTTGGAATAGCATTCGATTGGATCGTATTGACTTGTTTCAATCAGACGCATTTAGAAGTTTAATTATCATCATTATCGGTGCTGTATTGGTATATAGTGCGAGTATGGCTAAGGTTAAAAAATCTGTCTGGGTCATCGGAATCGTTTTGTTGGGAATTTTCGATTTGACACCGGTTGCCAAACGCTATTTTGGGAAAGAAGCATTTGTGTCCAAAAGTACACTGGAGGAACAGGTTCAGCCTACGGCTGTAGACCAACAAATCTCGGCTGACCAAAGTAAGTTCCGTGTTTTAAACTCTACCGTTTCGTTCATGAATGATGCGTCAACCAGTTATTACCATCAATCAATAGGTGGATATCATGCTGCTAAATTGCGTCGTTACCAGGAATTAGTTGAGAAGTATTTTGCAGGTAATCCGGGCCAAATGAATGTATTGAACATGTTAAATACTAAATACATCATTGTGACAGATTCGGCAGGTCAAGCCATTAAACAAACAAACCCGACTGCCTTAGGAAATGCATGGTTTGTACAATCCATAGTATGGGCGAAAAATGCGGACGAGGCTTTGAATGGAATTGAGAAAATTAATCCAGCAAAACAGGTGATTGTAGAGGAACAAGATCGAGTAAATGCGGGAGCTGTTTTGATAGATTCGTCGGCTAATGCTACAATTACACTTCAAAAATACGAACCAAATCATTTGGCCTATCAATCAAATTCAGACAAGCCTGGCTTTGCGGTGTTTTCCGAGATCTACTACCGAGGAAATAAAGACTGGAAAGCCTACATAGATGGAAAAGAAACGAACCACGTTCGGGCAAATTATGTATTACGTGGGTTAGCAATACCAGCAGGAAAACATACCATTGAATTTAAATTTGAGCCATATTCTGTTGAGATGGGTCAAAAAGTAGATGGATTTGCGTCCATAGGCTTACTATTATTCATCGCCTTGGCTATCGGCCTGACGATTAAACAAACTAAAAAAGAGGCATGATTTATTCAATGACAGGTTTTGGGAAATCCCAAAAAGAGGCGCAAGAGCTACAAATTCGAGTAGAAGTAAAGACCTTGAATTCAAAGTTTACCGATATTTTTTGTCGGCTCCCCAAATCTATTTCTGCACGTGAAATCGAAATTCGTAATTATTTAACACAGCAATTAGAGCGAGGGAAAATCGAATTAAGTGTACAGATTCAAAAAAATCACGATGGTGGTGAGGTAAGTATTCTGCCACAGGGACACATTGCCTTGTATTTTACAGAGCTGAAGCGTGTAGCGACCGACTTAGGTGTAACGAATGTAGACGAAGGAGCCTTGTATTTACAGGCGTTAAATGTACCAGCAAGCATTTCACAAGACACCAAAGAGGAAACAGAGGAGGAAATTGAGGCTTTATGGCAGGTAATTTACGAAGCGATTCAAGAGGCGGTAGCTGAATGTAAGGAATTTCGCGCGCGTGAAGGAAAAATCGTTGAGGATAAATTCAGAGAATACATTGCTTCGATTGCTACGGGTTTACAGCAAGTAACAGAGCAAGATTTAATTCGTATGCCGGGAATTCGAGAGCGAATGAAAAAGTCTTTGTTGGAGTTAGGTCTCAATGAAGATTTTGACAAAAATCGCTTCGAGCAAGAGGTGGTTTATTACATTGAAAAATTCGATATTTCAGAGGAGAAAGTCCGATTAAATACACATTTAGGCTATTTCATTGACATCCTAGCTGAGGGAAATGGCAAGAAGCTCAACTTTATGGCGCAAGAGATTGGTCGGGAAATTAATACGATCGGTTCTAAGGCCAATGACTCGCAGATTCAGCATTTAGTGGTGAACATGAAGGATGAGTTGGAGAAGATTAAGGAGCAAACGGCAAATGTTCTTTAAATAGACGTTGGACGCTGGACGTTGGATCCTGGAATGATTTGTAGAGACGCGACACTTCGCGTCTTTTTTTTGTCTTTAGAAAACTACAAAAACCACTTTCAATAATATACAGTAAAGTCCTTTACAAATTTAGGTGGTAAAAAGTGGCTATAATATAGACCTATTGACTATTGGAATAAGCTTGCTCAAATAAATTAGAATTTTACTTAAATTAGCTCCAAGTAAAATATCGTCTGTTTTCTTTAAATTTTCAAAAATATGCGTTACAAACTCACATACCTTTGCTTTTTTTTGCTGGTCAATCTGTTGACTAATGCCCAAAATATTCGTGTTGGTGCAGCTGTTCGGGTAATAACACCCGATCCACTCCTACCTGTTTCTGGGGGAATTGGGGTTCCACATCCTGTTACAGAAAAGCGGGGTGATCTGTTTGCGCGCGCTATGGTGTTTGAACAAGGAAACACGCGGTTTGCCATTGTGAATGTCGACAATCTCGGCTGGACTTCCATCTTGGGTAATCGCTCCCGTGCCCTGATTAAAGGCATCGCGCCTGAAAATGTATTGATTGGCGCCACACACACGCATAGCGCGCCTGATGCTTATGGTTTTCCAGACATGTCCGGAAAGAGTTATGCAGATTTGAAGTATTTGGACTGGTGCGTAACGCAGATTGCAGATGCCGTAAATGAGGCAACTTCCCGCTTACAACCTGCTACTTTAAAGGTAGCCATGGGGGAAGCAAAGGGTAAAATAGCCTATAATTATTATGCTCCTGCCTTATATGACCCACGTTGTGGCGTTATTCAAGCCATAGCAACCACAGGCTCAAACATGGGGAAACCCATTGCAACCTTGGTTAATTATGCCGTCCATCCCGAAGTATTAGGTAATAGCCGAGGTATTTTGAGCCCCGATATGATTGGGCCTATGTATCAAAAAATTGAATCGACCGTTGGCGGTATTGCCTTATTCATGAACGGAGCTCAGGGTGGTATGGTTACCGCGGATACCCGCTTGGAATATGTGAAAGAAGGGCAAAATCAAAAAGAGGCGAATACCTGGGAGGAATGCATTCGTATCGGCGAACTATTAGCTGATGAAGCGATGCGTATCGTAGCGGCGGCACCTGTACTCGAAAACCCTTCCCTGTATTGTACTTCGCGAAAAATTTCATTCCCCATTGATTCTGAAATCATGCGGTATATCTTGAAAAAATCACCTTTACAATTCGAAGGTGGAAAAGAAAATCAAGTGACGACCCAACTCAATCTTTTGAATATCGGACCCGCACAAATTTTAACCGTTCCCGGAGAAGCATTACCCAATGTAGGTTATTATGTGAAACGAAATATGAATAGCAAGATGCCCTTTTTATTTGGTTTGACAAATGACGCATTTGGCTATATGTTAGCCAAAGTTGACTTCAATTCCTTCAAACGCTACGAATACGTCTCCCAAACTTCATTGGGTGAAATGACTGCCGAAATCTACATGGAGCAAGCTTTGAAATTAGTAAAGGAAAGTCCCAAGCCACAAAATTAATCAACCATACATGCATCAGTCCTTAAAATTCATCGCCCTTTTTTGCCTGTTAAGTGGGCAACTAATGGCACAATCAGACAAAACCTATGCCGAACGGCTCGGATTTCCCAAAGGCAAAAAGGTTTTAATTTTCCATGTCGATGATTGTGGCATGTCCTACTCTTCAAACCAAGGCGCCTACAAATCAATGGAGCAAGGGGTCGCAACTTCTTGCAGCATCATGATGCCCTGTCCTTGGGCAGCTAGTTTTATCCATTACCTACAAAAAAATAATCCCCAGGCTGATGCCGGACTACACCTGACCTTAACGTCGGAATGGAAAGATTATCGCTGGCCTCCGCTGGCGGGGTTCCAACAAGTCCCCGGCCTCAGCGATGGAGATGGTTGTCTATATCCGAGTGTGGAACAGGTAATAAAAAATGCCAGTCCTGATGAGGTAGAAAGGGAAATTAGAGCACAAATAGCACGTGCCAAACGGCTAGGTTGGGCACCAACCCACCTTGATTCACACATGGGGACATTATTCGCCTATCCGCCATTTTTAGAACGCTATGTGAAAGTTGGCATTGAAATGGGCATCCCAGTCATGTTTCCTGGAGGAAATAATAAAATGATGATCGAGTCCATGAACCTTCCGCTTATCAAGAAAATGAAAGCAGACGGAACCTGGAAAGAAGGTACCAAGCTAGAAGCCAAACGATATGGACTGACAGATTTGTTTGGTGAAGCTAGTAAACTGGGAGAGAAACTTTGGAATGCGGGACTACCTGTACTCGATGACTTACATACCTACAGCGGAGATTGGAAACCTGCTGGCAACCCCACGGCAGAGGAATGGGGTGCGTACAAAGCCCAGCAGTGGATTGAGGCAATCCAACATATGAAGCCGGGGGTAGCCATGATGATTGTTCACAGCAGTGACATCACAGAAGAATTCAAATTCATTTCGGGTTCTGGGGGATCGCGCCTTGCCGACATGAATTCCATGATGAATCCCGCATTAAAAGCCTATATTGAAAAAGAAGGAATCATATTAACCACTTTCCGAGAATTATTGGAGCGGCGAAAAAAAGTAAACTAACACGCGCGTGGTCTGAATAACCTACTCATCTCATATAGGCACAAATCAAAAATCGATTAAATATGTGGTACTCGACCCTACAAAAATCAAGTAAGCTAGCCTTACTATTTCTGAGTTTAGCTTCATGTGTTTACGGACAAAAAAAATCTCCCCTACCCGTTTATGAAGATAAACCATTTTGGCAAGATTATAGCGTCAAATACTATGCCAAGGATAGCCAAGTACTGTTAAAATCAGTCGCTGCCGACCGGAATGGATCCATCAAAATTTTTAGTTCCACTGGATTGATGTTGCCCCACGCAGGCCAATTTTTAAATCCAGGAACTTTAGTATCCGATCAGCGAAACAGAACTAGCGGCGCTAAAAAAATCCAACACCTTTTCACCTATGCTGACCAATTTGTCTTTTTGGATGACAAATCAATCTTCAGCCACGCATGGGCAGGAACATTGCAATCGAGACATGAATTACCAGGCGCCTCGATGGGTGCAGGCGGAAATGACTTTACGTTTTTAATTAGTGATGGAACATCCTTACATCTTGTGCATAGCTCTAAAACACTTTTTAAATCCCGTGTAGAAGGTGATCAAATAAGTGCGCTTGCCTTCGATTCCAGCACGGGGTATTTTTGGGTTTTGGCATCTTATGGACTACATCGATTTGACCCAAAGACGGGGCAATTAGCCCTATGGATAGCTGGAAACAAATTTACAGCTTTTGATGTACGGGAAAATAAGGCTGTTGTGGGAAGCACTGAAGGTTTTTTTACGGTGGATTTAGCGACGAAAAAAGTGGGGGCACTGCAACAAAAAATTCCTGTCCCGTCCATTACAGCCGTAAAAATCTTGGGTGACAAAACCTGGTTTGGGTCTACTAATGGTGCATTTGCTTTGCGCAAAGATGGGAAATTTGATTATTTTCAGGGAGAGCGCTGGCTTCCGAATAATGAAGTTACATCCATAAATGCTGGCCCGAATCAATCCGTTCTAATCGTAACAAAAGCGGGACTAGCGCAACTCCACGTTAAGTCGATGACTTTACACGAAAAAGCGATGTACTTTGAGGCACAGGTACGCGAAAGGCATATTAGACATGGATTTAATGCGAGTTTGAGTCAAATGGAACATGGTAATATCAGCACAGGGTATTTGGCAGATTCAGATAATGACGGGTTATGGACTTCAATGTATTTGGGTGCGGAGATATTCAGGTATGCCGTGACCAAGGAAGCGGATGCCTTAGCGAATGTTCGTGAAGCGTTTGAGGCAATGGAAAGATTATACATGATCACCTCAGTACCGGGATTTCCTGCACGGTCTTATGAGCGAAGTGGTTATATAGCCCAGCTCTCAGATCCTGAGCGCTGGCAACACGCGTCGGATGCCGCATGGGATTGGAAATCTACGACTTCATCGGACGAGGTAATTGGCCACATGTTTGCCTTTGGGGCATTAGCGGAATTAGTTAACGTACCCGATTTACAAAAAAGATCCATTGTGTTGATGGACACTTTGATGTCGCACATCATAAAAAACAAGTGGTATTTGATAGACTATGATGGGAAACCTACCTTGTGGGGACGCTGGAATCCGTCCTATGTGAATGGTTTTCCAACCAATATAGGAGATCGGAAATTAAACTCATCGAATATTATTTCGATGTTGCAGACGGCCTATCACTTTACTAAAAAACCGATATACAAGGAAAAAGCTTTTGAGCTCATGCAAAAGCATGGGTATTTTGAAAATTTAATGCGACCTATGAATCAAATAGGCCTTGCCCCGGATAATGCAGATCCACACGCAAAAAATCTATCTGATGCTTGGAATCATTCAGATGACGAAATGTATTTTGTAGGCTACTGGGGTTTATATCGCTATGCCTTTAATGATACCTTACGTGCTAATTACAAAAAGGCCATCATCGATCATTGGGAAATTGAAAGACCTGAAAAAGAAGGAGCTTGGAACATTTTCACGGCATTGACAGGAACAAATACATTTGATTTAGCGGAAGCGGCGTGGTATTTACGGGAACATCCACTAGACATGGTCGATTGGGCCATTGAAAATAGTCACCGCAAAGACATCGAACTTTTAGCCCCTAACTTTCGCAAGCAATTTACCAAAGAAGTCTTACCCCCCGATGAGCGACCGATTCAACGACATAATGCCAATATGTTTACGTTAGATCGCAAAACTGGAAATGGAATTTCCGAGCATAGCGCGGGGGACATTTGGTTATTGCCTTATTGGATGGGAAGGTATCTACAGGTGATCAGTTCGCCAGTAAAGGGACAATAGATACAATAATTTATCCTTAGCAAAATGAAAAAAGGGCCACCTAAATATAGGCGACCCTTAATCAAAATCCATTATGGAATTTTCTACTTAGGCAATACCACTGAGTCGATCACGTGAACAACACCATTACCAGCTTTTAAATCAGTAGCAACAACCGTAGCTTTTGCTCCTTTTTCATCCGTAAGAATAACTTTACCGCTTTCTATGGATGCAATTAGTATACCACCACTAACTGTTTTCACAGATAATGATCCTTTGGCATCTGTAATTGCTTTGATAACTGCTGCCGCATTCAAATTTCCTGCGACTACGTGATACGTTAAAATCTTAGCTAAGGTTGCCTTATTTTCTGGCTTCAAAAGTGTTTCTACCGTTCCTGCAGGTAACTTCGCAAATGCAGCATTTGTGGGAGCAAAAACCGTGAATGGTCCTGCACTCTGTAATGTAGCCACTAAATCAGCCGCTTTTACTGCTGCTACTAACGTCGTGTGGTCTTTTGAGCTGATAGCAATATCCACAACTGTTGATTGTGCTGATGCAGATGCAACAGAAACAAAAAAGGCAATAATTCCGGCAACAAATTTCAATTTCATTTTTCTTGAGTTTAAGTTCATATCTCAAACACTAGATTGGACGTAATGTTTTGAAAATAAATAAGTTAGGCACCTCCTTTACGAATCAAACAAGTCCAAGGCCAGCCGAAAAGTATTACAATGAGCCTCCACGATATCCTTTATATCAGGCGAATATCCACCACCTAACGCAATAGACACAGGTATCCGATTTTTGTGCATCAGCTCCAGCACGCACTTATCTCGCTGTTTACACTCCGAAATACTTAAATTAAATCGGCCCAATTTATCTGTAGCTAGGACATCCACCCCTGCTAAATAGAAAACAAAATCAGGCTGAAAGGTTTCGACCAGTTTAGGCAAAAAAGAATCTAGGGTGTGCAAGTAAGCTTCCCCCGAAATTCCGTCTTCCAAGCCAATATCAAGATCTGATTTTTCCTTTCGGAATGGATAATTATTTTTTCCATGTACACTGCATGTAAAGACCTCGTGCACATTTTCCATAAGCTTAGCAGTCCCATTCCCTTGATGAACGTCTAAATCAACTATCAAAATCCGTTTAACCAAATTGTGATGTAGTAAATAATTGGCCGCGACAGCCATATCATTCAATAAACAAAATCCTTCTCCTCGATCCGCAAAAGCATGGTGTGTACCGCCCGCGACATTCATCGCACAGCCATGTTGCAACGCATACAGCGAACAATCAATGGTTCCCTGTGTAATGATTTGCTCTCGCCTAATTAATTCCTCCGACTGTGGAAAACCTATCACCCGTTGCTCTGATGGACTTAGTTGTAGGTGAATTAGCCGCTCGTAATAAGCTAAATCATGCGTCAAAAATACATCAGTTGCGGAACACGACTCAGGAACAAAGAGATGCTTTGCTGTAATGCTCCCCTCATGCAGTAACTGTTCAGGGATGAGTTCATACTTGAGCATTGGAAAACGATGTCCCTCAGGCAAAGGATGAGCATAAATTGAGCTATGTGCTATTTTTAACATACAACTGGGAAATCAAGCCTAATACTACTCCGCATCTAGCACCAAAGATTCTTTTTTCTCAAATTGATTATGAATTACTAAAATCAACAAACCAAAAATAATTGAAGATAGAATTAATACGTTGTTGACCACTCCATCCGTTGAAAAAGACAATCGAATTAGGATTGTAGAAATAATAAATCCTGAATTTCGCATCACTTTTTGAAAACTGTCGCTATAGAAAAACGAGATGAGCAGCAACAGAACATCAACCACGATAAGTAGCGTAAAAAAGTCTTCAAAAAATACGTTATTGATTTTTTTGAACTCAGATAATGCGGACGGTAATTGATTCAATACGGAATTCGACCAATGAAACAAACTGTAGCTGGCCATCACGACCAGTACTGGAACAAGAAAAATGGCAATTGCTTTCTTGAATTCTATAAAAGAATTAAATCTGTTTTTAGATTGAATAGAATTTACCATTCCTTTGGGAAAGAAATTAACCTTGAATAAATAAATCAAATAAAACAAGATGACAGCCAGTAAAATATCATACGTAAACTGTCGGTCATTTTTAATCGATAACCAGTCTTGAGATAATTCTAAGTTGGACAAATCTTTAAAAATTCTTCGGATTACAATCAAGGTTATAATCTCATACTGCTTACTTACGTAGGTTGTTACCGACTTGGGAATATAATAAACGAGCAAGTAAACCTCATAAATCAATATAAAAGAAAAGGGCGTATAGATGGCCGCAATTGGACTTTTAAATAAGGAAACGTCCGAATGAAAATGAACGATGTCGTACTTTACAAGGTAAATTAATGCCAAATGAACTAAGAAACTGATGATTGAAATGATTAGAATTACCTTTTCTACGGACTTCTTAGCCTCACGCGAAAGTAAGGTGTCAAAAACACGTGAAATGAGTTGATACAGTTTCATAAATAATCAATTACTAACTAGTGGCCGAAGTGTCAGATACGTCATGTTTTTTCAATTCAGCCATTTGCTCTTTTATCATTTCTTTCACGATTTCATCAAAATAAACCCCGTCGGATTCCATATCGGCAATATTGCGATTCATTGCTTTGTAAATCGACTTCCTTTCCGAAGTAGATAATGACTTATTGGCCGCAAGATTACCAACAAAATTTACCAGTCCTGCGCGAGGCCCCGACTCTTTTTGAAAAACATAAGTTTCATTTTCCATGACACTAAACTCCCGATATACCGCGATGATGAATACGATAAAAAGGGTGACGATTATTGCCGTCAATATAACTACATCCATTTCCATTATTTATTCAGTTTAGAGTTGAAAAAATTTAACAAACCCAAAATTGTAGGAGGCCAAAGACCAATGAATATCGCCTTGTCTTTATCACCGACCACTAAGTAATTATATTCACTAAAAAATATGATAATGATGACCAAAACGATAATGAGCATCTCAGATGCCTTAAATTTTTTAAACATGAGTTGATTGTCTTAGGGTGAAAACGACGGAATAGCCAGAATGGCGACTATGAACAAATTGTTCACAAAGCGTATAACTAATTCTAAATGAAATTGTTATACGATTTAGAAATTAACCTAACTTACTAGCGATAGAATTTAGGTTTCAATCGAACGAAAAGAAAAATAAGAAAGAAAAAGATAAATTAGACCTACTTACAAACCGTTCAACAGCGCAATCCCCACGCATCCCATAGCTAGGCCAAGCCATTGTCTTTTACTTAAGTGCTCCTTGAAGAAAACATAGGCAGCAATAGCACTCAATAGAATAACGCTCAGGTTATACATCGTCAAGACAACTGCCGCATTGTTTTGGAAGGCGTCCAATGCCTTCAACAAGTAATAAAAGGAAAAGAAATTTGGTAAGCCCAACGGAATTGAAGCTAAAACTGAATTGCGATTCCAGTTGAGGGTACCATTTACCGACTTCCATATCAGCACGATGAAAGAACTTGCCATGGAGCCGATCAGCAACATCATGATGAAAGGCAACGTTCCGTGAACCTTCGAAGTCAACGTACTATTTAAATAACTAAAAAGTGTGTTTGTAAGCCCATAAGCTACGAAAACAGCTAATAACAACGCCACAACTGGTTTAGAATCACTTGAAACATCTACTTGTGGACTACAGAAATATATGGCTACAAATGAGAAAGCTAATCCCGCAGCAATCGACCACGTAATCTCTCCACCTGTCTTCAGAATAAATAGATTAATGAGGACCGGAATTACTAAGGAAATATTATTGGCCAGCGACGTAGGCGCCATGCCATTTTTTTGAGTTGAAAAACCGGAAAGTAAAAACGTTATCACGAATCCTATACCCATCACCATCAATAGAGCCGAATCTATAGCAGAAGGCCAATGAAAGGGTATGGCAGTTGGCTGGTGGAAGTATGCCGTTAAAAAACACACCGGATAATTCAACAAGATAGCAATGCGCGTATCAACCTGAAAACGTGCATGAGCTCTGAAATTCACCAGCAAAAGCACTGAGAAAATAACACTTAAAACTAAATAGAGCATGTTATGACTTTTTGACCAGATCCTCTAAAATACCTACCCACTCAGGAGAATTGTTTAAACTTTCAACTAATTGCCAGTGTTCTCCTCCGGCTTCTTCAAACAATTCTTTATACTCCTCTCCCACTTCAATTGTCGTTTCCAAACAATCAGAAACAAACGCGGGTGAGAATGCGAGAATTTTTTTCTTACCCTCAGAAACTAATTGCTTGATCGTTACATCGGTGTAGGGTTGCAACCAAGGATCACGTCCTAATCGGCTTTGAAAGGCGGTTCCATAGGTACCGGGCTTTAGGCCCATTTCAGCCGCAATCCGACGGGTAGTTTCATGGCATTGTGCCCGGTAGCAGCCGTGATTTTTTTCGGTAATGGACTCGCAACATGTTCCAAACACACAGGTATTTTTGGAATAATCACCCTTCCGAATGTGCCGCTCGGGAACTCCATGGTAAGAGAATAAATAATAATCGAAATCAACATCCTTTTGGTAATTCGCAGCTTTTGAAGCGAAATATTTAGCAAATGCCGGATGGTCATAAAAATAGCTCACCAGTGAAAGATCTGGCATAACTTGCCAATCTTTCATTAATTCCATCACCCGCTCATACACGGAACCGGTCGTTGCAGAGGCATACTGAGGAAAGAAAGGAATTACAATAAGCTTTTTTAGCCCCTTCGATTGCATGTCAGCTAAAGCTGATTTCATATCAGGTGACTGATATCGCATGGCTAAACGGACATAATAAGAATCTCCAAGCTGAACCTGCAAATCACGTGCGACGTCCTCCCCGTAATATTTAAGAGGCGAGCCACGCTCATCCCACAATTCCTTGTAGATTTTGGCTGATTGGGGAGCCCGAAATGGGGCAATAATTCCATTCACTAACAAGGAACGAAAAATGTAAGGAATGTCAATTACTCGGCCATCCATCAAAAATTCCCGTAAATATTTACGAACCGCAGGGGTTTTCGGATTATCCGGGGTACCCAAATTCACTAATAAAACTCCAATCATAACACAAATTTGGGCTAATTTATTGGAACACCCAACCTTCTGGCGTAATTTTTGTTCGGGTAGGTCCTTCTACACAAGGAGCAAGATCTTGACAACCTACAGAACCTGGAGGGCAAGCAAAAGTTACGCCCGGTATGGGGAACGTAATGGGCACATAACCAACCGGGATATCGATTTTACGGTCAATATTAAAGATTTTTTTACGAACCGAAAATACATTGAAGATACCCAATACTCTTTCTTGGGGTTTAGTTATCGATTTTATGTTTAAACTGAATCGCGTTTCTGCAGGAACATCAAACAAGGAACCTGTTGATTGTTGTGATGAAATCAAAGACTGATAGAAGTTATATACACTTTTCGTAACGGAGCGTTGTTCCAATCTAAAATAATATAACCCATATCCATCAAACGGCAAACGAGCTACTTGGCGTCCAACTACACGCTGACCATTAGTCAAAACATCTGAAAATACATTCAAATCATTATTTGTCGTAACATCCCAGCAATTACCATTGCATCGGTAATTCAATATATTATTATTGGGGAATCGAGGCAAAATACAATCCAACGTTTTAACAAAATCAAATCTACCTCCATCAGTACACGTCGCACAAAATTGAGGTTGTTCATAATGCTTCCAATTCCACATATAATAATCACCTTCGGTAGCTGCATCCTTAAAGTCCAAATAGACCGTAAAACCTGCTCGACGTGGATCGACTTTTGCATATTGTTCCAATGCTTCAAAACGAACAATGGCATTTTCTATTTCAGGCACAGCACGCATCGTTTCAACTGAACTTTCGTATTGATCACCTGTCAAGGTTCTAACAAACAACTTATATATCCCACCCACGCGTCCTCTGAATTCCGCTGGAGGCAAATAAGTACCAAGGGGCATAATGGATTCTTTAAAAAAGGTTTTAACCCCTTTTTCATCCATCACATAAACTTCTGCTTTGGTAATAGGCTGCGCTAAAACCGACGAAATACGATTAGCAGAACTAGACAAACGAACCTTACATAGCTCCGGGTCATCGGCTAAATCAGCCTCTATGGTTACGTAAGATGTGGCATCCTTTTGTACGAAGTTTTCAATGGGTTGCACACATGAAAACAAGGAAAGGACAAATAGATATAGAAATATTTTATGAAAAGGCATTCTTATAAAAATTTAAAATTGTAGGTCATCGAAATAAATGGCGTTGCGAAAACGCTCAACTCATAGGCTTTTAGACCATTCTTCGTTGACTTGAAGAAAACAGAATAGGGATTTTGTCGTCCATATAAATTGTATACGGTAAATACCCAACTTCCCTCCCAGCGTTTATGCTTCATAGAAGGATTGCTTATCGTCCAAGAAAAATCGAGCCGATGATAATCCCTTACGCGATCATTATTTCGCTCAGCGAAAACGGCATATTTTTTTCCTGCAATGTTATAACTACCCGAGGGAGATGAAAAGGGACGACCTGTATTGTAAGCAAAGGTAAATGAGAAACTATGGTGGGTTGATGGCTGAATATTCCACATCACGTTAAATGAATGGGGTTTATCGTAATTTGTAGCAAACCAATTCCCATTGTTGATGGCTTGTACCTCAGGGAAATCACCAATCATTTGATTGAAGGCTCGTGCATACGTATATGAAATCCAACCAGAGTTCTCCCCTTTCTTCTTTTGTAACATTAACTCAAAACCATACGCTTTGGATTTACCCGTAATCAATTGCGTTTCTATATTCGGATTTAACTGCAGATTAGCTCCTGAAACAAAATCAAGTGTATTTCGGACATTACGGTAATACGATTCCAGAGAAATCTCAAAAACATTTTCATTGAATGTCTTAAAGAAACCTAAAGAAGCAAAATCACTTTGCTGAGGCTTTATAAAGGAATCTGCCGTTTTCCATCGCGATGTTGGTAAAGGAGTCGTATTATTTGATAACAATTGGAAAAACTGTTGTTGGCGATTATATCCCAATTTCATCGTTGTATTATCCGCCAACGAATATTTTAAAGTTAACCTAGGTTCAAAACCACCATAAGTTGCCATAATTTCGCCATCAGCATACTCCTTTTTCCGTAAAACGGTATTAATAGAAGGCATGAGGCCAGGGGCATATTCATTTACCGTTCCTGCACCAATTCGCCAATATTTCGTGTACCGAATTCCCGCTTGTATAGTCAACTTTTCATTTATTTTCCATTCGTCATCTAAATATAGAGCTGCTTCCATGGATTGTTCAATAGGAACAATGACCGATGATACCCGAGAAACGACTCCTTCATTTAAAACACCTGGATTAATCGTATACCGAGTAATGGAAGTACCAAAGTTGAATTTATGATTTTCTAGTGGCTGATAATCAAAACTCAATGATGCATTACGATATAAAATAGAACTATTTAAATCGATGGTATTGACCGAATCAGGCGCATATGTTTTCGTTAAGTAATTTGAAATTGCCCCTGAAACCAACATACTTAATTTGGGTGAAAAATAATGATTCCAATGAAAAGAGGCATTTTTATGTCCATAATCAAACGAAGTTTGCTTAGCAATCACATTTTCAATACTAAATAGAGAATCTACCCGATAATAATCATGACTTATGTAGGCTGATAATGATATGGTATTTTTTTGATCAGGTCTGTAGTAAATCTTGGTAGCGATATCGGAGAAATTAGCGCGAATATTTTTTAACTCAGCGGGTGCAAATGCTTTGAAAAGGAAATCATTGGCAGAAAGACGACCAGCAACTAAAACACTTAATTTTTCTTTAATAATAGGTATCTCAGCCATTATTCGATTAGATACCAATCCAATGCCCCCTTGCATTTTAAACTTCTCAGTATTGGGTTCAATCATTTTGATATCCAAAACAGAAGCGGTTCTTCCACCAAAACGAGATGGAATTCCTCCTTTGTATAATTCTAAATCACGTATAGCATCGGAAGCAAAAACCGAAAATAAACCAAACATGTGAGTTGGATTGAAGATCGGTGTATCATCAATGTATATAAGGTTTTGATCCACATTCGACCCTCGAATATTTAATCCATTAGCGCCTTCTCCTACGGAAGAAACACCCGGAAGAGATTGCAAACTTCGAATCACATCAACCTCACCCATCATCGTAGGCAGTTTTTTAATTCCTTTCAGACTTAATACCGTTACACCTAGGGAAGGTGTTTGAATATCCCGTTTATTTGAAGACGCTGATACAATTACTTCTTCCAGTTGTTTCGTTACTTCGTTCAATTCTACATTAATATCCAAATTACTTTGCATGTAGATTTTCGTACGATACGGATTATATCCAACAGAGCTAACTTTTAGAACATATTCACCATAAGGCAGTGAAATTTTATAAAGTCCATTGGCATCAGATGTAACGCCTGATTTTTTAAAATCAACGGAAATTGAAGCTCCAGCAACAGGCTCTCCAGTTTGAGCATTACTAACTTTTCCACTTAAAACAGGCAATAAATTCTCCTGTGCTTGTAAATTAATTGAAAATAAAAGTAGCAGGCATAGCCAAAATTGAGTAAAGTTTTTATACATGAAAAGGATTTGAAATTTGCAATCATCAATGATACACAAATTCCAAGACTTTTCTCACCCGAATAGCGACCATAGGGAAGATAATGCGACGAAGAGCAGAGCGAAAGGAATAAGAACCTTCCAGCAAAGGTACATAAATTGGTCTACACGTAGTCTTGGCAAGGTCCATCTTACCCACATTTGTAAAGCAATCAACATATACGTTTTTATCATAATCCAAGCAAAGCCCCAAAGCGTACTCGTTAATGTGCCAGGCGTGCCATTTGTCCAATCAGCCAAACGCACAGATCCTATGTTTGGAAAAGGAGAATACCATGCCCCCCAGAATAAAATAACCCCTAGGATGCTAACTAAGAGCATCATTCCGTATTCAGATAAAAATAACAAAGCCCAACGCATTCCGGCATATTCCGTGTGAAAACCACCGACCAACTCCGATTCTGCTTCCGGAATATCAAACGGGGCACGATTGGCTTCTGCTAACGAGGCAATGAAATACAGAATGAAGAGGAAAAAAAACAGCGGCATGCGAACCACATTCCATGCTAAAACCCCTCCAATCGTTTGAACTTCAATACCGAGGGATTTTATTCCAAATAAATATTGAACGTCAGAAGAAAAAATCCCTTGTTGGCCCGCAATCTCCTGCAAATTCAAACTACCTGAAATAATAACCACGCATAAAATGGTCAATCCCAAAGGTATCTCAAAAGAAACCAATTGAGCCGCAGAACGAATAGCACCTAAAAGAGCGTATTTATTATTTGATGTCCAACCCGCCAATAGAATGCCTAAGGTATCCAATGATACAATACCCATTAATAACATAATCCCCATCTCTGTCTGAGACCCCTGTAACCAAGAACCTGAACTCAACGGAACTACCGAAAAAGCACCAAAAATAGACAAAAAGATGATCCATGGCGCAATCAAAAACAAGCGCTTTTGTGCCAATGCAGGAACAATATCTTCTTTTTGAATCAGCTTTAACAAATCGGCAAAAACTTGCAATAACCCCCATTTACCTACTTCCATAGGCCCTAAACGGTCTTGCATAAAGGCCGATAATTTACGCTCGACATAGACGCCAATGATGACATTAACGGTCAACAAAAGGAGGCAAATGATGAGCGCGATAAACATTATATAATCGCGTTTAAGGCTTGTAAGAAATCAGCTTTCAGATCTTCGATGGATTCTAGGCCGACAGCCACACGAACTAACCCATCCGTAATGCCTAAAGCTACTTTTTCCTCCGCAGCTATTTTCGAATGCGTAGTAGAAGCTGGGTGCGTGATGATCGTTCTTGAATCCCCTAAATTGGGTGAAATCGAAGCGATTTTTAAATGTTTACTGAAGGCAACAACTTTTTCAAATCCACCTTTGATATCGATGGTTAAGATACCACCACCATATTTCATTTGGCGTTTAGCTAAATCATATTGGGGATGTGACTTCAAAAAGGGGTATTTTACAACATTTAGCGCGGCATGACCTTCCAAAGCTTCAGCTAGTGCTTGTGCATTTTCCGAATGTTTCTGCATCCGTAAGTCTAATAATTCTAAACTCTTGGAAAGGATCCAAGCATTAAATGGGGACAAAGATGGACCGGTATGGCGGGCAAAGAAACGAATTTCATCTAGGTAAATCTTTTTTCCACAAATAACGCCACCTAAAACACGCCCTTGGCCATCGATGTATTTTGTTGCCGAGTGAATCACTAAATCAGCACCTAAATCTAACGGAGTTTGTAAAATAGGTGTAGCAAAACAATTATCTACCGCTAAAACTATATCGCGACCTTTTTTCAAGTTGGCCAATGCCGGTAAGTCAATCAATTCCAAACCTGGATTCGAAGGCGACTCACAGAAAAAGAACTTGGTATTAGGTTGAATGGCTTTTTCCCAAGCAGCTATATCAGCACCGGGAACGAATGTACATTCAATCCCCCATTTAGAAGTAATTTTCGTTAAAATTTGAATACATGATCCGAATAGTGCTTTGGAAGCTACAATATGATCACCTGCTTTCAACAAACCCGCCATAGATGCAAAAATGGCGGCCATACCCGTTGAGAAAGCTAATCCGGCTTCAGCGTTTTCCAACATAATCATTTTTTCCACGAACTCATCCACATTGGGATTCATGTAACGTGAATAGATATTACCAGCCTTCTCTTCGGCAAAAATGGCTCGGCCTTCTTCGGCATCTTCAAAAGTAAAACTTGAAGTTAAATAAAGGGGTACCGAATGTTCGCGGTTATATGACCGATCAGCCTGGATCCGAATGGCTTTCGTTTGTTTTTGCATCATTCATTAAAATTAATCTACAAAAGTAATAGAATAGTGGGAAATCGTGCCAATTCAGCAGGTAGTATTTTTTGCTCTGAAATAGACATACAAGCCAACTGAATTATTTCAAGATATAATGAGTAAATTTCGCTGAGGCGATTCCTTTAGAATACAATAAAATAGAACTATGAAAAAACAATTACTGTATGCGCTCAGCGCAGCGCTCTTATGCGTTTCTTTGCAATCTAATGCGCAAAAGTGGACTAATTTATTTGACGGAAAAACCTTTAAAGGCTTCAAACAACTAAATGGTCAAGCAAAATATGAGGTGAAAGATGGTGTCATGGTAGGAACTACCGTAGCCAATACGCCTAATTCTTTCATGGCTACTGAACAAGAATATGGTGATTTTATCCTGGAATTCGATGTGAAGGTGGACAATAAGATGAATTCTGGCGTGCAGTTCAGAAGTTTGTCAATTCCTGAATACCAAAATGGTCGTGTACACGGCTACCAAGCTGAAATTGATCCTTCAACCCGCGGCTGGTCAGGCGGTATCTACGACGAATCACGTCGTGGCTGGTTATCTCAAAACGAAGGTAAGCCTGAGGCAAAAAAAGCATTTAAATTAGGCGATGTTTGGAATCATTACCGCGTTGAGGCGATTGGGACTACGATTCGTACATGGATTAATGACGTTCCTGTAACGTACTTGGTGGATGATATGACGGCCAAAGGATTTATCGCTTTCCAAGTGCATGCGATTTATGGCGAGATGAAACCAGGTATGCAAGTGATGTGGAAAAATATCCGCATTCAAACAGGAAAAGATATGCAACCACGCCCAATAGATGGTAAAACGGTCGTTGAGAATTACATGTTGAACAATTTATCTGAGCAAGAAAAGGCTGCCGGATTTAAATTATTATTCAATGGAAAAGATTTAACCGGTTTCCGTTCAGCGTTCAAAACCACGGCGCCTCCATCTGTTTGGACTGTTGAGGATGGAACCTTGCACGTAAATTCATCGGGTGGCAAGGAGTCGGGTAACGGTGGTGACATTTTGACGAATGAGCAATTTGGTAGCTTTGAGTTGACTTTTGATTTCAAATTAACCGAAGGAGCTAATTCGGGTGTTAAGTATTTTGTAAACGAAACCTACAATTCGGGGATGTCGGCGATCGGTTTAGAGTACCAAGTATTGGATGACGAGAAACACCCAGACGCGAAGTTAGGAACTGTTGGCAATCGCACACTTGCCAGTTTATATGACATCATCCCTTCCAATAAATTGGATCCACGATTCCGCAAGAAAATTGGCGAATGGAATCAAGGTCGTATCATTGTTTATCCAAATAATATTGTCCAACATTGGTTAAACGGATTTAAGGTATTGGAATATGAGCGTAAGAGCAATATTTTCAAAGTACTTGTGGCGCATAGCAAACATGCTAAATGGGATGGATATGGCGCTCAAGACAAAGGACCCATTTTATTTCAAGAGCACGGAGATTCCGTATTTTACAAAAACATCAAAATCAGAGAAATTAACTAAACCTTACCATGGAAAGAAGATCATTTATTCAAAAAGGTGCTTTGGCGACGTTGGGAACGCTCGCATTTAGTGCCAAATCGTACAGTAAAATCATTGGCGCGAACGATCGTGTTCGTGTAGCTTGTGTTGGTTTTTCAGATCGTCACCGCGCATCCCATGTTCCCCCATTCAAGGCCTTGGCAAAGGGAATGAATTTTGAAATGGTTGCTTTGTCGGATCTTTGGAACCGCAGACGCGACGAAGGAAAAGCGTTTTTAGAGAAGGAATTAGGTGGAACCATTCAAACCTATCGCAATAATGAGGAATTATATTCTGCTAAGGGAATTGATGCGGTGTTTATTTCAACAGCGGATTTCCAGCATGCCTTGCATACGATAGAAGCGGTTAAAGCGGGTTGTGATACGTATACAGAAAAGCCATTGGCGGAAACCATGGAAGATAACCGTGCAGTATTGAAAGCAGTGAAAGAATCAGGAAAAATTGTCCAGATTGGTTCACAACGTCGTTCGGGTGAAAACTACTGGGCAGCGGATGAATTTATCAAATCTGGTAAATTCGGCGATATCAAAATGGTGGAGTTGATGTGGAATGTAAACCAACCAGGTCGCTGGAGACGTCCCGAATTAACTAGCATCTTAAAAGAATCAGATATCGATTGGAAGCGTTTCTTAATGAACCGTCCAGCAGATAAATTTGATCCACGTAAATACTTAGAATATCGTCTATTTTGGCCTTATTCGTCTGGTATTCCAGGACAATGGATGTCACATCAAATCGATACCGTACACTGGTTCTCAGGCTTATCTCATCCAAACTCGGTTGTAGCCAATGGGGGTATTTACCAATGGAACGATGGGCGTGTGAATGCAGATACGATGACCGTGGTGTTCGATTATGGTCAAGGAAACAAAGGATTCCAAGTTCAGTTTACATCTCGCTTCTCAAATTCAGCGGGAGGAACGAAAGAGATTTACTACTCTAATGCGGGTGAGTTAAACTTGGATACCAATACGATTTCTCCTAATGGCGGATTGCGCGAGCGTGAGGCAAAAGCGATGGGTATGCAGGCGAATTTATTGCCTACCATGAAAATCGAAGGTGCCAAAGTGGCCACAGAAGCAGATACAGGAGGCGATAGCTTAACATTTAACCATGTGAAAAACTGGATGGAATGTGTACGTTCACGCAAAACTCCGAATGCTCCGATCGAGGCAGGTTACCAGCACTCCATCGCAACCATCATGTCAAATGCGGCCTATCGCACTGGACAGCGTGTTACTTTTAATGAGAAGACGCAAGAAGTGATGGCGGGAGATAAAGTTTTTAAGTACTAGTCGCTAGTCACAAGTCGCTAGTCGACAGTCCGAAGGGAAATAGTCCGAAGGGAAAGTTCTAAGTCTGTTTATTCAGTCAAGAGCTTTTTCCTTCGGACTTTCTTTTAAACGTTGGACGATGGACGTTAGACGTTGGACATTGGACATTGGACGTTAGACGATGGACGTTGGATGTTAGACGTTGGACGTTAGACGATGGACGTTAGACGTTGGACGCTGGACTTCGGACTCATTCCCTTCGGACTGTCGACTAGCGACTAGCGACTGACCACTAATTACTGACTACTTTTCCTCTTGCCTAGGATTATTGTTTTCCCTATCTTGCACGCAAATTCGTAATTCCGATTATGGCTCAAATACCAACTCAATCTAAGAAAGACTTAATAACGCACATTGCGATTTTAATCTTGTTAAGCCTTGTCTTATTCTTTGGATTTTTCTTTGTGTATTTACCTTGGAGTACGCACCATGGAGAATCTATTCAAGTACCAAATTTGAAAGGTATGACTTTAGAAAAAATGGAAGAAGCGATTGATGAGCGGGACTTAGCCTATGAAGTTGCTGATTGTACTTATACCGCTGATAAACCACCCTTGACAATTTTATCACAATATCCCCTACCCAATTCACTTGTTAAATCAGGGCGAAAAATATACATAACAATTAATTCTGAGACTCCGCCAACCATCAAATTACCAACCCTTGTAGGCCTATCGGTTCGTAGTGCAGAACAACAATTATACATTGCTGGATTAAGAAAAGGTATAGTGCATGAAGTAAATGATCCACGCGTTAAAGAGGTTATTGAAGTCCAGGCATTTGGTAAAAAAATAGAAGCAGGAGCAAGTATTCCAAAAGGTACGATGGTCGATTTATATATCGGAAATGGAACCGCAGACGTTGAAATGGATATGCCAGATTTCGTAGGTAAACCGATGGATGAGGTCGAAATTATACTGGCAGGTATGAATTTACGTATCGGAAAAATCAGTTATGAAGCACATGACACGTTTCCTACAGGAACTGTATTTAAACAATCCTGTGCCACATGTGATGGACCAAGTGTTAAACCAGGCGACCTAATTGACCTTTGGGTAGTAGGTGGCGAAGATCAATAATCATGGATATTACAATTGAAGAGTTAAAAGAGCGTATGGACAAAGGTGAAAAATTAAACCTGATAGATGTCCGTGAAGAATATGAATTTGATGAGTTCAACATCGGGGCAACCTTGATTCCTTTGGGCGAGTTACCAAATCGTTTGGAGGAAATCGAAGCCTGGAAAGATCAAGAAATTTTAATCCATTGCCGCTCTGGCGCTCGCTCTGGACGTGCCAAAGAATATTTAATGAGCGAAGGCTATTCAAATGTACGCAATGTTTTAGGCGGCGTGCTTGCTTGGCAAGCTGCTGGATATTAAGATGCAATCCATTTCCGCGAAAGAATTCAAGGAAAATTTATCTGCTCTTTCCCTCTTGGACATTCGTACACCGAGGGAACGAGCGGATTTTGATTTAGGGGGAATTCATATTCCTCTCGATGAGTTATTGACTCAAATTCAAGCGTTAGATTTACATGTTTTGTATACCGTTATTTGCTATAACGGCACACAAAGCCAAATTGCTTGTCGGCTCCTATCCGCCAAAGGATATAAAGCCCAAAATGTTACGGGAGGTCTGGAAGCTTATTTAAGCTTAGCCTGAATATAAACAATGGCCTGATCGGGATGCACAAATTCAAAATCATCCTGATGGCGAAACCAAGTCAATTGCTTTTTAGCATAATGCCGGGAATTGCGCTTCAGCAAACGAACCATTTCAGTCTCATCATATTCCCCTCGGAAAAACCCATATATTTCTTTATAACCTAAGGTTTTTAAGGCGTAACGGTCTTGATAGGCTTCGGATTCTTTAGCTTCCTGCATAAGTCCGGCTTGAAGCATTTGATCCATACGCATATCGATACGCGCATACAATTCTTCACGTGGTCGATCAAGGCAAATCTTTATCATCTCAAAAGGACGATCAGCCTTTTGCTGACTACGGAATGAGCTATATGACTTGCCAGTTGACAGGCATACTTCCAAAGCCCGAACAACCCGCTGCGGATTTTGAGCGTCCACTTTTGCTGCATATTCAGGATCTAATTCTTGGAGTTCCGCATGGAGGCTTTCCAAACCGTCTTCTTCCAATCGACGCATTAAATCTGTCCGTAAATCCAAATCTACATCCGGCATGTCATCAAGTCCTTCCATCAAGGCTTTTAGGTATAAACCAGACCCTCCGGTTAGAATAACGACATCATGCATCTGGAATAAATTGGTCAGCACTAGCAGCGCCTCACGCTCAAAATCCCCCGGGGAGAAATAGTCGTGAATAGAATGTGAATCAATGAAATGGTGTTTGACACCACCCTGCTCTTCGAGGCTAGGCTTTGCGGTACCGATGCTAAGTTCTTGGTAGAATTGACGGGAATCCGCGGAGATGATTTCAGTATGAAGACTTTTGGCCATTTCGACACATAAAGCTGTTTTGCCAACAGCCGTAGGACCCGCAATGACCAAAAGTGTTTTTTCCATCTTAATACGTATTCTTTTTGCCGTACCATTTACGGCCAGCTTTGGCTTTATCGAATGAACGCGGGCTTTCAGCAGGTTTTGCTGCGGCTCCAGAACCGGCTGGTTTGCCACCGCGGTTTGGAGGTCCTTGCTTAGCTTTTTTCTCGATAGTTAATACTTTCATGGGGTAACGGTGTGCTTCCACAACGGGCACCTTTTTACCTATCAACTTCTCTATATCCTTCAAATAGTCTTTTTCTTCAATATCGCAGAAAGAAATTGCGGTACCGCGTGCCCCAGCCCGCCCTGTACGACCGATCCGGTGGACATAGGTTTCGGGAATATTAGGCAATTCAAAATTAATCACATATTCCAAATCATCCACATCGATGCCACGAGCTGCAATATCCGTTGCTACTAATACACGTGTCGTTTGCGCCGTAAAGTTTTTCAAGGCTGTTTGACGTGCATTTTGGGATTTATTTCCATGAATGGCTTCGGCTTTGATGCTGGCTTTTAATAATACTTTGACTACTTTATCTGCGCCATGTTTGGTGCGGGTAAAGACTAATGCCGTTTTGATTTTGGTGTCTTCTAGGATATCTAGCAAAAGGGTATTCTTGTTGTTTTTGTCAACGAAATACACCGATTGATTAATGATTTCAACGGTTGACGAAACGGGTGTCACCGAAACTTCTGCTGGGTTTCGCAAAATAGACGCCGCCAATTGCACGATTTCAGGTGGCATGGTGGCCGAGAAAAACAAAGATTGTCTTTGGCGAGGCAAAGCTGCTAGGAGCTTTCTTACGTCATGAATGAATCCCATATCGAGCATACGATCGGCCTCATCGAGGACAAAATATTCGACATTGGCGATTGACAAAAGCTTTTGATTCATTAAATCCAACAAACGTCCTGGGGTCGCAATCACGACATCAACGCCCGATCTGAGTGCGGAAACTTGTGGGCTCTGCCCCACTCCACCAAAAATAACGGTATAGTTAAGTGAGGTATGGCGTGCGTAGGCTTTAAAGCTCTCTCCGATTTGAATGGCTAATTCCCGGGTAGGGGTAACAATTAGGGCACGGATTTTTTTAGGCTTTTGGAATGTTTGATTTGCATCCATCAACTGAATGATGGGAAGTGTAAATGCGGCGGTTTTACCAGTACCTGTTTGGGCACAACCCAGTAGGTCGGTGCCTTTAAGTACAATAGGAATCGCTTGTTCTTGAATGGGTGTTGGGTTTGTGTAACCCTCCTCACCGAGCGCCTTTAAGATAGGCTCAATGAGGTGTAACTCTTGAAATGTCATATCAAAATGAGAATGTGTGCTTATGAGTAATAACTGGAAATAACAAGCATTCTCATAATGATGTCGCAAGTTAAGGCTTTATTTTGGCATTTAGCGCTTTTGGGTTGTTGCCTCGTGCGGTGGGTGACGCTGCCGCGGTCGTTGACCCCGGCAGCGTGGCCGCTCACTTGCGAACGTTTTTTTACTGAGATAAATTGCTCAAGAACTTGATAATCTACAAACGAACTGCAGCTTGTATCTCGACTGGCTTTTGGGTGCCTATCAATAGTTTTTCTCCTGATTTGAAGACCAATTGAAGCCCTTGGTCCCCAGCTATATTATACACCTTCCCCTGGCCGTTAAAGCCATATTTAATCCCCCAACCACCGTATTCAGACAAGGGATCATAGGTGCGAACTTGAGCGGATTCAATCGAATCCCACGAATAAAACTGCTCTTTGAAATGAAATGGAATGAAACGCACATAAATACCCTCTGTGGTAATCCGAGTGATCAAACGCATTTGCCAAAAAAAGGTCGGCAAACTAATTGTTAGTATTCCTACTATCAATTGACTTCCAAGCGTTTTGGGCGGATCCATAAAAAGGGCAAAAACCATCGCACCCCACGATCCCAACAAAATCAACCATAACCACCACTGCGTAAATCGCTGTGTTTCCTTAAATTCAATCATTTATTGAATATTTTAATGGCAAATTTTAGCTATTTTTTCGATATATTCGTTTAAAATTCTAAACCTGTGAATAAAAAATTAAGTTACATCATCGGCGCCTCGTCCGTAGGTACGTTGATAGAATGGTACGACTTTTACATATTTGGTAGTTTGGCGACGGTCTTGTCAACTAAGTTTTTTCCCACCGATAACCCCACGGCTGCTTTTTTAAACACCTTGGCAACTTTTGCAGCAGGCTTTGTTGTACGACCTTTTGGTGCACTTTTTTTCGGTAAGATTGGGGACGTCATTGGGCGTAAATACACCTTTATGGTGACACTCATGCTCATGGGCGGCGCGACATTTGCCATAGGCTTAATTCCCTCCTACCAGAGCATTGGTGCCCTAGCTCCTATTCTCGTTTTAATTCTCCGCTTATTACAAGGATTAGCGCTTGGTGGAGAATACGGCGGAGCGGCCACCTACGTCGCGGAACACTCACCGGAGCATCAGAGAGGCTTTTATACGTCCTGGATTCAAACCACAGCTACACTCGGACTGATTATTTCATTGGGGGTAATCATGTTGACGCGTAGCCTCTTATCTGCCGAAGAATTCGACAATTACGGTTGGCGCATCCCCTTCCTCATCTCCATTGTCATGGTCATCGGTTCAATAATCGTCCGTAAAAACATGTCGGAGTCGCCCCTTTTTGAAGAAGCCAAAAAGAGCGGAAATGTCGCAAAAAACCCCTTGAAAGAATCCTTTGGCAATAAATTAAATTTAAAATTCGTGTTACTTGCCTTGTTTGGAGCCACGATGGGACAAGGTTTGGTGTGGTATACAGGCCAATTTTACGCCCAAACATTCTTGTTGAAAATTTGCCATCTCGAAGAAACCCAAACAAACCTGATTTTGGTCATCGGCTTACTCGCGGGAACTCCCCTATTTGTACTATTTGGTGCCTTATCGGACAAATGGGGCAGAAAAGGAATCATGTTGGCCGGCATGGCCCTTGCCCTATTCCTTTACCGACCGATATTTTCGACGATGTATGACCTTGTGGATACGAAACAAAAAACAGAAGTAGCGGAATCCATCAAATATGAACAAGGTAAAACCATCAGGACTTTTACGGATGGCACAGTTGAAACAACGACCGACAAAGGTCCTACCATCCATATTCCCGCTTCATCGCAATGGAAAATGATCGGCTTGATTTTCTGCTTGATTATCTTTGTCAGCATGGCCTACGGACCGATTGCCGCATTTTTGGTTGAGCTTTTCCCGATCAAAATCAGGTATACTTCCATGTCCTTTCCGTACCACATTGGTAATGGAATTTTTGGCGGATTAATGCCGGCCATCGCCACATTTTTAGTCACTACGGCAACGAACGATTCGACCATAGCGAAACCTTATTTGGAAGGATTGAACTATCCGATCGCCATGATTTCCGTTTGTTTGATCATCGGTTTGGTCTACATGCAGGATGTTAAAATCAAAAAGACATACCAGCTCAATGGCTTAAAAAGATTGTTAGGAATCGTTTGGATAATTCTTGGCATATCAACCGGCTTATATTTGGTTTATTTCCAAGCATTACCCTTGTGGGAAAAAGGTGGAAATGACCTAGTCCCAGCCATTATTTATACGTTTATTTTAGCTCCTTTCATCAGCATCGGTATGTCCCTATTCGGATACTTTGCCTTGACCGGAGAGTTTGACCAAAAAAAACATGAGAATTAAAAGTTTACAAGAATACCATGAAGCGTATTCCCTAAGTGTAGAAAAACCTGAACAATTTTGGGCTGAAATTGCCAATGAGTTTGATTGGATTAAGCCATTTACCAAAGTTTTAGATTGGAGTTTTGACGACTATTCGGTCAAATGGTTTGAAGACGGCCAAATGAATATTACCGCAAACGCGCTAGATCGTCACTTAAATACGATTCCAGATCAAGCGGCAATCGTATATGAACCCAATGAACCGGAGGACGAGGCGATTACGTTGACCTATCGCCAACTCCATGCGCGCGTTTGCAAATTCAGTAATGTTTTAAAAGCGCAAGGTGTAGGCAAAGGAGATCGTGTATGTATTTACATGCCCATGATTCCGGAATTAGCCATAGCCGTTTTGGCTTGCGCGCGAATCGGTGCTATTCACTCGGTGGTTTTTGGCGGTTTTTCAGCACAATCCATTTCAGATCGGATTAACGATTCCCAATGTAAACTAGTAATCACAACGGATGGCGCTGTACGTGGAAATAAAACCATTCCGATGAAGGAAACGGTGGATGACGCCTTGCTTTCGTGTCCATGTGTGGAAACAGTAATCGTTAAAACGCGCACAAAAACACCGGTATCCATGTTGAAAGGACGTGATTTGTGGTGGGAAGAGGAAGAAGCTGAAGCTTCTGCAGTTTGTGCTCCGGAGGCTATGAATGCCGAAGATCCCTTGTTTATTCTCTATACTTCCGGCTCTACTGGTAAACCCAAAGGGGTTGTTCATACCTGCGGTGGCTATATGGTTTACACGGCTTATACGTTTGCCAATGTTTTCCAATATAATCCAGGCGATGTGTTTTTCTGCACCGCGGATATCGGTTGGATCACAGGTCACTCCTATTTGGTATACGGCCCCTTATTAAATGGTGCTATTTCGGTATTGTTTGAAGGCATCCCGACATACCCAGACGCGGGACGTTTCTGGGATATTATCAAAAGACACCAAGTCAATATTTTCTACACGGCTCCTACGGCGATACGTTCGTTGATGGGCTTTGGCGATGAGTTCTTAGCAGGAAAAGATTTGAGTTCACTTCGTGTGCTTGGATCTGTGGGCGAACCCATCAACGTGGAAGCATGGCAATGGTACAATGATAAAATCGGAAAAGGCAATTGCCCAATCGTCGATACCTGGTGGCAAACCGAAACAGGTGGTTTAATGATCTCGCCAATCGCCGGAATTACCCCATTAAAGCCAGCATTCGCTACGCTGCCCCTACCTGGAGTTCAACCCATTCTGGTAGACGAAAACGGAAAAGAAATTGAAGGCAATGGCGTGAATGGAAACTTGTGTATCAAATATCCATGGCCATCGATCATTCGCACCACTTATGGCGATCACGAACGATGCAAATCAACGTATTTCTCGACCTATCCAGGATTGTATTTTACAGGGGATGGCTGTATGCGTGATGAGGACGGGTATTACCGGATTACTGGACGCGTCGATGACGTCATGAATATTTCAGGACACCGGATAGGAACAGCTGAAGTTGAGAATGCCATCAACATGCATACAGGCGTAATTGAATCGGCTGTTGTGGGATATCCGCATGATGTCAAAGGACAAGGCATTTATGCCTATGTCATCTGTGAGCACCCTACCATCAATGATGAATTAACCCGCAAGGATATTTTGGCTACCGTTGCCCGAGTGATTGGGCCCATTGCCAAACCAGATAAAATTCAGTTTGTGACGGGTTTACCTAAAACCCGCTCAGGCAAAATTATGCGTCGTATTTTGCGGAAAGTTGCCGAAGGGGAATTTGGAAGTTTGGGAGATACCTCGACCTTGTTAGATCCAAGTGTGGTTGATTCGATTATTAAAGGAGCTCTTTAAATAGACGCTGGACGTTAGACGTTGGACGCTGGACGTTAGACGATGGACGTTAGACGCTGGACGATGGACGTTGGACGTTAGACGTTGGACGTTAGACTTTGGACGCTAGACGTTGGACGTTGGACGTTAGACGTTAGACGCCGGACTTTAGACTAATGACTAGCGACTTACCACTGACTACTGCCCACTGCCTACTGTACAATCTTTTTCTCCAACTGTCTTAATATCCCAAAGGCTGTCTCTGCCATCTTATTCCCTTTGTTATCAAGCAAAGGATTAATCTCGGCAACTTCAAGGCAGACAACCTTTCCGGTTGCGAAAACCAATTCAAGAATGTTTAGGACTTCATCTGGCTTAAATCCTGACTTCACGGGCGTACCGGTCCCGTATGAAATTTGGTCACAGTCAAGCGAATCAACATCAAATGAAACAAAGATTATATCCGCGTCTTGTAAGCGATCGATAGCCTCTTGCACACAATGGGTTAATCCCGCGGCACGAATTTGTTCTACTCGGTAATGTAATATGCCGAATTGATTAATGAGATGCTCCTCAGCAGCTTCAAAATCCCGTAAGCCAAAATACACCAAGTGCTCACTTGATAATTTAGGTTGCGCTATGCCTATATTTTTTAATTGATTCCAAGAATCAACCGTATCATTTGAAACCTCATTTACCGCACACGGTAAATTATCTAGTTGCATAGCGGCGGCTAACGGCATGCCATGTATATTTCCTGAAGGAGATGTAAACGGAGAGTGTAAGTCGGCATGTGCGTCAATCCAAACAACACCCAATTTTTTATCCGGAAACGCTTTTTTAATACCACTAATCACACCTAATGCAGATGAATGATCGCCCGACAACACAATGGGAAAATAAGTTTGCTGCAGGTTCTTGGAAACAACCGAACAAACACGCTCGCATTGTTGGACTACATGCTCAATCCGTTTGGCAAAGCAGTTGGTGTTTTTTTGGTAAATCGTTTCGTTATGCGTCTGAACATCTTCATGCACGTGGCGATGAAAAAAATCATCATCGGCATTGATTGCCGCAATTTCTAAGGCATCGATCCCCATGTCAGAACCTCTCGTTCCGGCTCCGATATCCGATCGATTCTTGATTAATTTAATTTCCAATGGAACGATATATTTTTAAAATTGACGACTTATTAGAAAAACTTAGGCAAATAAAAAGGCGTTTAAAAAATCACACCGAAGCATAATCAGTTAAACGCCTTTACAAATTTAGTCTACCAAAAATACGTATACAAGCCTAAAAGCATCATCACGATGATCACAGATCCCACGATGAAAGAAGGAGTCAATTTGAACATCGAGGCATCGATTTCCAATCCTTTTGGATTGTTCTTCGACTCAGGATCTAGTAATGAAATGGCAACCATCGACGTAATACAGAATGCAAATACCCATCCCATTCGATCAATAAACGGAATCACATACATGCCATCCGCATCTTGGAATGAACTATAGAAAATACTATCTGTGACTCCAGTCCATGTAGGAATGTATTTGGAAATAATGGAGAACGATACCCCACCCAATAATGCGAATAAAGCAGCTTTTGACGTCGTACGCTTCCAAAAGAATCCCATAATAAATAAGGCAAATATACCCGGTGAAAAATACCCCGTATATTCCTGAATGAACTGGAATCCGCCTTTCTTATCAATACCCATAAATGGAGCAATCAAAACCGCAATAACAGTAGCTGCAACAACCGCAATACGCCCAATCAAAACCAATTGCTTCTCAGTTGCATTTGGATTAATGTAGTTCTTGTAGATATCCAACGTGAAAATTGTTGAAATCGAATTCGCTTTACCCGCCATCGAAGCGACTACTGCCGCTGTTAATGCGGCAAAGGATAAACCTTTCAGGCCAATAGGCAATAAGTTTAACAAAACAGGGTAAGCATTATCTTTACTAACAAGGCCATCCTTCATCATTGCCGCATGAAAATTTGCATCTGTACCTTCTTTAAACAATAAATAAGCGGCGATACCTGGCAAAACCACGATAATGGGCATCATCATTTTTAAGAAAGCTGCAAACAAGATACCATTACGCGCAGTTGGTAAATCAGCTCCTAGTGCTCTTTGTGTGATGTATTGATTACATCCCCAATAGTTCAAATTAACAATCCACATACCACCAATTAACACCGCTAAACCTGGCAATGATGGATAATTTGCATTGTCTTTATCGAATATCATGTGAAAATGATCCGGTGCTTTGGTCATTAAAATATTTAACCCACTTATTACGCCATCACCATTAAATTGGTCAGAAACCATATCCAATGCTAAGTAAGAGGTCACCAAACCTCCCAATACCAAGAAAATCACCTGAATTACATCTGTGTATCCAATTACCTTCATACCACCGAGCGTAATGACAATCGCAAAAACCGACATGGCAATCATGCACATGGTAAAGTCTAATCCTGATATCGTGGATACTGCCAAAGCACCTAAATACAAAATAGAAGTTAAATTAACTGCGATGTATAATAACAGCCAAAAAACGGCCATGATTAAACTCACCGTTGAATTATAGCGCCGATTTAAAAACTGCGGCATGGTAAAAATCTTATTCTTTAAATAGATGGGCATAAAGAAAATTGCCACAATCAAAAGCGTAGCAGCAGCCATCCATTCGTAGGTAGCAATGGCTAAACCCATTTGGAAACCATCACCCGAAGTTCCAATAAACTGCTCAGCTGATATATTAGAGGCAATTAAAGAAGCTCCAATCGCCCACCAGGTTAATGAACCCTCAGCCAAAAAGAAATCATTTGAATCTGTGATTTTCGACTTTTTCTTGTTATAAATCCAATAACCGTAGCCTGAAACCACAATAAAATAAAACAAAAAGACTAAGTAATCGAGCTGATGTAAACTATGTGATTGCATAAATTGAGGGTTTAGTTTTTTGGTAATCAGTTACGAAAATAGGGTATTTCAGCAGAAAAGAAAAGGAATAGGCGGAATTATGCTATTCCCAATACGTTGGTCGGACAAGCACCACTTCTTCCTCTCGGTCCACAATGACCTGACCCGGCAAAAGATCCTTCGTCTTGCGAACGTATTTTTTTGCTGTAACAATGACAGGGCATAATGATTCATTAGCCCGCTTTGAAAAATGCGCAGCTAATTCGGCTGCCTTCTCGATAACATGTTTGGGGACGGTACGCTGTTGGGGATTTCGAATGATTACATGGGATCCCGAAACATCTCGTGCATGCAACCAAATATCAAATTTCTTCGCATATTTAAGCGTTAGCAGGTCATTGTTTTTGGCATTTTTCCCCACCCAAATCGTCCAACCACCCGTAATAAATTGTTTAAAGGGCAATTCCTCAGCAGATTGCTTGGTCGACTGCTGTACTTGAAGATATTGCAAGAAAGGCTTTAATTCTCGGCGAACCTGAGCCGCTTCGACCGCTTTCAATTGCTCACCTAGTTCAATAATTTCAGCTTTTTTCCGTGCAACATTGGACTCCCATTGCGCAATTTCTTTCGAAAAATTCTTTGCCTTGCGATAATAATTTTCGGCATTTTCAGGGCCAGATAATTGGGCATTCAACTTAATACTGACCGTTCCACCCTGATAAAAATTGTCAAGCACTACCGCGTTCGCACCTGCAGGAATAAGATGTAAAAAAGCCATCAATATATTACCCTTTTCCTCATAAGCTAAGCTCGCATCGCGATTAACTTGCTGCTTTTCAAGTGATTCTAAATAATGAATCGCCTTGAGGTGTAATTTTCCCAATGTTTCCCGTAGTAATGACTTCTCCCTCCTAAACTCCCCTACTGAATAATGTAGCGAATAAAATTGATTTAGGGCATCAAACACATCTTTGGTTTGATACAAGACCTCTCCAGCAACAGGAAAAAGCGACAGGGCAATTCCTTTTTCCGTTTCTATAATTGTAAATTGAGGTTCATGAAGCAACTCCATTGTTTGCTGTAACAAGGCCCATTGACCTGATACTGATTGCTTCGAATAGCCTAAACTATTCAAATATACGCCTCCCTCTTTTCCAAGAGTTGGATATAATGTCATCCAATCCCCGTCGGCTTGTTGGAAGGCTTCAAAACGCTGATCCAACTTTCGATCTAATTGATCCAATTGTATGGCAAAATCTTTCCCTAGGCGTTTCTGAAATTGGGAACAATGCTCCCCAGCTTGAAACAAAATCACATTCGATCGATTCCCAAACAATTTAAAGACCAATACTTGCTCTCCTAAAAAATACATCCCAATGGCCCGCTCATTTTCGAAAACACGAACATCTTGAACTTCATGTAAGAGGAGATCCGAAAACAAATCCACGGAATTTCGACCGGCCCGACGGAAATCATCAGGAAATTGCAAACTGGAAAACTGTGAGCCAAAACTACATTTTATCCACAAGTCTTGCCCATTTTGACGTTCGAAACCAATGACCAACTCATCTTTTTCCTGCGAAAAACATTGCTTCAGACGCGCATAGGTCAAGATTTGACGAAGCTCCCGAGCAAGAATTCGTAGGAAAAAATGATTGTTATGCATAAATTGAATTTTAAATTTTGACCATGTCCCTTCCTGATTCCTATCTTTCCATTGCACAACCTGCCGAGGGACTCTACAAAGATAAAGGAAGTAAGTTCATCGGGTATGTATTTCCTGTGAAAGATCTTGAAGATATCAAGGAGCAGATAAATTCTTTAAAAGAATTGCATCCGAAGGCCCGACATATCTGTTATGCGTACCGACTGGGATTTAGTCCTGAGGAAGCCCGCTCAAACGATGATGGCGAACCTGCTAGAAGTGCGGGAAAACCGATATTAAATACCATTCTTTCTCTAAATGTCCATTTTACGCTCGTGGCTGTTGTACGCTATTTTGGTGGCACTTTACTCGGAGTGCCAGGTTTGATACAAGCATATAAAGAGGCTAGCTTGGAGGCCTTCGCGGCATCCGATATCATTGAAATCGAACCTATGGATAACTTAGAGATTCGATTTAGCTATGCTCAGATGAATGAAGTTATGAAGGTGATCAAAAAATATCCGATTCAGATTGTGGAGCAGGAGGTCAATATTGACTGTTGGTATAAATTAAGTTTTCCACATCGAATTGCTTCCGAAATCCAAGCAGCTTTTGAAAAATCAGTAGAAACGTATTGATTTGATTCATGATGTAGCAGGCAATATCAGGCGCTACTTGTTCGTTTAATTTCCAAAAGTCAGAAATAGAAAATTCATGAAAAAATACGTTTGGTTGCCTATATTGATATGTTTAATTGCTTTTACCCTATACATTAAAAAGATAATCGTATTGGGGATGATTGTTGTTGGAGCCATCATTTTCCCTGAAGCTTCAACCATTTTGAAACACTATTGCTTCGGAAATGGAGAAACACTACATCTTCAAAGTGATTACATCCGAACCTCTCCCGTTGTTCAAAGAAAATTAAAACAAATGAAAGTGGGTGACAAAAAGATTGTTGGCATGCATCAATGGCAGGATTGGCGTTTATCGTACGCCATCAATGGATTTGAAATGAAGAAATACCAACATAAGGTCGTAATCAGGCAATGGATTAAATTTGATGGAACAGGTAAAGTGCTCACTTGGTTTGGGCCCATTCCTTTACCTGACGACATTGTACATACTTTTGACTGTACGCCATTTTGGGTATATCATGAGTTCCCTATCTAATCAGATTTATTAATAATAAACATTTAAAAGACACCGCCAAGCGTTCTCATTTTACAAAATCATTCTGTAGATTTGTTTTAGCATCATACATGCATTTAAACCTATGAACTATTATAAAATCTACCGCGTCGAATCGGGTGTACAAATCGAAAATCTTCAAGGCGAGTTTAGCTCGACATTAGCCGTAAACTGGGATGATTTCATCAATCAGGAGAACTTATTTCAATTTTGCGATAAACAAGTTTTTGGATCCATAAACCACGAAAAAATGCACATACCCATAGATTCACAAGAAATATGGGCAGCAGGCGTAACCTATTTACGAAGCAAAGTGGCCCGCATGGAAGAGTCTAAAGAATCCGGTGGCGACACCTTTTACGATAAAGTTTATGATGCTGAAAGACCTGAAATTTTCTACAAAGGCAATAAACTGCGTGCAGTAGGCCAAAACGGCCATGTGCGCATTCGTAAAGATTCAGCCTGGAATGTACCCGAACCCGAATTAACGCTATTCATCAATAAACAACACCAAATCGCTGGATACCTCATCGGCAATGACATGAGCTCCCGCGACATCGAAGGTGAAAATCCACTCTACCTACCCCAAGCTAAAGTGTACGACGCCTCCGCGGGAATTGGACCATGTTTGTTGGTGACTGATAAGCCTCTAGCTCCTGATACGGTCATTTCCATGCGCATTTACCGATCATCACAAGAAGTCTTTCAGGGAGAAACACACATATCGCAAATGAAGCGAAGCCACGAAGAACTACGCGAATACTTAACCCGAGAAATGAGTTTTCCACAAGGCGCTTACCTCATGACGGGAACCTGCATCGTTCCTGATCCGCCATTTACCTTACAAGCAAATGACGAAATACACATTCAAATTGAACCCATCGGAACGCTGATTCAAACCGTACAAGCATGAACTTAACAGGAAAACAGATTATTGGCTTTCAAACAAAAGCAGCCGGACACCGAATTTTTCAAGGCGTACAAGCTGCTACAGCTGAGGTTTTAACACAGGAATTTATTGAAGCAACAGCCGACGAAGCTCAAGAAGCCTTATTAAAAGCTTCCGCAGCATTTAAGGTTTATCGAAATCTTTCGGACGCTGAAAGAGCTAAATTTCTCAATGCTATTGCCGAAGAAATTTTGGCCATTGGTGATGATTTAATCAAAACAGCTTGCGCTGAATCTGGCCTCCCTGAAGCGCGAATCACAGGTGAACGCGGTCGGACCATTGGGCAAATTCAAGCCTTTGCCAACTTTATCTCAAACCCCTCGTGGAAAAGAGAAATCGTGGATGAAGCGATGCCAGAACGCCAACCGCTTCCTAAACCTCGGTTAGTTCAAAAACAAATTCCACTTGGGCCAACTGTTGTTTTTGGGGCAAGTAATTTTCCCCTAGCATTTTCAGTTGCGGGTGGCGATACCCTATCAGCATTAGCCGCAGGATGTCCCGTCGTATTTAAAGGTCATCCAGCACATCCCAATACGAGTGAAATGGTAGGCCAAGCGATTCAGCAAGCTGCCCAAAAAACCGGTATGCCCGATGGCACCTTCTCACTTCTTCAAGCACAAGGACATGAAATTGGTGGGTATTTGGTGACACACCCCCTAGCAAAAGCAGTCGCATTTACAGGTTCATACCGAGGAGGAAAAGCACTTTTCGATTTAGCCGTTCGACGCGAAATACCCATTCCCGTTTATGCAGAAATGGGCTCCATCAACCCCGTTTACTTATTCAGCGATCGCCTAGCGACACAAGGTGAGGCACTAGCTGATGCATTTAGCCAATCCATTTGCATGGGGGTAGGCCAATTTTGCACCAATCCCGGTTTAATTGTTATCCTAGAAAAAGACCGTGGATTTTTAACATCTTTAGCTACCAAATTAGATCAAATGCCCTTAGGCACATTCCTGACATCTGGCATAAAAAAAGCATTTGAACATGGCTTTAATACCTTGAATCATCATTCGGCTACCCAACGATTAACCGCTTCTGAGAATCCGGCACCTAGTTTATTTAGTACAACCGTTCGCGAAGCTTTAGCACACCCGGAAGTTTTGGAAGAGGTATTTGGCCCAAGTACTGTGGCGGTGGTTTGCCAAGATTTGGCAGAAATGATTGCGTTTACGGAAAAGCTTCCAGGCCAACTGACCGCTACGATTCAAGCAGAAAAGAGTGATTTAGCGCAATTAGATGAACTCATCGATGAGGTAAGCCAAAAAGTAGGCAGAATCTTGTTGAATGGATTCCCAACGGGCGTTGAAGTCTCCCCGGCCATGGTCCATAGTGGACCATTTCCAGCGACTTCAGATGCACGAAGTACTTCTGTAGGAACCGAAGCTATATACCGGTTCACGAGACCGGTTTGTTGGCAGAATTTTTAACGTAGAGACGCGACACTTCGCGTCTTAAATTAAAAAAGACGCGAAGTATCGCGTCTCTACCTCACTACAACCCCAAGAATTAGCCTGAAAAATCGGCGCAAGCGCCTCAAATTTTGGCAAAGCTTTGAGCTTTGCCAAAGAAAAAAGACGCGAATTATCGCGTCTCTACAAAAAACAAACCCCCAGGCGAATGCCTGGGGGTTTTTATTATATCTCCACCTCCACATTCTCAAAGGTCAAATTCCCCTCCTTATCCACATCCATTAACACCGCCGAATCCCGCTGAATCTTACCCGATAAAATGGACTTCGACAATTCATTTAAAACGACACGCTGGAGTACACGTTTCATTGGTCGACCGCCATACAAAGGATCAAAACCTTCTTTGGCCAACTTAGCTAAAGCCTCTTCCGTCGCTTCGATGGTAATGTGTTGCTCAGCCAAACGGTTTTGAACTTCCTTAAATTGAATCGTTAATATCTTGCGCGCATGCTCTTCGGTTAACGGCTCAAACAATACAATCTCATCCACGCGGTTCAAGAACTCAGGTCGTACTTGTTGTTTCAACAAAGCCATCACTTCTTCCTTCGCCTCCTCCATCAAGATGGCATTGTTCCAGCCCTCCATTTGGCCTAATTTCTCTTGAATCAAATGACTTCCAATATTCGAAGTCATGATAATAATCGTATTCTTAAAATTCGCCGTCCTTCCTTTATTATCGGTCAAACGACCCTCATCTAATACCTGCAATAGGATGTTCCAAACATCAGGATGCGCCTTTTCAATCTCATCTAATAGTATCACAGAATAAGGTTTACGACGGACAGCCTCGGTCAATTGGCCCCCTTCATCATAACCGACGTATCCCGGAGGCGCACCCACTAATCGTGAAACGGCATGGCGTTCTTGGTATTCCGACATATCAATCCGCACAATGGCATTCTCATCATTAAATAGATAAGATGCGAGCGACTTAGCTAGTTCAGTCTTTCCTACTCCGGTTGTTCCTAAAAAAATGAAAGAACCGATGGGTTTACGTGGATCTTGTAAACCCGCTCGCGAGCGACGTACCGCATCAGATACTAATTCAATTGCCTGATCTTGTCCCGCAACACGTTTATGCAATTCATCCTCAAGGTGTAATAACTTTTCGATCTCTGTCTGCAACATTTTACTAACTGGGATCCCCGTCCACTTCGCTACCACCTCAGCGATATTCTCCGCTGTCACCTCTTCTTGCAACATGCCGTTCTCCCCATGTGAATTCGCTTGTAAATCCTTTAATTTTTGCTCAGACTCAACCAAACGACCATAGCGAATCTCAGCCACTTTTCCGTAATCACCTTGACGCTCGGCTTGATCGGCTTCCAATTTCAACTTATCTATCTGCTCCTTTTCTGCTCTGATCGTGTCTAATACGCTTTTCTCCGACTGCCATTGAGCCTTTAATGCATCGCGCTTCTCCGACAAATCAGCCAATTCACGATTAAGAATTGATTCCTTTTCCTTGTTATTTTCCCTGCGAATTGCTTCGCGCTCAATTTCCAACGACATGATTTTACGCTGAATATCGTCTATTGCTTCTGGGACAGAATCAATTTCCAAGCGCATTTTGGCAGCGGCCTCATCCATTAAGTCGATGGCTTTATCTGGCAAGAAACGATCAGAAATGTAGCGACTCGATAATTCAACGGCTGCAATGACTGCATCGTCCTGTATACGAACACCATGGTGCAGTTCATATTTATCTTTAATCCCACGAAGGATGGAAATCGCATCAGCCACATCAGGCTCATCTACAATCACGGATTGAAAACGACGCTCTCAGGCCTTATCTTTTTCAATGTATTTTTGATATTCCTTCAAAGTTGTAGCACCTATCGCATGCAATTCTCCTCGAGCTAAAGCGGGCTTTAGTAAATTGGCAGCATCCATAGCACCTTCTCCGCTGCCTCCAGCACCAATCAAGGTATGTATCTCGTCAATAAATAAGACAATCTCCCCATCTGAATCCGTCACCTCTTTGATGACCGCCTTTAGCCGCTCCTCAAATTCTCCTTTGTATTTAGCACCTGCGACCAATAAACCCATGTCGAGTGACATGATTATTTTGGATTTCAAATTCTCAGGCACATCACCGGAAACGATTCGCTGGGCCAAACCCTCTACAATGGCTGTTTTACCCACACCAGGTTCACCTACCAACATTGGGTTATTTTTAGTCCGACGAGAAAGTATTTGCAAGACCCGCCGAATCTCTTCATCTCGTCCGATGACCGGGTCAATTTTACCGGCCTTCGCTAATTCATTTAAATTCTTACCGTATTTTTCCAAAGACTGGTAAGTACTTTCTGCATGTGGATCGTTCACTTTTCTATTTCCTCTAAGTTCGATGATTGCTTGTTTAAAATTTTTGGTCGTTAGGCCGAGCTTTTTGAGGGCATCGGCCACAGAATCGTTTCCATCCAATAAGGATAAAAACAAGAGCTCCACGCTAACATACGAATCGCCAAAATCGGCTTTCCATTTATCTGCCCGCTGCAAGGCTTGTTGTAAGGAATTACTTACATAAGGCTGTTCACCAGATACTTTGGGGTAGCTGTTGAGAATTGGGCCTAAACTATTTTGAATTTGGCTAGGCGCAGTACCTAATTTCTTGAGCAGAAATAAGGCAGTTTGGGTGTCATCTTGTAAAATTGCTTGCAACAAATGCCCAGTTTCAATGGCCTGTTGGCCCCGTTCCTGCGCGATTTCCATCGCTTGCTGAATGATGACACTCGATTGGGAAGTATAGTTGTTTGGGTTCATGTGGTTAAAATAGTTGCACTCGCCTACTGCAATTGCATAGCCATGCATAAAACCCGGAAAATTTGTCGGTGAACAAAGGTGCTCGAAAACTAAAAATCAGCCAATATGGCACGTATTAGGCGAATCTGTCTGAAACAACTTGTTTAAAAGTAGCAAGTGCCATCTTCAACGAAACAATCTCAACGGGAAATTCACTGAATTCGCAAACCTTTGCTTTCAATTCTATTTTCTCACAGATTAGGTGCACCTGAGCGGCTCCTAAAGTCCCTGAATTGCCTTTCAACGTATGTAATTCAGATTGAACACCTTTACAATCATTTACAGCATAGGCTTTTTCGGCATTTGCGATTTGCTGTTCAGCCTCTTCAATGAATTCTTTTAACATGCCTCCTACGAAGAGAGGATCTCCACCTACGGCGTCCGAAAGCGACTTCAGTACTTCTTCATCTACAACCTCATTTGAAAGATCATCCAAAACATGCTCAGGAGCGTGTCCATCATGTACCCATTTCCCCACAATTTGAATGAGTTGTTGGGCTCGAATAGGTTTGGCCAAATAATCATCCATTCCTGCAGCTAAAAAGCGTTCACGATCTTCTTTCATGGCATATGCTGTCATAGCTACAATAGGTGGTAAATTCGAAATCGAATCTTTCAACTGTCGTGTAGTTTGCATCCCGTCCATTTCAGGCATTTGAATATCCATTAAAACCAAATCGAAAGCCTGGTCATGTGACAAACATTCGATAGCCTCTTTTCCACTTTTTGCTGTTTCAACGACGCAACCAGCCTTAATCAATATTTGAGAGGCAACTTTACGGTTAGTCGCATTGTCATCTACGAGTAAAATTCGCGCATGCACTTCCTTTAACGTACCCGATATATCAAAACGGTCAGCCTTTAACTTGGCTGATATCTTCATCGGGTCACCAATGGGCAATTGAACTGAGAACCAAAAGGTACTACCCTTACCTTCTTCGGATTCAACACCTATTTCTCCATCCATCATTTTACAGAATTCCCGTGAAATAGCTAATCCTAAGCCCGTACCACCATAATTCTTGGATGTTGAATTATCCAATTGCTGGAATGCAGAGAAAAGTTTCTTTAAATCTTTGTGACTTATTCCAATTCCAGAGTCTGTTACCCGAACCATCAAGTCAACATGAGAATCAGTTAACTGAACCGTCGAAACAGAAATCTTCACGGTCCCGTTCTCGGTAAACTTCAAGGCGTTTGAAGTTAAATTGGATAAGATTTGTAACAAGCGTGTTTCATCAGCAATAACAACTTTCGGGACGGATTTATCAAGCGTGTAGCTTACTTTATTCCCTTTCTGATGGGCAATAGGGGTAAACAAGGCCATTAATCGATCAAGCAAATCCTCAATAACCAAATCGGCTGGATGGAGTACCATTTTTCCTGCTTCAATTTTGGCTAAATCCAAAATGTCATTCAGAATATGTAAAAGCGTTTCGGAAGATTTTCGAATCGTTTGTAAATAATCATGCTGATCCTCATTCAGAGGTGAATCACTTAATAAATCCACCATGCCGATCACCCCATTCATAGGGGTACGAATCTCATGAGACATGTTGGCCAAAAACTGCTCCTTCACCTTCAAAGAATGCTCTGCCTGCTCACGTGCCTCCACTAATTCAGCTTGGTACTTCTTTAAATCCGTGATGTCACGGGCAATTCCAGAAACTTCCCCGATTGTCCCACCCGATTGAATTGGATTGAGGTAAATTTCCAACCATTTTTGTTCTCCATTTCTAGTAGCTAATTCAAGCTCAAAGTGTTGTTTTTGTCCCCGAAACGCTAATTTATATTTGTCCTCTAGGGGTCGCCTTTCATTAGGTGCCACTAATTGGAATCCCATCCTTTCGGTACTAAAATTTAGTTGGGGTTTAATTTGTAGCTCTTGCTCGAGTAATTCAGTGTATTCATGATTAAAACTCGTCAACATGAGGCGTTTGTTCACCGACCACATCAAGTGGGAACTTCCTTCAAATATAGCATTTAGTCGGGCCGTTTCATGCGCTAGGGCTTCTTCTGCTTGCTTGCGCGCAATAGCGACAGCTACTTGGCTCGAGATAAAATCCAGTAATTCTAAATCTCGATTTTCATATTTATTGGCACGCTCATAAGACTTAACTCCAATAATTCCAGTCACCCGATCACCTATTCGAAGTGGCACACAGAGCATAACTTTAGGCACAACACCATATAGGTAAATTTTCTTTTCATCGGCTAACTTATATATATCATCATCATGTAATATCAAAGGTCGGTTAGCCATGATGGCATATTCTGTTAAGCCATTTCCCAATTTACGTTTGGTAAAATGTACACGTGAATCAAAATATTCATCGATGTAATAAGGGAAATACAAGTAACTTTTGCCAGGATCATATTGTGCAATGAAAAAGTTCTTAACGTCGATAACCTCGCCTAATTGCTTATGTATATTCACATATAAATCATCCAAATTGGACGAATTAATAGCAACCTGTGAAATAGATGAAAAGAGCTTATTTGCACGTTCTGCACGAACTTTAGCGGTAGAGTTATGCAATATACAGCGGTACGCGGTAGGTGTACCTCGTTCAAAACGGCAAGTTGCTGAACCAGAAACATAGAGTCGGCGGCCATCTTTTCGTCTAAACACAGCGGTAAACTCAGGCAACTCCTCTCCTTTACTTAATAAATCAAATTGAGCTTGTGTGATATGTGCAAATTCAGGATGCAGCACATCTTGTATGCGCAAGTCTCGGGCTTCCTCTTCAGTATATCCCATGGTTTCTAGCCATGCTCTATTCACGAATAAAAAACGACCAGATACGCCCGTTATTTGAATTAAATCGGTGGTATTATTTATCAGATCCTGCAGTTGGGCATTCGAACGACTCAAAGCTTCAGATACTTTTTTCCTTTCGGTTATATCTTCTCCAATGATACTCAGGTAGGTAGCTTGATCTGCATCATGAACGATGGTAGAAGCCACCTCAACCCATTTCATGGAACCTGTTTTTGTAATATAATTTCGTTCTCTATCTTCAAATAATCCACCAGCTGCGATTGCCTTTTGAAAAGAGGCGCGACGATCTTCAGTTTCTCCTTCGGGTAAAAGTGTGGTAAAAAAGTCTTTGCCATTTAATTCATCTGCTTTATAGTTAAGCAATTGATGCGTATAAGCATTGGCAAATACAATAGTACCATCGAGGGCCATCAGTATACCGAATAACTTCAGGTTGGAAAGTGTCTTAATTAGGCTTTCTTTAGAAGTGGCCTCGGAGGCAATACCATCATTAATTTCAAGCACATCCAATTGCTTTTTCAGCTCTTGAATTTCTTGAATGAGATCGTCCTTTGTTTTATTTGCCCAAACAGCCATGGCTTAATTCCCTAATTTTGCTTAAATGTACAAAAAAGGGCGTAATTTTGCGTACCCATAAGCCCCAAGAACACGTGCAAGTAAGAGCAAAAAAGAATTTAGGCCAACACTTTTTAAATGATTTGGATGCAGCCCAACGCATCGTGAATGGCTTGCAGGATTACACCAATTACAAAAAAGTACTTGAAATTGGTCCTGGAATGGGGGTCTTAACGCAATATTTGGTCAAGAAAACAGCATATGAAACCTATCTAATCGAAATTGATAAGGAGTCTGTTGATTATTTGCGCAAGAATTACTTAGAATTTACGGGTCCACGATTAATCGATGGGGACTTTTTGCGTTACCCTTTGGAGAACATTTTTGGTGAAGAGAAATTTGCCATCGTGGGTAATTTTCCTTATTTCATTTCGACGCAAATCTTTTTTCGGATTTTGGAATACAAAGATCAATGTGTGGAAGTCGTTGGCATGTTACAAAAAGAAGTAGCCGTTCGATTGGCAGCAAAACCTGGCAACAGGGATTATGGTATCTTAAGTGTCCTATTGCAGGCATTTTACGATATTGAATATCTATTTAGTTTAGGTCCTGAGGTATTTACCCCTCCCCCAAAAGTTAATTCGGGTGTCATTCGTTTGGTTCGAAATTTCAATAAAACGTTAGACTGTGATCCAAAGCATTTCAAGATTTTGGTCAAAATGGCATTCAATCAACGACGTAAGACATTGCGCAATGCACTACGATCCATGCAATTACCTGATCATCCTTTGTTGACCAAGCGTGCAGAACAATTAGGGGTAGATGAGTTTACAACCTTAACATTGCTATGGGAAGCCAATGGATACTTAGGAACCTAAGAATTTAACGCTGCCTTGGGCGAAATTTGGGCAAAATTTCCGTAATTGCGCCTTCAATCTTTTCAAAATCGAATCTCATGGAAGAAATCAACGTTCAGCACCTTCCGTTCGAACTCACCAAAGAGTTTTTAGAAGATATTCGCCAGCTGATTACAGCCCAAGCGAACGAAGAGATTATTGCCAAAATTGAAGATCTATTTCCAGCCGATATAACGCATATTTTATATGAACTTACCGGTGAAGAAGCTAAATACCTCGTTCAATTACTGGACACCAAAATTGCGGCTGAAATCATCTCTACCTTAGACAGTGATGACCGTATAAAGTTTCTAAAAAACTTTACCTCGAAAGAAATTTCGGAATACATTAACATCGTTGATTCAGATGATGCGGTGGATATTTTAAACGAACAGCCTGTTCGTATACGTGAAGAAGTCATCGCACTTTTGAAGGACCGCGAACAAGCACGATTCATCATTGATTTAATGCATTACGACGAGGACTGTGCGGGTGGTTTAATGCAAAAAGAGTTGATAAAAATCAACGTGACCCAGACGGTAACCGAATGTGTAGAGGAGATTCGCCGACAAGCTGAGGATGTAGAGAAAGTTTACTCCGTTTATGTTGTTGATGATGATGGCATTTTATTAGGTACAGTATCCTTGAAAAAAATCATTTTAGCTAAGCGGGGATCAAAAATTCAAGATGTTTATGAGGCTGACGAAATCGTATCCGTACAGACATATAGATCAGGAGAAGAAGTAGCAGATTTGATGCAAAAATATGATTTAGAAGCGATTCCTGTTATAAATATTCAAGGGCGCTTATTAGGTCGTATCACCATTGATGACGTGGTCGATTTCATCACAGAATCTGCTCAAGAAGATATTCAGGTGATGGCCGGTATCTCGGAAGACGTTGAAGAAGATGACTCCGTTTGGCTTCTTGTACGTTCACGGCTGCCTTGGTTAATCGGTGGCATGGTAGGTAGTTTTTTTGCCGCTAAAATCATTGATCGTTTCGAAGAAACGATTGCCATATTACCCGCAATTTCAGCCTTCATTCCATTGATTGGCTCTACAGGTGGAAATGTGGGCATTCAATCCTCATCCTTAATCGTGCAATCTTTGGCAGATAAAAGTGGTTTAGATACGTCACTTTGGAAACGTCTTCAAAAAGTATTCATCGTTGCCTTGATCAATGCGTTGATTGCCGCCATTTTTGCATTTGGTTGTTCTATGCTCATTGATAATGGTGCCATCATGTTGTCCATTACTGTTTCCTTATCCTTATTTGCTGTCGTTATGTTAGCCTCGTTAATGGGTACCATAACCCCACTGGTATTAAATCAGTTGAAAATTAACCCAGCCGTGGCTTCGGGGCCCTTTATTACCACAACCAATGACATATTGGGCTATGGAGTATATTTCCTCATCGTCTATTTCTTGTTGTAAGGAATGATATCAGTCATCCAACGCGTAAGCGCTGCCCAATTACACATCGAAGGTAACTTACATGCATCGATAGGGAAAGGTTTTGTGATATTAGTCGGAATTCATGTTGATGATACAGAAGTAGACGTAGACTATTTAGTTGGAAAAATTCACGGTTTGCGAATTTTCTCTGATGAAGCGGGCAAAATGAATTTATCTTTGGAACAAGTTTCAGGAGAAATTTTACTTGTTAGCCAATTTACCTTGTATGCAGATACCCGTAAAGGCAATCGCCCCAGCTATATGTCATCAGCAAGACCTGAAACAGCCATCCCCTTATATGAACTAATGATTCAAAAACTTTCTAAAGCAATAGGTTCGACTATCCAAACGGGTGAATTTGGTGCCAATATGCAAGTAAGTTTATGTAATGATGGACCTGTTACGATTATCATAGATTCTAAAAATCCCTAGTTATGACCTTAGAAGAAGCACAAAAGCAAGTTGACCACTGGATTAACACCGTCGGAGTACGTTACTTCAACGAGTTAACCAACATGGCGATGTTGACAGAAGAGGTGGGAGAAGTAGCTCGAATAATCGCCCGACGTTATGGAGAACAATCAGAAAAAGAATCGGATAAAAACAAGGATTTAGGTGATGAAATGGCAGACGTTTTATTTGTATTAATCTGCTTGGCGAATCAAACAGGCGTTAACTTAACGGAAGCTTTGGAAAAAAACTTAGCAAAAAAAAGCATCCGTGATGCGGATCGGCATCATAATAATCCCAAACTGAATAACTAAATTAGTTTATAGGAGGTATTTGACTATCTGAGATTCTTTTCCCCATTTTTTTACCTTCTTCTTGATTGGGTATAAATGGACGGACTAATGATATCAAATCAAGACTAGGATTTAGCTTTTGAATAATCTCATGACGTACATCAAATTCCGTTTCGCCAGAGATTTGTCGATACTCTTCATCTGTAATACCTTCATGTTTATTTGATGCATTTGAGAAAGAGGCTAAGTGGCCTAGGCTATTGTCGCCCATTAATTTCCCACCTTCCCATGAAACAACGGAGCCACCGTGTTTCCAATTAAACCCAGAAAGGGTAAAGTTCTTTTGATTAATTGCTTGAACTGATTTTAAAGGCATTCCCAACAATAAACCTGAATTTGTCTTCCATTCGGATGCATTACCTACTATGGTCACATCGACTATTTGTCCAGCGCGGTAATAAATATAAACTTGTTTCGTTGAATTAGGATACAGAATTGTTCCTCGTAACCGATCATCACCGATTACCCAAGAAGTATCAGCAATTAACGATTCTTTACCATATTTTTGCTCCAAACCAGCTAGATTTTCACAGGCTAATACCTCATTTAAACTTCTTGTAGGATTGATAGATTCCACTTCCTCATTACTTGTACCACAAGCCAGCAAACCCAATACGGTAAGAATAGAAAATAGGTATTTCATATTAGAAAGAATAAGCTACTGAAATAGTTGCATTTAAACCCTGTACTTGGTACTGATAAAACCTTTGGTAATTTTTCCCAAGTAGGTTATTGCCCGAAAGACCTAAATTCAGGTTTCGTTTGATAAAATAGTTGATTTTAAAGTTGACATCCAAAATATCGTCCAACTGAATTAACTGATTTTTGACAGGATTTAATGCATAAAGCTTGTTGAGCCAGTAAACTTCGGGGGCTACGATGATTTTAGGAGATAATTTCCAAGAATTCGTCCAAGTTAATGTCGTTTGTGGTATGTGAGGAGCTTGGAATTTAACACCGAGTTGCTGATGAATCACATGATTAAATTTGAAACTCGATGTAAATTGTGTTGAAAAATTAAAATTTATATTTCCTGTAAAAGTAGAAACTTGCACTTTCTCTAAACCACCTCGATATTGAACATCAAATTTATTACTAGCCGTTACCGCATTTACCAAGAATGGCAAATCGGCATACTCAGCATAATCATACTTGGCTTCAAAGTCAATTACCTTATTTCCCCCTATTCCTTTGATACCGGCATACAGGTGACCCACTTGACTAGTATTCTTTAATTGATTAGGAATACGCATCCATGGATTTTGTTGCAAAAATGTTTGAAAGGAATTAAACTGTACGTCACCTCCGATACCACCAAACAAATGAATATAATCAGATGCACCAAAATCCAATTGGAGCATAGGAAATACACGCGTTTTTTCAACCAAAGGATCATCCGTTTCTGTAACAAACATAAAGCCAGCGTTCAAACTAACGCGAGAGCTTTTATAAGCTAAATGTGGATTAATTCGGTATAAATAACGATTCCATTGTTGTTGGTTACCACCTGGGACATACGCCGAGAAAATGTAATCAGCACCCAGTTTAAATCTTAATTTTTCCGAAAGTTTGTGAGCGTATAAACCATTTGCTTTGATAATCAACTCGGAAAAATCAGCCGAATTTTGAAGTTGGTCACCCGAGACACTTAATAAATAATCAGACGAAACATTTTTTCGAACACTACTAATTTTGCCTTCCGCGCTAATGCGTGAATAATTTGCTCTCAAATCACCAAGCTTTACAAAGGATGGAATTTCAGGAAGACCGTAAAAGTAATTGGTGAATTGTTTGTAACCGAGTGTACTTTCCCAATAATTTACGCGGCCAAATGAACGACTCTCTAAGCGAACCTGATTCTCACTTCTTCCAGAAAATTCCGATTTTACAGGACCAAATTGATTCGCATCGTGATTTAGTTTAATGCCCAAAAATTTATTTTCCTTTTTACTGTAACCAATATCAAACTTAAATAAAGAGTGTCCATAGTTTCCTAATCCCAATTGAATGGCATTCGAATATTTATCCCCATAAGCTGTTTTATTATTATCATCAGTTCGCATTTCTTGCGTGGCTGGCGGGTCAATTTTAGGGAGGGAATCAATGGGCCAAATAGATTCACGCAATTGTACCTTGGGAACGTTTAATTCAGCCGGCCCAAAAATCTTCATAGGCAAATATGAACGATCTGATACTTTCAAATTCATAACGGCACGCGTAGAATTTGGTATGGTAATTATTGAACGATCTATACGAGACTCCTGCGCCAAAAGATTAAACGGCAACCAACTTAAACCAATAAAAAATAAAATCAGTCGCTTCATTTATTGAATTTCTTCTATTTTTTTCTTTGCTAAAACTTTCACGTCATTATCTGTTGAACTGGATAATAAACTCTGAAGAATAGCTTTTGCTTGTGGCACATTTTTTAAATGAATAAAATTATCTGCCATTTGTAGATAAGCTAAACCAACGATTGCATCCGGCAAGTGGTAATAAGAACTTCCTTGCTTTACAAATTCACTTACCAACCATTCATTAGACTTCTTATAATCTTTTTGCATGGCTTTCGATTTGGCTAATCCCAAAGCAGCTAAGGCACCTACTTCGTCCTGATTAAGTAAAATTGCCTTACCAAACCACATATCAGCCATATCATAATTGTGAGCCTCTTGAGCAAACTGACCTATTTCCACGGCCCATTTACTCTTACGAAGTGAATCTGATCCATCAACATCCGCAAACAATTGAGTCAAGTTTTCAAATTTTCTTTCTTTACCATACAAGAGCTTCAGCTTATCTTGTACGCTAACCATCAAGGTATCTTGATATGAAATATTTGCTTTCAAATCAACCAATTGGCCAATAGCTAAATCTGTTTGCTTTTGCTCTTCAAAAATCAATGCCGTAAAAAACTGAGCCTTTTTAGAAAAATTGGGGCTTTGTTGGCTCTGCTTCAGGTAATTTAAAGCATTCGTAAAATCTTTTGTATGATAAGTTGATACCCCTAACATAAAGTTTAGTTCGTCCAATTGCGCATAGGTTGGATATTCTTGAAGGAAACGAACCAACTCAGGGACAACTAATTTGTATTTCCCAAGTCGGAACATTTCTGAACAAATTTCAAACCATTGATCTGGTAAGGAAGGATCTTCACCATTTTGGTTTGCATACAAACGGCGTAATTCTATAACTTCAGAGTGACGACCTGCCTTTTTCAATAAATCGGAGGCGCCAATGATTGCCTCTTTTGCAGATGAATCAGCTGTAAATTTACGTACAATCGAGACATAATCGTCCATCGCTAAGTACCATTGATTTGTATTGTCATATGCCTGAGCTCTAATCAATAATACAGGAGCATAAAAAGGATTAGTCACTGATTTTTTTTGGATAAACTGGGTTGTATTTTTAATAATTTGAGCATAAACCTCCGTTTTTTGTAATCGAACGAGTGCCTCGTTCAATCGATAGAACATCAAATCGACATTGGAGTCATTGGGATATTTGTTGATGAATTCCTGATAGACATCTGCAGCTTCTTTAAACATGCGGAAATTATACAGGATAATAGCTTTTCGACTAATCAATGAGGGTGTTTGTAGGGTATTTTGTTGAATAGCTTCATCAAAATATTTTAATCCCGCTTGTAAATTTCCATTGGCAATCGAAATCTCAGCAAGATTAGTTAAATCATCCGTATTTCGCTGTCCATCCAATTTATTTGCGACATATTCTTCAAAATATTGCAAAGAGCGGTCATACATCGTGATAAATGCAAAAGAATAGGCTAAACTAAGACGAATACGTTGGCTGAGTTCTTTTGAGCCTGCTGTTAATGATGTTTCTTCTAATAAAGACAGATAAATCTTTATGGCATCTGAATTCTTATTTGATTTAGCAAAAATTTCCGCTAAACCGAAACGAGCATACCATCCCATTTCACGGTTTATCGGAAAGTCGAGGGATTTCTTAAAGTAGGTGATGGCTTTTTTATCGTCTTTTTTGTCATAAGCATTCGACCCTAGGTGATAACAGGTCGATTGATAAAGCTCTTGAAATTTCACTTTACCTATGGGGAAATTTAACATAAAATCTTCTATGTCGCTTAATGCACCTTGTTTTTGAAGCGCATCTATGGCTAAAGCAACGAGTATATCGCCAAGTTTATTCTGCGGTGCACGTTTTTGATAGCTCTTAATTTCTTTTAACAAGGCAGGCCATTGTTGGTTACTTTTCAATAAATTCAAGAACAACACATACGCTTCATCCGCTAAATCTTTATTGAAAGGCATGTTGGCAACTTCCTTTAACGCAGTGTAAGCTAAATCCCATTTTTGTTGATCAATTAATATCAATGCACGCGTTTTGGCAATTTCCTGATCCAATGAATCAAGCGACTGAGTTGATGGCTTAGCTAACAAAACAAGGGCGTCTTCAAAACGCTTCAATTTATAGAGTGAAAAAGCATACCTATACATGCTCTCTTTGCTCATCAAATTTGGGGACTTGTCAGAAAGAACTGAATAACTCTTAGCTGCGTTAGAAAAATCATGTTTTTGAAACTGTAGATCGGCAATAATGGCAGCTAAATTTCCTGCTGGTAATCGATTAGAGCTATCGCGCAAAATAGGTTCAACGTAGTTAATCAGATCATTGTAACGATTCAATTTAACATAAGCAGAACTAATCCAAACCTGTGCCTCTGCTGTATATTTAGGAGCAGAACTGGCAATTTTGAAATCTTCAATAGCCTCTTCAAATTTCGCTGAATGAAAATGCATAACACCAGCGTAATAAGCGGCAGGTAAGGAAAACTCCTCTTCAGATTCTAGTTTCAACAAGTTAAACAAGCTCAAAGCTTGATCATATTGACTTGTTTTGTAATATGAGACGGCTAAATAATATTTATGCTCTAAATTAGTCTGGGATGAATTACTTAGGTATTTGATAGCACGCACCCAATCACCAGTTTCATAATAAAAAACACCTATCTCCGTAATCAACTTTGCCGTATACGGACTTTCAGGGTGATCAGCAATAAATTTTACGGCTTGAATTTCTGCTTCGGGACGCATCGAATAAATTGAGCACATCGCAATGTAGTACTCCACGGTTGTGCGCTCTGAAATCAACAATTCACGTTCAGCTTGTAGTAATTTCAGATAATAGCGAAACTCTTCTTGCGCGGCTGTAAAATTATTTGAATCGAAGAAAAACTTTGCTTGACGAAAATGTTCGTAGGGGTCACTCGGTTTAATCGTCTGCTGCCCATGAACAAAAAGGGGATTAACGAGGTAAAAGGCACTTACTAAAAGACTAAAATATACGAATCGTTTTTTCATCTACACAAGATGTACATCTATGGTTATTACAATAATACAAATTTTATTTCAAATTTATCGCTCATTTCTAACGATAAAAAAGCAAATAAATTTCCTCTAACATATATTTTATCTAATTTTGACAATCATATTTTAGAAGCATTACGACATGACGATTCATAACTTATTCATATTCAGCCTAATTTCCTTTTGTTTAAATCCCACATTTGCTCAAAATCCCAACAAGAAGCTACCACCCATCAAATATGGCGGATATGTCATTTATGAAAAAAATGGGCATGGATTAGTCGCTTCAGTCGAAAACTTAGGTAAGTTAGATTATAAAGAGGCCTTAAAGGCCTGTGATTCATTGAACGTGAATGGATTTTCCGATTGGCGTTTGCCTACAAAGGAAGAATTTGAATTAATTCACCCCAAGCTAAATCTTAAAAAAATAGGTGGAGGAAGTATATTTCAATCTTCGTGGTATTGGACATCCACTGAAATTGACAAACAAAACGCCTGGACGCATAATCTTCAAACAGGCTTGCAAGCATCCTATTTCAAGGATTTCAAATGCTATGTTAAAGCTGTTCGATTATTCTAAAACCCCAAACTTCCTCATTTGTCGGTCCATTATTGAAAAATAGAGAGGAGGAATTAGCGCCAAAATCAACATTCCCGGATAGCCTGTAGGCATTTGCGGAGCACCGTCATGATGGCGTAAGATTTGATACTTGCGTGAGGCTAAGTAATGATGGTCACTGTGCCGACTTAATTCAAACAATAAAATACGCCCCATTGAGTGATTACTATTCCATGAATGCTCGGGCATAACTCGACCATACCGTCCATCATCTTTTTTAGTTCGCATCAATCCATAATGCTCTATGTAATTAACGGATTCCAGTAAAAGTATCCCGATGAAAGCGGTTAAGACAAAATAAATACACGTATCCAGTCCCCAAACAAGGTAAATGCAAACTAACAAGCCTATTTGGAAAAAAGTATAAAGTAACATTTCATTTGAAAAACTCCAAAAACCTCTCCCCTTTTTTTGTAATTCATTTTGCATAATTCGCCAAGCACTGCGGTATGTTCCAGGAATTGTTTGAAAGAAAAAGGCATAAACCGTTTGTTTATATTTTGCCGTACTTGGATCTTCTGGCGTACTTACATGCGTGTGGTGCCCCCGATTATGTTCAATAAAAAAGTGCATATACAGGCTTGTAGACAACAAAATCTTAGCCATACCTTGTTCAAAAGATTTTACACGGTGTCCTAACTCGTGCGCCAAGTTTATCCCAAAAATTCCAGCCAATAGACCTGCTGTAGCAATTCGTCCAGCACGATCGATACCTGAAATCTCAGGATCTGCAACATGATTCAAAAATTGATAGAAACAATAAATTTGCAGACCAAAAGCTACATACAAAACCAAGTCATAAGCAACGTTTTTCTTCGCCAGTAGTTCATCATCTTCCGATAGATTTTGAACGTTTGCAGGCAAAACGAGTTCCAGGATAGGAATAAAGAAAAAGCTAAATAAAACACTAAGCCAACAATACAAACCTGTGGACTGGTAAGAAATCAATGCCCCAGCAAAGAGTAAAAATGGAATTAAATACTTGATTATGCGCATGTTATCGATTCAACTTCACAATAATAATAAATTAAATCTGCTTCATCGCAAGGATAAAATCACTTGCCACTTTATTTATTTGATATTCCTTCAGAAATAATTCCCGAGCGCGCTGGCCAAGTTTATTTCGATGCCCTTCGTCGGCCAAAAGCTTTTTCATGGCTTGGGTGACAGCAGCCACTTGAGGTTCACAAATTTCAGCAGCATGAGCTTCCTGAAGTTCGGAAGCAAATCCAATTCGTGTACTGAACACACAAGGCTTGGAATAAGCCATAGCCTCTAAAGCTGCAATTGAAAATCCTTCAGAATAACTAGGCAAAACAAATCCGCTAACTTGCTCCAAAAGATAAGCCTTATCACCTCCGGTAACCACATCAAAAACATGTACATTTTGATGTGAATAAGTTGTAAGTTGGTGGCTCAACGTATCTGAATAATCATCACGAGGACCTGCAACAATCAAATGAACCCTTTCCCCATGCGTTTGCGTGATTTCTTCAAAAGCTTTCAATAAGAGATCTATACCTTTTTTTTGATTGATTCGACCTAAAAACAAAAACACGAAAGAGGCCTTCGATTGAATGACTTGCAGTGTTGCTTTGAAATCCGGATGAGGGGATAAGTCGGTCATTTTTTGGGGATCTTCAATGCCGTTTGGAATAAACACAATTTTGCTCAATAAATCAGGAAACAATTGCCGGACAATTTTTTCTTCTTCCCGACTTATTACGTGAATCAGATCCGCAGAGCGAAGAAAACGTTTTTGAAGTAAATTCCAGAGTAAACGTTTCTTCCAAGCAGAACGCTGAAAAGCATAGGGATCTAAGAATCCATGAATCGTAATAATCTTTTTTGCACCATTGGGTATTAAAAATGGCAAAATTGAACCGAAATACCATAAACCATGAATGTGGATGTATTGATACTTTTTCCGGTTTGCAATAAACCAAAAGAGCAAGGACCATGAAAATTCAGACAGAATTCGTGAAAAAAAACTTTGTTTAAAGACATGTAATTGCACACCTGGCGCAGTCGGATAGCTATGATGTTGAGCATCCATGGAACTGGCAATTGAAACATCTATTCCTGACTCGACCTGAAAACGTGAATGATTTAAAATTACACTCGCAGGACCACCTGATTCATAAGAATAGGAACACAAATGCAATAAATGGTCTGCTTGCTTCATGTTAAAATTCAATCTTCCACTCCTTTGTAATGATTTTTTTCAATCTCTCGGGGTCATCCGATGCGGCCTTTTGGGCCTCAAAGATATTGATATCAACGAGCAGTCGATACCATAGGCCTTGCATAAAATGAAACATCCAAACTTTAGGATGATCAAAAAAACCTAATTGAAATACAAAACGAAAAATGAAGTAAATAAAAGCACGTAAACCCAATGGCAAACGGTTGTAAAAACTATTTTTGGCGGCGCGTTTGACATGTGCCTGACTATTCCCCGCAGCGGTAAGATCTGTGGTAAAAGCCAATTGATATTTCTGATTTAACGCATCAGCAGCTTCTCTCCTAGCATAATTATTATGCTTAAGTACCCACCAGTGCATATCATTCAGGTTTTCATCGACTACATGTTCCTTAAAACGAATGGTTTCGCCTGCTGACAAGACGATATGTTCATCCATAAGTCGTTGCTCACAAGAGCCTAAGCCTGTACGCCATAAACGCAAGAGGTGTATCGGATAAAAACCTCCGAATCGCACCCAATGTCCCTTAAACAATACTTTACGGGTAAATTCTATCCCTGAAATACCTTCAGAAATAGACGGTAACCTTTGCTTGATTTCTTGTTGGAGCTCTTCCGTCAAATATTCATCGGCATCAATGCGAAGCGTCCAACCTGTTTGAATAGTAGCCTCTTGAACGCCCCAATTCAATTGTTTGGCATAATTATTCTCCCAAACATGCGAAAATACCTCAGCACCTAAATCCTTGGCAATTTCAATGGTGCGATCAGTAGAAAAAGAATCAATGATGCAAATGCGTGTACAAACAGCTTGCAAGCTTTGGATACAGCGAGCAATATGCTTTTCTTCATTAAACGTCAAAATGATTGCCGTTATGTGGGTCATGCGCCTAGAATTTCAACAAATTTACCATTAGCGCGTGGATTCACAAGGTATTTAGTGCTTATTCTATTCGATAGAAGCGGTGTGTCACTCGAATATCAGGCTTAAATCCACCAGGAAAATAGTCTTTTTCAATCAATTTTATGGACTCCAGTTCATTCGTAGCATCGGCTTTTTGCTCATAAAAGCGTTTCGCTTGATCCAAATTCAAGATTAGTTGATTCGACCAAAATCCTTTTTTCAATAAATTAGGAGTAACCCGAACGAGCTCATGGGAATCTGCTGATTTGAAATCGGCATGAATCTGAGGAGGTTGGAAAATTACATTAGCTAAAACGCCACGCGAGCTGTACGCCATTTCAAAGGTGCTTTCGCGTAAATACCCAGCTTGCAACTTACCGAACTGAATCTCCTCCCCTAGCTTATGCATTTCGCGCCTGGTGAAAACCAGGCTTAACTTTCTATGCCGATTTTTGCGACTAAATAACAGTAAAGAATCATTGGAGTCAATGATCTTGTAGTGTTCAAATAAAGCCTTTTGGGTCAATGATTCTTCATACCATGGGTATTTGTAGGCTGATTTTTCAAGACCATACACAATGAATTCTGGGGCTTTACTTGATGCTAAATAATGCTCATTCAGCGAGTCAAGATATCGATCACCTGCTAAATAACTCTGTAGGGTGGGACGTGGAGCATAATTTAATTTATTCACATAAACCTGTGATATCTCGAATGGAATAACATCCACTGTTCGATTCTTGATTTTAGCTAGAAAAGTCTGCGGTAGTTTTTGGCTAAACTCCTTTTTATTCACTGATGTATCACCTGAAAAATAATGAGCTAAAATGAAGTGTCTATATTTAATGCCATGCCAAATACCTAATTGAGTAAAACCGACAAGCGGAACATAAGCCCAAACATATAACACAAAAATGAACGGAAGTAGCAACATATAAAATCGACGAATCGCTTGCATGCTACAATATGAAATAAGCAAAATTCCCGGGTAAGTCAGTAATTTGGCATAAGCTGTTAAATGACCTGAATCAGCTCTTACAAAGCTGTATTTAATTAAAACAAATGAAATACCGAGACTGAATGCTAATATCAAATAGGTACTAAATTCCTGCCTTTCTTTATCAAATATCTGATAAAATGTAAAAATAACTTGCACCAAAAAAACAAAGTACGTCGCAGCAGTCAGTTTTTTAAAGCTTGCTGGGAAAATAGACATCCCTGCATTATAATTTGCTATGATATGTAAACTCGTTTTAAAATATTCAAGTAAATCCGTTTTTAGGTATGCAGCCCAAATCCATAAAACTCCACAAAAAAAGATCAAATAGATAATGCCTACCCACCAGGCCAAACGCTTTTGAATGACCATAACAAGTAGCAAGACAAACAAAAATGCCCAAACGATGATGCCATAATTGGCTTTGGTAAAGAAAATAATCCCCAACAAAATAAATGACATAGATAAGGAAATCGCTTGCTTAAGTTTGTTTTCGGAATTAAGCGCTACAAAACCATGATACATACCTAAGAACATCCATAAAAATGCCGTGGATTCACCAATCATTTCGAAGGAGAAAAGATTGAAAACAAAAAATAGAAGGAAGTGATAATGTTTCGCTTGTTTGGGAAAACAGGACGCATGAAAATACAATAGATTCCCAAAGAAAAATCCATCATAAAGTAATTGCTTCCATGCTGGAACATGTATGGGTAGTCGGTAAATATAGGAACCTAATGGACCATATGTGAATACAAAATCTTTCCCCCAAACGCCATCCTGATTACGCAATAAGTTTAAAGCAAGCTGCCAAGAAGGATCAAGTCCCATACCTGGTTCTTCAAATAAGCGAAGAAATGGGAAAGTCAAATAAACTAAGGAAAATGCATACAGCCAATAAAGCCATGCTTTTGAAATAGGAGCTCGTAAAATATTGATTATTGAGTTCAATGGAATGTTTTTAAAAAACATCGCTTATGCACTACAAATCTACGCAGAAAAAATAAAAAAGAACCTTATGTAAATACATCGCCGTGCAGCTGGCTCATTGAAATAGTAAAAAAACCTTAAGATCTAGTATTTAGAATAAGATGGCGATTGTTAGCTTCTCCTGGCAAGAACTAGCTAATTTGGCATATCGCCTGGTACGGATGTATGATACGTTTCATACAAAATACCTAAAAGTCCAAATACAATGACAATTTCAAATAAATATTCTACTGCGAAAAGTGGGTTTATTAAATCAGCAAAACGTGTAATGTAAAATAGATTATTATGCCACCAAAGTGCCGGATGAATTGCCAACAAAACATTCAAAAGTATAAATAAAATCCATTTTGAATATACAAATGACTCTGTTATTAAAAAAAGTACGGGCATCAAAAATAGCAATGCATAATTTGCATAGGAACTTTGCTGAAGTAGCATTAACAAGATGTAGGTGATAATGAATAATTGTATAAAAACATCTTCTGTAGAAAATTTAAGTCGCTTTTTTGAAATCCAAACTAAACCGATGAATACATTGATAAGCAATCCCAACCAATTAAGTATGGGAAGCCCCACCGGCACGACGTCCGAGATAAATGGACGAAGCAAGGACAGCAAATTGGGAGTTCTAGGAATATTGGCTTCCTGTATCGGGGATAACAATTGTAGGCCTACTTGACAATATAGGATTAGGATAATAGGGGCAAAAATTGACAAAAAGCCCAAAATAAATCGCACCTTATTTTGAAGTAAAAAGAAAATCCCTGGTAAAATCAGGATGAAAATCAATTTAGATACGAGAAAACCCAAAGCAAGTCCAGCACCTAATAAAAATTCACTCTTCTTCCATCTGTATACATGCAAAGTGGCTACAAACGCTCCCCACATCCAAACATCCTCTTGGCCACCAAAAATTGTAAATATAAAGGTGGTTGGCAACAATAAATAAATCAAGGAGCATACCGTCATATTGACCTTATTGAACCATTTTATGGTAGCCCTCAAAGCTGCAGCCTCGACAAAAATCATCAGTAACACGATAGCCTTAGGGCTGTTCCAAATAAGCAAAAATAATCCCGAAATATATGGGAAAAAAGGTGAGTAAACGGATTGAAAATCCCGGTAAACTAAACCTCCCTTAATCGCACTAAGAGAAGACAAGTAAAAGATATTAACATCTGAGGTTGTGTCATAATTCAAAAGAATATAAACACCCCAAAATGGTAGTAATCGAAACAAACTGAACGCAACAGAAAATTGCTTAAAATCATTGAAATCAACATGCCTGGCCAAGTATAAACGAAATTTCAAAACCAAAGCAATGGCAATCGTCAACACCAAAGATATCAATAGCTTATACCAAAAAATTTCCATTACAAAACTGTAAGCAAGAAGTATCAAAATTCAAGATAACAAAAAAGCATTTACCAAATATTTGGTAAATGCTTTTTTGTGTGGTCGCGTAGGGATTCGAACCCCAAACCTTCTCATCCGTAGTGAGATGCTCTATCCAGTTGAGCTACGCAACCATTACCCTCAAGGGATTGCAAAGGTAGAAATAGTTTTTAAAATTAGAAACATTCATTCGAAAAAAAATAACGCTATTTTGAGCATTTAACAGCTAATCCCATCGTTTACAAGCACTTGAAGCTATTTTTTGTATTGAATCCGATAAATACTACCTCCTAAATCATCGCTAACATAGAGTGAGCCGTCAGGTCCTTGCGCTAGCCCACACGGTCGATGCTGAATAGGCCCTGTAGGCTTAGCTAAGTCGGTCCCTGCAAAGTTATCGGCAAATATCTCCCATTTCCCACTCGGCTTTCCGTTTTTAAAGGGAACGAAGGCAACGAAATACCCTTTTTTTAATTCGGCCGACTGGCCATGAAAGGCAATAAAGGCTCCATTTTTATACTTGGTAGGAAATTGATTTCCTGTATAAAACAAAAGATCGTTGGGACCCATGTGGGCCGGAAAAGCTACCACAGGATTCAAGGCATTTTCACCACCTGTCTTCTTCCCATCACCACCGTATTCCGGAGTAACGATTTTTTTATTTTGCTTGTGGTCATAGTAAATGTAAGGCCAACCAGCATCATCACCAGCTTTTTTAAACTCATACATGGCTTCAGCCGGCAATTCCTGTGACTGCTGTGGGGTATAATATTGTGGATAAAAATCATGAAACTGCCCTCGTCCATGCGCCATAGCAAATAACGATTGAGTTTGTGTATTCCAAGTAATTCCAACGGCATTTTTTAAACCCGTCGCATAACGAAGACCATCCTTGAAGCCTTGATTTAATTTATTGGCATCAAATTGCCATACACCACCTGCCGAATCTAAAATCGCGCACGGATTCATTCCTTGACCAGTTCCAGGGACCCGACATGGATCATTCCAAGATCCTATCGTAACATATATGTGTTTTTTACTTTGATCAAAAACGAAAGGTTTCGCATTGTCACGCCCATGATCTGGCAAACCATCCACAATGGTTTCGGGCTTGTTCATATCAGCAATCTCCCCTTTCGAGTTCAATGCATAACGAAAAACACCTTTATTAGAAGACGCATAAAAATACTCACTGTCTATCAGTATTCCAGTTCCCGGATAATTACCAAAAAACATTTGTTCATCAAAAACCCCATCTTGATTAGAGTCCTTGAGCTGAACAATCCCATTACCATCTTTCAACTTAGATAATTTGGCATAAACATGTCCTTGATTGGATACCGTAATGTGGCGGGTTGGGCCTAAATTTTTACCGATTTCATTGACAATAAATCCCGTAGGTACTTTAATTTCTTGAGCAAAAAGTATGTTGGGCAAAAGAAGACCAAACGTTAGCCATTTTTTCATATTTTGAATAATAAGTTTGTTACAAGGTATGAAATTTTATGAAAAGAGCTATACAGAATTACGCTTGAATCGCGAGCTAGCAACTACAGAAAGACATGTGCTCAAACTTGAACGATTACCAAGAAGCCAAGCGTATGGCTTAATGAATAAATCGAATAACCTGATTTTTTGTGAGGCCCAGGCCTCATTTTATCATTTATCGACCTTTTACCTATCAAATTATAAGTTTATTGGACATAATCTTCCCTATTTGTTGATACCTTAAGCATTTATCACCTAACCCAAATTCATATGAAAAATTACCAATCGAATTTATTGAAAAACATTTTTTTCACATTAGCCATACCATTTCTGATTTTTTCGTGCTCAAAGGAAAAAGCCATGGTGACACGTACCACATACATTGAAAACGGGGCAATGTATAAATCCGTTACCAAAGAAGAATACCTGAAAGCTACCGCATTAGAAAGACGGTTTATTGATCAAATTGACGGGGCCGTTAATGCATTGGATATCCTGAAAAAAAATAATCCACAACAAAATTATGTTGCTATTCTAACCATTGATAAAGACCCTAACAATAAATTTCACAATTCCATTCTCATAGGAATCGCGGAAAGTAAAAACACGGACATCAAGGTAGATTCAGAAACTGAACCAGTACCAGATGGTAAATGTCACATTTGTGGATTAAAGTCTGCTTACAATTGCATTAGTGAAGTAGAAAAATACATGGAATCAAAAAATAAAAATTCCATTTCTGCCACCATTACCAGAACTGATGATAACTGTGTCGATATAATCTACCATTAATCGGGTAAGCTTGAACAAAAATTTAGGAATCAGAAATAGTAGACCTATTTTTAATTCCTAAATTTTATTTATTAAGGCACCAAATAAGCTTTCAAACTTCTTTGATTTTTTATAAACGGCTTAGTTATAATTCTCTTCGTAATCTGGCTACTGCTATTCCTAATTGCTCGCGGTACTTTGCCACGGTACGGCGTTTAACGATAAATCCTTTTTCTGCCAACAAGCCTTCCAATTCTTCATCAGAATATGGCGTTTCATGTGGTTCTGCTGCAATAATTTCCCGTAGAATATTCTTCACCTCTCTTGTTGAAAAATCCTCTCCTGACTCATGGGTTATACCTTCTGTGAAGAAATATTTCAAAGGATATATCCCGAAATCCGTTTGAACTGATTTCGCGGAAACCACGCGCGAAACGGTTGATATATCCATTTCAATCACCTCTGCAATTTCTTTCATGCGAAGCGGCTTTAATTTTGACTCGTCCCCCGTTTGAAAAAAATCATACTGTTTACCCACAATGCTTTCCATGGTCTTAAGTAATGTACCTTGTCGCTGCTGAATCGCCTGGATAAACCAGGAAGCTGAATCCAATTTGTGTTTAATAAAGGTCACCGCCTCTTTGACTTCTTTGTGTTGCTTATCGCCTTTGGAATAGGTTTGTAACATTTCCTGAAAGGACTTACTTACACGCAATTCAGGGGCATTTTTTCCGTTTAACTTGATTTCTAATTTTCCATCCAATTGACTAACAATGAAATCAGGTTGCAAAAAAGGAGCCACCTCCCCTGCATCGCTGCCTCCTGGCTTAGGGTTTAAATGGGTTATTATTTTAATCGCTTTCTTTAATAAAGCTTCGTCTACGGCCAACTTTTGTTGAAGCTGACTGTAATGTTTCTTCGAAAAATCATCGAAAAATTGATCGATCAGGCGGATAGCGACTTGCAAGGCCTCGTCATCCGCTATGTGTTTACGATGCAATTGGATAGATAAGCATTCTTGTAAATCCCTTGCACCTATGCCGGCAGGGTCTAATTGCTGTACCTTTTTGAGTACCTCCTCGACTTCATTGAAATCGGTTTCAAAGCCAAGCGTAAAAGCTAAATCATTGACGACACTTTCAATATTTCGACGCAAATAGCCATCATCTTCTAAAGAACCTATTATTTGCTCGGCAATGATGCGAGACCGTTCATTCGTAATAACAAACCCTATTTGCATCAATAAAAACTCCTCAGCGCTGGGAACGGTAGGCATAGGTCGTTCGCGCATTTCCTCATTGGGATCATAAGAATCACCCGCCATTTTGTATCCCGCATAATCATCTTGAAGATAATCATCGATAGCCAACTCATCGTTTGCCAAGTCGTCCACATTTTCATTGTCACCCAAATCTTCCAAACGCTCTTCTGAAATCCCTTCCTCCAAAGCAGGATTTTCCTCCAATTCTGCCTCAATCCGCGCAGCCAATTCGGCCGTTGGGATTTGCAACAATTTTATCAGCTGAATTTGCTGCGGAGAAAGTCGTTGCTGTTGCGCTAACTTAATGGATAAACCCTGCATACGAATGTAAATTTAAATACAAAAATAATTGAAAAAATTCGGTTTTTTTGTGGTATTTTTGAGGCTTATTGCGTCCAATTAAGGGCATTTGAGAATCATTTATGCAAATTAAACAAATCCTTTCCTTATCCCCATCCAATCAAACCCTTGTCATTAAAGGTTGGGTTCGGACCAAACGTGTTTCAGCCAATGTAGTATTCATTGCTTTAAACGATGGTTCAACGATTCACAACATTCAAGGGGTCGTTTCGGATGGAGCCGTTTCGGAAGAAACGCTAAAAGTTGTTACTACCGGGGCTTGTATTGCCATGACAGGCACATTAATTCCATCACAAGGACAAGGCCAATCCGTAGAATTGCAAGTTCAATCAATTGACGTTTATGGTGTTGCCGATCCAGAAAAATACCCTTTACAACCCAAAAAACACTCTTTGGAATTTTTACGTGAAATTGCGCATTTGCGCCCCCGTACAAATACATTCTCTGCCATTCTTCGTGTACGCCATGCATTAGCATTTGCTGTGCATAGCTATTTTAATGCTAACCAGTTCTTTTACTTGCATACGCCCATCATTACAGGTTCTGATGCTGAAGGTGCTGGTGAAATGTTCCGCGTAACGACCTTGTCTGCGACCAATCCCCCTATCACGGATGATGGAAAAGTAGATTTCAAAGAAGATTTCTTTGGTAAAGAGACGAATTTGACTGTTTCGGGCCAACTAGAAGGCGAGCTGGGTGCTATGGCATTATCTAAGGTATATACGTTTGGACCTACGTTCCGTGCGGAAAATTCAAACACGACTCGTCACTTGGCGGAGTTCTGGATGATCGAGCCAGAAGTGGCCTTTAATGAATTAGAAGACAACATGAATTTGGCGGAGGACTTCACCAAATATTGCATCAAATACGCGCTAGACCACTGCCCAGACGACATCGCCTTCCTTGAAAAACGTTTATTGGAGGAAGAAAAAACGAAGAAAAAAGAAGAACAATCGGAATTAACCCTGACTGAAAAATTACGCTTTGTAACAGAGAATGATTTTGAACGAATCACCTATACGGAAGCTATCAACATACTTTTACAATCTAAAACACATAAGCAAGGCAAATTCCAGTACCCAGTAGAATGGGGTATCGATTTGCAATCCGAGCATGAGCGCTGGTTAGTGGAAAAACATTTCAAAAAGCCTGTAATCTTGACGAATTACCCGAAAGACATTAAGGCATTCTACATGAAATTGGACGAGGACGGCAAAACAGTGCGGGCGATGGATGTCCTATTTCCTGGCATTGGTGAGATTATTGGTGGTTCCCAACGGGAAGATGATTTTGAAAAATTATTACAGCGTACCAAAGATGTAGGTATTGAAGAAGAATCGATATGGTGGTATTTAGAAACTCGAAAATTCGGTTCAGCTCCACATGCGGGCTTTGGACTAGGTTTTGAGCGTTTAGTGTTATTTGTAACTGGCATGAGCAACATCCGTGATGTTATTCCATTCCCAAGAACACCTAAATCAGCTGAATTTTAATGAGCTTAAAAAAGGTAAACCAAAGTATTGGCCATGCAATTGATGGGATCATAAATCTCATTAAACAGGAACGAAATGCCAAAATCCATTTGGCATCAACAATGCTGGTGATTTATGTGGGCTATAAATTTGATTTTAGTTCGCAAGAATGGATTTGGATTAGTTTAGCTGTAGCCTGTGTTTGGGTAGCGGAGTTATTTAATTCATCCATTGAGCGTTTGACGAACTTGGTTTCGCCTGAACATCATCCATTGGCCAAACAAGTAAAAGACTATGCAGCGGGTGCTGTTTTAGTGATGTCTTTATGGGCAATCCTAGTTTTTTGCCTAATTGCATTGCCGCATCTATGGATGTGGTTAACATTATCGAATTAATATGAAAGAATACGGATCGAGTGTACAAAAATTGGTCAATTACATTATGACCATCTCCGACCGCGAGCAGCGTACTAAATATGCCTTTATCATGGTGGATTTGATGAAACAAATTCATCCCAATATGAAGGATAATAGCCAAGATTATTCCAAAAAACTTTGGGATGATTTATTCATTATGTCCAATTTCGAACTGGATGTACAAGGCCCTTTTCCGCCTCCTTCACCTGAATCAGTAGGAAAAGCGCCTCGTAAAGTAGCATACAATCAGCACCATCTGAAATTCAAACATTATGGCAGAAATGTCGAGTTATTAATTCTGCGTGCCATTGCTGAAGAGAAATTAGAAGACAAAAAAATACTCGTTGCCTACATCGCTCGCTTAATGAAAGGCTTCTATGTTACCTGGAATAAAGATTCAGTAGATGATTCTGTCATTTGGCAGAATATAAAAGAGATGTCAGAAAACCTACTGGGAAGTATCGTAGATGAATTGTCCCAAGAGACATTAGGGCATGCAAAGGTGGCTAATAATGCAAGAAACGCCTATAATGCACCTGAATACCCGAACAGTAATAATAACCGAAATAATAATTTCCGAAAAAATAATTTCAGAAATAACAACAATCGAAATAACAACTACCGCAAAAATAAGTAAGATTTATGGCATCATTTAAAGTAACCGGTGGCCGCCGGATGAAAGGTGAAATTACTCCACAAGGAGCGAAAAACGAAGCATTACAAATTTTGTGTGCTGTGGTTTTAACAGCGGAGCCTGTAACCATCCACAACATTCCAAACATTCGTGACGTCAATCAATTAATTGATTTACTTGGCGATATGGGCGTGAGTATGCGTCGTTTGTCTGAATCAAGTATCGAATTCGATGCGTCTCAAGTGAACATCGACTACTTGGAATCTGAAACCTACAAGAAAAAAGCGGCTGCTTTACGTGGTTCGGTGATGTTATTGGGGCCGACTTTGGCTCGCTTTAAAAAGGGACGTATTCCTTCCCCAGGTGGAGATAAAATTGGCCGTCGCCGCTTAGACACCCACTTTTTCGGCTTCATGAAATTAGGCGCTAAATTCAATTATAGCCCTGAAGATGGCGGGATTTACGAAGTAGATGCCTCTCAATTGCAAGGTGCTTATATGTTGTTGGATGAGGCTTCTGTTACGGGAACAGCGAATATTTTGATGGCTGCTGTTTTGGCAAAAGGGAAAACAACAATCTATAACGCTGCATGTGAACCTTATTTGCAACAATTATCGAAAATGTTGAACCGAATGGGAGCTAAAATCTCAGGCATTGGTTCAAATTTATTAGTAATCGAAGGTGTTGATGTACTTCATGGCACAGAGCACACCATGCTACCCGATATGATTGAGATCGGTTCGTTCATCGGCATGGCCGTGATGACGCAATCTGAAATCACGATAAAAAACTGCCAAATTCCTGAACTAGGCATCATTCCTGAGGTATTTAAGAAATTAGGTATTCAAATGGAATTCCGTGGTGATGATATTTTCATCCCATCACAGGAACATTACGAATTGGAAAACTTCATCGATGGATCGATGTTGACCATTTCCGATCACCCTTGGCCAGGTTTCACGCCTGACTTGTTATCCATCATCTTAGTGACAGCGATCCAAGCGAAAGGAACGGTATTGATTCACCAAAAAATGTTTGAATCCCGTTTATTCTTTGTGGATCGTTTGATCGAGATGGGCGCCCAAATCATTTTATGTGATCCACACCGTGCAACGGTTGTTGGCTTTGATCGCAAGCAAACGTTGAAAGGCATTCGCATGTCATCTCCAGATATTCGTGCAGGTGTTTCCTTGTTGATCGCAGCGATGTCGGCAAACGGCACATCCATCATCGACAATATCGAACAGATAGACCGAGGATACCAAAACATCGACACACGCTTAAATGCAATTGGCGCAGAAATAGTCCGTATTTAAGATGGCGTTTCAGGCGAAGATTAAGCAGACGGTTAAATTGGCCATGCCGATTGTGGTAGGCCAACTCGGCGTCATGCTCATGGGTTTAGCCGACACGATTCAGGTAGGCCAAATGTCGACAGGAGCTGCCGAAAGTTTAGGTGCTTCCGGCATGGCGGGAAGTATCTTCTTTACCATAGCGATTGTGGGTCTAATCTGCATGCAGATTGTAGCGCCGATGATTTCCAAAGCTGAGGCGGAAGGTGATTTCACGGAATGTGGGAATTTATTGCGTGCCAATATCCGTGTGGCTATTTTATTAGCGGTGATTACCATCTTGTTGATTGGCGTGGCTGGCATGAATTACGACTTGTTCCAACAGACGGCGGCCAATAAAGCCTTGACTCTTCCCTATTTAGCATTAATTGCCATTTCGGTTTTACCCATCTTTTTATTTTCAGCCTTAAAAAGTTTTACGGATGGTTTACAAAAAACCTCGGTGGCGATGTACATCACATTGGGTGCATTGATTTTCAATGTTATCTTCAATCATATTTTCATCAATGGCCTTGGCCCAATTCCTGCCATGGGATTGTTTGGGGCTGGGATTGCCACCTTACTTGCGCGTATTTTAATGACTAGCTCTTTGGCTATTTATATTTTTAAAATCGCTGATTTCAGCAAGTATCTGGCTAAAAAGCATGTACATGCTGAGGCCAATGTCCTCGAAAAAACTATTTTGAAAATCGGTATTCCATCCGGAATGCAGGGATTTTTTGAGATTGCAACCTTCGGTATGGCCGTGGTCATGATGGGCTGGATTTCAGTGACAGCGCAGGCGGCACATATTGTGGCCATCAATATGGCCTCTTTAACTTACATGATGGCTACCGGCATCGCAGCGGCGGGAGGAATATTAGTTGGCGCAGACATAGGCGAGCGAAATCGACCTGGTATATTTACCTCAGGTAATGCGGCGCTGGTATTATCCATTGTATTCATGGGTGTTTGTGCGTTGGTCTTTTTCTTCGGAAAGGATATTTTAGTGCGAGGCTATACCCAAGAACCATCGGTGATCGCAATCGCAGTGACACTGGTCGTTTGGGGCGCAATTTTTCAGCTATTTGACGGCATTCAAGCCGTTTCTCTAGGTTTACTTCGTGGTCTTCAGGATGTGAATATCCCCACGGGTATCACAATTTTCTCTTACTGGGGAATCGGCATTCCACTCTCCTACTACGTCGGTATTTATCAGGGCGTAGGTGCCGTGGGCATCTGGATGGGATTAACGGCTAGTTTGCTATGCTCCTCGGTCTTGCTTTCCTGGCGTTTTTATGCCCGGGCGAAAACGATTGATTTAGAAACACTTACGGTGGAATAAAAATTAGACGTTAGACGTTGGACGCTAGACGTTGGACGAAATCTGTAGAGACGCGATACCTCGCGTCTTAAATCACAAACGAAAAAGACGCGAAGTATCTCGTCTCTACAATAACAAAAAAGACGCATCATTCGCGTCTTTTTTGTTATATCTAAAGTCTAACGTCCAGTGGCTGACGTCTAAGAATGTATTGACCTTTTAGCCGTAGCGGCCAAGCAAGCCTCTTTCAACGCTTCCGTGTACGTCGGGTGAGCGTGTGACATACGCGCCACATCTTCCGCTGATGCACGGTATTCCATCGCAACAACCGCTTCCGCGATAATATCCGCCGCACGAGCACCGATGATGTGAACACCTAAAATCTCATCGGTCGTTGCATCTGCCAACACCTTCGCCAAACCATCCACATCTCCCGATGCAATCGAACGACCCAAAGCCTTGAACGGGAATGAACCTTCTTTGTAAGCGATACCAGCCGCTTTTAATTCTTGTTCCGTCTTCCCTACCGAAGCCACTTCTGGCCAGGTGTAAACAACGCCTGGAATTAAATTATAATTGATATGCGGCTTTTGGCCCGCAATAACTTCTGCTACTAAAGTTCCTTCTTCCTCAGCTTTATGTGCAAGCATCGCTCCACGAACCACGTCACCAATTGCATAAATTCCTGGAACTGATGTTTGAAGCGTATGTTCATCTACCGCGATCCGGCCACGCTCATCGGCAGTTAATCCCGCCGCTGCCAAGTTCAATCCATCCGTATACGGTCGGCGACCGATACACACCAAACAATAATCTCCTTTAATCTCTACTTCCTTACCCGATGCATCTTGTGCTTTCACGGTAACCTCTTTCCCCTTCACCGATGCACCCGTTACTTTATGTGACAAGTAAAAATCAGCGCCTAATTTGGCAATCGACTTTTGCAATTCCTTGCCCATTGTCTTATCCATTGTTGCGATCATGCTATCTGCAAACTCAACAAACGACACTTTCGAACCTAAACGTGCATAAACAGAACCTAATTCAGCGCCGATTACCCCCGCTCCGATCACGATTAAGTGCTTAGGAACTTCCTTCATTTTCAAGGCTTCCGTCGACGTAATAATACGATCCTTATCTACTGGAATGAATGGAAGGACCGTTGGCTTAGATCCCGTCGCAATCACAATATTCTTTCCCGAAATCACCTCCGAAGAACCATCTTCTTTGGTCACTTTAACTGTTTTCGCTGAATCAAATGATCCCAAACCGTGGAAGGTAGTGATCTTGTTTTTCTTCATCAAATACGCAATACCAGCGTTCAAATTCGAAACCACACCCGCTTTGCGCTTGATCATTTGGTCCATATTGACCTTTGGCTTTGAAATATCGATTCCATGATCTTGGAAGGTATGGACCGCATTGTGGTAATGCTCCGAAGAGTCCAACAATGCTTTCGAAGGAATACATCCTACGTTCAAACACGTTCCACCCATCACGGCATATTTCTCCACGATAGCCACTTTGAAACCCAATTGGGCCGAACGGATAGCCGAAACATATCCACCAGGACCCGAACCAATTACGACAACGTCAAATTCTTGCATAAGGCGATTGAAAGCGAATAGGCCCCGCAAGGCCTATTCTAGTCATTAAATATCTAATAATAAACGAGCTGGATCCTCTAATAGTTGCTTTAGGCGAACTAAGAAACTCACCGACTCCCGGCCATCGATGATGCGGTGATCATACGATAATGCCAAATACATGATCGGACGAATAACGATTTGACCGTCAACAACCACTGGGCGCTCCACAATATTGTGCATACCTAAGATCGCTACTTGTGGTGCATTGATGATTGGCGTAGAAAGCATCGAACCAAATACCCCACCATTCGTGATCGTAAAGGTTCCGCCACTCATTTCTTCCAAACTCAATTTATTCTCACGTGCTTTTCCTGCCAAACGAACCACTTCAGATTCAATGCCCGCTAATGACAAGTTCTCTGCCGAACGAATCACAGGTACCACTAAACCTTTTGGTGCAGAAACCGCAATCGAAATATCGCAATAATCATGGAACACGATTTCATCTCCATCGATCTTCGCATTCACCGAAGGATATTCCTTCAAAGCAACGCAAACCGCTTTCGTGAAGAAGGACATAAAGCCTAAGCCCACGCCATGTTTCTCCTTGAATTTATCTTTGTATTTGCCACGTAAATCCATGACCGGCTTCATGTCTACCTCGTTGAAGGTTGTCAACATCGCCGTCTCATTTTTCACAGCTACCAAACGACGGGCAACTGTTTTACGCAATGAACTCATTTTCTCACGACGCGTTCCGCCTTGTGCTACTGCTGGTGCAGAAGCCGAAGCCGCTGTTGGTGCAGCCGCCGCTGGCTTCGAAGCTGCCATCGCATCTTCTTTCGTGATACGTCCGCCTACACCTGAACCCGCAACCGAAGCTGCCGCAATTCCTTTTTCATCTAATATTTTGGCTGCCGCTGGAGATGGATGACCAGCTGCATACGTTGCATCGGAAGAAGCTGCCGCTGCTGGGGCCGCTGCTGCTGGTGCTGGGGCCGCCGCTGGTGCTGCTGCCACGGAACCACCTACGGTGATTTTGGCCAACAAGCCTCCGATAGGTACCACAGAACCTGGTTGGGCAATAATTTCTAATACACCTGCTGATTCAGCTGGTAATTCGAAAGTCGCTTTATCCGACTCTAGTTCGCAAAGAACTTCGTCCAAGGAAACAACATCACCTGTTTTCTTATTCCAAACCGAAACGGTTACTTCTGAAATTGACTCTCCTACTGCGGGAACTTTAACTTCCAACACGGTCGATGGACCTGCTGCAGGAGCCGGCGCTGCTGCGGGTGCAGGAGCTGCAACTGCTGCTGGAGCGGCGTCTGCTACCGTAACCGATGCGGTCGCACCGCCTGCCTCAATCGTGCAAATAACTGCTCCGATCGGCAAAACATCGCCTTCTTTTGCCACAATGTGCAAAATACCTTCAGCCTCAGCTGGCAATTCAAATGTGGCTTTGTCCGACTCTAGTTCGCACAACACCTCATCCAATTTCACGTGATCGCCTTCTTTTTTGTTCCAAGTGGCAACCGTTACTTCCGTGATTGACTCGCCCACCGCGGGCACTTTCATTTCTATAGCCATAATATTCGATTATTCAAATGCTCTATTTATCAATGCTGCCTGCTCCTCTCCATGCACCTTCAAGAATCCAGTCGCCGGTGAGGCCGATTTCTTACGTGCAACTAATTTGGCAAAACGTGACCAACCAAACTCACGAATCACATACGACCAATAGCCCATGTTTTCCGGTTCTTCTTGCACGTAGAAAATTTCTGCCGATTTGTATTTTGCCAATTCCGCTTCCACTTGCTTCGTTGGGAATGGGTGTAATTGCTCCAAACGGATAATCGCCACATCCTTACGCTTATCTTTTTCTTGACGATCTAATAAGTCAAAATATACTTTTCCTGAACAGATCAACACACGTTTTACCTTCGCTTTATCTGCGTAATCATCGCCAATCACTTCTTGGAAGGAACCTTTGGTAAAGGCATCCAATTTCGAAACGACCTTCGGATGACGGAAAATTGACTTAGGTGACATCACCACAAGCGGCTTGCGGAACTCCCACGTTAATTGACGGCGCAACGCATGGAATATATTCGCCGGCGTTGTCAAATTCGCAATCACCATATTATTCTCCGCAGCTAATTGCAAGAAACGCTCTGGACGGGCATTCGAGTGCTCCGGTCCTTGACCCTCGTAACCGTGTGGCAACAACATCACTAAGCCATTTTGTGTCCCCCACTTCGATTCGTGTGAAGAAACAAACTGATCTATCATCGTCTGCGCACCATTGGCAAAATCACCAAACTGCGCCTCCCAAATAACGAGGGCATTGGGATTCGCTAAAGCATAGCCGAATTCATATCCTAAGACGCCATATTCTGACAGTAATGAATTATGGATTTGTGCTTCTTCCTGCTTGTCGGAAATATGATTTAACGAACTATAATTTTCATTGGTGTTGGCATCGTGCAATACCGCATGGCGGTGAGAAAACGTCCCTCTTTGAACATCTTGACCTGATAAACGAACCGCTTTCCCTTCTACTAACAATGAACCGTATGCTAATAACTCAGCCGTAGCCCAGTTTAATTCACCTTTTTCGAAGTATACTTTGCGGTCGGCAATTACTTTTTCAATTTGCTTCAAGGCGACAAAACCTTTGGGCAACGTCGTAATTGCTTTGGCTACCTGATCCACTACCGCTTGAGAAATGGCCGTTTTAGGAGATTTATCGAAGTCTTTTTCGGTTGAGTAGCGCAATGCCGACCAGGCATTATCTAATTTCAACGGAATGTATGGAGGGCGAACTTTTTGTTTCACCAAATCCAAACGCGCTTGTAACTCTGCCTTGAATTCAGCATCCATTTGCTCAGCTAATTTCGCAGCAATTTCACCTTGCTTGATTAATTTCTGTGTATAAATCTCACGCGGATTTGGGTGATTGGTTATGTTGGCATACAACGTAGGCTGCGTGAAACGCGGCTCATCTGACTCGTTGTGTCCATTCCGACGGTAACAAACCATATCGACGAATACGTCACGACCAAATTCCTGACGGAATTCAGCAGCGATACGCGATACAAAAACCACCGCTTCTGGATCATCTCCATTTACGTGGAATACCGGTGCGTCAATAATCTTCGCCACATCTGTGCAGTAGATAGCAGAACGTGCATCTTCAAAATCGGTCGTAAATCCTACTTGGTTGTTAATCACAAAGTGGATTGTTCCACCCGTTGAATAACCTTTCAATTTCGCCATTTGGGTCACTTCATACACGATACCTTGTCCGGCTACCGCGGCATCTCCGTGAATCAAAATCGGCAACACTTTTGAGGTATCCCCGGCGTAATGTGCATCGGCCGTTGCGCGGCAGAAGCCTTCTACTAGAGGATTTACAGCCTCTAAATGGGATGGATTGGGCGCTAATTTCAATGAAATTTCGCTACCGTTTGGTGAAATATGCTTAGATGAATACCCTAAATGGTATTTTACGTCACCATCACCATGAATCTCGTCAGGCACATTTCCTTCGAAACCATCAAAGATTGATTCGTACGATTTGTGCATGATGTTGGCCAGTACATTCAAACGACCGCGGTGCGCCATACCGATCATGGCTTCTTTCACACCTAGATCGGCAGAAGTATTAATAATCGCATCCAAACCTGGGATAGTAGATTCACCACCTTCAAGTCCGAAGCGCTTTTGGCCTAAATATTTGGTACCCAAGAAATTTTCGAAAACGACTGCTTCGTTTAATTTCTCCAGGATATGTTTTTTCTTTTCAATAGAAGGATTGAATGCCAACGCTTCCTTTTCAATCTTGTTGCGTAACCATTCTTTCGTTGCTACCTCACGGATGTATGAATATTCAAAACCGATGGTTCCCGCATAAATTTTGTACAAGGCATCTTGGATTTGACGCAACGTGGCTGGACCAATGCCTAAAAAGGTTCCCGCTTGGAAAACAGTATCTAAATCCGCATCAGATAGCGCATAATCGGTTAATCCCAAACGCGGCTGACGATCCTTTCGCTCACGCACGGGATTGGTTTTTGACAGCAAGTGTCCGCGCGAACGAAAAGCCTTGATTAATGAAATCACGGCCATCTCTTTTTGCACGTGACCTGAATCAGCTGAAACGGCACCTACTGGCGAACCTTCCCCTAACCAGGTTTGTGAAAAATCGAAACCCTTGAAGAAATCTCTCCAGGAGCTATCTACGGAATTAGGGTCTTGTTTATAGGCTTCATACAAGTCGGCAATGACTTGCGTATCTGCATTTGCTACGTAGGAAAATGGATCCATAATGTAAAATTCTAGCCGTTGACTAGAAAAAGTTTCAAACGTTATTGTTTTGGTTTAGGTAAATTTAATTCTCGCGAAAAAAATCCACGCAATTTAATACACTCTCGGCAATAAAACCCAACAATCCATAGGTTTTTATGTTACACAAGTGCACAAATTTCTTTGGAAAAAATCCTATTTATGTGTGAGTTAAATAAATCTTTATTTATTCCAACAATATCCTTCCAAAGTCAAAAAAAACACCTATTCCCTTAAGGTCGAAATTCAGCAATCCTACCATTACCTAAATCAACTTCATAACGCAGAAAAATTTGATGAAATCCAGACGCAACACCAGAACTGGTTTGTGCACTTATGGCTATATTTTTACCTAATAAATCATATGCATATCCTACGCGAAAATTTCTTCCCAAAGCAACTTCCGAACTTACTAATAGGGCAGCATCTCCAAATTCTGACCCAGTTCCTTGATACCAAAGGCCCAAACCTACTTTTTCATGCCACCATACTGTGGCATGTCCATCGATTTTAGTATCGTTTCCGGAAACTCGCACTAATGAACCGAATTTGGTGACAAATGAATCATCCAAATGCAAAAGATAAGTAGCTCGAAGATAAGTTGGCGCCTCAAGTGTAGGTTTACTTAATCCTACCATCAATTGATCGTGTGCATAAATGACCCCCAAACCGAAACTGCCACGTAAAACCGCGGTACCCGTTCTATCCAAAATCGGATATTGATCAACACCTACCTGCGCTCCAAAACGCAAGCTATGGCCCCTTCCCCATTCCTTGGCGTAAGATCCTACGGCGGACAAACCTAAATTAGCCGCCAGCCCACCCTGGGGTAATCGATAGGATTGATCGATGTTATATGCTAAAAATCCAAAACCTCCTTTTCCATCGGCGATGGGCATATCAAAACTAAAAAATTGCTGAGAGGAACCACCAAAATTTTGCTGGAACAAGGGCTTCTTACGATAAATTCCAGTGATTGACGCTACTCCTTTATGCCCAGCTTCCGCCGGATTAATCCCAAGTGGAATGAAAGGGTAGACCATCCGAAGGGACTCTTGTTGGCCTAATGCCACCTGCCCAATCAAAAGCAACAGAAGTAATTTTTTCATAAAATCTGACAATATGACACTTCAATTAGATATGGAGTGGCATTTGATACCAACGATATTCAAATTTATGATTTTTAATCTCAATTAAACATGAAAGAAACAGGTAACATCTCCATTCACACCGAGAATATTTTTCCCATCATCAAAAAATTTCTCTATTCGGACCACGAGATTTTCCTTCGTGAGTTGGTTTCCAACGCAGTAGACGCCACCCAAAAAATCAAACGCTTGAGTTCTATTGGTGAATTCAATGGTGAATTGGGTGAGTTAAAAGTTAAGGTAAGCTTCGATAAAGACAAGAAGACAATCACGATTTCAGATAATGGAATCGGAATGACGGCCGAAGAAATTAAAAAATACATCAATCAAATTGCGTTCTCTGGCGCCACAGAATTTGTGGAAAAATACAAGGACCAGGGTGATGACAAAGGAATCATCGGTCATTTTGGCTTAGGCTTCTATTCCGCATTTATGGTTTCAAAAGAAGTTGAAATTATATCAAAATCGTATCAAGATGGTGCCGAGGCGGCGCGTTGGATTTGCGACGGTTCCACCGAATATTCCATCGCATCTGCGAAAAAGAAGACGCGCGGAACGGACATCATCTTGCACATTGCGGAAGATTCAGAAGAGTTTTTAGAGGAGTACCGATTGAAATCAATTTTAGATAAGTACGGCAAGTTTTTGCCTATGCCGATTGAGTTTCAAGAGAAAATCATCAACAACCCAAGTCCGATTTGGACCAAATCACCCGCTGATTTAACGGATGAAGATTACTTACAATTCTATGATGAATTGTACCCAATGCAAGAAAAACCGTTATTCTGGATCCATTTGAACGTTGATTATCCCTTTAATTTAACGGGTATTTTGTACTTCCCGAAAGTGAAGAACGAGATGCAATTGCAGCGGGAGAAGATCCAGTTGTACAGTCGGCAAGTATTCATCACCGACGAAGTCAAAGACATCGTTCCTGAATTCTTAATGTTGTTGCATGGGGTCATCGACTCACCCGATATTCCGTTGAACGTATCGCGTTCATTCTTACAGGCGGATTCGAATGTGAAGAAAATCAACTCGTACATCACGAAGAAAGTAGCAGATAAATTGGCCGAATTATTCAAGTCGGATCGTACGGCGTTTGAGGAGAAATTTGCCAATATTGGCCTATTTATCAAATACGGTATGATTTCCGACGAGAAATTCATGGAGAAAGCCAAAGATTTCTGTTTGGTGCAAGATATGGCTGGAAAATATTTCACGCTGGATGAATATGCGGAGGAGGTTCAAGCGGCGCAGACCGACAAAGACGGCAATAAAGTGTATTTATATACGACAGATGTTCAGCAACAAGATGCCTTTATTCAATCCGCCACTCAAAAAGGCTATTCTATAATCCGTTTAGATTCCTTGATTGACAGCCATTTTATTCAAGGGATGGAGGCCAAATTGGAAAAAACACAGTGGAAACGTGTGGACGCTGACCGCATTGAAAAGTTGATCGACACCGGTATCAATCTGGAAGCAATTCTGAGTGATGCGCAAAAAGAATCCGTAAAAAAGGTTTTCGAAGAAACCTTAAATGACAAACAAAAAGTCGTGGCGGTGGAAGCGATGTCACCAGACGAATTGCCTGCAATTGTAACGCAAAATGAATTCATGCGCCGCATGAGTGAAATGTCGAAGAATGGCGGTGGCGGTATGAGCATGTTTGGTGCGATGCCTACGACTTACAACATCACGGTGAATGCGAATCACCCGTTGATCAGCAAATTAGCTGAGCTTACTTCGGAGGATGAGCAAAAAGCGTTAGCGAAGCAAATCTCGGATTTGGCGCTCTTGTCGCAGAATTTATTGACAGGTGCTGATTTGACAGCGTTTATTAAGCGCACAATCGCCAAGCAATAAAATGTAGAGACGCGATACCTCGCGTCTAAAAAAGTAGAGACGCGATACCTCGCGTCTACAATAAAAAGACGCAAAGTATTGCGTCTCTACAATAAAAAATCCCTGGCCGAAAGACCAGGGATTTTTTATTTACATACCCTTACGAACAATTAATTTCTTGGTGGCGACGGATCGACCATCGATCGTCAATTGGTACATATACATACCGTTATTAAAATCACGCATCGGAATTCGTGCGGAACGCTGATCACGTTCTAAGGTAATTTCTTTTATTTCTTGACCTAAAATATTGTAGAAGGTAAGCTTAACATCTTGCACACCCGCATTGATCTGAAAATCAATTTCCGCATAATCAACGGCCGGGTTGGGATATAAATGAGAAACTTGAACACGATCATTGACAAATAAATAATTCTCACCTGACTTAGCTACTTGCGCCTGTGCAGGCTTAGCTGCGGTCAAAAGACCTAGCACCAATAACCCTAAAAGTAAAAAGCGTTTGTTCATCGTAGAATTTCTAAAACGAAAATAGGGATACTTTATTGCAATGCAAACAAGGAAAAGGCCAAACAGGCCATTTACAGGATAAAAGGCCAAATTTTAAGGTTTTTTAACAGTACGAACCCGATCCAAGACCATCGGCAAGGTAATAATTTCTTTCGCACGCCAGTTGAACCCATCTAAATATTCGAGTTCCTCTTTCCACTCTTTAGGAGGCGCAAATTTGGCTTCAGGCTTCGTAATAAAGGCAATCCGTTTCACTTTATTATCATCGAAAAAAATGTTCATTCGGCTGCATTCAACGCGATTTAGTCCAGTGGTGACTTGTTTGTCGTCCATCACATAATAAACACTTTCTCCATTTCCATCCACTTGCACGCGCTTCAATTTAGAATCATCAGCAAAATGCACCCAGACTTTTCGGCCTTTAATTTGATTATAATGAGCCACAGAGTCTTTGGTAATGATAAAGGAATGTCCGCGCAAGCGCATCTCGCGCAGCTTTTGGTTCGTCATAAATAATGACATGGAATCCGCTTGCATCTGCGAGCCATTGGCCCAAAGAATCGGCTTTTGGTAAAAATGAATGGTTGAATCCTTCACATCGTAACCCAGAGAATCGCACTTCCCGGAGAGATCCGATTTATAAATCAAGACGTTTTTATAGGCAAATAATTTCCGGATCGAATCTTTCTGTATGTTGATGGACACCAAGGTGTCCGCCGTCAAAAACAAGGTGTCTTTCTCCAAAATATTCTTCATTAGCGCATGGCCAAACACACGGGTCACACCCGACTTCCCCGCATAACGCCCATGATCCCCCGTCAAAATCACCTTTTCTTTTTGACTCAAAAACTCCACATTTCCGCGTGCCACCCCAATCTGCGTGGGACTATCATAGAAAAGTGTATCAGCCGATAAAATATATTCGGCAGTACGCGCGGTAGACCGACCGGTAAAATTGGAGACTTTAGTTTGCGTATTATAAAAACCAGCTGTCGTCAAAACCGTATCTTTTTGGGTAATTATCTCCGTAGGACAAATGAAATAGGCCTCTTTGGAAGTGGTGTTATAGCGCAAAGAATCAGCTCGTACGAGCCCGCCTTCTTTGTCAACGACACGGACCTTTTCCTTAAATAAGAAGTTTTTCGTCACCGTATTATAGAAGCCTTCGCGACTTGTCAACGTAGATTTCTTGTCAATAATCTTCGCCCCCGTATGATAAATCGCCATACGCGAATTCATATCATAATCCAGTTTGTTGGTCGTTAAAATAATGGTATGATCATCCAACTTCACGCGCCCAGTGATAAAGGCTTGTCGGCTATCGCCATTATAAATCGCCGTATCGCCAAGTATCGTCACGGTATCCGCTTGCACAATTTTAACGTGACCATACGCCTCAACATTATTGGTTGTGCTATTTAAAACCGCTTGATCGCAACTTAACAAGGTCGTTCCTTGACGCAATTGCACACGACCAATTAAGGTTTTGCGCATAATTAATTCTTGTTGGACCCCATTCAAACTATCCGCCCGAATGACTTCCAATTGACTTTGCGCCTGCAGGATTGCAGGGAACACCAACAAGAAAAGCAGGAATATTCGGTATCTTTGCCGCATAGTAAAGTTTGAACGCGCAATTTACCAATTTTATGCTGGAAGATTTCATCCAATTTATCCAAAAAGAGAATTTATTTAAACCGGAAGATAAAATCCTTGTGACCGTAAGTGGCGGGATTGATTCCATGGTTTTGGCTAAATTATTTGCCCAAGCCAAATTTAATTTTGGCATAGCTCACGTGAATTTCAGCTTGCGCGGCGAGGAGTCAATTGCGGATGAGGTGTTCGTCAAAAAGTTTGCCAAAACCCTGAAAGTCCCCTATCATTCCATCGTTTTTGATACAAAAGCCTTCGCAGAAAAAGAAAAGATTTCGACCCAAATGGCCGCGCGCTTATTGCGTTACAATTGGTTCGAAGAAATTAGACAACAAGAAGGATATTCATACATCGCTACGGCGCACCACCTGATGGATAGCGCAGAAACGGTACTCATAAACCTGACACGCGGCAGTGGATTAGCTGGTTTTCACGGCATACCCCTTAAAAATGGGCACGTGATTCGTCCTTTGGCCTTTGCCACACAAGAGCAAATTTTTGATTTGGTAGTTGCGAATCGGATGGCTTGGCGGGAGGATTCGTCCAACGAATCCACGAAGTACCAACGCAATTTCATTCGTCACGAAATCGTTCCCAAGTTTCAGGAAATGAATCCATCATTCGATCAGACCTTGGCCCAAACGAGTGCGCGCATTCGAGCTGTCGAAGATTGGATTTCAGATGAATTTGACGCCTGGAAATCTACTAATTGTACCACAGATACCTCCAATAATCAGTTCGTCAAATTAGCCGAATTAAGCTCCAAAGAAAAAGTTATGCAGCAACGCTGGTTGCAAGGCTTACATTTTCATCCAGATCAAATCGAGCAAATTATTCAGCACCCTGCCGACAAAGTAGGCAAGATTTTCGAATCACCTTTGTTTACCTTGAACATAGATCGGGCGCAATGGGTGATCAGTCCAAAAGATCAATCCGAATTTAAGCCGATTCTCATTCAAGAAGAGGACGAAGATATTCAAGTAGGGAATAAAATGCTGCACATTTATGTGGAAGAAAAAACACCTGATTTCAAAGTGCCCACCGATCCGAATATTGCGTGTTTAGACGCAGATAGCCTGACTTTTCCGTTGGAGATCCGCAAGGCGCAGGAAGGCGATTGGTTCTGCCCACTCGGTATGAATAGCAAAAAATTGATTTCGGATTTTTTAACGGACAAAAAGGTGCCGGTGAATTTGAAAAAGACGACAAACTTATTACTTAGTAAAGGTTCCGTTGCCTGGATAGTTGGGCAGCGAATTGACAACCGATTTAAGGTAAGTGATAAGACCGAAACGGTCATGATTTTCGAGATCAAATAACTGATTACCACCTACCTTTGGCAAACCTTGGAGGATTGCCAAAGGTAAGGGGGAAAAAGATTTTTTGGGAGTAAAAAACTGATATTCTATCGAATCAGTTTCCGATACATTTCCGTACGAATCGGATCCAATAAACTCAAATAAGCAAAGGCCTGCTGCCGCTCAGAAGGCGACGCTTCATCCATAATAGAAAAAATCTCATCCGATTTGGAATCGAAAAACACGCGAATGGAAGCGGCACCCGGCCGAACTTGATTAATCTGACGAATCTGCATTAACAATTCTAAAATCCCTTTCCGCGCATCATCGGGCTTATCCTTAAACGCATCTAAATGAATGCGATGGTACGTATAATAAACCTCACGCAAGCCTTGCATTTGTTGGTTCAGCAAACCTTCCGCAATCGCAACCCGCGATCGTATATCATTCATGGTTCCCCAGCCAGAACCTGAGTTTTGGGCGAGGTTGGTTAAATTTGTCAACTTCTGAACAAAAAAATCACCGCCACGTAAACCCATCGAATCGTAATGATAGGCCAGGGATAGATTCGCGTAATAGGCCAACATCGAACTGAAATTATCCATATAACTATTATCGTTATAGGTTATTGGCGTACCTGTCAGGTATTTGAAATTAAAATTCTTATCGATGACATTCAAAATCACCGTCTCATACGAAGTGCCAAAAACAGGTCGCAACACTTGTAAACGAGCATTTGCCTCGAAATCTCCTTGTGAACTCGCCTTGGTCAACAATAAATTAAGATTAACCTTAACCTTTTCCTCGGGAGAAAAAATGTCATTTGACCAGCGTCTACTCGATAAAAATTCTTGGATGGTACGCTGCAGCTCCGTGTAAATTTGAGATGTGCCGCGTTGTTGGTCGAGCTGAATTTGCTCGGTATTGATGGTAACAGAAACTTGTAGTTCTTGGGCGCTAAGCACCCAAGAACTCAAGCATATAATACTTACTAGAAGGGCGCGAAAAGATTTCATATTGAAATCAAACGAAGAAAAATTAGTTTCCGTCTGTAGATTCCTCGCGTGCTCTATAATCAATCTTGTCTGCCAAAAACTCATCAATCGCCAAAGCGCTTGGTTTAGGCATACGCTCATAATATTTTGAAATTTCGATCTGCTCACGGTTCTCGAAAATCTCTTCCAAGTTATCAACCGAAGAAGCAAACTCCGACAATTTGCCAGACAATTCCTCTTTCATTTTGCTTGAAATTTGACGCGCACGCTGGCCAATAATCGAAATTGACTCATACGTATTCCCCGTCTTAATAGCAATTTTATCTACATCACGCGTAATGATGGATGGATTTGTTTGGATCTTAGACATCTCGTTAATTTTAAATTAAGGTTGCAAAAATAAAGTATTTTTTCGAATAAAACTATTGTGGACTCGTCGTCACCTTCGACGTGTTCGACTGCTTTTTCTCCTGCAAAGCTTTCTGCTCCGCCTCCACAGCCGTCAAACGAGCCACTTCCTTCAAACTAGTCGTGTACATCTTTTCAGATAACTTCAAATAAGCACTACTAGGATATTTATCAATTAATTCTAAATAGAATTTTACTGCATCTCCATAACGCTCCCGCTGCCTCGACTCAATCGTACTCTCCGCCAAATCAAATTGCGAAACGACCTTTAAATACGCGATTTCTTCACTGTAATCCGAATCCGGAAAATCACGTTGGAAATTCGTTATCTCAATAACCGAAGACTTCAACGACAAAATATTAAACGGCGATGTCTTATAGTACAACTTCGCCTTCTCATACGCTTTCCGCTCCAACTTCTTACGCAAATCCTTAATCATCTGCGTACACTCATCCTTGTACTTTGTCTCCGGATAATTATTCAAATAACCCTGCAACTCATTAATGGCTGCCAAAGTCCCTGTTTGGTCCAAATTGTAATTCGGAGAGTCTTTGTAGAGGGAGAATGCCGACATATATATCGCCTCCTCCGCAAATTCACTACGCGAAAAAACTTCGGCAAATTTCTTAAAATGAGAATTCGCAACCGCATAATTACTCAAATTGAAGTCACAATAAGCTTGATAAAATGTAGCCAACTCCTGCGTCGAATCCCCCTTCAATACAGGTAGAATTTCATCAAATAAAATTCCAGCCTTATCAAATTCCTTCTTCTTGTAGTAATCCATCGCAGCCTTGTACTTCAAAGGAACACTAGCGCTTTTTCTAAATTTCTCAAACTTACCGCATGAACTCAACCCGATCACTGCGATTAATAGAACCAATAAATAATTTTTCAACTTCATAAGCGCGCAAAGATAAGGATTAATTACGACTAAATTGTAAATGATACAGCGTCGAATATAAGCCTCCCTGATTCAATAACTCTTCATGATTTCCCCGCTCTTTAATTTCCCCTTTATCCATCACCAAAATTTGATTCGCATTCCGAATCGTCGACAATCGATGTGCAATTACCACCGCTGTGCGCCCCTTCATCAAGGTTGCTATGGCTTGTTGGATCATTAACTCCGAATCCGAATCCACCGATGAAGTCGCCTCATCCAACACAATAATCTTCGGATTGCGCACCATCGCTCGTACAAACGAAATCAACTGACGCTGGCCCACACTCAAAGTAGCCCCACGCTCCATCACCTCATAGGCGTAGCCGCCAGGTAAACTCATGATAAAATCATGTACCCCAACTGCCCTAGCCGCCTCTTCCATCTTTTCCTGCGTTATCCGGTCATCACCCAAATGAATATTATAAGCAATCGATGAACTAAACAAAAACACATCCTGCAACACAACCGCAATATTCTCCCGCAAACTTTCAATCTCATAATCCGGCAAAGCAACCCCATCAATCTCAATGACGCCTTGTTGGCAATCATACATACGAGCCAACAACCCAATTATGGACGATTTCCCAGCGCCAGTAGCGCCCACAATCGCCATCGTCTTTCCAGCCGGAACAGTAAAATCAACGTGCTTAACAACCCATTCAGGCTCTTGGTACGCAAAACTTACCTCGTTAAATTTAATTTCACCACGTACTTCATCGGCCAATACAGACCCATTATTTTGGATGTAATCCGTCGAGTCCAACAAAGTCAAAATCCGCTCCGTTGACACAATCCCCATCTGAAGCGTATTAAACCGATCCGCAAGCATCCGAATCGGACGGAAAAATAAATTTATGAACATCACAAACGCCGTCAGCGTCCCTAATGTTATCTCCTCACGTAAAATATAAGTTGACGCCATCCAAACCACAAACCCTGAACCCACCGCCGAAATCACATCCGCCACGGGAAAATAAACCGAATAAGCCAAAATCCCCTTAATATTCGCATCGCGATGCGCTTGATTAATCACATTGAATTTGGCCAGCTCACGCTTCTCCGCATGAAACAACTGCACAACCATCATCCCAGAAATATGCTCCTGTACAAAGGAATTCAAATTAGCGACTGCTAAACGAACCTCATTAAATGATTTTTTGATATACTCCTTAAAAACATACGTCGAGAAAAACATGAAGGGCAAGGTGGCTAAAATCACGCAAGTCAACCGCCAGTCGGTATAAAACATCACCCCAATAATCAAAAATAATTGAAGCAAATCTCCAGCAATCGAAGCTAAACCCTCTGAAAACACATCGTTCAAAGTTTCTATGTCCGATACCGTACGAGTTACCAAACGACCAATCGGAGTGGCGTCAAAAAAAGCTAAACGCAAATGGACAATTTTAGCATATAACTGAACACGGATATCACGAATGACTGTTTGGCCTAAAAAGCCCGCTAAATAACTCGTTGAAAATTGAAGGGAAGTTTGTACCAATAAGACAAGAATCATCAGCATAAATTGCTGCAACAACTCCGCCATGTGACCCAAACTCACATAGTTGTCTAATGTAAATCGAATCATCAACGGGATCACCGGCGAAACACTAGCTGTCCCTAAAATCAATAAAACTAAAAACCAAAAACGAATTTTGTACGGCTGAATAAAGCCGTAAATGCGGCGAATAATATGCCAGTCAACAATCTTGCCAATCTCCTTTTCGTTCATTTAATTTCAGTTGGCATCGCCGCACACGTCCCACAGCCTTTGGCACATTGACCAGCCGACTTACCCCAAAACTGTTGATAAACCAGTCGGCCTAAATACACCAAAGCTCCCACAAAAATCAGCGCAATAATTACGGTTTCCATTTCGATTGTAGTATGCGTAAAAATTCATCAAATATAGGCCCAGCCCCAATAATCTCCCCACTAAAAATTACCTCATCCCCACCCGAAAAATTTGTCACATATCCACCCGCCTCTTCGATAATAATTTTTCCTGCCGCCACATCCCAAGGTTTTAAATTTGCCTCAAAAAAGCCTTCAAAGCGACCGCATGCCGTATACGCCAAGTCGATCGCTGCAGCACCCATCCGACGTAAACCGTGACTTTTTTGCATAAGTTCCTTTAGCAAAGCTAAATATTGATCCTGATAAGAAAAATCATAATACGGAAAACCTGTTGCTAACAAGCTCCGACTTACCTGATTTTGATCTGAAACATGAATCGATTGATCATTCAAAAAAGCCCCAGTTCCCTTCGCAGCGTAAAATAATTCATCTCGATTAGGCTCATAAATCAACCCCAATATCGGCTGTTTCTGATAAATTAAGCCCACAGATACCGCATAAATAGGCAGTCGATGCAAGAAATTTGTCGTACCATCTAACGGATCAATCACCCAATAGTAGCCATCACCCACCTCACTGTAATCTGAGGCCGACTCCTCTGCCACAAATCCTGCTTCCGGAAAAACCATTCCCAAGCCCTCTTTTAGCCGTTTTTCAGCCGTCTGGTCCACATAGGAAACCAAATCATTCGTTCCCTTATATTGAATATCCTCCTGCCCGATGTCATTCACCACCGACTGAATCCAGCGCCCCGTTTCCAAGACTACCGGCTTCGATAAGTTTAGCAAGTTGGCCAGATCCAACATATCTACTTAGGTTGTAAGGCCAACCAATCCGCAAGGATTTGTTGGGTTTCTTTTAAATATGCGTCTTTGGCATGTTTATCTGCCGCGTTCTCCTTCTTGTCTTTGTCGGCAGTCGACTCATCCGCTCCACCCAGCGCATCCATCACCGCCTGAGACTCATCCGGTTTTTTCTTTTGCTCATCCAATTCCTTCTTCCGCTTTTCCATGTTCAATGAAATGGAATTGGTCTCTTTGATTTTTTTCCAACGCTCAAAATCGGCCCGCAACTTGATCAAGTCCGGCTTCGTTTTTAAACGTGTCGCATACGCCGCTTGCATTTTACTTAGTACCGCAGGCACAACATTGTTCGTAGGCTGATAGCTCGTTGATGCAATCATATCCCAAGGCAACGCACTAGGCTGCGAACTTTCGCCAAACTCCTCCGCAGAGAAAGCTGATGGTAACGCAAAATCCGGACTAACTCCTTTATGCTGCGTCGAACTACCATTTACACGGTAAAACTTCTCCAACGTAATTTTCAGTTGGCCCGCCGGCTCCTTCCCATCCCCTAAATAATTATCTAAGTCCACCACGGATTGAACCGTACCTTTTCCATAAGACTGCTCCCCGACAATGATTCCACGTTTGTAATCTTGTATGGCAGCGGCAAAAATCTCGGAGGCAGAAGCTGAAAAGCGATTAATCATAATAACTAATGGACCGGCATAAACTTGTTCGATATCGCGATCTACTTCTTGCGAAATCTTACCGTCGGCCTGCTTGCGCTGTACAACCGGTCCTTTCGTAATAAATAAACCCGTCAAATCGACGGCTTCAATTAAGGAGCCTCCCCCATTATTTCGCAAATCAATCACTACGCCGTCGACGCCCGATTGCTTAAAAGCCGTTAAAAACTTACGGACATCCGAGGTTGTTGAATTAAAATCAGCCTCACGCTTACGCGCTCCCTCGAAATCCCGGTAGAACATGGGAATGGTAATCAAACCAATCTTCACATTTTTATCTCCCTGTTTGAAATTCAATACCTCTTGTTTCGCTTTTTGCTCTTCAATTTTAATTTTCTCACGTACAATGCGTACCTCCGAAGTAGGGGAACCCGTTACTCCATTCGCTGCTAAAATTTTCAACCGGACAACGGTACCCTTGGTACCCCGAATTAACTTGACGGCATCGTCGGTAAACCAACCGATCACATCAACAAACGCGCCTTCGTCACCTTGAGCTACACCTACAATGCGGTCTTTGGGATTGATCAATTTACTACGGAACGCTGGACCACCAGGTATTAAATCCTGAATGGTTACATAATCACCTTCTAGACGAAGTGTGGCTCCGATTCCCTCAAAACTTTGGGACATGTCCTTGTTAAATTCTTGCGCCGCTTTCGGAATCATATACGACGTGTGTGGGTCGATACTTTCCGTGTAGGCGTTCATAAATACTTGAAAAACATCTTCCGACCGGGTACGAGCCATGTATTTGGCAGAACGCGCATACCGCTCTTTCAATTCCCGGATGGCAGTTGTGTCTGCTTTGCCCCCAATTTTCCAATCTAGCAATTGACGCTTTAAGTCTTTGCGCCAATAATTATTTAGCTCCTCAGCCGTTTCGGCCCATTGCGCTTTTTCACGATCAGGCTGATAAGTCTCATCCGAGGTAAATTCAACCGGTTGCTTCATTAGTTGGTCGATGTAAGCATAGCGCTCTAACATGCGCTTTTGATACCGGTTATACATCTGAAAAGCAGATGTCAAATCCCCCATATTCAATTGCTCATCGATTGTGAGCCTATATTTCTCCATTTCCGCGACATCAGCTGCTAAAAAGAAGACTTTATTGGGATCTAGGTTTTTGATATAGGCATCAAAAATCTTGGATGATAAGGAATCATTCACAGGAATCTTCCGATAATGGTAATTGCTTAAAATACCAAACACCAAACGCTCTACCTTCTTTTGCGTTTCCGTTGGCTGTAAATCACCTTGCTCATATGTTGCCTTTACCTGGGTATCCTGCGTTTTCCCGTGCAGGAAAACAACTACCAATAAAGACAAAGGAATTAAAATCGGAAGTATCCTTTTCATGTTATTCTTTTTCGATCGCTAATAGTTCCACATCAAAAATAAGGGCTGCGTAAGGCTTGATCGTTTGACCACCTCCTCGAATGCCGTAAGCTAATTCTTGAGGAATGTATAATTTAAATTTAGACCCAACGGGCATTAATTGCAGCGCTTCAACCCAGCCAGGAATCACGCCTGACACAGGGAAAGAAATCGGTTCGCCGCGATTCACTGAAGAATCAAAAATTTCTCCATTGATTAATGTTCCATGATAATGTACTTTCACCTTATCGGCTGCAGAGGGCTTGGGGCCATCCCCCATTTTAAGTACTTTATATTGTAAACCAGAAGCCGTCGTGATCACAGAATCTTTCAATTTATTCGCTGCCAAGAACTTCTCTCCTTCAACGCGATTTGGCTCATATTGTTTTGCTTGCTCAGCCGCTTGGGCTTGTTGGTTCTTCATCATGAAATTATTCATGACACTCTGACATTCTTGCTCGCTGATTAATAGTTTCCCACCTGATGTCACAGAAGCAAAGCCTTTGGCAACCATTTCTGGATTCAAGGTTACTTTTTGAGATTTAAAATTTTGAGCAACCAAAACACCTACGGCATAGGAAACCGAATCAATAGCGGAGTTAAATGGCTTAACCGGAACTTTTGTTACGGAAACGGTCAATTTAGGTTTGGTTTTAAGTGGAGCCTTAGGCTTGGTTTGTGCAAACGAAGAAAAAGTAAGTAAAGAGGCGGCTGTTAGGTATGCCAATGGTTTTAAAAAGTTCATGAAAATCTGATTTGATTCAAAAATAAAGTTCCTAAGATACACGAAAATTGCGGCTCGCTCAATAAAATTAACGGCATTTAACAGGCGTCATTTTTGCGCTAAAAAAACAATCTAAAAAAAGTCTTATAAATAGGCTGATTTTTTACCAAAGTTATGGGAATATTGAAATTTCCTAGCTAATTTTGCACTCGAAATTTTATAATAAAAAACATAAAACTTTAGTATGGCATCAGTAAGACCAGATGAGGTTTCGGCAATTTTAAGAGAGCAGTTATCTCAGGCGAAAACTCAAACAGAATTAGAAGAAATAGGCACTGTACTCCAAGTGGGTGATGGTGTGGCTCGTATTTATGGCCTTTCCAATGTACAAGCGGGTGAATTGATCGTTTTTGAAAACGGTTTAAAAGCCTTAGCCTTGAACTTAGAGGAGGACAATGTAGGAGCTGTACTTTTGGGCGATTCTAGCCAGATTAAAGAGGGTGATACGGTAAAGCGTACGAACTTAATTGCGTCTGTACAAGTAGGAGACGGAATTTTAGGTCGCGTTGTGAATACATTAGGTGAGCCTATCGATGGAAATGGTCCTATCACTGGAAAGTTATATGAGATGCCATTGGAGCGTAAAGCACCAGGTGTAATCTTCCGTCAACCGGTAACAGAACCATTACAATCAGGTATCAAGGCAATCGATGCGATGATTCCAGTAGGTCGTGGCCAGCGTGAGTTGGTAATCGGTGACCGTCAAACTGGTAAAACAGCTGTTTGTATCGATACGATCATCAATCAAAGAGAATTTTACGACAAAGGCGAGCCGGTATTTTGTATCTATGTAGCCATTGGTCAAAAAGCATCCACTGTTAAGCAAATCGAGCAAACGCTTCGTAAAGCTGGCGCGATGGATTATACAGTTATCGTTTCTGCATCTGCGGGTGATCCTGCACCGATGCAATTTTACGCACCATTTACAGGAGCTGCGATCGGAGAATTCTTCCGGGATACCGGTCGGCCTGCCTTAGTTGTTTACGATGATTTATCGAAGCAAGCGGTAGCATACCGTGAAGTATCTTTATTATTACGTCGTCCACCAGGACGTGAGGCATATCCAGGAGACGTTTTCTACTTACACTCCCGCTTATTGGAGCGTGCGGCGAAAATCAACAACTCGGACGAGATTGCGCGTAGCATGAATGATTTACCTGATTCCATCAAAGGAATTGTAAAAGGTGGCGGTAGCTTAACAGCTCTTCCAATTATTGAAACACAGGCGGGTGACGTTTCGGCATATATTCCAACTAACGTAATTTCGATTACGGATGGTCAAATCTTCTTAGAAACTAACTTGTTTAATGCGGGTATTCGTCCAGCGATCAACGTAGGTATTTCGGTATCACGTGTGGGTGGTAATGCACAGATCAAATCGATGAAGAAAGTGGCGGGTACATTGAAATTGGATCAAGCACAATTCCGTGAATTAGAAGCATTCTCGAAGTTTGGTTCCGATTTAGATGCATCTACGAAGTTAACGATTGACCGTGGTCGTCGTAACCTAGAAATGTTAAAGCAACCTCAATTTGCACCACAGCGTGTAGAAGAGCAGGTAGCTATGATTTATTTAGCAACTACAGGTAACTTGGATAATGTTCCGGTAGAAAAAGTTCGCGAATTCGAACAAGATTTCATTCAAGTATTGCGCGCGACGGAAAAAGCTACTTTAGAGGCTTTAGGTCAAGGAAAATACGATGATACCCTAACTGCTACATTGAAGCGTGTGGGTAATGAAGTTGCAGCTAAGTACAAAGCATAAAATTTAGACTACTATGGCTTCCTTAAAAGAAGTAAGAAATAGAATTGTATCTGTCAATTCAACGCAGCAAATCACGAAAGCCATGAAAATGGTTTCGGCAGCTAAGTTGCGTCGTGCACAGGATGCCATTCAACAAATGCGCCCTTACGCAAGCAAATTAGCTGAAATGATTTCCACAGTATCGGCTCGGACAGATGCTGCTGCGGAAAATCCATTCACGGAAGTGCGTGAGGTAAAACGAGTTATGATCATCGTGGTAACTTCTGACCGTGGTCTTTGTGGCGCTTTCAATGCCAACGTAGGTAAAGCAGCCATGGCTTTGGTGCAGGAGAAATACGCGAGTTTACATGCAGCGGGCCAAGTAGAAGTTTTATCCCTGGGTAAAAAAGGGGGTGAATATCTTTCAAGACGTGGTTATAAAGTCAATGATGCCCATGCGGATATCTTTTCTCGTTTGAATTTCTCAAACGTGCGGGAAATCGGTGAATTCATGTTGAATGCATTTATGGAAAAGCAATTCGATGTGGTTGAAATACTGTTCAATTACTCGAAAAACGTAGCCACGCAAATCATTCAAACGGAGCAATTACTACCCTTGGTTGCGGCTGAAACGGGCGCAAAATCAAGTGCCGTTGATTACATCTTTGAACCTTCGGAGGAGCAAATCATTTCGGAGTTAATTCCAAAGTCAATTAAGTTGTCTATTTTCAGAGCATTATTAGAGTCCAATTCATCTGAACATGGCGCTCGAATGACTGCCATGGACAAGGCAACAGAAAACGCGGGTGAATTAATCAAAGCGTTAAAATTAGAATATAACCGCTCACGTCAAGCTGCGATTACCAAGGAAATTCTTGAGATCGTAGGTGGAGCCGAAGCACTTTCAGCCTAAATTATGAAGCAATTATTCGTTTTTATCTTCGTTTTAATCTCGTTGCAAACAATGGCACAGGGCATTAAAATGCCAGCACCAAGTCCAGGTCAAACGATCAAACAAGATTTTTCGCAGTCCTTCATCGAAGTAGTCTATTCGCGTCCGATCATTAAAGGACGTACGATCTTTGGCGACATTGTTCCATTTGGAAAATTATGGAGAGCAGGGGCGAATAACCCAACCAAAGTGACTTTTGGCGAAGATGTCAAAATTGCGGGTAAAGAACTGAAAGCGGGTTCATACCAATTAATGATCATTCCTTCAGCTAAAAGCTGGGAAATCATTTTCAATAAAGGAACAAATGGCGTTTTCAATTACCATCCAGAGGAAGACGTGCTAAAAGTATCAGTACCTACCATTTCGCTTGCTTCTAGCGTGGAATCATTTACGATTCAGTTGGGCCAAGTGATTGCCAATACATGTGAAATTCAAATCATGTGGGAAAAAACAAGTGTATCCATTCCGGTAACCACGGAAATTGATGCTAAAATTGCTGCTTCTATTGAGAAGGCAATGAGCGTTGATACCAAACCTTATTTTGAATCGGCGTCTTATTATTACGAGACTGGTCGTGATTTGAAAAAAGCATTGGATTGGGTGACCAAAGCGTCTGAAGCTAATCCTTCAGCCTATTGGGTCATGCATTTAAAAGCGAAAATTCAAGCCAAATTAGGAGATAAAGTTGGCGCTAAAGCTACTGCCCTAAAATCCATCGAATTAGCGAAAGCTGGAAAAAATGAAGATTACGTGAGCTTAAATCAAAAATTAATTGATGGCTTATAATTGGAACTAAACAGAGCAAGAAAGCCTTTCTTAATCGGAAAGGCTTTTTTTAGCTTAAAATTATGAAGGAAGAAAACGGATATAGTACGGGAGAGGAAAAAGAAACGGCAGTACTTGTGGCTGTAACTACGCAGAAACAAAATGCGGTACAAACGTCGGAGTATTTAACGGAGTTGGCCTTTTTAGCCTCAACATCAGGTGTATTGACCTTAGCAAGTTTCACACAAAACTTAGCTAAACCTGATAACCGCACCTACGTGGGTAAGGGGAAATTAGAAGAGATTATTGCTTATCTAATCGCGAAAGATGTAGATATGCTCATTTTTGATGATGATTTAAGTCCATCACAGGTTCGTAACATCGAATATGAAATCTCACTCTTGGGCAGAGAGATGAAAGTATTAGATCGTAGTTTATTAATTCTCAATATTTTTGCCCAGCGTGCTAAAACAATTCAGGCCAAAACCCAGGTTGAACTAGCCCAATATCAATACATGTTGCCGCGGTTAACGCGCATGTGGTCTCACCTTTCAAAGCAACGCGGTGGCGTGGGAATGCGTGGACCAGGTGAAAAAGAATTGGAGACGGATCGTCGGATTGCCAACGACCGCATTTCCTTTTTAAAAGATAAATTAGAAAACATCGACAAACAGTCTTCGACCCAGCGGAAGAACCGGGACCGCATGGTTCGTATTTCGCTCGTGGGATATACCAACGTGGGCAAATCGACGCTCATGCAGAAATTAGCTAAAGTGGATGTTTTCGCTGAAAATAAATTATTTGCCACGGTGGACTCTACGGTTCGCAAGGTGGTTTGGGATAACATTCCATTTTTATTGACAGATACGGTAGGATTCATTCGCAAGCTCCCTACCCTATTGATTGAATCCTTTAAATCTACGTTGGACGAGGTTCGAGAGGCGGATATCTTACTCCATGTCGTTGACATTTCGCACCCAAATTTTGAAGAACAAATTGAAGTTGTACAAGGGATTTTGAATGAGATGGGCGCGGGTGATAAGCCAACGATCCTGGTTTTCAACAAAATTGACCTATATAACGTCGAAGATGTTTTCTTTGAAGGAGCAGCAGTGGATGAAGATGGCAATCCGGAGTTAACAAAAATGGAGCGTGTGACGCGCTTCTTGAAGCAATCGCATTGGCAGACGAATACACCCAAAACCGTATTTATATCGGCGGAACAACGCTCAAATTTGGGTGAATTACGCGGTATGGTGATGGAAATTATTAAGGAAAAACATTTTCAGATATTCCCTAACTGGTTGGATACCAATCACTTGATGGGGTATAATGATGGGGTGGTTCCGGAGAATTGAGAGGTGAGAGGTGAGAGGTGAGAAGTAAGAAGTGAGAGGTGAGTATTAGCGCTGTAGTTCAACGGATAGAATAGGCGTTTCCTAAAGGTTCCAGTATTGTTAAGACGAAAAGATTGTCAATAGTCACAACTGGATTGGATTTTGGAAAATTGGGGTAATGAAAAATACCAAAGTGTGTAGCAGAAGTGTGTTGCAATTCGGTAAATTTGAAAAAAAATAATCCCGACAGGTTGGGAACGAGCGTTTCCTAAAGGATTATTCAATTTGGAGAAGTTGGAATTGAGGAAATGTAGGACTAGTTTGAATTTGGCAAAATTGATGAACTGAGAAAATAGAAAGTGTGAAGTAAATGTGTGCAGTAGGATTGTATATTTGAAATAATACTAGCGTCCCATAGTTTAATGGATAAAACAAGAATTTCCTAAATTTTAGATGCAAGTTCGATTCTTGCTGGGACGACACTAAAAAACCCTTGCATCAGAGCGAGGGTTTTGTTTTATGACTTTCGGGAATA
>NZ_JBIIQN010000056.1:0-4349 GCF_044342065.1 Aquirufa sp. | reverse complement strand
AAAAACCCTCCTTCAATTGTAACAAAAGATTCGTCATTAACTTTATTGAAGTCGGCAAATGCCTTGTTTTTAGCAGAAGTTGATGAGAAGAAAAAGAATAACTTATGTGAAGAATTACAAATTTGTGGCAATGATTTACCAGGTTTAATTGATTCGGTTGAGGTCGAATTATTTGAACTGTGTAAGGTGGGGAATGTGGAGGAGCAATTACTTTGGTTTTTAAAGAAATATCCTCAAAGTAAAATTTTCAATATTGCGTCTAAATTTCTTAATCAGTATGCTTTTAAAGAGGTTTTAAAACAGAATACGGAAGTTGCCTATCAAACTTTTGCTACAAAGTATCCACATTCAGAAGAGTTTAAAATTGCATTAGACAGTTTAGAGTCAATCGGTTTTCAAGGAGCCTTACAGGCGAATTCGGTTGAACTTTACAATCGATTTTTGAGTCAATATCCAAAATCGAATAAGCTAGGAATTGTTAAGCGTAAAATGTGGGATAAGGCCTTTCAAGAGGCGCAAGAAATTCATACGAAAACGGCCTATGCCGATTTTATCAAGAGGTTTGCTGGTTCGGATTTGGTGTTGAGTGCTCAAAAAGCTATTGAAAAGTTGGATTGGGAGGCTGCATTGCAGGGAAATCAGCGATCGTTATTTGTTTTGTTTGTTAAGGACTATCCTAAATCGACTTTGCTAAAAGATGCACTGTTACGCATTGAGGGTTTTGATTGGGATTTGGCCAAAAAGGAAAATTCCCGAGATGCTTTTGAAAAGTTTTTGGAGAAGTATCCGCAATCCACCAAGAAAGCTGATGCTTTGGCATTTATAGAAAAGTTCGATTGGGAGATGGCCAAAGGGGAAAATACCCGAGAGTCGTATGTGGCCTATGTAGACAAATATCCTGACTCGGGAAATATTAAGCAAGCCATGGCTTCGATTGAAAAGTTTGATTGGATAGAAGCCTCGAAGGATGGTTCATTGCAGGCAATTCAAAACTTTTTAAACGGCTATCCTGATGGTGCATTCGCATCTGAGGCCAAATCGATTATGAATGGTTTGAAGTTGGTAGTTCCTTATTTGACATCGAATCAAAAATATAAGTTATATGATGCGAGCAATGGAACATTTGTTTCGGAATCGCTTTATGATAAGATAGAACCAATGGATAATGAATTGTTCATTGTTACTAATTTCGGTAAAAAAGGGATTGTGAATAAGTTTGGTGAAAATATTACGTTGGCTACTTACGATTGCTTTGTTCCAATTGCGAAAAAAGGTATCATTTTCCAATTAGGAAGTAAATTTGGCGTTATGAATCGTATGGGAGAAACCATTGTTCAACCGATTTATGACGATTTGGATTCACAAGGAGACAGCCTACTTATTTCTTACATCAAGCGCGGCAAATTGGTCAAAATGGGGTTACTGGATTTAAAAGGGAGAGTTATCGTTGATAATAAATTTCGAGAATTACTCGTGATAGGTCAGAATCAAATGATTGTCAGCTTGGATAAAAAGATTCGGTATTTAGCTAATTCGGCAGGAAATTTCATCAGTGCCCCTTACTCAGATATTTATGAGTCTAGGATTGTATTGAATAAAGACAAATATGGTTACCTAAATGAACAAGGTAAATTAGCAATTCCTACTATTTATAAGCAGATAGAAGTAGTAAACTCAGGCTTTTTTATAGCCGAGAATTTAGAAGGAAAACAAGGAGTACTTGATTCACTAGGGCGAATTGTAATTCCTTTTGATAAACATGTAATTAGGTATGTTGGTATTGATATTTATGCTTTGATTCGATATACAAATTCAAATAATTCTACTATTAATTTATATAGTGTTTCTAAAAGAAGAGTAATAAATACAGTAGCATTTGAAGAGGTTGGTAGTTTTAGCGAGGGATTAATTGATTTTAAGCTTTCGGGAAAGATTGGTTATTTGAACACTGAAGGCAAAATTGTAATCGCGTCAATTTATGACTCGTTTGAAAACGTTTCAGCTCCCTATGATAAGGATTTTGGTGGGGCTGATTGGGTAGATATTTTCAAAATTGAACCGGGAGACGATATAAATGAGGGCGAATATGAACCTGAAGATGGAGAGCCAGAGGATTATTTGGTAGCTTTTTGTGAAGAGCGTGCGTTTGATGAGGAATTGAATATTCAACCCTTGAAACATTATTCTAATAAGGATTTTTCAGATGGAATTGCTCTCGTCAATATCGGCAATAAGGTCGGTGCTATCGATCAAAATGGTAAGATTATTGTGCCAATTACCTATGATTACATGACCCCCTATTTGCATGGTCATGCTGTTGGTGTTATTAAAATTGCTGAAGAAAAGTTTAGGCCCGTTATTTTGAATAAAGTTGGTCAAGTAATTTTAGAGGATTACGTTATAGATACGCGTCTTTCGAGCGATAAACTAATAGTAAAGAATCGGCAAGGGGAATATTTCGAATTAGCCTTGGATGGCACTATGAATAAGAAATTACTTGGTAAAGACTTTTCTTATATTCAACGATTTAAAGAGTACATCAAATTTCAATACAAAGATGCAAGTATTTATGCCACCTCTGAATTTGTATGGTATTCTGATGAAAATATTGATTTTTCAAAATTTGAAGCACAAAAATCCATTCAATCTGGAGTATCTCTACGAATTTCCAAGGAATATGAAAAGGCAATTATTGAGTTTAAGAAAGCCTTGAGGATTTCTCCTAATAATGTTAATGCACTTATTGGTATAGCAGAGACATACCTTGATGAGAATGATCATTATAATGCTATTAAATATGTAGATCAGGCTTTACAGGTTGCGAGTGGTCCCATTAAATTTACCGCGCTTGAATTAAAGTTTAATATTTATAAGGATCAGTCTAATTGGAGTGAGGCCATTGATATTGCCTCTCAAATTATTTCCCAATTTGCCGATGTTCGATACGACTGGTATTACGAACGCAGTTTATGCAAATATGAATTACAAAGGTATAGCGATGCCATTGATGATATTACATTGGCTTTACAAGGAGCTTTCACTTCATCCAAGAGCTACATATATAATTTACGGGGCGTTTGTTATAGTAGATTAAATATGGATAATTATGCGCTGTTGGATTTTAAACAAGCAACTATTTATGGAATAAAAGAATCCGATGATGAAACTTCCATGGGACTCTACTTTAATAATTTAGGAAATACTTCTCTGTCCTTGAAAAAGAAAGATGAAGCGCAAGTCGCATTCAAAAAAGCCGCTAGTTATGGAAATCAAGATGCTGCTAGGACTTTACGCAGTAGTATATTTAGAAAATAATGAAGTTTATTTTTAGTTTACTTTTTATCGTATTTGTAACCATTGCTTGTGAAAAAGGAAAGGCAAATAAAAAGGTAGCTATTATTGAAAAGCTATTACCTGATTCTTCATTTAACAGTGTGCAAGAATCGCTCACCTATGAGGTAAAGGTATTTGACTTAACTGGCCCATCCATGAAGTCTTTTAAAAGCAAATATTCTGCTGAAAAGGGGGTTTTAGCTTTTCGAGGTGCCTCGTCACGGGATGTTGTTGCTGAGGGTCAGTTGAAGGCAAGGCCAAGCGAAATTAAAGCCGAGTGGGAATTTGATACCGAGTATAATGGCAAAAAGACCAATCTTGGTGTTTGGGGAGGTGGAAGTGGTTGGACAGGCCAACCGTTAATTATTAATTGGGATTATGCAGGTATTCCTGCTTCGGCAAAAAAATATAAACCAGAGGCCAATAAAGAAGTAATAATTAGTTCTTTATGTGGAAAAATATATTTCTTGAATTTTGATGATGGGAAAAAAATTCGACCAACTTTAGATACCTATAACCCCATCAAAGGAACAGCCATGTTTGATCCTGATTTTTCAGGAAACTTACTTGTTGGCCAAGGCGTCAAAGCAAATAGTGAATTCGGCTTTCGGATTTTTAATGTATTTGATGGAAAGTTGGTTAAATATGTATCCGGCATCGATCGTGATGCCCTAAGGGGCTGGGGTGCATTTGATAGTTCTCCAATCAAGGTTGACGATTACTATTTTTGGCCTGGAGAGAATGGAATGTTATATAAATTCCGTTTAATCGGCGATAAATTTGAATTGCATTCTAAATTAATTTACCGGGCAAAGTCGAGGAGCGCGTCAAGTTTAGGAGTAGAATCAAGTATGGCCGTATATAAAAACTATGGCTATTGGGGCGATAACCAAGGTAATTTGATTTGTGTGAATCTAAATACCTTAAAACCGATTTGGTATTTTGATAATGTTGATGATTCGGATGCATCGATTGTCATCGAGGAAGAAAATGGGGTACCCTTTTTGTACGTTGGC
>NZ_JBIIQN010000055.1:0-4583 GCF_044342065.1 Aquirufa sp. | reverse complement strand
TCTCTGAAGCTTTAACCAAGTTGGCGGTCCGGACGGGACTCGAACCCGCGACCCCATGCGTGACAGGCATGTATTCTAACCAACTGAACTACCGGACCGTTTGGTATTTGGTGGCACAAAATTAGGGAAATTCTGCTTGGATGCAAGAGGTCTTTGAAAAAAAATAGGAAAAAGATAGGCCTAACGAAGGTAGTGCGCTTTATTCGATTGAAAATCACGGCGTTGGCAGAGCACTTGCACGCTTACCCCGGAAATAAAATATCAGTTTCTACCTATACTTTATCAGCGCACATCGTTCCCTTTTCCCTTTTCCCCTGTACCTTTGTCAAACCTTAAATACCATACGATGCATTTCCCAGCTGCCTACGAATACCCAAACGCCCCTTATTTTGCTGAATACCTGCAATTTGATGCGGACGCGAATTTGTTGGAGGTATTAGACCAACAAACCCAGCAAATCCTCGCGATTTACGAGCCTTTGACGGAGCAACAGGCCAACTACGCTTATGCCGAGGGCAAGTGGAGTTTCAAGCAACTCTTGGGGCACATGGTGGATTCTGAGCGGATATTCGCCTACCGGGCTTTGGCGATTTCACGTGGGGAAACGCAATCACTACCCGGATTTGACGAAAATCAATACATGGATCAGGCGGGCTATGAAAACCAGTCGGCGGAAGAGGTTTTAACCCAATACAAAACAACGCGCGCGGCTACAATCGCTTTGATTCAATCCTTTACGCTAACCCAAGGAAACGCGATTGGCTCGGCCAATGGACAGAATATCTCGGCACGCGCTTTGGCCTGGATGATCGCCGGACACGAAAAACACCATTATAACATCATTCAAGCGCGGTACTTGCCACATTTTTCTTAAATTAGGCCATGCAATTTTACAAATACCAAGGAACCGGAAATGACTTCATCATCATCGATGACCGAAATCAGGCATTTAATCTCGATACCCCAGCGATTGCACAGCTCTGCAACCGCCGTTTTGGCATAGGGGCAGATGGTTTAATGCTTCTGCAACATGCAGACGCTTACGATTTCCGGATGATTTATTATAATTCCGATGGTACGCCCGGATCCATGTGCGGGAATGGCGGCCGTTGTTTGGTACGCTTTGCCGCAGACCAAGGGATCGTACAAGAAAAAGCCCATTTTATCGCGGTGGATGGACCGCATTTGGCCTATATTACTTCAGCAACAATATCCTTGCAGATGCAAGATGTGGCGAACATCGCCCAGCACGACGACGATTATTTTACCGATACCGGTTCGCCGCATGTGGTGCGTTACGTCCAACAAGTACAATTCACGGATGTAAAGAACATCGGTGCCGCCATCCGGTATTCGGAGGCTTATCAGGGCCAAAACGGAACCAATGTGAATTTTGCCGAAAAGCTAGATCCCCAAACCCTCTTCGTTCGTACCTACGAGCGCGGTGTGGAGGATGAAACCTATTCCTGCGGAACGGGTGTGACGGCGGCGGCTTTGGTATCCAATGCCACCAAAGGCATGCCCAGCCCCATTCAAATCAAGACTTTAGGCGGTGAATTAGCCATTCAATTCGAAGGAAACAGCACGGATGGTTACACGCAAATATTTTTAATTGGCCCAGCCAAACACGTTTTTACCGGAGAAATTTAGGATATGACTTTTGACGCAACAACCCAAGCAAACATCGACCAATGGTTAAACGGACCGTACGACGCCGAAACCAAAACGCAAATTCAAGCCTTGATCGCGGCCGGCGAACAAACCGCTTTGACGGATTCCTTCTACAAATCACTGGAATTTGGGACGGGTGGCATGCGTGGTGAAATGGGCGTGGGTTGTAACCGCATGAACCAATACACGGTGGGTACGGCTACGCAAGGTTTTGCCAATTACCTCAACAAATGCCTTCCGGGCCAAAAAATCAAAGTCGCTATCGCACACGATTCACGGAATAATTCCCCAGAATTCACCCGCATCGCGGCAAATATCTTCACGGCCAATGGCATCGAGGTATACCTCTTCCCTGCCTTGAGACCTACTCCCCAACTATCGTTCACGGTACGCGAGTTGGGCTGCCAAGCCGGCATCGTCATCACCGCATCCCACAATCCGAAGGAATACAATGGCTACAAGGCCTATTGGTCGGATGGATCGCAGGTCGTTGCCCCACACGATAAAAACATCGTAGCGGAGGTGAACGCCATTTCCTCGGTGGCTGACATTAAATTTGAGGGCAATGATGCCTTGTTGCATATTTTAGATGAGTCAATTGATAACGCGTATTTAAAAACCATCCAGGCGAATTGCCGCAAGCCGGAAGTCATTCAGCGTCAAAAAGACTTGAAAATCGTCTTCTCTCCTATTCACGGAACGGGGATTACCTTGGTGCCAAAAGCATTAGACCTATTGGGTTTTCAGGCCGTAACAGTCGTGGAAGAGCAAGCTATTCCCAATGGCAATTTCCCAACCGTCGTATATCCAAATCCGGAGGAGAAGGAAGCGATGACTTTGGCCTTGAATAAAGCCAAGGCGATTGATGCGGATTTAGTGATTGCGACAGATCCGGATGCAGATCGCGTGGGGGCAGCGGTGAAGAACCAACACGGCGAGTGGGTACTCTTGAACGGGAACCAGATGGCGAGTTTGATTCTGTATTATTTATTGAAAGTAACGGATTTGAAGGGCAATGAATTTGTGGCCAAAACGATTGTGACCACGGATTTGATCGATAAAATGTGTGCGTCCAAAGGCGTGAATTGCTACAATACCTTGACCGGTTTTAAATACATCGCACAGGTCATTCGTGAATTAGAAGGCAAAGAAAAGTTCATCGGCGGTGGCGAGGAGTCTTACGGCTATTTAATTGGCGATGCTGTCCGCGACAAAGACGCGGTGGCCTCTTGTGCCATGATCGCGGAATTAACGGCTTACGCGAAAGATCAGGGCAAATCATTGTTCGACTTTTTGGCTGAGATGTACATTGAGAATAATTTCTACTACGAAGGACTAATCTCCTTGACCAAAAAGGGGAAAGTTGGCGCAGAGGAAATCAAGCAAATGATGATCAATTTACGCTCGAACGTACCTGCTTCGGTGGCGGGTTCTAAACCGGTAACGGTTTTGGACTACGAGGGTTTAATCTCCACAGATCTGTTAACGGGTATTCAAAAACCTATTGCCGTTGGCCGCGGCATCGAAGCCTCCAACGTCATCCAACTCATCCTGGCAGACGGCTCGAAAGTCTCTGCACGTCCATCGGGCACGGAACCGAAGATCAAATTCTACGTTTCTGTTAACGCACCATTAGCCTCCGCGGCTGATTTCGACAAGACCCTTACTGCTTTGCAGGAGAAGGTGGGGGTGATACAGCAAGATTTGGGACTCGTGTAGAGACGCGATACTTCGCGTCTAATAAACCACAACCACGTAGAGACGCGATACCTCGCGTCTAATAAACCAAAACCATGTAGAGACGCGATACCTCGCGTCTAATCCCTAGGCTAAAGCCTAGGGTTATCAAATACCCCATTTTCGAATAGAATCATAGGATACAATCACGTAAATTCACAGCGAGGTTTGGCTCACATCACCATCAAATCTCCTAGAGAAATCTTATGAAAACATCCGAGGGTACTATCAAAGGCTATCATTGTGTAAAATCATTTCGAAGAATCAAAACAAAGCTTAGTAAGGAATTGATTGGACTTTCGAATGAGGAGATTCTCAAACGGTTTCAAAAGCCTAGTAGTGAATTTGAAGAAAATGCAAAGAAACTAAAATAATGTAGAGACGCGTAGCATCGATTCTGTTGGGTTACCTATATTCCAAGAAATGATTGTAGTAATCGGCGCGAAAAGCGCCTCAAACTTTGGCAAAGCATTAAGCTTTGCCAAAGATCGCCCACACCAACAAACACATCACCGCATACAACCTATTAATTTTATTAATAAATTCAGCCAACTAAACCGATTGCTATGTTGACTGAATCACAAGTACTTGCCTACAAGCAGGATGGATTTATCCAGGTCTCCAACTTTTTTTCAAAGGAAGAAATTCAACTTTTATATCAGGTCGCGACAGATGAATCCGTGGTAGAACACGCATTTGACCTCAATGATCAAACCGGGAAAAAGACCAAATTAACGCTTTGGTTTACCGCAGGCGATGATTCATTTGGACTCATGTCGCGATGTAAACGCATGGTGACCTCGGTCCAAAACATCTTAGGCGAAGGGGAAGTTTGCCATTTTCATTCCAAAGTCATGCAAAAAGAGCCCCGCGTAGGCGGTGCCTGGGAATGGCATCAAGATTACGGCTATTGGTATAAAAATGGATTCCTATATCCCGAATCCATGGTATCCGTCATGATTGCGCTGACTGATGCCAATGTCGCCAATGGCTGCTTACAAGTCCTCAAAGGCACGCATCACATGCAACGCATCGAACACCATTTTGCGGGGGAACAACAAGGCGCCGACCAAGCTTTCGTAGACGAGGCTGCCAAAGTTTCCGAACTGGTGTATTGCGAGTTAAAAGCGGGAGATGTTCTGTTTTTTCATCCGAATATACTTCACCGCTCGGAG
>NZ_JBIIQN010000057.1:0-4305 GCF_044342065.1 Aquirufa sp. | reverse complement strand
GGAAGATTGGATTACGTATTCAGAAGATCAGCAGGTTGATTTGCTCCAGAAAATGGTGAATTTGGACGAAGGAATCGGTTTCCCAGTCCGATTTAACCACGAAATTTATGTTCATCCTTCCGAATTACTTGCGGCATTAAAGGCCTATTTTGTACATACAGTTACGAAGGCAACTATACATTCGATGCATTCAGAAGATGCGGTATTATTGGAAGCATTCGTGAATGGAAACGAATTCAGTTGCGGGGTAATACAAACGCCAAAGGGTGTTTCTGTTGCCCTTCCTCCAACCGAAATTGTGATGGATGAATCCGTAGAAGTCTTTGATTTTAATGCCAAATACAAGTCTAAATTAACGCGGAAGCGAATCCCGATGGATGCGTCTTTGGCACACCTCCAACTGATTCAAGCGCAAGTAAAGCAAGCATTTGATGATTTGGGATTTGGGGTTTGTACGCGGATTGATGGATTTTTAACGGCAGAAGGTGTGGTTGTCTTACATGATCCTAACACCATTCCGGGGATGTCACCCTCGTCTTTAATTTTCAAGCAAATGGCAGAGATAGGACTTACGGTTACGGATTCAATTACCTATTTCATTCGTCAATCGATTCGTGAGCGGATGCGCAATGGCAAAAATTACCATGTGTTTCGTAAGTTATTGGAAGGTTTAGACCTAGCCATTTCTTCCGTTTTAGCTGAAAAAACCAATCAAGAAGCATTGGTCATTACCGTAGATACAACAGATTTAGAGAATAGCTTTGCCTTGGCTAAAATAGAAGCTGCACGTCTGGCGGCTTTTGGAAATCAGCCCTTCAAAGTAGTTGTTCCTTTGGAAATGGAAGAAGGGGAAATTGAACATGTATTGCACACTTCTCAGTTAGCCAAAGAAACTGGCAAAGAATTGATGGAAAGTATACATCAAGGTGTTCATCCACTGATTGCGCACACGCGACAAGCTGGAGCTGAAATCACTGCATTTTATACCCGATAATATGGAATTAAATCCTTTACAATATCCCATCGGAAAATTTTCTGCGCCGGATGTTATAACGCCGGAATTACGCAAGGAATGGATTTCCATCATTGATGCGTTACCTGGCCAACTAGCAACTTTGTTAACCGGTGTCGATGAAACCTTATTGGAAAAACCTTACCGCGCAGGTGGGTGGTCGGCCCGCAAGGTAATCCATCATCTATACGACAGCCACATTAATTCGTATATCCGATTCAAGATGGCGTTGACAGAGGAAATCCCCACTATCAAACCTTACGATGAAAACACTTGGGCGGCGATGCCGGATGGCAACGAGGCACCTATTGAATGGTCGATTGAGGGAATCAAATACATACACTTGCGTTGGGTTTACCTGATGGAAACCATGCAGGAATCAGATTGGTCCCGGACCTATTTTCATCCAGAGCGCGGGATAACCTATCGTTTAGATCGAGTATTGGGAATATATGCCTGGCATTGCGTGCATCATTTGAAGCATATAGAATCAGTCATTTAGACGCTGGACGTTGGAAACTGGATGTTGGACATTGGACACTGGACATTGGACGTCGGAAGAGGTTTTTTCTTTGGCAAACCTTTCAGGATTGCCAAAGTTTGAGACGCATGTAATGCGGCGATTTATTTCATAACCCCAGTTTAAAACCCGAGGTTTAAAATCGTATCCTCCGGACTCCGGACTAGTGACTGACGACTAGTGACTAGCGACTAATAGACTTCTTTTTGTTCCACGGCGCCGTGGTATTTCTAGCCATATCAATAGCCAAACCGATCATCAAGAGGGTAAATAAGATAATAACCCAACGAAATATTTTCTGATTTTTCATGTTAAAATCGTGTTTTGACTGAGGCGCTGCCTTGTGTTACTTCTTCCAAAGCATCGAGCGTAGGCCACTGCAAATGTACAAAATTGGCGGTATCCATTTGAATTTGTTCCCCAGATAAATAGGAGGCCAGATAAGAAATAGACGGATTATGTGCGACCAAATACATAACCTTTGCTTTCGATTCCTTGAGTTTTTCCCAATATTCAGGCCCTGTGGCATGGTACCAAAAATTGGAAACCACCGCTTTTGAATTACTTAATATCTGAAAAGTTTCCAGCGTACGAATAGCATCTGATACATACCAAATCCCATCGGGCAAAGGATAATCCTTTAGTTTGTCGGCGAGGCGTTTCGCTTCATCGATACCCCTTTCCGACAAATGTCGGGCTTCATCCGGACTCGTATAGGGTCCAGCGTGTGCATGCCGAATGAGGATTAATTCAATCATGATTTGATTAGTGGAAATTCACCTGCAGCATGTTTGGCACCCATCATAATGTAATGATCAGCACCGTGTTTTAGGGCTTCGATTTGCTCAGCACTCAGGGTTTTTACGACTTTGGCAGGACTTCCTAAAACCAAGGAATAATCGGGAATCTCCATGCCGGCAGTAACCAAAGCATGCGCACCGATTAAACAACATTTGCCTATTTTGGCCCGATTTAATACCGTTGCATGCATCCCAATTAACGAGCCTTCACCAATTTCCGCACCATGTACGATGGCAGAATGACCTACAGTCACGCGAGATCCTATGATGGTTTTATCGCCTTCGTCAGCGTGCAATACGGCATTATCTTGAATATTACATCCTTCGCCTAAGTGAATTTCTTCTACGTCTGCACGGACGACGGCGCCATACCAAATGGTGACATCCTTTTCAATAATTACGCGTCCCATGACGCTGGCGGTAGGTGCAATGAATAGTGCCATAACATACTTTTTTGTTAAAGATAAGCAAAGTTGATAATTTGCCGCATGAAGAAAAGTTTATATGAAGTTGGCGAATGGTCCCCCACCGATTGCATTTTATCACTAGGTTGTGGGGCCGCGTGGTGGGAAATAAAGCAAACTATGGAGCACGAGGCGGGAGAATTACTTTTATTGGATCGAAATAAAGATGTTTTGAATTGGGATGATTTGGATGAGGCTATCGCCTATTTTGAAGAACAGTACGGAAAAAAAGCGGTGACACCCGCATCCATTTTTCATGCGGATGCAGCGTCAATTCCGCTATCCGATGAAACGGCTGATCAAATTTGGCTTTTGAATTCTTTACATGAATTGAATGATTTATCAGCTGTTTTAGCTGAAATCAATCGTGTGCTAAAAGTGGATGGCTCCGTGATTGTGGAAGAAATTCTAACCGGAGGAGTACATGAGGGTTGTGGCCGACGTTTGTTTACACGGTCAGAAATCATTGACTTGTTTGCTTTGTATGACTTACATGTTGTGTATGAAGGGTCTAAGGATGAAGAGGCCGACTACATAAAATTCGGCCGATGAGGCTTGATTCCTAGCGATGCTTTTCGCAAATTTGTAGCTTCTATGAGCAACATCGACAAACCTTTTATCATCGGAATAACCGGAGGAAGCGCCTCGGGAAAAACGCTTTTTTTGAAGCGTTTAATGGAGCAGTTTCCGGAGGATGAAATATGTTTATTATCGCAGGACAACTACTACCGTCCAATTGAGCACCAGACCAAAGACCATAATGGCATCGAGAATTTCGATTTACCAGGCGCTATCGATGATGAAGCTTTCGCGGCAGATGTAGAAAAATTGCGGGCTGGCGAGGTTGTCTCACGACCTGAATACACCTTTAATAATTCCACAAAAGTACCTGGGCTTTTGCATTTTTATCCGCGTAAAATCTTGGTTGTGGAGGGTATTTTTGTGTTTCATTTTCCGGATGTGGCACGCTTATTAGATCTTAAAATCTTCATTGACGCGAAAGATAAAATCAAACTTGAGCGCCGGATCAAACGCGATAATGAAGAGCGTGGCTATGACTTACAGGATGTGATGTACCGCTGGAAATATCATGTTAAACCTACGTATGAGCAATTTATTCGACCACACAAACGCTCATGTGATATTGTGATTCCAAATAACGACCATTTCGAAAAGGGCCTCGAGGTGATTGTTCACTTTTTACGCGGCCGGTAGGTAGACGCTGCCGGGGCGGGGTGCTGCGCCCCCGCCCCCGTCACTCCACTAACGAGCCAAAGCCAACTTTATTATCACCCCTATTTCGATTATCAATAACTCGATAAATCGACCTCTATTGAATCCCAGGGTGCTTTTTATTTTTCCGAACGGTTGGGTTTGTCCAAGAACTTGATAAACTGCCTGCACCTATATCAGCCCTAAAACAAGTTGATAATCGTTAAACAGCGGATACTATTTAAGAAAATAGAACGTTGTGGCGGTGACGCTGCCGGGGTCTGCGACCCCGGCAGC
>NZ_JBIIQN010000017.1:0-51741 GCF_044342065.1 Aquirufa sp. | reverse complement strand
AAAAACCCTTTCTATTCAGTTAGAAAGGGTTTTTACAATTTAAATGGTGGTAGATCCCGGACTCGAACCGGGGACACACGGATTTTCAGTCCGATGCTCTACCAACTGAGCTAATCCACCGCGTTGGTCCCATGGATATGGGACTGCAAAAATAGGAAAGTTTTTTTTTAATCCCAATTTGGGCCTAAAAATATTTGGATTGGAGCCAACTTAGCTAGCTATCAAACGAAATTTTAAAATCCCACATCTATTCTCAGTCGGATTTTGTAATTTTAAATTCAGCCTAAATTGAAAGGCAAATCATATGATCTTACGTACCGAAAATCTGGTTAAAAAATACGGCCAACGACTTGTCAATGACCACATCTCGTACCAAGTAGCCCAAGGTGAAATTGTTGGTTTATTGGGACCAAACGGAGCAGGGAAGACAACCTCCTTTTACATAGCAACTGGCTTGGTTAAACCGAATGAAGGCAAGGTGTTTTTGGATGATTTAGATGTCACCGACTTACCTATGTACAAAAGGGCTAGGCTTGGTGTAGGCTATTTAGCCCAAGAGGCTTCGGTGTTTAGAACATTGACTGTTGAAGAAAATATCTTGGCCGTTCTCGAAATGACGGATTTGTCCAAAGCAGAACAGAAGGAAAAAACGGAGCGTTTATTGGAGGAATTTTCTTTGACCCATGTTAGGAAAAATCTAGGTCAAGTGCTTTCTGGCGGAGAAAGAAGACGTACCGAAATTGCGCGCGCATTGGCTGTAGACCCGAAATTTATCCTCTTGGATGAACCATTTGCAGGGGTTGACCCCATCGCAGTTGAAGAGATTCAAACCATCGTAGCTAAATTAAAATACCGCAATATTGGTATCCTAATTACCGACCATAATGTGGATGAAACCTTATCCATTACAGATCGTGCTTATCTACTTTTCGAAGGTAAAATTTTAAAAGCAGGTACGCCACAAGAGCTCGCTGACGACGAGCAAGTGCGCCGATTGTATTTAGGAAAGAATTTTGAGTTGAAAAAGAAATAAGCATGAGAAAAGAAACAATTGCCATCCATTCTACGCATTTGAAGGATGAAACGGCAGCTTCCATAGCACCTCCGGTATTTCTAACGACTACTTTTGAGCGGTCCGAGGATGGCACCTATCCCAAAGGGCATATGTATTCTCGTAATTCGAACCCCAACCGGGACGTATTGGAAAAAGGTCTTGCCCAATTAGAAGGCGGGGAACTTGCCTTTGTTTTTGGATCGGGACTCGCGGCTGTTTCGGCTGTTTTCCAGTGTTTAAAATCGGGCGATCATATACTTATGCCCACGGTTGGTTATTATGCTAGCTATAAATTAGCAGAGGAAATTATGGGGCCTTGGGGACTGCTAGTTTCTCAAGTGGATATGACGGATTTGGCTTCTATTGAAGCCGCTATTCGCCCTGAAACCAAATTGATTTGGATTGAAACCCCAGCCAATCCCCTGTTAACATTGACTGATATCGAAGCTGTATGCCAAATCGCCCATTCGCGAGGTATTTTCGTAGGAGTAGATAATACCTTAACCAGCCCCATTTTACAGAATCCCATTCAATTTGGCGCTGATATTGTCATGCATGCAACCACAAAATACATTGGTGGGCATTCAGATATTTTAGGTGGCGCAGTTGTTTTCAAAAAAGCATCAGCCTGGACCGAGCGCGTAAAACGCGTACAAATTTTGATGGGCGCGACACAGAATCCATTGGATTGCTACTTATTAGCACGTGGTTTGAAAACTTTACCGCTGCGTATGCGTGAGCACAGTAAAAATGCCTTGGAATTAGCGACACGTTTAGCGCAACATCCTGGTATAGAACTTGTTCATTATCCAGGCTTACCTTCAAATCCAAATTATGCTTTAGCAATCAAACAAATGCCTAATGGGCAAAGCGGGATGATTTCCATCCAGGTAAAAGGGGACGAGGCCAAAGCGCGCAAAGTGGCAAACACCTTACAGTTATTCCAACAAGCGACGAGTTTAGGTGGAGTGGAAAGCTTGGTTGAGCATCGCAAGTCGATCGAAGGACCAGGAAGTCAAACACCTGGAAATTTATTGCGCTTGTCGATTGGTCTGGAACATGTAGAAGATTTGTGGGAAGATTTAAATCAGGCTATTTCGAAAGCATGAAAAGACTTTTTGATCTAATCGTGGTCATGGTTGCCGGCATGCTATTTGCCATACCGATGTTTGCCCTCGCCATAGCCGTTTGGCTTAGCTCCAAAGGCCCCATATTGTATTGGTCTCAACGAATAGGCAAAGGAAACGCGGTTTTCAATATGCCAAAATTTCGAACGATGCGGATAGAAACACCCGTTTTGCCATCTCATTTATTGGAAAACCCGGACGTTTATTTGACTCCCATTGGATCATTTTTACGAAGAAGTAGTTTGGATGAATTACCGCAATTGTGGTGTATTCTGCGCGGAGATATGTCGGTGGTAGGGCCCAGGCCCGCTTTGTCGAACCAACAAGATTTAATCGACGCTCGTACAGCGAAAGGAATTCATTTAGTTAAACCCGGACTTACCGGTTGGGCGCAAGTAAACGGTCGGGACGAAATTGAACTAGCTAAAAAGGTGCAACTAGATTATGAATATCTTGATAAAAAATCGCTCATTTTCGACCTTTACGTCGTGCTATTGACCTTTTATAAGGTGGTGAAGCGTGAAGGGATTAAGCATTGAAAAGAGTGACGCTGCCGGGGTCTGCGACCCCGGCAGCGTCTACCCCCACGCAAGTTCCTATTTTGTCCTAAAAGTTTCCTGATAATCTAGTTAAACCCTTGCATAAGCACCCTAGCGAATGCAAATTGCCAATAAAAAAATCAACATGCTGCAAGCGAAGAAAAACTGGATACATGTACCCGAACCTGACCCTCAATCGATAAAAAGACTTGGGGATGAATTTCAAGCCCACATTAATCCCTATTTTTTACGATTGCTCGTTTCTCGAAAGCTAGAATCGCTTACCGCTGCTAAATCCTTTATGGTGCCTTCATGGGAGCAATTGTACGATCCCTTTCTGATGAAAGACCTGGATAAGGCCGTTGGCCGACTGAATCAAGCACTGGAATTGGGTGAAAAAATCTTGATTTATGGGGATTATGATGTCGATGGTACTACCTCTGTGGCGTTGGTTTATGGGTATTTATCGCAAGAATTAGGTGCGGATTGCGATTATTATATCCCGGATCGATATGCGGAGGGCTATGGCGTTTCGCAGGCTGGTGTACAATATGCGGCCGACAATGGCTATACCTTAATCATTTCGTTAGACTGCGGAATCAAAGCGCATGAACGCGTACTTTGGTGCAATGAACATGGCATTGACTTCATCATATGTGATCATCACTTACCCGAAGCAACACTGCCAGAGGCCTATGCCGTACTCGATCCCAAACGAAAAGACTGCGCTTATCCCTTCAAGGAACTCACTGGATGTGGAGTTGGGTTTAAACTCCTACAAGGTTTCATTCAAGAAAATGATTTAGATTTAGAACCTCTCGTAGATCGCATCGATTTACTCGCGGCATCCATCGCTGCGGACATGGTCCCCATCATTGACGAAAATCGAGTATTAGCCTATTTTGGATTACAAAAACTTGGCACAAACCCAAGTCCAGGTCTGGGATATTTACTTCAAAAAGCGAATAAAAAAGCCCCGATTCAAATAGCTGATATTGTCTTTTCGATCTCCCCCATCATCAATGCGGCAGGTAGGATGGAACATGCGCACGGAGCCGTTAAACTACTATTAGCTTCTGATGAAACTGAAGCTGGGATGATGGCAGAAGCTGTTATTCAACATAATCTCGACCGCCGCGTTGTGGAGAAAGAGATTGTCCAACAAGCTTTACAAATGTTTGAAGGGAATGATTTTTTACAAAATGCCAGTAGCTCAGTCTTGTTTCAAGCCGGATGGCATAAAGGGGTAGTCGGCATTGTTGCCAGTAAAATTCAGGACTATTATTACCGGCCTACCATCATTCTAACCGAATCACATGGCCAAGTTGTAGGATCAGCACGATCAGTCAAAGGCTTTGATATACATCATGCCCTAGAGCAATGCGCAGATTTATTAACCCAATTTGGTGGCCATACCCATGCGGCTGGCTTGCATTTAACTCAAGAAAACTTACCCGCATTCATTGAGCGATTTGAGTCACTTGTACAAGCTGGAACCCCAAAAGGAGTTCAGCGAGCAGACTTAACAGTCGACATGGAAATTCCATTGCAAGCATTAAGCTTGGCATTTCATGATAATTTATTGACCCGCCTTTCTCCATACGGCCCAGCTAATATGCTGCCTAATTTCTTAAGTTCAGGCGTTTACCTCTGCCAAGCTCCACTTATCATGAAAGAAGAGCATTTAAAAATTGTTATCTCCGACCAGCCCGGAGGGCGTGCATGGGAAGCTGTGGGATTTGGAATTCGCGGTGATTATTACGAAGGTCTAGTTGATGCGTATGAAAAGCAGATTCCATTTAAAATCGTTTATCATTTGGATATCAATGAATTCAGAGGGGATCGAAAACTTCAATTACGCATTTTAGATATGGCTCAATAGATGGTAAAAATTGACATTTTTGTTACCTTTGTTTTTTAAATTAAAATTAGATGTCTAAAAAATTAATCGTAACAGGCTCGATGGGTCTCATTGGCTCAGAAGTAAGTGAATATTTCTTAGAAAAAGGTTGGGAAGTACATGGAATTGATAATAACCAGCGTGCCATCTTTTTTGGATTACAAGGAGATAATTCATCTAACAAAGACCGATTGGCAAAATATGGCAGTCAATATAAATTATATACGGATATCGATATTCGTGATCGCCAAGCCATTTTAGACATCATACCTCAAATCAAACCAGATGCCATCGTACATACCGCTGCTCAGCCAAGTCATGATCGCGCCGCATCGATTCCATTTGAAGATTTCGACACGAATGCCGTAGGGACATTCAACTTGTTGGAATCACTTCGCCGTTATTCGACTGAAGTTCCATTTGTTCACCTATCTACAAACAAAGTATACGGGGACGCGCCGAACAACATCAAAATGAAGGAGTTGGAAACCCGATATGATTACGATGATGCTGCATATGAGCATGGTATCGCTGAACATTTCAGTATCGACCAGTCGAAGCACTCCTTGTTCGGAGCATCCAAGGTTTCAGCTGATATTTCTGTTCAAGAATATGGTCGTTATTTCAACATGCCTACCGCCTGTTTGCGCGGGGGGTGTTTAACAGGCCCTAACCACGCAGGTGTAGAATTACATGGTTTCTTAAGCTATTTGATTAAATGCAATATCGAAGAACGTGAATACAGCGTATTTGGATACAAAGGCAAACAAGTACGTGACAACATTCACTCATTCGATGTGGCGCGTTTTATTGAAGAATTCATCCAGGCGCCACGGGTAGCCGAGGTATATAATATTGGAGGAGGAAAAGATAATTCTGTTTCCATTTTAGAGGCATTTGACTTAATCGCAAAGATTTCAGGCAAGCCAATGAAATATAAATATGTAGATCAAAACCGTATTGGTGACCACATTTGTTACTACAGTGATTTACGTAAAATGAAGGAACACTATCCGAATTGGGATATTACAAAATCATTGGAAGATGTATTTCTTGATATCTACAACCGATACATGGAAGCATGAAAATATTAATAACAGGAGGTTGCGGCTTTGTGGGATCAAATCTAGCCGTGTTATTCAAGCAGTATTACACAGATTCAGAAGTCTATTGCCTCGATAATTTATCACGCCGAGGCTCTGAAGTAAACTTACAAAAAGTACTCACGGCTGGCGGCCAATTTGTTCATGGTGATGTACGAATTAAAACGGATTTTGACCGTATTCCTGCTGTAGACATCGTGATTGATGCCGCTGCAGAACCATCTGTACTCGCTGGGAAAGTACCAGGGGAATTGGAGAATTTGATTGACACCAACTTAAACGGAACAATCAATACACTCTATTTTGCAAAAAGACATCAAGCTGCCATCATTTTCCTTTCCACCTCACGCGTATATCCTTATGATACGTTGGCAGAAGCAAGTTTAGTAGCCTCTCCCAAACGTTTTAACCTGGCAAATGAACAAAAGCTAAGGGGTTTATCAGAACAGGGGGTTGCTGAAAATTATCCATTAGAAGGTTTACGCTCCTTGTATGGGGCAACTAAATTGGCCTCGGAATATTTCATTCAAGAATTTGCACATAATTTCGGTTTACCGGCAGTCATTAATCGCTGTGGGGTATTGAGTGGCCCATACCAAATGGGGAAAATTGACCAAGGCGTCATTGTTCTTTGGATGGCCAAACATTTCTGGAAAGGTCGCTTAGGCTATATTGGATATGGCGGTTTAGGCCAGCAGGCCCGTGATGTATTACATGTTCGAGATTTGTTCCGTTTAGTTCAATGGCAAATAGCAAATTTAGGATTACAAAAAGGGCAAATTTTCAATGTAGGTGGAGGGCTTAGGAACACCGTTTCGCTGGCGGAATTAACAGACCTTTGTTCCCAAATTAGCGGAAATACAATAGAAATGGGTTCCTCACTTGAAAACAGACCAGGGGATTTACCTATCTATGTAACTAACAACAGTAAAATTACGGAGTTTAGTGGATGGACACCTGAAATAAGTGTTTCTTCTTTACTTCAAGAAGTCAATGAATGGTTCATCCGTGATGAAGCCTCGCTAAAAGCCATATTAGCCTAATGAAATTAAGCATCGTTTTACCTGCGTACAACGAAGAAGGTTCCATCGAAGAAACCTTACGAACGCTTTATGCTAAATTGCAGGAAGAACAAATTGACCATGAAATCGTCGTTGTCAATGATAATTCCAAGGATAATACGCTGGGATTGTTAACAACCATTCAAGAAACCATTCCTACTTTGGTGGTACATACGAATCTAGGCCCTAACGGCTTTGGCTATGCCATCCGATATGGATTAGAGCGTTTTCAAGGCGATTGTGTTGCCATTATGATGTCGGATTTATCCGATGACCCAGCAGATTTAGTGGCCTTTTATCGGAAAATGGTTGCTGAAAATCTGGATTGTGTTTTCGGATCTCGATTTGTTCGAGGCGGGTCTACTTACGATTATCCCAAACACAAATATTTGATCAATCGATTTGCAAATACGCTTATTCGCTTGTTGATCGGGATGTCCTATAACGACTCAACCAACGCATTTAAGCTTTATAAAAAATCTACGATACAAGGATTAAAACCTTTTCTTTCGGCACATTTCAATCTTACCATCGAGTTACCATTGAAGGCCATCATTCGGGGGTATAGTTATGGCGTTTTACCTAATTCCTGGCGTAACCGGAAGGCAGGAGAATCCAATTTGAAAATTAAAGAAATGGGTAGTCGCTACCTGTTTATCTTGCTTTACGTCATTATTGAAAAGTATTTATCTCGAAATGATTATTTAAAAAGAGAGGCATAGGATGAAAGCGACGAAAACCAAACTATTTCTTTTCCTCGCCTGTATTCCTGTTTTCATTCACTTTTGTTTATTGCAACAAACACTCATCAACTACCCGCATTGGGGAGATGATTTCCTATTTTTAGAATTACTCGACTATGCTAAATCGCATTCAATTGCAGAGACCTTCGTTGCCCTATTTACACCTCATAATCAGATTCACATCATCGCTTGGGCAAAAAGCATTGTACTCTTAAGTTCCCTGTTTTCGGGTCCTTTGAATTTTAAAATTCTAACCATACTCGCTAATGCCCAATGGCTAGCCATTTTATACCTACTATACCGTTACGTAAAGCATAAACAATATCCTAGCGGCCATTTCGTTGGAATTGCATTTTGTCTATTGGCCCCCTTTGCCAACTTAGATAGTTATTCATTATTGGGATCTCTGTCACACACCTCTTCCTTGCTCTTTATGCTGGGGATTGCTTACCTAATAGAAACCGATGAGAAAAAGCCTTTACTTGTGTTTTTGTTCATGGCTTATCCGCTCGTGCTAACCGAAGGGTGGGTGATGTTGGTCGTAGGTAGTACTATCCTGCTTTACAATAAACATCCCTATGCGCGTATCATTTCAAGCTTAAGCGTATTGGGATTGATATTCTTTGCATTTCACCTAAGTCAGCAGCCATCATCAACAAAATTTACACTAGGTTTACTTGCCACTATACCGAAAGCATTTTTCACCTTTCTTGGGAATTTCGCATGGCCTATTTCAGACTCCTATCGAAACCTTATCAACGCGTCCTCGGGCATATTCATACTTTTTATAAGCCTACTATTCTTTTGGAAACAAAGAGGAAGTAGGCAAGTAACCCGTATTCCATTGCCTTACATCATTTGGCTACAAATATTGGCAACTGCCTTCATGGTATGCCTAGGCCGTGGTGGGGAAAACTTAGAGACACTCGTATTATCAGAACGCTTTTACCCCTATAGTACGATGGCGCTCATTTCAACTTATTTAATTGTGATTCCCTATTTTAAAGATAAAGTGCTGATTGGATTCAGTATCATTTATTTTATAGGATCATTCATACTATTTATGCCCGAAGGCCAACAATTAAATAGTCGACTTCAATCGGATATAACAAATGCAATCCAACAAGATGCTAGCCTAAGCTACCCCGTGCCTACAAGTAGTTTTAGGCTGATAAACGATGAAACTATCTTTCACGGCGAGCCCAATGACTTACTAGCTATTCAACTCCCGAAGGTTTCTGACGATAAAAAAATCGAATATACCGACAACCTAGGGGAGCTAAAGCTTCAGATAGAAGATAAAAACCAGATAAATGATCAACGCTGGCTTGTCATACAATCCAAGGCTAAAGCAGATTCTATTTTCTTTGCTCCATTCTTTCTCGATAAAGCCAAAAAACCCAAAATCATTCATTTCAACTCATTGCAATTAACCGATTTGAGGAGAAAAAATCTTTGGTTATTCACCAAATATGAAAATGGAAAAACTCAAACTAATTATATAGGGTCCATAAATTAAATTGGAATTCTTATTGGATAATCTTTACTTGCAACAAAATAAACCCAAAAAACTCAAACAAATGAAACTTATAAAACATGTCCCAGCTGCCTTGCTCGCCTTCCTCTTTTTATTCGGCGGATTGACCTTTTTCTTTCACTTTATTGAGGAGCCAGCCATGACTGGAAAGCCTTTAGATTTCATGAAACTGTTCGGTGGAACAGGTTATATGACCGTTATCAAAGTATTGGAAGTGATCGGAGGATTGTTGATTATATTCCCAGCGCAACGTGCGAAAGCGATCCTAATTTTAGGTCCTATTGCCGTGAATATCCTATTATTTGAAATATATATTGCTGGGGCAGTAGGCGTAGGAGCCGTATTGGTACTATTGGTATTGATCCAGGCTTACTTTGATCAAGCTAAATTCAAAGCGCTTTTATAGCAACAAGTACCTTTTGAATCCTTCAAAGTCGGTCCCCATGGGGATCGACTTTTTTTGTTTAACTAGTAACTCAGCCAAACGAGTAGGCACCTCTACTTTCGTTCCCAGCGTCTCCTCTACCGTGGGCAAGAACTTTGCATAGTGAGCTGTCGATAATAAAACACCGTAATAATCCCCTGGATATTCAACACCATACTGCGTTAAGCCATCGTAAGCAACTGCTGTATGCGGACACATCACATAAGCCGTCCGTTGGTAAACATCGAGCATAATTTCCTTGGTCTTTTCGTCACTTGTATCGTATCCCTTTACGATTTTTCGCACTTGCTCAATTTCCTCTCCTGCCAATAAACGCATTCGAATAAAATTAGATGGAGCACCTACGTCCATCGCATTGGATATCGTTTCAACAGATGGTTTGGGATGATAATTTCCGCTTGCCAAATAGTCCGGAACAGGATGATTCGCATTACAAGCTGCGACAAATGCTTGAACGGGTAATCCCATTTGATAAGCCATTAAGCCCGCACTCAAATTCCCAAAATTCCCTGATGGCACACTGAATACCACGGGTTTTGTAATCCCTTGCTTGCGCAAAGCCGCATAAGCCGCGAAATAATAAAAAGATTGAGGTATCAAACGGGCAATGTTGATGGAATTCGCAGATGCCAAATTAAACGACGAACGTAATTCCTCATCTAAAAACGCCTGCTTGACTAATCTTTGGCAATCATCAAAAGTCCCATCTATTTCCAAAGCGGTCACATTGCCTTCCAAAGTTGTCAACTGCTTTTCCTGAATATCCGAAACCTTTCCCGACGGATATAAAATCGTCACCGAAATCCCAGGTGTATTAAAAAATCCTTGCGCAACGGCCCCGCCCGTATCGCCCGAAGTAGCCACCAAAATACGAATCTCCCGCTTTGACTTTATTAAATAATGGGACATAATCGCCGCCATAAAACGCGCACCAAAATCTTTAAATGCCATGGATGGCCCATGAAACAATTCCAGTACACCTACATTTTCTTCCAACGAAACCACAGGCGCCTCAAAGGTCATCGAGGAATCGATGATGCCATCAATCTCCGCATCCGTTAAATCATTTCCCAACAGGTTCTTACAAACGGCTTTGGCAATTTCAGGAAGCGAACGTGTGTGAATGGATTCAAAGAAAGACGACGGCAAGACCGGAAATTCATATGGCATATACAACCCATTGTCCGGTGGTAAGCCCCGAAAAATCGCCTCCTCCAAATCTACATCGGCACTTTCGTGTTGTGTACTGTATAATTTCATAACACTAATTTATCTCCTTGCAGGTAGGGTAACACATCGTAACGATCGCGTTCCAAACAAAAAGAAATATCTTTTTCAATCCCAAGTCCCAATAAACGGTTTACGTGGGACGAATGCTTCACCGCCGTTACTAAATCACTCGATGCCACATGATACTGTTTCCAAGCAATCAATGCGGCATCATCCGCCACGGAGTATTGCCCAACGAGTTCATCAATGAGTGCCCCGGCAAATAAGGTATCTTCTAAATTCGGTTTGCCTTTCCAACCAGCGCAAACAACAATCACATCACTGGACCAAGTCTTGAGTGCCCGCACGACGGAAGATATGTTCAAAAATGCGCCAACAAAAACTTTTTCTGCTGATAACGAACGTCGTAAAGCAACCGTACCATTGGTCGTTGTAACACAAATCTTGGCGTCTTTTACACGATCAACCTGATAGGAAAAAGGTGAATTGTCAAAATCAAAACCTGCTGGAGTTACGCCATTGCGTTCGGCCGAAATCAAGTACCCTTGTTCCCGATGTGCAGCACAAACATCCACATCTTCCACTGGAATAATCTCGAGGGCGCCATGCGCAAAGGCAGTCACCATGCACGATGTGGCACGAAAAACATCCACAACCACCACCGCTTTCCCCACTAAATCGTAGAGGTGAATTAAATCAGGCGATAAACAAACGTCAATTTTCTGCATGCTATAAAAATGGCATTTTAACAATTTCTGCCTTTAAGGACTTCTCGCGAATCGAGATAAAAATCTCCGACCCTTGATGCGCCGAAGACACATACCCCATCCCAATTCCCTTCGATAACGTAGGCGATTGTGTTCCTGAAGTCACCTCTCCAATCACCTCCCCCGCTGCATTCAGAATCGGATAATGTTGGCGTGGAATCCCACGATCAATCATTTCAAAACCCACTAATTTCTTTGAAGGACCGGCAGCTTTGATTGCCGCATGGTGATCCTTCATGATGAAATCTTTGTTGAAGGATGTAATCCACCCCAAGCCAGCCTCAATAGGCGAAGTTGAATCATCAATATCATGGCCATATAAACAATAGCCCTTTTCTGTACGTAGCGTATCACGTGCTCCTAAGCCAATCGGCTGAATACCTTCCGAAGCACCTGCGGCAAAAATCGCATTCCACATGGCCAAGGCATTTTCATTCTTCACATAAATCTCAAATCCGCCTGCACCTGTATAGCCGGTATTCGAAATAATGATGTCATCAAACCCCGCCATTGAACCAATTTTGAACGTATAATAGGGCATGGCCGATAAGTCTACCGAAGTCAAGGTCTGCAAAACACCAGCAGCCTTAGGACCTTGAACCGCAAACAAAGAATAATCTGAACTAGCATTCGTCATCTCGACCCCGAAGGTATTGTGGGAAGAAATCCAGTTCCAATCTTTATCGATGTTGGAGGCGTTAACGACCAATAAATATTCATTATCACGAATTTTATAGACCAATAAATCATCCACAATACCGCCTGTTGCGTTTGGCAAACAAGAGTATTGCACTTTGCCATCGATTAATTTGGAAGCGTCGTTGGAGGTTACGTATTGAATCAAATCCAAGGCTTTTTCACCCTTCAGGAAAAACTCACCCATGTGACTTACATCAAAAACACCAACCCCATTCCGCACGCAATTATGCTCAACAATTAAATTCGTGTAGAGTACGGGCATATTATAACCTGCAAAAGGAACCATTTTTGCCCCTAAAGCAACGTGTGTGTCATTCAAATGCACTTGCAATAATTCTTCCATTATTCTCGGTATAAAACTTGTAAAAGAGTTTGTCCCACGGCTTTCAACGTAGACTTATCGATATTCGATAAATTATCTTGATGGGTATGATGATAGGCGCCAAAATCAAATCCGCCATTGACAGGACGTAAATCAATGATATCAATCATCTGAATCTTAGCTATTTCATTCACAGCTGTGTGGTCATCCGAAATACCAAAAGCATCCGCATCTATGAACTGCGCGCCATACCCTAAGTCGGCAGCCGTCGCCCAGATTGAGCGCACTAAACCCGGCGCATATTGCATCGAGGAGCCTTCATGCGGAAATACCGCACCTTTGGCGCCTACCATATCCAATAGAATTCCATAATAAGGTCGGTAGTTTTCAGGCATCAAATGTGCGGCCCAATATTGTGAACCGAGGGCCCAACTTAATGGATTCCCCGCCTCCATATCGTGCGGTTCGCCATGATCTTCTAAATCAAAAAATACAAAATCGACACCTACGTTTGGTTTATCTTTTGTTTCTGATAATATACGTGCTAATTCGATCATCACACCAACGCCGGAAGCGCCATCGTTTGCGGCGTCTATGGGCTCATCTTTACGTACCGAATCTTTATCGGCAATGGAACGGGCATCCCAGTGCGCTGCAATTAAAATACGTTTGGTCGCAGCCGGATTAAAAGATGCGACAATATTAAGTCCTTGTAATTTTTTCCCGTCGTATCGGTTAGCTTCGAAAGGCTGCGTGGAAACCTGTAATCCATAGGATTTCATTTTCGCTACAATCCATTCGCCACAGGCTTTTTGCGCAGCAGAATTTGGTACTCGTGGCCCAAAATCGACTTGTTTCGCAATATATACATACGCTGAATCCGAAATAAAATCCGGAGTTGGAACTATATTAGAAGCCGTCGGGGTTTCTTGCGTACCTGTTTGTAAAGATTGGTATCCGAAATAAGCTCCAGAAAGAACTAGGAGTACCAATAATAATAGCGCGATGCGGGAGCGATTCATCCGGTAAAGATACAAATAAGGTTTTAAGATTTGAAACGCTGTGAAGGTTATGTACCTTGCGGTCTAATATTATAAATACAAGGGTATGAACCCCAAAGAAGAACGATTTTTAAAAGGCATTCAGCTTGAGTTATTGGATTTTTTCGAATTAAATGACTACCGCTCCTATTCTTTAAATCAAATACATAAAGCTTTTGCGATCCGCGATCGAAAAACCAAAGAAATATACGGTGATGCACTTACGCGCTTAGCCAATGAAGGACGATTAATACGCCATGAAGATGGAAATTATCGATATGATAATGAATCATTTGTTGTAGAGGGGCGTGTAGATCATGTAAACTCTCGCTTTGCATTTGTGATAGTGGAGGGCGAAGGAAAAGATATTTGGATAGCCTCGGGTGATCTTATGAATGCCAAAGATGGTGATCGAGTTCGCGTTCAAGCGCGTAAACCCTCCGAAAAGAAGAAGAATGATCGCCCTGAAGGTGAAGTTATTGAAATAGTAGAACGTGGTTCAAGCGAAGTGGTGGGCGTGATTCAAGTGACTCCCCATTATGCATTTTTGATACCTGATTCCAAGAAAATTTACGAAGATATATACGTGCCTCGAACAGAGGTTATGGGAGCTAATCACCTTGATAAGGTGATTGTAGAGGTAACTCGCTGGGGAACCCCAGGTAAAAAAGCAGAAGGCCGCGTAGTTAAAGTACTCGGAAAGGCAGGCGAAAACGAGACAGAAATGCACTCCATTTTAGCGGAGTTTGGTTTACCTTATGAATTCCCTACTGAGGTCGAAAACATGGCGGCGTCGATTAATACCACGATTCCAAAGGAAGAAATCAAAAAACGCCGCGATATGCGGAAGGTATTGAGTTTCACGATTGACCCGGTAGATGCAAAAGATTTTGATGATGCTTTAAGTTATGAAGTTCTAAAAAACGGCAATTTAGAAATAGGTGTTCATATCGCCGATGTCTCTTACTATGTGAAGCCGGGCAGCTTATTGGATCAAGAAGCATATAAGCGTGCGACTTCCGTCTATTTAGTAGATCGGGTCGTACCGATGTTACCAGAAAAATTATCCAATGGCTTGTGTTCATTACGTCCTAATGAAGATAAATTAACATTTTCCGCAGTATTTGAATTTGATTCCAATGGTGTCATTGTCAAAGAATGGTTTGGAAGAACGGTTATCCATTCAGACCGTCGTTTTGCCTATGAGCAAGCGCAAGAATTGATTGAAGAAACGGACGAAGAAACGGACACTTATGTGCCAATTATCAAGTCCTTAAATCAACTCGCACATAAATTACGTGATGCCCGTTTTGCCCATGGCTCCGTGAATTTTGAAACGGCTGAAGTTCGTTTTGAATTGGATGCGGATGGCAAGCCGATAGCGGTTCACCCACGAATACGCAAAGATGCGCATAAGTTGATTGAGGAGTTTATGTTATTGGCCAACAAACGTGTTGCCACTTATGTTCACGATCTTAAGCAAACAGATCCGCGCAATACCATGGTTTATCGGGTACACGAAGCACCGGATCCTGAAAAATTGCGCGTATTCTCAACATTTGCCAAGAAATTCGGATACCAAGTAACGACAGAGCCTAAGCAGGTTAGTAAATCATTCAATGCTTTGATGGAATCTATCGAAGGGAAAGGTGAAGAACATGTGCTTCAAAGTTTAGCCGTGCGGACGATGTCGAAAGCGCGGTATAGTACGGATGCGATTGGCCACTTTGGTTTGGCATTCCCTTTCTATTCTCACTTTACGAGCCCGATTCGTCGGTACCCAGATGTAATGACACATCGGTTATTGCAACATTATTTGGATGGTGGAGCTTCTCCGGATCGCGCACCATTGGAAATCCAATGTAAACATTCATCAGATCGCGAGAAATTAGCGGCAGATGCCGAGCGAGCTTCGATCAAGTACAAGCAAGTGGAATACATGAGTTTACATGAGCCACAAGTCTTCGATGGCATCATTACGGGTGTAACTGAATTTGGTCTATTTGTTGAAATCGGCGATACATCTTGCGAGGGATTGGTTCGCATGGTGGACCTGAATGACGATTTTTATGATTTAGATAAGGATAATTATCGCATCGTAGGTAAGTCAAATGGACGCGTATTTACGTTTGGTGATGCGGTAAAGGTCAAAGTGCGTGATACGAATTTGGCTAAAAGAACCATCGATTTGGAAATGGTAGGAATGCGGGGTGCGGGAGCTTATGCAAATAACCGATCGCGCAAACGCGATATGCCACGAGGCGCGCGTAGTTCAAAAGTTATTCCGAGAGGAAAACGAAGAAGATAAGTTGAAAAGGCCCTCAATGATAATGGAGGGCTTTTTTTATAGGGGAATACCCGCCTGGAAAGTCACCTCCGTTGCGATGCCCATAGCACTAAAACGGAATGCAATCGACTTGGCCTGCGAAGCTTTTTGATCACAATGAGGTCCCGGCTCCAAGAAATAAATATAATATTCTTGATTACGATCGGCCAATTGCTGAATATCGGGTTTGCCCAAAATATCCTCCATGTTGTTTGAAGTTGTACCACGCAATTCCATTTTATTCGCTTTCAACCAGGCTACTTGCTTGATTCGCTGACTTGAACAACCCCCACGATCTTGTTTAAATGCCTCCGCATCAAAACCCTTCAAATCCGGCTGATGGGTGCAGTTGGCGAACAAAAAGAAACTTAAGATAATAACAAGATATTTCATGGGTCAGCGTTAGCATCACAAAAGTAAAGAATTGTCCGTAAATTGAGCCATTAAAATTCACAGGTGAACATATTAATCTGCCCCGATAAATTCAAAGGATCATTAAGTGCCCAACAGGCAGCAGAGGCGCTTGCAACAGGTATTTTAAACAAGCGTAAAAAATCGAGTATTCAATGCATTCCATTAGCTGATGGCGGGGAAGGAACACTCGAAGTGGTACAGCAAATGCATGGAGGGGAGTGGGTTTCGGTTCAAGTAAATGACCCCTTATTTCGAACCATCGAGGCCAGCTATTTATGGTTGGCCGATCAAAAAACAGCCTATATTGAAATGGCACGGGCTTCCGGCTTAGGTCTTTTATTGAAAAAGGAGCAAAATCCGCTAATAACCACTACGTTCGGAACGGGGGAATTGATCCGACATGCGGCTGAGGCGGGAGCTACAACCATCGTATTGACAATCGGTGGATCTGCGACAAATGATGCGGGAATCGGGATGGCAGCGGCCTTGGGGTATTCTTTTTTAGACGCCACGGGTGCCGTGCTTGAGCCCATCGGGGAAAACCTCTCGCTTATTTCTGAGATCAAGGGTACCAAGCCCTATCCTGCTATCCAATTCATCGTATTGAGTGATGTTGCGAATCCTTTATATGGACCGGATGGAGCAGCGTATGTTTACGCGAAGCAAAAAGGAGCAAACTTAAAATCAATTAAACAATTAGACAATGGTCTAATTAATATAGCCAAATGGCTTCCAGCTGCTATGCCAGGCGCAGGTGCTGCGGGCGGTTTAGGTGCGGGCGCGGTATATTTTTTAGGTGCACGTCTGGAGCCTGGTGCGGAATGGTTGTTGAACAAGATTCACATAGATCGGGCGATTCGAAAGGCCGATTTTATTATTACCGGAGAGGGTAAGATAGACCAGCAAAGCTGGTCGGGAAAATTGATTTCCAATGTCATCGCCCGGACCGACAAGCAATTAAAACAGTCCATATTAGTTTGTGGGGTTTTTGAGGATTCAGACAAAATACCTTTATTTCTGGACCCTCGCGATGTTTATAGCATTACCAATGTTGCCACTAGTTCAAAAGATGCCATGGAAAATGCGTCAAAACACTTGATTCAAATAGGCGAAGCAATCGCCTTAAAATACTTATAATTTAGCGATTCTTTGCGCGGCTTCTTCGAGCATATCGTCATTTTTGGCAAAGCAAAAACGCAAAATACGGTCGTTCGGTGGAGTTTCATAAAATACAGAAACGGGAATCGAGGCAACCTTCAGCTCCTTGGTTAGGCGTACGGCTAAATCCACATCAGGCTCTGAACTAATTTCTGAATAATCTAAACATTGAAAAAAACTTCCATGGGATGGAAGAATTTTCCAACGCGTATCTTGAAAAAACGAGGCAAATAGGTCGCGCTTTTTTTGGTAAAAATCAGATAGCCCCAGGTAGTGCGCAGGTGTTTTTAGGTAATCAGCTAATGCATATTGCAAGGGGGTTGCACTCGAAAAAGTGACCCATTGGTGTAATTTGCGAAACTCAGATGTAAGGTATTCTCGGGCTAGGCAATAGCCCATTTTCCAACCGGTAATGTGGTAGGTTTTCCCAAAAGAGCCACAGACGAAGCTTCTTTTACGCAATTCCGGGTGCAATAAGACAGAGGCGTGTTGGGCACCATCAAAGACAATGTGCTCATAAACTTCATCTGAAACAATCAAGATATTCGTTCCTTTGACAACTTCAGCGAATGCATCTAAATCCTCCATGGACCAAACCGAACCCGTAGGATTATGTGGCGTATTGACCATAATCGCGCGGGTTTTAGGAGTAATCGCGCGGGCGAGATCCTCCCAATCGATGCGAAATCCGGTAGCCGCATGCAGCGGAATATGTACAGGGATACCCCCTGCCAAGCGCACGATAGGATCGTACGCATCGTAGGATGGATCAAACATAATCACCTCATCCCCGGTTGATACGCAACAGTGAATCGCCGCAAAAAGTGCTTCAGTTGCCCCTGAAACAACGGTTACCTCGGTATTTGCGTCTAACTCAATGTCGTAAAATGCACGTGTTTTGTCCGCGATGCTATGTCTGAGGGCGGGAACACCGGCCATGGGGGCATACTGATTATGGCCTTTGGCATAAAACTTGAGAAGCTCTTGAAGTTCGTCTGAGCAATCAAAACCAGGAAAACCTTGGGATAGGTTTAAGGCTCCTTCATCCAAAGCGAGTTGGGACATTTTCGTAAAAATGGTCGTTTGGACCTGAGGCTGTTTGGAAGGGAAATGAATCATAACTTAATTTATCAAAGCTTCCCCATCATACCAAACTTGCACAACCTCGAGCGCTGAATTCATTTGGACAAAACAGGCTCTTTTGCCGACCTCAATACTACCTAAATCTGACAAATTTGCCACTTCAGCTGGATAAACCGTCGCCATTCGAATGGCTTCTTCAATGGATATATCCGCCATATTTACACAATTTCGAATCGCCTCATCCATCGTTAATGCAGAACCTGAAAGTACGCCTGCCTCATTCGTGAATCGAGCTCCGGTTTTGGTAAACACGTAAGGCCCTGATTCATCATGCGTCACGGCATCTGTAATTAAAAAAAGTTTATCTCCTTTTAATTGCTTTGCCAATCGCAAAGATTCAAAATCACAATGTAAGCCATCCGCGATAATGCTCGTCCAAGCGTCTGAACGAAAACTAGCTCCGACTAAACCTAAAGAACGACTTTGCCATTGGGACATGGCGTTAAACAAATGAGTAATGCGTGAAATTCCGGCTTCTTTGGCCTGCTCAAAAGTTGTATCCGAATGACCCATCGAACACATAATGTCACTTTGTTTCAATAGATTCAAAACATCTGGTGTAAACATCTCAGGAGCAATGGTCATGTAGGTAGGCAGACCTTGGCAGCGTTCGATAATCTCTTGTACAAATTCATAGGTGGGCGCTTGTACAAATGCTTCCGTATGCGCACCACGTTTAATTGGGTTAAAAAAAGGTCCTTCCAAATGTAATCCTACCAAACCCTTGCCTCTATATGATTTACATGCATCGATGGCATCCCACATCGCTTGTTTAGGCGAGCAGTTCAAGGTTATTTGAAAAGCGACAGTCCCTGATTTAGCATGTTCATCAAAGGTGGCTTGAATCGCTTCCGAGGTCTGGTGATTCGAAAAAAGTATTCCCCCGCCGCCGTAAACTTGTAGGTCGATGAAGCCTGGAACCAGGAAGCCTTCCGCGATTCCTCCATCTGCATTTTGCATGGAAACAATACGGCCATCCACGATGGAAATTGCTTGATTTTCCAACCACGCTTGTCCCGTGAATACCTTTTTAAATATCAGTTTTTTAGTCATTATTGTCATTTATCACTTGTACCTTTGGCAAACCTTGGAGGATTGCCAAAGGTAAGGTGGACCAAATAGATGGAGGACCCCAATGGTATGGGAAGATTAGTACCCGGCAGCTTGTCCGTCTTTCCGCGACTCCGTCGCACCGAAATAAACTTTGCGGACAGGATCCCATCGAATACACTGATACCCACCATAAATTCCATTCATGTAACCTACTTGGTGCCCCTTCTGTAATAACTCGCGAATGACCTCATACGGATAGCCATGTTCCAACGTGATCATGCCACCCGTAGCTTCCATCTTCTCCCCTGTAGGCTCTGAAGAACCCTCATGATTCATCCGTGGAAAATCTCCTGCCTCCTGTACATTCATCCCAAAATCCACTACATTCATGACAATCTGCACGTGGCCCATAGGCTGATAAGCGCCACCCATCACACCAAAACTCATAACCGGTTGGCCATCTTTCGTCATAAAGGCCGGAATAATGGTTTGAAAAGGTCTTTTTCCCGGGGCATAGGTATTGTTTTCCCCCTCTTTTAAATTATATAATTCACCTCGATCTTGGAACATAAACCCTAAACCATCGGGCATCATACCCGAACCAAAACCACGATAATTGCTCTGAATCAAAGAAACCATATTGCCATCTTTGTCAGCAACCGTTAAATAAATAGTGTCACCCTCCTTTAAAGCAGGATTTCCTGCTTCGTAATGACGGCCCGCACGATTCGGATTAATCAATGCCCGGCGTTTCGCACCGTATTCTTCTGAAATAAGTTCAGCTACTGGTATTTTAGCAAACTCCGGATCCGCATAATATTTTGCTCGGTCTTCAAAAGCCAGTTTTTTGGCCTCTGTAAATAAGTGTACGTGCTCTGCAGAACCCAACTTAATTTTTGAAAAATCATAGCCTTCTAAAATTGTCAACATCTGCAAGGCAGCTATCCCTTGGCTATTTGGTGGCAACTCCCACACATCATATCCACGGTAATTCACAGAAACTGGCTCTACCCATGTAGATGTATGTGTCGCCAAATCATCGTAACTCAAGTAACCTCCATTCTTTTTCATGAAGGCATCCATCGTCCGCGCCATATCGCCTTTGTAAAAAGCATCCCGACCTTCCCGACCAATTTTTTCAAGCGTATTTGCCAAATTTGGATTTTTGAAAATATCACCTTCCACAGGCGCTTTCCCATTTGGATAATAATGCTGCGCCACATTCGGGAACTTCCCATAATTTGCCTCCACACGCGTTAACGCTGATGCAAATTCTCCGTGTACAGGGAAGCCGTTCCGTGCATATGAAACTGCCGAATTCAACACCTTATTCATCGGCATCGAACCGAATCTTTTATGCAACTCAAACCACGCATCTACCGCGCCGGGTACCGAAACAGGTAAAGGACCCAAGGATGGAATGTGCGTCAACCCACGCTTTTTAAACTCGGCCAAGGTCAATGATTTAGGCGAACGACCTGAACCATTTAACCCATAAAGCTTTTTTGTTTTAGCATCCCATACGATGGCAAACAAATCCCCTCCAATCCCATTTACATGTGGTTCCACCACACCTTCCATCGCATTCGCCGCAATCGCGGCGTCAATAGCATTTCCGCCTGCTTTTAATACGTCTAAGGCAGCTTGTGTCGACAAGGGGTGTGATGTTGCTGCCATCCCGTTTTGGGCCATCACCTGCGAACGCGTTGCCCACAACTTGCCATATGTACGATCTTGTGCATACCCAAGAAAGGGCAATAAGAATAATAGTACTAGTTTTTTCATTTTGCTGATTTTGAAAGGGTAAATTAATGTTTCATTCACTGAAATACAATCAAGTTTTAAATTAGTCAAAAATAGAATAACACAAATGTGGGTCTGCAGGTAACTTCCCACTATTAACAAAAAATACAAATGACATTTCTAAGCCCAAAATCTGCCGAGCTATTTCAAGGAATTTCTTGGTTCATTTCAATAATCTACATACTTCTCATCATTCGCACCATTTTACAAATTAGCAGAGATGGCCAAAAATCCACAGTAGAAAAATTGATTAGCATTATTTTCATCATTCTCTTCCCTGTATTGGGACTTATACTTTATTATTTATTTCAAAAAAATCGCAGATAAAAACTGTCAACACTTTCAACAAAAAACCCCCGAACATTGTTCGAGGGCTTTCGCAATCTAGTTGAACCACCAAAAATTAAACTCTATTTGGAAAAAATTTCTGCTTAATTCGCTCCGAGATATAATACATACATGGAACTATTACGAGCGTCAACACCGTTGAAAACGTCAATCCGAAGATAATCGTCCAAGCCAAAATTCCCCAGAAATCTGCCGACTCCGAACCAAAGAAAATATGTGGATTCAATTCCGTAAACATCGCCACGAAATCAATACTCAAGCCTACAGCTAACGGAATTAATCCTAATACAGCCGCCGAAGCAGTCAACAATACAGGCGTCAAACGAATTCCACCCCCTTCAATAATCGCTTCCTTCAAATCATAGCCACGCTTGAAACGCAACTCCTCAATGAATTCGATCAACAAAATACCGTTTTTCACAACGATACCCGCCAAGGCAATGATACCCACACCCGACATAATCACGGAAAAGGTCATTCCAAAGGCCATAAAACCTAAGAACACCCCAATCAAAGACAACAAGATTGTTGCAAAAATAATGAAGGGTTTTACCGCTGAATTAAACTGCGTAGCCAAAATCAGGTAAATCAATACCAAGGCCGACAAAAATGCAATACCCAAAAATTCGCCCGACTCCTTTTGCTGCTCTTGTTCCCCACCCATACGGATTTTATATCCCTGCGGCATATCAATCGTTTCAAACAATTGCTCTAATTCACCTACGATCTCATTCGCATTATACCCCTGAACCACATCGGAGCCCAAAGTAACCACACGCTCCTGATTTTTCCGGTTAATCTGGCTAAATGATGTCGCATAATGAATATCCGCGATGGAATTCAAAGGTACTTGACGCAAAGCCCCGCCCATGTTCATATCACGATAGGTAACATTCATCGACAATAATTTTTCAATTTGATTACGAGAATCCCCTTTCAAACGCAATTGAATCGGATATTCATCCTTTAAATCGCGGTATTTCGAAATTTCAGAACCAAATAATCCCGTACGAACCGCCATCGCAACTTGTGCAGATGATATCCCTTCGCGGCTCGCTTTTTCACGATTCACGTCGATGATAATTTCAGGTTTGTTTGTTACTAAATCCGATTTGAGCTCTTGAATCCCCTGAATTCCTGACTTCCGAATCTCTTTGCGCACTTTTTGCTCCAAGTCTTGAAGTACAACAAAATCATCCCCAGCGATTTCAATTGAGATTGGCTTACCCGTAGGTGGGCCATTATTCTCCCGTTCAATTGCCATTTCCACGCTTGGAATAGGATTTTCAAAGAATTCTTTCTGCAACTTCTCCAACAAGGCCGCTGAAACGACCCCATTTCGCTCTTGTTTAGGAACAAAAGCAATAGTCACTTTACTTTTATGCGGCGTCGCCCCTCGGTCCGGCTGCATCGGATCTCCCGCATTTTTACCCACATTTGAGATAATCGAGTTAATGGCTTTTCCTGCATTTTCCTTTTTGATAAAGGCAAATACTCGTTGCTCTACAACCTTCGTTACCGAATCCGTTACTTTCGAATCAGTACCAATTGGCATTTTTGAATAGATGTAAATATAATCTGGATCAGAAGATGGAAAGAAAATTACTTTCGGCTTCACAATCCCCAACAATACAATAGTCAACACCAATAAGCCAAATGCCCCTATTGTTGCATAAACGGACCGACGTCCAATCAATACCCAAGAAATGACACGACGATACCCATTTTTGAATGCAGGCAACGATTTTTCTTGGAACGGAACCACCCATTTAGGCGTCACAATAAAGTGATTGAAAACATACAAGACTAATGCCAAAAGACCAAAGTTTCCAAATCCAAAGTGACCTAAACCAAATCCAATGACATAGCCAAAAATAGTTAAGCTCAAAAGAATAAAGACCGTCCGACGAATATCTGCAAACTTAGGCTCCTTGACATCATTGACTTCTTCATCATGGCGCTTCATAAATGAAACCGCAAATACCGGGTTCATCACATACGCCACAAAAAGTGAAGCAAAAAGCGTAATAATTAGCGTTATAGGTAAGAACTTCATAAACTCTCCCACAATGCCTGGCCAAAATAACAAAGGCAAGAATGGTGAAATAGTTGTCAAGGTTCCCGTTAGTACCGGAATAAATACTTCTGATGCCGCCAACTTCACCGCTTCGGTTATCGATAGTTTCTTAAAATTATTGAACAACCGGTGGGCATTCTCGATTACCACAATGGCGTCATCCACCACGATTCCCAATCCTAACAGGAAGGCAAACAATACGATGGTATTCAAAGTAAAGTCTAAGCCTGGCATGAACAAGAAAGTCAACAATGCTGATAAGGGAACTGAAAGGCCCACAAATGCCGCATCACGTACACCCATGAAGAACATCAAGACCACAACCACGAAGATAAATCCAAGGATAACGGTATTAATCAAATCCGCTAAGTCACCACGTGTACGATCCGACTGGTCTGCTGTAATCGATACCACCAACCCTGCTGGAAAACGATCCTCCCGAAATTCTTCAATGGTCTTTTCGATACGGTCCGCTGCATTAATTAGATTTGCACCACTTCGCTTGATGACGTTCAACGTAATTACCGACTTCTTATCCAAACGAGCAAAATCCTGCTTCTCTTCAAATCCATCACGTACATCTGCCACATCTTTTAATCGAACACGAGCGCCTGTAGATGAACCTACCATCAAGTTGGCGAGTTGATCCACCGACTTAAATTCCCCCACAACACGCAGCGAACGACGAACGCCATTCACCTCCAAATCACCCCCAGAAATATTCACGTTCTCGCCTTGAACAGCAGATTGAATATCATAAAATGTCAAGCCATAACTCTGCATTTTATACAAATCTAAGTTCACTTGAATTTCACGCTTTAAGGCACCAACAATATCCACACGGGTAATTTCAGGCATGCCTTCAATTTCGTCCTGTAAATCTTCAGCGTATTTTTTCAACTTATCCAACGGATAATCCCCTGCAATGTTGATGTTCATAATCGGAAATTCCGAGAAATTTACCTCAGCAACTGCTGGATCACGCGTTAAATCTTTTGGTAAGTCATTACTCGCTTTATCAACTGCATCTTGGACACGCTGCTTGGCAACGGGAACCGATACATCTGTATTAAACTCAACAATGATTACTGATATATCCTGCAAAGCATTCGATTTCACGCTTTTGACGCCTGTAATTGACTTCAATTGCTTCTCAATCGGCTTATTGATGGTATTCTCAATGTCTGCTGGAGTTGTCCCTGCATAAACCGTTTGAACAACCATTTGCGGGACTACGATATCCGGGAATTGCTCTTTTGGTAAACTTGAGTAAATCCCCAAACCCGCAATAAAAATAATAAACGTAAAAATGTAAACAGTTGTACGGTTTTGGCCCAACCAGCCTACCATATTATAAATCAAGCCTTTCCCCTCGGGCAGTTGCTCGTTCTTTAAATTCTTCTCCATGGATGATTTAGAATGATATAGCTTGTCCGTCTACTAAATCTTGGTAGCCTTGGGTAATAATTAAATCACCTGCTTGTAATCCAGTAGCGATTTCTGCTTGCCCATTATAAGTTAAACCAATTGTAATCACGCGGGCCTTCGCTACCTTCTTGCCATTTTCTGTGACAGCAACATATACCAAATTCCCTTTTTCTGTTTTTTGAATCATATTCTCATCTACTACCAAAGCATTCGCTTTCGATAAATCGTTGATATTAATGACGGCTAATTGATTTGGCTTTAAATCACCACCTGCATTTGGGATTCGAGCTTCAATATCAAACGTACGAGTCAATGGATTAACCATTTTAGAAACCAATGAAATACGTGCTGTGATTTCTTTGTTGATATCAGGGAATTTGATGTTGATAGGGTCCCCCAACTTCACTGAACCTACATAGGAGTCAGCAATTTTCGCTGAAATTTTCAAGTTACCCAAGTTCACAAGTTGAACGATAGGCATACCTGGAGCAGCCATTTCACCTGCTTTTTGACGCACCATTTCAATCGTTCCTGAGATAGGGGCCACAACACGTGACATGCCCAACTGAGCTCGTAAGGTAACCAAGCGCTTCTCTAACGATTCTTTGTTTGATTTAGCACTTAAGAATTGAACTTCTGTACCAATTTGTTGGTCCCAAAGGGTCTTTTGCTTATCATACAAAGTCTTTGCTAGCTCCAATTGATGTTTCACTTCTTCCATGGATTCCTTCAAGATGCTATTATCCAAAGTAGCTATCAATTGCCCCTTAGAAACTTGTTGGCCCGCCACCACAGGCAACGACACAATCATACCGCCTGTTTGAGGGCTAACCATTACGGTATTCTCAGCAACCACATTTCCTTGGGCTTCCACAAAATGTTTGAAAGCTGATGGTGCGATTGGGCTTACTGTTACAGCAATAACTTTCGATGAAGCTGTTTCTATGCTCGTGCCTAATTCTTTTTCTAGGGCAGCAATTTTGGCATTGATTTCTTTGGCCTCTGCCTTCAAGCTTGCCAATTCTGTTTTTTTGTCGGCCGACTTATTGCATGCTGCTAATAAGGTAAGGGCACTTAGGAGGATGGTTATTTTTTTCATGATTATTGTTCTGAATATAAGGTTCCGTTTGATTTAGCTAACTCTACTTTGGCGATTAATGCATTGTAAAGCGCGGTAAAATAATTTGCTTGTGACTCTTTAATCGATGTCTCAGCGTTTAATACTTCAAGATTTGAGCCTACACCCTGCGTGTATTTTACGCGAGAAACACGTGAAATCTCATTAGCCAGATCCAAGTTGGCCTTCTGCTCTTTCAAAGACTCCAAGGAATTCTTCAAAGAAATAGCCGACTGGGAGCGCTGTAGGTCGATGGATGATTTCAACAAATCGAAACTTTGTCGCACCTTTTGCAAATTGTTTGCCGATTGTATCGACTTATATTTCTTAGAGAATCCGTCAAAAATTGGGATTTGAAGCGAAAAACTGATGGTTGCATTATCAAACCACGGGTTAGACACCAAGTCTCCAAAACTATTTGCTCCCGCGTTGTATCCATAATTAGCTCCGGCAACTAAGCGTGGCATGTAGCCAGCTTTAATACTCTTTAAATCCAACTCCGCTAAATTTTCTTGTGTTTTAAGAATTGAATATTCGATGCGGTTCCCATAATTGAATGGAATATCCTGGTCAACAAGCAAGCTTTGGCTTAATTCAATCTGCTCTAAGGTCTCGCTCAATCGCATAGGCTCCTCCATCGGATAGCCCATTTGGAACTTCAATAAAGAATAACTTAGTTCCTGCAAGCGGTATACGTTTTCTAACTCGGTACGTAGGTTATTCGATTGGACTTCTAAACGTTGCACATCAATTTTTTCAACAAAACCCTGCGCATTTAGTGCTTTCGTTTCCTTCAATAAGGTGTCTAAACGGCCAACATTTAGTTGCAGAATAGACAGGCGCTTTTCGTTTACTAAAATTCCATAATAGGCTTTCATGACATTTTCAGCCACTTGTTGCTTTGATTGGGTTAAAGATTTTACCGATAAATCCTTATAAACTTCAGATGCTTTTAGACCTAGCAAATAGGTGCCATCAAAAAGCAATTGGTTTAAGCTGATACTCGACTGTCCAGAATTCGTCACACCAAATTTAGCTGCAATTAATTCCCCGGGTTTTGCTGTTGGGTTAAATAGGTTAGCCGGGATAAATACACGCTGAAGAATAAGGCTATTGCCATACCCAATACCAGCATTCACTTGTGGCAATCCAATGGCCCGAATTTCATTAATTTTCGCACTTGCATTTTGCAAGTCAATTTGGCTATTTTTCACTTGCACATGATGCAATATCGCATAATCAACAGCTTCTTTGAGGCTGAATGATTGCGCACTTACACTGAGCGAGCTGAGCAAAAATAGACCAGCATAGATTTTTCTTAGGCGGATCATACTTGTTGGTTGTTTTGGTAAGAATTATAAAGCGTTAAACCTTTCTCCGTTAGAATTCCGCGCATGAAAATATCCATGAGCACCATCTGCGTTTCGAAAAGTGATAATTTATTATTGGGATAAAAATCGGGATTAAAGGCGAGGCCCACTTCAGCCATTCGCAGGCGAGCTAAAAGCTCTACATCGATATCTTTGCGAAAATACCCAAACTGAATTCCTTTTTTAAAGTCCGTAATTAAGTGCGCGTGTATTCCATTTTCATTATAATCGCGAAACAATTTATATGCTGCAGGAAAGTATTTCTCTATTTCGAAAAGTAGCCTTGGATTCATCTGAACGAGCATCTCCTTCACCATTTCAAAAGACTTAAACATCTTTTCAACAACGTTGGGGTATTGTTTATCAAGCTCTACCCACTTGATTTCATCCTGTTGGACGAAGCTTTCAACCACCTGCGACACCATAGAATCTTTATCCGGAAAATGTTGATAAATCGTTTTTTTCGAAATCCCTAGCTCTGCAGCAATGGCATCCATCGTAACCGACTTCACGCCGTAACGAAAGAATAATTGAGTTCCTTTTTCTAGAATACGCGATTTCATTTGCTGAACCCATTGGTTGATTGGGCAGCAAAACTATGGAAACTTTTATAGATTACAAAGTTTTCTTGTATTATTTTTAGATAGGCGGTCTGCTATAATTGATTAACGGCCAAAATCATCTTGCAAGCGGACAATATCAGATTCGTCGGAAGGGTGCTTCGAATCGGTATGTTGCCATATCTCGGCAACTACCCCCCATTGCTCTAATCCAATCAAACGATGGCGCTGACCGATTGGCAACCTAATGCATTCGCCTGCTTGATAGGTACCAGGCGCTGGTTGTTCGTCGGTCTCTGAAATAGCAACACCTACGGGGCCATGCACAACAGTCCAGAGTTCAGCACGCCTGAAATGGTATTGCCACGAGAGTCGTTTGTGGGGTGCAACGACTAAGAATTTAGGACTTAACTTTTGGGTGATTTGAATGGCATCCAAGGAAAGATGCGGAAAAAAATGAGCTGCAAATTGCGGAGCTTGATCTTCTTGGAGGACGAAAAAACCACCCCAGGGGCGATCGTGATCTTGGTCAACAATGGTATACCCATGTGCTTGGATAAACGATTCAACTTGGCTAAAAATTTCGATGGGCGTGTTTCCGGTCAATTGCATGTTTGAATATTTTAGTAAAAATAAAAAAAAGACGGGAGAGGGCCCCCGTCTTTTCGATTTAAGCTATAAAACGTATTACATGGTCCAGCCAGTGCGGTACTCACGCTTAACGAATTGGTTCGCTGCTTCGAAGTTGGTAATGCGCATATTCGCTGCATCCCATTCGAGTTGTTGGCGTCCAATGTATTTGGCATTTCTACCTTCACCTTCACGCAACATATACGAACGAATAGCCAAGTTACCCATTAATACAGATTCTGTAAATGGTCCAGCATAATCAAATGGTGAACTAACTTCCATGTTGCCATATCCAGCCTTACAAGCCTCAACCCACTGCGTATTATGACCGCCTGCGCCGCCTACTACACGAGCTAATTTAGGTTTTGGTAACTCGGATTCATCTACACGTTTGCCATTTTTAAATACTTTAGGATACATACCGTAGGTACCGCAGGTCATAATCCCTTTAGTCCCAATTAAGATTACCCCATTTGTACCATCTAAATCGCCGATAATTTCCGTTGCAGGAATTCCTGCAGGATGTGGAGCACGAAGCCCGCCATCAAACCACGTCAATTTCACATTTGATTTATTCTTAGCAGAAGGGCCATAGTTTAATGTTACCATAGAAGATGGAGGACATCCTTCTGGAATCCACTCAGGTACCCAATCGTTTAAGAATACAGACCCAACAGAACATTCAACGTTCAATGCGTCACGAATTCCTAACACTTTGAATGGAGGATCTAATAAGTGACATCCCATATCACCTAAGGCCCCCGTGCCATAATCCCACCAGCCTCTCCACTTAAATGGAATGAATGCCGGATTAAATTCACGATATTTTGCAGGCCCTAGCCACAAATCCCAATCCAACTCTGCAGGTACAGGATGTCCCGCTGCAGGATATGAAATACCTTGTGGCCATACCGGACGATTTGTCCAAACCAATACTTCAGAAACCTTTCCAATCACGCCTCCATCGAACCACTCCATCATTTGGCGAACGCCGTCTCCCGAAGATCCTTGGTTACCCATTTGAGTTACTACTTTCATTTCACGCGCCTTTTCAGTCATCATACGTGCTTCGTAAATGTCATGAGTTAAGGGCTTTTGAACATACACGTGCTTCTTACGACGCATAGCCTCCATGGCTATGGTGGTATGTGTATGATCTGGAGTAGAAACGATAACCGCATCTACCTTGTCTCCTTCGGCATCTAAAGCCTTACGGAAATCACGGTAATAATTCGCATTGGGGAAATCTTTTCGGGATTGAGCCGAGCGACGATCATCCACATCGACAAGGGCAACGATATTTTCTTTTCCCTTATTGAATGAACTCATGATATCACTTTGGCCTTTACCACCAGCGCCGATACCCATAATGTTTAACTTGTCAGAAGGAGCCGTAAAACCCTTTCCTAGTACATGCCGCGGAACAATGTAAAAGCTTCCAGCAGCTAATCCAGCTTTTTTAAGAAAGTCTCTCCGTGAATTATTTCCCATAGTTTAATTGATTTAGTTTGATAAGATGCACACGCAATTTCTGCTTGTTACATCAAGCCCCTAAGTTGACAAATTGCCTCGAAATAAGCAATCAATTTCTTGAAATTTTACCAATCTGCCGGTCAAAAACAGGATAGCATAAAAAAAGGGATTCGTTGCCGAATCCCTTTTAAACCGAAATCTAAAAACAAATTACTCTGCTTTCTTCGATTTCTTCTCTAATTTTTTGATCGCTTGCTCGCGCTCAGCACCTTCCATTTGCTCTTTCAAAGCAGATAAAGCACCGATATCTCCCATTGTCGACTTCTCAGCGGTTACTGTAGCGGTCTTCTCCGTAGTTTTGGTTGCTTTTTTCTTCTCTACTTTTACTTCTTCAACAGGTGCGCCTGAATAGGTACGCGTATGCGAAAGAATAATCTTACGCTCATCTTTGTGGAATTCCGTTACTACGAAATCCAAAGCTTCACCCGCTTCAGCTACTAACTCATCTGCTTTCGTTAATTGCTTTAATTGAGCCAAGCCTTCAATACCGTAAGGTAACTCCAAAGTGGCCATCTTATCATTTTTCGAAATAACAGTTGCTTTATGTACTGAACCTACTGTAAATACACTTTCAAATGTATCCCAAGGATTCTCTTCCAATTGCTTATGACCTAATGCCAAACGACGGTTGTCCGCGTCCAACTCAATCACGATTACATCTAATGCATCCCCTACCTTAACAAACTCCGATGGGTGCTTGATTTTCTTCGTCCAAGACAAATCAGAAACGTGAACCAAACCATCGATTCCCTCTTCTAACTCAAGGAATAAACCAAAGTTAGTCAAGTTACGAACCGTTCCTTTGTGCTTCGTTCCTACTGCATACTTAGACAATAAATCTGTTTTGTTCCAAGGATCTTCAGTCAATTGCTTGATACCTAAAGACATCTTGCGCTCAGAACGATCCAATGTCAACACCACTGCTTCCATTTCATCGCCTACTTTCAAGAAATCTTGTGGGTTACGCAAGTGCTGAGACCATGACATCTCAGAAACGTGGATCAAACCTTCAACGCCTGGCAATACTTCTAAGAAAGCACCGTAATCCGCAACGTTAACGATTTTACCTTTTACTTTAGACCCAACTTCAACCTCAGCAGCTAAAGCTTCCCAAGGATGTGCTTGTAATTGCTTCATACCCAATGAGATACGCTTCTTGTTCTCATCAAAGTCTAATACAACTACTTGGATTTTTTGATCTAATTTCAACACCTCTTGTGGGTGGTTGATACGTCCCCACGAGATATCGGTAATGTGCAATAAACCATCTACACCTCCTAAATCGATGAACACACCGAAGTTAGTCATGTTTTTGATCACACCTTCTAAAACTTGTCCTTTGTCAAGGTTCGTTAAGATTGTTTGGCGTTGTGCCTCCAAATCCTTCTCGATTAATACTTTATGTGATACAACTACGTTGTCATTTGTATGGTTGATTTTAACCACTTTAACTTCCATATTCTTGCCAACAAAAATATCGAAATCACGGATTGGCTTCACGTCAATTTGAGATCCTGGCAAGAATGCCTCGATGCCAAAAATATCTACGATCAAACCACCTTTTGTACGACGTTTTACGAAACCATTGATGATTGTATCTTCTTCCAAAGCTTTCTCGATGTTCGTCCATGCACCCATCACCTTAGCTAACTTACGTGACAAGGTTAATTGTCCGTTTGCGTCTTCTTGGTTCTCGATGTACACTTCAACTTCGTCACCAGCCTTCAAATCCGGCATATCGCGGAATTCAGATGCAGATACTAAACCATCAGATTTGAATCCAATGTTGATAATTACTTCACGGTCTGTTTTGCTCACAACAACCCCTTTCACAACTTCCTTCTCAGTTACCGAGTTTAGAGTAGCCTCAATAGCTGCCTCCATTTGTGCTTTTTGATCCTCTGTGTAGTTACCACCGAATCCTTTTCCTTCAACTAAATCCCAGTCGAAATCTTTTTTAACTTTTGACATATTTGATTGCCCTAGATACATCAACACGCTGGGCTAACGTGCTGAAATTAAGTGAAAAACAATTTTTAAATTGGGGTGCAAAGATAGGAAGAATAATTTTATTTTCAAGCAAATTCTCTAAATTGGAAGTCTAATAACCAATTTGCCATGAAAAAAACAGTTTACAGGCTTGCTACGGCCTTTTTTGCTTGCACCTTTTTTATGGGCATGGCGCAATCTAAATCCCTCAAAACCAATATGTTAATTTCCGAAAAGCCTTTTGGGCAAACCGCTTCACACGAGGCCGTCACCCTGTATACCTTGAAAAATTCACACGGCATGGAAGTGCAAATCATGAATTATGGAGCTATCATCACCAAAATCATGGTCCCCGATAAAAACAATCAAATAGAAGATGTCGTATTGGGTTTCGATACGGTTGAGGAGTATATCAAAGATTCCCCCTATTTTGGCGCTATTGTAGGTCGCTATGGCAACCGCATAGCCGCAGGTAAATTCAGCCTTGATGGGAAAAGCTATACTCTCGCCGCGCAAAATAACGGCCAACACCTTCATGGGGGATTGAAGGGCTTTGATAAAAAAGTTTGGAAAACAGTCTCTCAAAAAGCTGGGAGTCTGACGTTATCCTATTTATCCAAAGACGGCGAAGAAGGGTTTCCCGGAAACTTGGAAATTCAAGTAACGTATACCTTAAATGATGACAATGCTATCGCAATGGATTACGTGGCTAAAACCGACCAAGCTACCATATTGAATATTTGCAATCACTCCTACTTCAACTTGACAGGAAATGTGAAACGCGATGTGCTAGACCATAGTATTCAGCTCAATGCGCCATTTTTTATCCCGGTTGATAAAGTATTAATCCCCACAGGCGAGGTTAAATCTGTCAAAGGTGGCCCTTTTGATTTCACATCCCCAAAGAAAATCGGGCAGGATATTAATGCATCTGAGGAGCAGATCGTTATAGGGGGCGGATACGATCATTGCTATGCCTTCGATAAAGCACCCGGTGCTTTCGGCAAAATTGCGCGCGTAGAAGAGCCTTCCTCAGGCAGGGTCATGGAAGTTTTCACTACCGAACCAGGTGTTCAATTCTACACAGGAAATAATTTGGATGGGCATTTAGTTGGGAAATATGGTGCCAAATATATCAAAAGGTCTGGCTTCTGCTTGGAAACACAGCATTATCCTGATTCGCCGAATAAGCCCAACTTCCCATCAACGGTACTACGACCGGGAGAAACATACACTTCGAAAACGGTTTATCAGTTTTCTGTAAGATAACAATTACTAGCCGCTGGGATTAAACTCCTGGCGGCAGTTTCTTAGCTTCGTTCCAATAGATATCCATCTCTGCAAGCGTCATCTCAGATAAGCTTTTGCCCGTTTCAGCGGCACGCTTTTCTAGGTGTTGGAACCGATAGATAAATTTTCGATTCGTTCGCTCCACTGCGGTCTCGGGATTAATGTCAATAAAGCGCGCAAAGTTCACCAAGCTAAAAATCAAATCCCCTAGCTCGCCTTCAGCCTCCTCTTTTTGCGCAACCGACAACTCTTTACCCACAAAAGTTTCTTTAAATTCACCTATCTCCTCCTCTACCTTCTCCCAAACCTGCTCCTTCTCCTCCCAATCAAATCCCGCACCACGCGCCTTCTCCTGAATCCGCATTGCCTTAACCAAGGCCGGTAAGGATGCCGGAACGCCGCCTAAAACGGATTTATTCCCTTCTTTTAACTTCAGCGACTCCCAATTGGCCTTCACTTCTTCCTCCGTCTCCGCGACCACATCCCCATAAATATGCGGATGCCGTGAAATCAATTTCTCACAAATCCCATGCAACACAGAGGTCACATCAAAATCCCCCGACTCCGAACCAATCTTACTGTAAAATACCAAGTGCAACATCACATCCCCTATTTCCTTGCGAATCTCGGCCATGTCCTTGGAAAGAATGGCATCCGACAACTCATAGGTCTCCTCGATTGTCAAATGCCGCAAAGTATCCATCGTCTGTTTCTTATCCCAGGGACATTTCTCCCGCAAATCATCCATGATGCACAATAATCGGTCAAAGGCCTCTGCCGCCGCTGGATATTTCATGACTAAGGGTTTAATCCGTAGACACGGACGTAATCAATCAAAAATTTATTGGGGAAAATCGTGTCATCAACCCCTTTTTGGCCGCCCCAATTTCCACCAATTGCTAAATTCAACAAGATGTGTTGCTTCTTGTCAAAGGGCCACTCTTCCCATCCGCGTCCTGAATTTTCAAAGGTAAAGTGCAACTTTCCATCGATGTAGGACTTCACATACTGAGGGGTCCACTCCATCGTATAGACATGAAATTCCTTATCGAAATCCTCTAAGCGGGTCGTAGCCGTCTTTTGGGTATTTATCATGTGGTTAAACGCTTTGGTATGAACTGAAAAATGCATCACACCGGGGTTGTATCCCACATGCTCCAAAATATCAATTTCGCCATTATCTGGCCAATAGGCTGAACCATATTCTGACTGGCTGGCCAACATCCATATCGCTGGCCAATTGCCACGGCCTGCTGGAATTTTTGCGCGAACCTCAACTTTTCCGTATAAAAAATCTTGCTTCCCTTTCGTCACGATGCGGGCAGACGAATAACTCCGAGCTCCCATGGGTTCCTTGCGGGCTTCGATGGTCAAAATGCCATTCTCAATATGCGCATTATCTATATCGGCTTGTGTGTAAAACTGTAACTCATTATTTCCCCATCCGGACCCCCCCACATCATAGGACCAAATTTTATCATTTGGCAAGCCCGGTTTATCAAACTCATCTACCCAAATAGGATCCTTAGTAAAGGTATATACTTTGGGAGGAAGTGGAGAGGTTACCTCGGTAGATAAAAACGGTTTTGGCGCTTCTTTGGATGCGCAGCCGAAAAGAGCAATCCCTACTAGGGCAAGGTTTTTGATCATGTATTGAAAAATTTACCCCCAAAAATAACCCGATTCTCAGCACATTTCCTATTCTCCACAAACGAATATTACGTACTTTTGAACATGGAATTTAAAATCAGCTCTTCTTATCAACCTACGGGCGACCAACCCAATGCTATCAAGGAATTGGTGGAGGGCCTCCGCAAAGAAGAAAGAGCACAAACCCTTTTGGGTGTGACTGGTTCCGGAAAAACCTTCACCATCGCGAATGTAATTAAAGAGGTCAACCGCCCCACCCTGATTCTATCCCACAATAAAACATTAGCAGCGCAATTATACGGTGAATTCAAATCCTTTTTCCCCGAAAATGCCGTTGAATATTTTATCTCCTATTACGATTATTACCAACCGGAAGCATTTATCGCCTCCACAGGAACGTATATTGAAAAGGATTTATCCATCAACCAAGAAATTGAAAAACTCCGGCTTGCCACCACGGCATCCTTAATGTCTGGTCGGCGAGATATCATCGTCATTGCTTCTGTATCGTGTATATATGGTATGGGTAATCCCGATGAATACAAAAATTCCATCATGCGCATCGGCGTGGGTGAAACGATTTCTCGAAATCAATTCCTCTTTAGACTTGTCGAAATACTCTACTCGAGAACCGAAGGAGAATTTCTCCGCGGTACCTTTCGAGTAAAAGGCGATACAGTGGATATCTTTTTGGCCTATGCTGACTTTGGTTATCGCGTGATATTCTTCGGGGATGAGATTGAAGAAATTCACCGCATCGATCCGTGGACGGGAAAGAAAATTTCGAAAGAAACCATGGTCGCCATTTTCCCTGCGAATTTATTTGTTACGGGCCGTGAGACGCTGAAAAACGCCATATCGGACATTCAGGCGGATTTGGTGAATCAAATCGCTTATTTTGGGAAAGATGGCCGCCTACAAGAGGCGGAGCGTATTAAACAGCGAACTGAATTTGATATGGAAATGATGCGCGAACTGGGCTATTGTTCTGGCATCGAAAACTACTCACGGTATTTTGATCAGCGGAAACCAGGGCAGCGCCCTTTCTGTTTATTGGACTTTTTCCCAGATGATTTCCTGATGGTTGTGGACGAAAGCCATGTGAGTATGCCGCAGATTCGTGCCATGTATGGTGGTGACCGTTCGCGGAAAGAATCCTTAGTTGAGTACGGATTCCGTTTACCGTCCGCGATGGATAACCGCCCGCTGACTTTTCAAGAGTTTGAAGATATCGTGGGCCAAACCATATACGTTTCAGCGACACCGTCCGACTATGAGTTAAAGCAATCCGAGGGCGTTGTGGTGGAACAAATCATTCGTCCTACGGGACTTTTGGATCCATTGATCGAGGTAAGACCTACTAAAAATCAAATTGATGATTTATTGGATGAGGTTTATGATCGAATCAAGAAAAAAGAACGGGTGCTGATTACGACCTTAACGAAACGAATGGCGGAAGAATTATCCAAGTACCTGGATCGCGTAGGTGTCAAATGCCGCTACATTCACTCCGAAGTCAAAACCTTGGAGCGGGTTGAGATATTAAGAGAATTGCGCTTAGGCGTGATTGATGTATTAGTAGGGGTCAATTTGTTGCGCGAGGGCTTGGATTTACCGGAAGTTTCTTTGGTAGCCATAATGGATGCAGATAAGGAAGGATTCCTACGCGATATCCGTTCATTGATACAGACAATTGGTCGGGCAGCACGTAATGAAAATGGTCGAGTAATCATGTACGGCGATAAGATGACGGGCTCGATGGAGCGGGCAATCAGCGAGACAAATCGCCGAAGAGAAAGACAAATGGCCTATAATACAGCGCATGGAATCACGCCTAAAACTATCTGGCGAAGTCATGATGAAATCATGGAACAGACATCCATTGCAGATCGTATGGCGAAACCGATGAAGTCGTATGGAATTACGCCGAAAGAATCCATGCAAGCGGCAGATCCTCTATTAGCCTATTTAAGTAAGCCGGAACTTAAGAAACAAAAAGAAGCCGTTCAAAAAGAAATGGAGCGAGCGGCGCGCGAATTGGACTTCCCATTAGCAGCTAAATTCCGAGATGAATTATTGGCAATCGATAAATTATTGGTTCAATAAAAAAGGCGCGGAACTGATTCCGCGCCTTTTTGTTACTTATGCTATTTGATTATTCTACGATAAACGGGTAATCTTCTTGTACGTATACATCTTTATATGCTTCATCCGCTGTAGGGAATGGAGATACTTCAGCAAAATCAACAGATTCTTGAACTTGAACCTTGATCTTCGCATCAATCGCATCTAAATCTGCTTGTGTTGCAATGCCGTATTCGAATATACGCTGCTTTACTTGTTCGATTGGATCACGCTCTTTGTAAGCTTCAACCTCCTCTTTTGAACGGTATTTTTGAGGATCAGACATCGAGTGTCCACGGTAACGATACGTTCTGAACTCCAAAAAAGTAGGGCCTTCACCTGCACGAGCACGTGCTGCTGCGCGTGAAACCGCTTCGTGAACTGCCTCTACATCCATCGCATCAACAGCCTCAGAAGGCATATCGTAAGCTTCACCTAACTGGTATAATTCCGTTACGTTCGAGGTACGAGCTACGGAAGTACCCATGGCATACCCATTGTTTTCAACCACAAAAATGGCTGGCAATTTCCATGTCATCGCCATGTTGAATGCTTCATGCAAGGCTCCTTGACGAGACGCGCCATCGCCGAAATACGTAATCGAAACATTGCCTGTTTTCTTGTATTTTTCAGCAAATGCCAAACCTGCTCCCAATGGAATTTGTGCCCCTACAATACCATGTCCGCCTACGAAACCTACCTCTTTATCAAAAATGTGCATAGAACCTCCCTTTCCTTTGGATGCTCCTGTGATTTTTCCGTATAATTCAGCCATGATAGCGTTAGGAGAAGTACCTAATGCTAATGGAATCCCATGGTCACGGTAAGCTGTAATGTATTTATCCCCTTCGCGTAAGGCTGATTTAGCCCCTGAAGAACAAGCCTCCTGGCCAATGTATAAGTGACAAAAACCTTTGATTTTTTGCATTCCATACAATTGACCGCATTTCTCTTCAAATTTGCGTTGTAATTGCATTGATTCATACCAATACATGTAGGTTTCTTTGGAATACTTAGGTGCTTGCGTTTCTTTCTTTGCCATCTGTCGATCGGAAATTTTTTGTTGCCATGGGAAAATGCCCAAGGCGAAATCAAGGCGAAATTAAAACAAAACACGTAAGCAGCCAAAAAATCGCGTATTATTCTTTATTTTTACAACATTGTGCCCATTCGCTCGTCTCTATGTACCTAAAATCCTTACAGGTCAAACAGTTTAAATCCTACGAGGAGGCGCAATTTGAATTCATTCCCAACATCAATTGCATCGTAGGTGAAAATGGCATTGGTAAAACAAATCTATTAGACGCCATTCATTTCCTCTCCCTGACCAAAAGTGCCCGTGGAGTGGCAGATCCTTTGTGCATCCGCCATGGAGATTCTTTTTTTATGGTTCAGGGCAGTTTTGTGTTTCAGAAAGATGAACATGTCCCCGAAACAGAGACGCAAATCATGTGTGCGGTACAAAAAGGACAAAAAAAAGCTCTATTACGGGACCAAAAACCCTATACACGTCTTGCTGACCACATTGGAAATTTTCCCATTGTTCTGATGGATCCACATGATACAGACCTCGTACGAGACAGCAGCGATACCCGCCGGCGATTTTTCGATGGCGTGATGGCCCAATTGGACCGCGGATTTCTTGAAAACTTGATGCGTTATAATCGAATCGTCCAGCAGCGCAATAGCCTATTGAAAATGTTTGCTGAAACCGGGACAAATGATGCGTTAATGCTGGCGAGTTATCACGAACCACTGGTCAGCTTAGGCGAATCAATTAATGCGGCACGGATTGAATTCTTGAAAGACTTTTTACCTCGTTTTCAGTCACATTATGCCGCACTTTCAGATGATCGCGAACAAGTTATGATTCGTTTAGAATCTACCTTTGAGGCGGGCAAATTAGATGAGGCATTGAAACAGGCCGAGCGACAAGATTTCGCAGCCCAACGGACTACTGTGGGAATCCATCGCGATGATTTCGAATTTGAAATTAATGCGTATCCGTTAAAAAAATATGGGTCGCAGGGCCAAACCAAAAGCTATGTAGTGGCACTGAAACTCGCGCAATTCGATGCATTAACTGCTGCCAAGCCTCGGAAACCTTTGTTGTTATTGGATGATATTTTTGATAAGTTGGACGACCGGCGCATTCAACGTTTGATTGAAATGATGGCCGATGACCATTTTGGACAAGTATTCATAACTGATGCACGGCCAGAAAGAACAAAGAATTTATTGAAGGATCTTAGTTCAAAGATTCAATACCTTGCGCTATCGTAAGCACAAAAGCCTCAACAGAATTTTCGCGTACAAATTCAGCTTGAAGTTTAGCATTCGCTTTACATCTACTGCTTAACGCCTGTGCAAATTCATCGGCATTTGATGGATTAATTGCCCGACCCAGTTGATATGCTGCGATTGTTGCTCCAATATTCCCTACTTGCGTGCCGATGACCGGTTTCCCTACCAAAGCCGCTCGAATTAATACCGAACTCATTCCCATGTGCCCTTGATAGGTAACCAAAACTACATCCGCTATCTCAAAACACAATTCGACCGTTGGATAATTTAGGTAATCAAAAATTTTCACAACCTCCAAGTCAGGGACTTCACGAATCAACAACTCAATGTGCGCCTGATAATTGGGCTCGATAGGGCCCGCTAGCAATAGACAAATGCGTTTAACTTCGGCAGAACTTAATTGCTTACAGGCCAACAAGAACGCTTCAATCCCCTTTCGCTGGTCTAATTGCCCAAAATTAAGAAATACCTTTTTCCCCTTTGGAATACCAATGGATTCCCGAAAATCTGCAATTTGTGATTGATTCACCGGTAAATGCATAACTGGGTCAGCCAATGGGAGCGCCTGAGCATTTGCTGATAAAGCCCGTAAGATGGGTACAGATGCATGTACGAGAGAAAAAATTTGTTTAATCTGGCCCGATGCAAACATCGACTGCCATATTTTCTGTTTGACGTAGTCAAATGGCCCCTTCACCTCTTGGGGCGGACGGAAGCTAATTCCTGCTACTGGAATATGCGCTCTTTGCCCCAGTATAGCTCCCAAAGGGAAGTAATCTACATACATCAATAAAGCTTGTGATGCCTGGGTTTCTTTGGCAATGGCCAACATCAAGTTCCATTCTCTCAGGGAGCGTAAAAAGATGTTACCCTTAACAATGAAGGCATTTTGTATGGGATAAAACTGAATATTTTCTCCCCAGACCAATTTCTCTAGATTTTGCCGCTTCGCAAAATCTTCTTGAAAATTTGAGCCAGTCGCAACGATCAATTCTACATCCGGCTTATTACTGTAATAGCCTATCAGATGAATCAGATATTCTGGATGGTGGCCATCCAAAATCGTGTCAAAAAGAAGTATGCGCTGTTTCACGAAACAAAAATAGGCTAAATAAATGAAAAGGTCGGCAACATCCGTTACCGACCTTCCAAGGTATAATTACAAAGTTTACAAGTTGTATTTGTACTTGTAGCGGTTGTACAACTGCGTATGTTTATTATCCAAGTTTATTGCACGCCCTTGAATAAACGCATGTGTTACCACACTCGTTTTCATATCCAACAAATCGCCTTGGCAAATAACAATGTTGGCATCTTTCCCATTCTCTAAGCTTCCCGTGCGATCAGCAATACCCAAGATTTTAGCAGGGTTCAGTGTAATCGCCGCCAAAGCCTCCTCACGTGTTAAGCCATAGGCTGACATCGTCCCTGCCAAAAATGGCAAGTTCCGAATTTGCGTATACCCATCACCTGAATCTTGACAAATAGTGAATAATACGCCTGCCTTTTGTAATTGAGCCCCTGTTTTATACGGTTGGTCTACCGCATCATCTTCAGCTGCTGGCAAGGAATGTGGTTCATGTAAAATTACAGCCACTTGATTCGCAGCTAAAATATCTGCAATCATCCAGCTGTCTGCCCCACCGGCAATCACCAATTTGAAGTTGAATTCTTTGGCAAAATCAATCGCGATTAGCATTTCTTTCACTAAGTCACAATGTACATAAAGGGATTTTGTACGATCAAAAAGCCCTTTAGTTGCCTCGTACTTCAAGTTGGTAGCGGCATGAGACTTTTCGTTGAAATACGCTTTTGCCTCGCGGAAAAATACACGTGCTGTTTCGATACGTTCTAATCCAGCTTTCACTGCATCCGATTCACCACCACGACGACCGCCTCCTCCATTAGGGCGATTTAATAAAGCAGGGAAAGTCATATGTACCCCATTATCCATAACATAAGCTGCATCTTCCCAATTCCATGCATCCAATTGGACGATGGTAGATGACCCAGAAATTAAGCCCCCTTGAGGTACGATTTGTGCTAACAAAACACCATTAGAACGCAAGGTGTTGATTACCTTACTGTCCGTGTTGTAGGCAATAATAGAGCGAATGTTGGGATTTAATTCACCTAATTCGTCGAAATCAGCAGTGGATTTGGTGGAACTCACTTCCACTAAACCTAAGTTGGTATTCGGTGCAATCAACCCTGGATAAATGTGTTTTCCCGTGGCATCGATGTGCTCCACGTCGGCCGACAAAGCCGGTGCTGAAGTTAAAATTGTCAATTTGCCTTTATCTATGGAAACGCTTCCATTTGAGATAACTTGGCCATTTCCGATATGCAACGTGGCACCTGTAATCACGATTTTTTTCGTTTGTGCAGGTGAGGGGTGCATGTTTTCTTGAGCCATCAACGATAGGCCCAAAAAGCAAAACATAGGTATTAATAGCTTTTTCATATTCTTATTCAATTAAATGGTCTTCATCTATAAAGCGGCTTGCGATACGCTCCCAAAGGCTCTTGTCGTGATTATGATCTTCTTCACACATGTTTTGGTTTTTAACAGTTGGTGCCGATGGCCGTGTGGGTGCCCCTCCTTTTTTGGAAGCAATCATCTTCTGAATCAGACGTTGTTTTTCCACCTTGAGCGCTTCTTGTAATTTTGCGTCTTGTACACGATCAAATACAACCGTACCGTCTACAATTGTCTTTTCAGACATTGCATAAATGCTCAATGGATGATCAGACCAAATAACTAAATCAGCATCTTTTCCTGGAGCAATGCTGCCAACACGATCTGCAACGTGTAGCATTTTGGCAGGGTTCAAAGTCACCATTTTTAACGCATCTTCTTCTGACATGCCTGCATATTTCACGGACTTAGCTGCTTCTTGATTCAAACGACGTGCCATTTCAGCATCATCAGAGTTAATGGCAACATTGACACCCAAAGACTGCATGATTGACGCATTTTGTGGAATCGCATCCAATACTTCCATTTTATAGTTCCACCAATCAGAGAAAGTGGAAGCATTCGCACCATGAGCTTTCATTTTGTCAGCTACCTTATAGCCTTCCAAAATATGTGTTAGCGTGTTCACCGTGAATCCAAATTTATCGGCTACTTTCAAAATTGTATTAATTTCACTTTGCACATAAGAGTGACAAGTAATAAAGCGCTTCTTATTCAAGATTTCCAATAATGTCTCTAACTCCAAGTCGATGCGCTTTCCTGGTCCTAGTTTCTCATAATCACGGGCTCGTGTAAATGCGTCAGTCAAGACTTGCTCAACACCCATACGCGTATCGGGGAAACGAGGATTGGATGTATTCCAAGAACGTTTTACGTTTTCACCCAAAGCAAATTTGATGAAAGGGTCCCAATTGGCAAATTTTAATGCCTCCGCATTTTGACCCCAACGGAATTTTAATAATTGCGTTTGGCCACCGATGGTATTACAACTTCCATGTAAGATATGACTCGAAGTAACCCCGCCGCTTAACTGGCGGTAGATATCCACATCGTCTGGATCAATAACATCTGCGATACGAACTTCTGCTGTTACGGATTGCGTACATTCATTAATGCCTCCGGTAGCTGCAACGTGCGAGTGTTCATCAATGATGCCAGCCGTCACGTGTTTCCCTGTCCCATCAACAATTCGTGCGGACGGATCCTTCAGCCCTTTCCCAACTTGTACAATTTTACCTCCTTTTACGAGTACATCAGCATCTTTCAAAACGCCTTGTTTTTCGTTGGTCCATACAGTAGCATGTTGAATTAATATGTTTTCCTGCTTAGCTATGGTCTTTTGGCCAAAACCATTAAATGGAAAAACCACATCACCTACGGCCTCCATTTTTGCGACTTTAGTCATCGAAGAATCTGATTTTGCGGCTTCTGTACGAACTGCTTTCCAAGAAATCCAATCCCCTGAAGCCAGTTGGCCGGTACCTGAAATACTAGTCCCATCGAAAGCTCCTGTCAAACGAACACGCTGCGATTTATCTGCTTTACTCGTATAACCTAGATTGATTAGTTGTTCTTTTTGGCTGAAATCCACTTGCGTTGTATCGCTTGCCATTAATTGTACTTTATACGAACCGGGCTCTCCCTTGATCAGCAATTTGCCAGTTTTCGAACCCAGGGTAACCTGGTAAGTCCCTGCTAAATTAGTCCATAAATCCGATTGAACGATGTGGTTAGTTCCTTGTACCCAGTTCTGAATAATCGCTGTTTTTTCTGCAAAAACAGGTCCATTGGAGATAAAGAAATTAGCGACTTTACCTTGATCTAAGGTTCCTACTAAATCTGCTACACCTAATAGTTGGGCTGGTATAGTAGTAAGCGCATCGAGTGCTTTTTGTTCAGAAAGTCCATATTGAATGGCTTTGCGCAAATTCGGCATAAATGAGCTAACATCTTTTAATCCAGACGCTGTTAGCGCAAATGCGATATTGGCTTTTTCAAATGCAGCGGGATTACTTGGGGCAAGTTCCCAGTGTTTTAACTCCGCCATATTCACGAAACGCATGTCGGTCGGATCTTCTACGTCGATGGTTTGTGGAAAGGCAAGGGGCAAAATAAAAGAGGCTTTTGTCGCTTTCATTTCGTCGATGCGCTGGTACTCATCACCACCCCCTTTGATTATATATTGTACGCCAAATTCGTCGCCTATTTTATCCGCACGAAGAACATTCCATTTATCAGTAGCTGAAAAAATTTGAGGAAGTGTTGCATTTTGTGTGAAGCGTTCTAGGCTGAGGTTCAACCCTTCCTCGGCAGGTTTAGATTTATACCATTGCGCGTCTAAAAAGTTCTGACGTAGCAAGGCAACGCTGCCCATTAATGAGCCTGGGTATTCTTGGGTTGATGAGCCTTTTTCAAATGAGAAATGCGCTGCGGTTTTTTCTTTTAGGATGACCATATTCTCACGATCCTTTGCTAAAGAAACCAAAGCGCTCGTCCCGCGTGAGATACCATCAGGCTGTAAGGTAGACACCGCTCCAAATCCCAACTTGCGAAGTTCTTTCGCTTTTGATTCATTGACCACGAAATGTTTAGCATGGTCTACTTCAGATTTTAGAGCCTGATTCCAAGAAAATGGCCCTTTTTTATTGCTTAGCATCTGTGAAGGTGCCCGATAACTATAATTACTTGCGTTAACGGGTTCCATGCCATAGTCACTATATGCATCTACAAAACTAGGATAAATGAATTTGCCTTTACATTCAATCACAACAGCATCTTTTGGGATAGCTACGGAAGTTCCGATAGCTTCAATGCGCCCTTGTTTGATAACTAAAGTGGCATTTTGTAAAGTCGTTTTTGAATCCTTTACGATGGTTGCGTGTACGAAGGCATAATAACCTGCGCGCGGATTCGCAACGTCGTTAATCGGAAAAGTGACTTGGGCTGAGAGTCCATGCACGAGGAAAAATAAAATTACCCCGAGACTCCGCAAGGAGAAAATTTTCATAGGTATACGTAATTGATGAACAAACAAGTTACCAAAAAAAACTTTTCTACCTATCCTTAATTCCGAATTACCGCTTTTTTACCGTAATAATTTGCCACACATTTACACCAAAGGTGCTTGGGGTCTGATGACAATTCTTCTGTAAAGAACAAACTTGATTTTGTTTTCAGGGGTGCTACAACAACAGAATCAGATTTTGAAGTACGAATTTGTTCAAATCTTGCCCGATTCTCTATGGCAAATGCCTCAGCCCTACCGCTAGAAAGTTCGTGGCGAATGAGCTGCAAATTTTCACTAAAGTAGATACCCGCACCTATTAAGACAATGATCAGCATAACCATTCCTGAACTTTGACCAGCTGGAACGTAGCGTTTGATATGCATCAATAAAAAGGCGACAAATACAACAAGAAAAAGTAGAAACAAACTAAGTATTCGGGGCGGAATATGAACTTCTCCTAAAGCAAATGATAATGGGATGAAGCTGACAATCATAGAACCTATAAACAAAATCGTTATCACAATCAGATTCAATGGGCGCATGCGCCGCTCCGAAGCGGGCAATGGAAAGCCCCACCAAACCCACGCTAAAAATGCCCAAATGAAAGGGGATGAAATAAACTGGCGCATCAAACCTTTCATATTTGATAATAAAATATGCACCCCATCTGCCAAATTAACATTAGTCACCGCCCGAACTTGATTGCCGGGAGACAACATAACTAATAAAAAACCGAGGAGCCATACAGCGATCAGTCCATACAAGTCTGATTTAATTGCTCGCTTAAATCGCCAAATCCAAATTTGATACCCCCAAAAAACGCCAGAAAACATTAACATGCTTACCTCACTGCTACCCATCAAGCAAAAAAGCAGGAAAAGGAGGAGTCCGTTTCGCATACGGCTTGGAGGGTCCATAAAATAGACCACCATGAGCATCAAAACAATTTGAAAAGAGATGTAATAGTAAATACCTGAGAACCAAAAAAACCATTGATATAGCCCAGGAACTGAGTATAAAGCAAGCGCTTGAAACAAAAAAGCCCCCGTCCAAAGACGATAATCAAGCCATTCCCATGGACTAATTCGTTTAATTACGTACAAGCAAGTCACAAATCCGAAAGCAATTAAGGAATAGGTATAAAATTGTAAGTATATAAAATCGGAACTAAAGTAAAGTGGACTTGTGTGCATTAATACATTTCCAAAATAGCGTCCACTCCATCCCATGTAATAGTAATAGGCCCCAGCTAATATCCCATATTCCTTGGAAACCCAACCAAAACAAAAGTCGTCGACAATGTTGGGAATATTGAAGCGCGCAACATTCAACATTAGGAAAACGATTAGCGCCCAAGCACCTAAACTGACAACAAACAATACCCGGGAAAGCAGTGGTGTCTTCATGCGCTCAAAAGATCACGCGTTTTTTACGCAGGTATACCGTGAAAAACAAAAAGCTTATGTAGAGAAATCGATTTCGCGCACGCAAATACTCTGCTTTCAAAGGCCGTTTACGGGCGGGAGCCGGTGTACATTGTACTTGAAACTCTTTAAATTCCATAGAGCTACAAAGTAGTTTCCCCGAATGGTCAAGTGAATAATTCATGTAACGTGCATCGAATTGCATCTGCTTTAATAACGCAGTGTCAACTAATTTAAATGCACAAGAAAAGTCTTTCAGCTTGGATCCATAAATGGAGTTACAAAGTCGATTAGAGGCTTTCTGTCCAAAACGATTGATCAAATTATCAAATTTACGTGTCCGATACGTGAAAGCAATTTTCGCCTCCGAGGACCATAAGCGAGGAATTATTTCATCGAGATTCTCGATGGGAAATTGACCATCTGAGTCGGTTATGAGTGTCCAGGTATATGACGCTTTTGCTATGGCGCGCGAAAATGAATAACCAGGGCCTTCATTCCGCTCGTTGCGCAAAATAGTTACTTGAGAATTTCCGGAAAAAGCCTCCTTCAGTTGGTCATATTGTTCGATGGAACTGAAATCGTCACAAATAATTACCTCAATAGCCGCTATATCTGGATGGCTTTCACCATAGGCAAGCCAATTTTGTGTCAAGGAAATAATTCCTGGACATTCATTATAGGCTGCCGTAACAATACTAATTGAGTTCATTGTCAATCGCTTGAATCATCGATTTAATTCCTTCCTCTAGGGATATTTTGGGGGACCAATCTAATAAGTTCGTCACTTTTTCTATATCGGCTAAGGTGGTATTGGCATCGCCAGCTCGAGATTCTGTGTGAATTTTGTCGAGCGGGAAAAATGCAGCTAATTCATTAACTGAATAATTAATTCCTGAGCCCACATTGAATATTTCCCCTACATATGAAGTCTCCATGGCTTTAATATTCGCCTGTACGACATCCGAAACATGGATAAAATCCCGGCGCTGTTCTCCGCTTCCATGAATTTCCAATGTTTCTTTATTCCGGTATTTATTTAAGAAAATGCCGACTACCAATGCATACGCCCCGGTTGTTGGCTGACCAGGTCCATACACATTAAAGTACCGTAAAATATTAGCCTCTAAGCCAAAATTGCGTACATATTGTTTTACATATAATTCCCCTATATGCTTTGTAAGACCATAATAATTTAAAAAATCCCCTGGATCTTTTTCATTCTGAATCCCGGGATGATTTCCATAAAAGGTAGAAGATCCTGAATAAACCAATCGTTTAACGCCTTGTTTTCTCGCCGCGGCTAACACATTAAGAGTGCCCAAAACATTGCTATCGTGGCATTCAAAAGGCATATCAAAAGATGGGCCACTGCGGGAAAATGCAGCCATATGAAAAATGCCATCCATCCCGGCAACTGCCTTTTCGCAGGTGGTCAAATCGTGAATAGACCCTTGAATAAACTCAACATCTTCGTGCAATTGGGTTGCATCACCAAACGACAAATCATCCAGTACACGAACGTGATGTCCTGCCATGATGAGCGTATTCGATAAATGTGTTCCAATAAATCCGGCACCCCCGGTAACTAAATATTGCATGTAATCTGTAAGGTTAAATTGCTTGTCGTTGTTTCACATACAAGGTAGCCTCCGCTAATTCCTCTGGTGTATTAATCCCAAGCGACTTGTAAAAAGGCTGGTCCAATCGCCAAAACACCTGAAATTTAGGTTGCAAGGTACCAATATATTTAACAAAGTTCTTTTCTCCTGTGACTTTTCCCGCGAGTGCATGTTGCGCATAGTCTCCCCAAGTCAACTCCAAAAGACTCTTCCGAAGCCCAAAAATCCCCATATCTTTAAACCCGTGCGAATCCACTACATCCCCTTCGCGTTGCTCGAAAACACGCACAAGCGATGTTGAGAATTGATATTGTACATAAGGATTCTCAACCCAGACTAATGGAACAGATGCGTCTTGTTTTTGCAAATCATCAAACATGGCTTGATGCAAACTCGCGTCACAGAAAGGCTGATCTCCCCATTGAAGTAATACATGCACATCATCTGGCATGGCAAGAATGTGAGAAACCAATTGGTTGACTGCATCAAACATCCCAGTAGCTGACTCTTGAACTAGCACTATAATGTTATTAGGCGCATTTATAGCAACATGCTTTTCGAAATACTGCTTGCCTTCTGGACTTAGCAACAAAAGCACCTGATCGATGGCGGGACTCAAGGACTCCACGATGAAATCAAAAACGGTTTTCTCTTCCCAAATAGGCGTAAAAATTTTGGGGAGATCACTGTTTAGTCGACTGCCCTTTCCGGCAGCTGGAATTGCTAAAATCTGTTTCATCACCTTTCAATTAGTTCCGATAAATAGGTATTTATTGATGGATAATAGGCATCAGCTAATTTTTCAACTTCCGAATTATGTACCCCTATGGCGCGTAAACGAGCCGCACGGACACTTTGAATGCCTTGTACTGAATCTTCTACTCCATGTATTTCCCCCGTTACGGCATATTGGCGGATGCAATGTAAAAAGGGCTCTGGGTCTGGTTTTGACCTGTAATAATCTTCCGCACAAACAATGCCATTGAACAAATCCTTTGCCTGATGTAAGTTAAGTAAGCCTTCGATGGATTTACGACTGCCTCCAGTTACGATGTAAAGACCCACGCCTTTAACGCGCAATTGATTTAATAAATTCAAATCAACGAATGCCTTCACCGCTGATAATCCAGCTTGGTAAGCGCTCGATTTATATTGAGCCATCTCGTCGGTATTGTAATGAATAGACTGGTAGCGATCAAAAACTTCACGCGTTTTTATCCCTTTTAAAGATTCATAAGAGGGACAAGGTCCCAAATTAAAATGGGCGAAGGTTTCTAGATAAGCCGCTTCATGGCCTGATTCCGTGTCAAAAAGTGTACCATCAAAATCAAGCAGTAGGTTAAACATATAAACGAACTAGGTTCTTAATTACAGTCCCTACCTTAGTAAATAGATTGACTTCCTTAAATGTTCGGTAGCCAATGGGAAATGAAGCTAGTTGCACCGTAGGAATTCGGTTAATTTGCTTCAAAAAGTCAGAAATATTACGATATGAAAACCCGCGATTCGCTTTAACCAGGTAAATGCCACTCAAAGGGTCAGGAACAATACGTCCGAATCGTACAAAATAGACAAAGCTCACCACATAAGATGTCAACAATGCGAATACAAAATCGCGATTCGACTCAACAAATCGGTGCTTAAAAGATCGAATTAATTGCCTTCTTGACTCGAAACGAGAACCAATAACGGCATCCACTTGATTCACTTGAACGATATTAATCCAGGAGTCTATCTCAAATAAAGCAATCTTCCCAGAGGCATCGATGTGCAAATGATAAGCTGCATTTTTTGATTCCTCTTCTAAAACAAATTTTATCTTCCGGGTAGTGTCTGAATTTAATCTAGCTATTTCGGGTAGGTAATGTTTCTCAACAAGCGGCAAGGAATTACCATAAAAATGCACACCAATGTGAACCGATCCCTCCCGCATGTCAATCGCCCGACAAATCCAATTCCATAATTTTTGTCCATCATGTTTTTGATTTACATCGGCAATTCGCTGTACAACAATGGCAGGATGAGCTTGTGAAGGTTTAATTAAACTAGACGGATCTATTAAGATGGCATCAAAAAAATCTAGCTTCGAAACACCGAACTCGCGAAGAATTTGCCCCGTGAACTGATCAAAATTGATATTTCGGGTATCACTATCGTACTGATTATTTATTATGGCCACCTTTTTTCCGGGAGCTGAACGCATGGCTTTTTCACAAATTCGATAAGAAGGAAGCAAGGATGAAAATTGAGTGCCTGAACCAAAAATAATCACATCGGCTTCAGACAAAGCAATTTCCGCCTCCTTCGAAACGGGTGGCACCTTGGCCATTGCAGCAATTTCAGACTCGGAATACGATTTAGAATCCTCGAGACTGGATAAGGCATGAAAGGAGAGAAGATAAAACGAACTCAACGGTTTATCACCCGTAAAGTTGACAATATCAGCTTCATTTTTGAGAAAATTCCCTTCAGCATCAAATGCCACTAATTTTGAATCATCTTCAGAGGAAACATTGATCAATTTGGCGGTCAAATGAAACTGGTTAGTCAAATTTCGCAGTGCTAGATTGAAATCTTGGGTCTCGACAAATAATCCTCCGATTATGATATTCCCTAAACTAAAACCGAGTAATTCGGAATATTGCTGCGTAAACTCAAGCAATTGTGTTGCCCCTAGGATAAAATATTTTTCAATAAAGGCATGTGCTCTTGGATCAAGATTGAAACGTTTGCTAGTTAACTCAGCGATTAAATTAGCAGGCGATTGTAAAAACAATCGGGTTTCATCCTCAGTTAAGCGATGTTCAAACAAGGTTTTGACATGTCGATTCGCTTCCGTAAAATCGTCAATGATGTAAGTGAAGTTTTTCCGAAAGTCAGATGGGCCGAGCATCCCTTGGTTGGCACTACGAATAATACCCGTGGATAAACCGTCATCATACCCATTAATCAGAAGACTTAAATTTACATAGGAAATATCTTTCAAATGCTTTATGAGATTTGCATTTCCATTCCCGCCTGTAAAAATTACTACATTCATGCTTTAAATTAATGAAATAAAAGTCAAAGTTAATGGATTAAAGTGATTTGCTAATTTGCTTCGATAAAAAAATCATTCAATTGACTGGAATGCATTTATTTAAATCCTGAATTATTGTAAATTGGCGACTCAATTAATATGACATTGAAAAACACACAATACCGACTTTTATTCCTCATTATTCTACTCAGCTTCTTTCAGGCTAGGGAACTATTTGGACAAAAGTTCAATGAATTCACTTTTAGTCAATTGCCCCAAGATTTCCAGCTTTATCCAAGAGCGAAT
>NZ_JBIIQN010000038.1:0-16506 GCF_044342065.1 Aquirufa sp. | reverse complement strand
TTGGAGGATTTTTTGTAGAGACGCGAGGTATCGCGTCTCTACAATGGTCTTGTTTATTAAGACGCGAGGTATCGCGTCTCTACAATACCCTAAAACAAAAAACCTACTCAGTTTCCTAAGTAGGTTTTTGTCGATTTATGTACCTGGGATGGGAATCGAACCCATACGAGCGTTTCGGCTCACAGGATTTTAAGTCCTGCGTGTCTACCAGTTCCACCACCCAGGCAGCCCTGTAAAACTTAAAAGCACCTAGAGGTGCCTTCTCGTTTTGAGCGAAAGACGGGGTTCGAACCCGCGACCTCGACCTTGGCAAGGTCGCGCTCTACCAGCTGAGCTACTTTCGCGTTTTGTGGGTACAAAAGTAGGACCTTAAAGTTATTTATGCAAGAATCTAGGCAAAATTCCTTAAAAAATCTTAATTTTAGTCTTTTAAAATCAGCAAATGAGCATCAACAAACTTGATCAAATTGATCATAGATTATTGGAAATTCTTCAGCAAAATGCGAAGATTACGAACGCCCAATTATCCAAGGAAATTGGCCTATCTCCAGCACCTACCTTGGAGCGCGTAAAGAAATTAGAAGCCTTGGGAATTATACAAAGTTACCATGCGCAAGTAGATCGTGACAAAATAGGCTTAGGGGTTAGCACCTTCGTTACGGTGACTTTGACGGGACACAAAAAACAGGTAACGGAATCGTTTGTTAACCAAATAAACCTTATACCAGAAGTAATCGAATGCCATCATGTGACAGGATCTGGTGATTTTATGTTGAAGATTATTTCCAAAGATATTTCTACCTACCAAAAATTGATGTTGGAAAAAATCAACGAAATCGAAGAGGTGGCCGCTACCTCCACCATGGTGATTCTTTCAAGTTTTAAAGAGAGTAAAGTACTGCCGATTCCTTGATTATAAGCGGTTCATGAACTGCGGAATCATTCGGTTTTTCCACGCGGTAAAGGTGCCTGCTTGGATTTCTTTGCGGGCTTCACCCACCATCCACAGGTAAAAACGGAGGTTGAAAACGCTGGCAATCATGGGGCCCAACAGCTCTTCACAACGTATCAGGTGCCGTAAATAGGCTTTAGTATATTGCCCATGTATATCGTCTGCGAAGAATGGATCGATCACCGAAAAGTCCGACTTCCACTTTTCGTTTTTGATATTGATAAATCCTTGGGTGGTGAAAATCATGCCATTGCGCGCATTCCGAGTCGGCATGACACAATCAAACATGTCGATTCCGAGACCGATTCCTTCCAAAATATTTGCCGGAGTGCCCACTCCCATTAAATAACGGGGCTTGTCTTTGGGTAAAATGTCGGTTACTTCATCCGCCATTTTATACATATCCTCCACAGGTTCCCCCACGGAAAGCCCTCCAATCGCATTCCCCAAAGCGCCTTTTGAAGCGATGTATTCCGCTGAAACTTTACGTAAGTCTGAGAATACACTCCCTTGTACAATGGGAAAAAGGGTTTGATCGTAGCCGTATTTTGGCGAAGTTTCTTCGAAACGGGTAATGCAACGGTCCAACCAACGATGCGTCATGTCCATCGACTTGCGTGCATATTCGTAGGTACATGGATAGGGCGTACATTCATCAAACGCCATGATGATATCAGCCCCAATCGTGCGCTGAATATCCATCACGCCTTCTGGACTGAAAAAGTGCGTACTGCCGTCGATGTGCGACTTGAATTTGACGCCTTCCTCTTGTATTTTCCGACCGGTTCCTGCCAACGAATACACTTGATAGCCGCCTGAATCGGTTAATATCGGTTTGTCCCAACCATTAAACTTGTGCAATCCGCCCGCTGCTTCGATGACATCGAGGCCTGGTCGGAGGTATAAATGGTAGGTGTTTCCCAAAATGATTTGGGCATTAATGGGTTTTGAAAGTTCCGAAATATGAACGGCTTTGACGGTACCTGCGGTACCCACTGGCATGAAAATGGGGGTTTCAATCACCCCGTGATCTGTCTCCAATCTCCCTGCCCGCGCCTTTGAATTCGGGTCTAACTTTTCAATTTCGAATTTCATGCGGCAAAGGTACGGAAAAAGTCAGTAAACAGTTGTCAGTAGACAGTGGTCAGTCCGGAGGGTTTTGTAGAGACGCGATACCTCGCGTCTATTATTTTTTTATTATAACCCCATACTTCAGTCTGGGGAATCGACGCTGAAAAAGCGTCTCAAACTTTGGCAATCCTGAAAGGTTTACCAAAGAGGCGTAGTGTCACGTCTCTACAATCCAACGTCCAACGTCCAGCGTCTAACGTCCAGCGTCTAATTTTCCACTTTCATCACTCCATTCATAATCCGCCAGTGTCCCGGAAAGGTACATAAGAACGGATAATTACCCGGTACGCTCGGTGCCTTGAAGACTACTTTTACCCGTCCATCTGATTCCACCAATGGTGTGAATGCCAATACTTCTGGCATCGCCGGAATGTAGTTTTTCGCTGCCCCATCAGCTGCCGTGATCATTTTGTCTGCCGCCAATCCAATTTTTTCCTGGCTGCCCAAAGCTCCCAACACCCAGTTGTGCTGCATCGCATCTACGTTTTCAAAAATCAATTCTACCGTTGCGCCTGCTGGAACCTTGAATTCCGCTGGGCTGTATTTCATCGCTTCCTTGATGGTTTGAATCGTGATTTTGACCACTTTCCCTTTGGCCTCTGTACTTGGGATTTCAATCTTCCAAGCATTCGCCAAACGCTCCCACATCTCCACATCCTGTGGACGCACAACTTTGGACAAAGCCATGAAATATGCCTTGCTTTCAACAGATAAATCTGCCGCACGCTTCGCATTCCATGTGCCTGCCGCACCCTTCATCGCCACGCCCATCGCAATGCTTTCCGGGTTAGTGATTAAGCGTAATTTGTCAACCACCTGATTAGCCGTCCATTCTGTAGCTCCAGCACGGAAGATTTTCTCCACCATGTAGCTCGATAAAGTTGATGTATTATTCACTGTGATGGCTTGTCGGTATGCGTTATTTCCACGATTTGATTCGGCAATAGTTGCTTTAGGATCCAACGCAATTTCCATCGTATAGTTACCTGCGTTTTCTGCAGTCCAACCCAAATTCCCAGTCCAAGGACCGTTGTTATTTTTCACTACGGAAATCGTTTCGCCAGGGGCTATCCCATCTTTGAAGGTATAGGATTCTAAGTCTACCCGACTCCCCATGCCTTCAATTTTTACCGTTAATGGCACCGGAATTTCTTTCGCCAAAGCCTGTGTTCCGCGATTTTTCACGCGAATTACAAAGCTGGCTCCTTCACGTAATTTGAAGTTGCCGCCCTTTACTTGTACTTCTTCTACGACTAAATCAATCCCAGTTGTAGACCCATCCACCGATGGATTTTTTAAGTCTTTGGCTAATTTCTCAGCAACCGTCTGTGCCGATTTTGCGCCCTCCGAACGAATGATTCCTTCGATGCGTGTTTGATTTGCCGACATCGCCCAAGCCGTCAAAGCATCTGGAATCCAGCGGTCCTCGTTTTGTTGGCTTGCCGCAATTTTTTTCATCACAGCGGTTTCAATCGCTGGACTATTGGGCATTTCACTCAAGGCCAAAATCGTATTTAAAACAACCAAGGAATCGCGGTCATTCAATAAACCATTCGATAAGAGCGCTTTCGCCCCTGCTTCTGTACGTGGTATAACTTGCACCGCTTGCTTGCGAACCGCCGCGCTTTGATTACGCAAGGCTTTCACGTTCACATCGAATGGCAAGGCGTTCAACCCTTCCAATGTTCTTAACGCATGAATCGCGCCAGGCGCCAATCCAATTTCATCCACACGCGCGGAAGAAACAAGCGCGATTAATGCCGGAACAACATCTTTGTTTCCTCGTTCTACCAATAAACGTTGGGCAGATAAGCGCCAAAACAAGTTGTTGCTAGACAAAGCCTTCACACAACCTGCAGGTGTACTTAAATCTTCTGGTGTGTATGCCGGCGCTTTGTTATACCCAATCCGGTAGATACGGCCATGCGTAAAGTCACGCAAATCCGTGTCGTAGGCATTACCACCCCCATTTTTAAATCCTTGCGGAACCGGGTTGTGCTGAATGATGTATGAATACCAATCTGCCACCCAAACAGCCCCATCCGGACCCACTTGCGCGAAGACAGGGGATACCCATTCGTCTGCCCCGGCCATTAAATTAAAGGCCTCTTGATCACTAAAATCAGAGCCCTTCGCAACTTGTCGGTTCTGGTGAATCACGTGACCTGTCGGTTCTGAAACGAAAGCTATTTGGTTCCAATAGCTCTTTGGAAAAGCCCTCGCCGTATAAAAATTATGTCCCGCGGCAGCTGTAAATCCACCAAATACGTCCACCTGGCGCACCTTTTGGGTAATCGTCCGCATGTCTTTATGGGTATCCGTATTTTTGGACCCGTTCAAGGACATTGGTGCACGCCAAATGTTGCGGTGCGGTATCGGCATATACCAACCGTGTGCATTGTTGGCCGTAGAACCAAACACATCGCCCGCTTCATTGAAATCAAATCCCCAGGTGTTATTTGACGTCGTCGTCATGTGTTCCATTTTCGAACCATCAGGTTTGAAACGGAAGAATGCTTGCGCGAATTGCAAGGAATCCGCACCTACTTTTCCTTTGTATCCTGAATATCCGATACATCCCCAAATCCAGTTGTCAAACCCATAATGTAAATTCGAAGGCCCAGCGTGCGTATCACCTGTACCAAACCCCGTAAATAAAACCTTACGCTCATCGGCCTTGTCATCACCATCCGTATCTTTCAAGAAAATCATGTGTGGCGCCTGTGAAATAATCATACCCCCGTTAGCGAAAACCATACCGGTAGGGATGCTTAAACCGTCAGCCCATTTGGTAAATTTATCTGCTTTCCCATCCTTATTTGTGTCTTCACACAATAAGATATAATCACTTCCGCCCGTTTCTTTCCGCTCGTTTGGATAGTCTTTAGTAATCAACACATACAAACGTCCTTTGTGATCCCAAGCCATGGCGATCGGGTGCATAACATTCGGTTCAGCCGCAAATAATTGTAAGTTGAAGTCCACCGGCACCTGAATAAATTTCGCCGATTCCTCCGGACTCAAAGGTAATTGTTGCATTTGCGGGCCCTCCCTTTTTTCGTAATTGGGCAAATTTGCCTCGCGGTATTTTAAAGTTGGCAAATTCAAAGCGGTCAAAATCGCACGTTTTTCAGCTCCTACGGCATGTAATATCCCTTGGGTAATCAAGTCTTGAAAACCCGTTGTATTCCACGTTCTTTCATCATGGCCATAAGCCGTGTAAAATACATTTCCTTTTCCGTAGGTACGAGTCCAAGTATAGGGTTCTGTGGTTGCGCCTGGTTTGTCTTTCGCCTGTTCTGGTCCAATAATCCGACTCTGCCAAATCTGATTGTCGGCTTGTAATTGACTATGCAAATACGTCTCGTCCACCGTCTTGATTTGAACCGTCGTATTCGCCTCATTTTTCACACGAATCGAATCCATGCCATGGCGCCAAAATTGCCCACCAACCATCTTCACAAATTCCTTCGAATTACGGAAGTTGAAAGACGCACAGTGTATCGCCACCAAGCCATGTCCGTTGGCCACATAAGCCAATAACGCTTTTTCCTGAGCTGCAGGAATCGAATCGTGGTTTGCAAAGATGACCAAAGCGTCAAATTTATTCAAATACGTGGGATTCAAGTCTTTCAGTGATTCCGTGTAGGTGATGTTCATTCCTTTGACACCCACGGCCGACTGCAATGCTGGCAGTCGATCAAAAGGTTTGTGGTGTCCTTTGTCTCCTAAAAAGAGTAGCTCGAGTCTGCGGCCGGTTTGGGCTTGCAGCGCGAATTGAGACAAAAATAGGCAAGCAATCAGTAATAAACGCATGGCTTAAAATTTAGGTATTTCAATGATTTTTCCACCTTGTAGGGCAGATTCGTGGGCTAAAATGCCGACAGAGGTCCAGTTGGCCGACTGCGGTGCATTCGGGAATGGATCGCGATCAGTGGCTAATGCTTGTAAGAATTCATTCACCAAATGGGGGTGAGAACCGCCGTGTCCTCCCCCTTGGGTGAAGGATAAGTGCGTATTGTCATCCTCGTCATAGACACCTTTGGTGGTAAATTTTTGGATTTCTTCTGGTAAATAATGTGCGAAATCTGGCGTAGGAACTTTCGTTGGTATTTCGGGCTCTGGTTTTTTGGCGGTGTGTACGACCAATTCTTCGCCTTCGATTAATGGCCATTCCGCGGATTTTTTGGATCCATAAACCTCGAAACTTTCGCGGTATTGACGGGCTACATCGAACAGCGAACGGTAGACCATCGCGCTTAAATCCGAATCACGGAATTTGATGTGCGCCGACTCCACAGCAAATGGGGAATTGTAATGTTGGATCAGTTCCTCGCGGATCGTTCCGGAACCAAAACAGGACACATATTCCGCCTCCAAGCGCAATAAACCCGCTACCGGACCCACGCAATGCGTCGCGTAGTGCATCGGAGGAAGACCTGGCCAATAATCCGGCCAGCCGTCCATGTCTTGTTGGTGAGACGCTTTCAAGAACTGAATTTTCCCTAATTCTCCCTTCTCATATAGTTCTTTGATGTATAAAAATTCGCGGGCATAGACCACGGTTTCCATCATCATGTATTTTTTGCCCATGCGTTTGCTCGCCTCGACAATCGCCTTACATTCTTCCACGGTGGTAGCCATTGGAACGGTACAAGCAACGTGTTTGCCAGCGTTTAGCGCCTTCAAGGTTTGCTCGGCATGCAGGTGAATGGGGGAGTTGATATGTACCACATCGACGTTCGGGTCTTGAATTAATTTCTCAAAATCCGTGTAACGGGTTTCAATCCCATATGCATCGCCGATTGAATTAAGTTTGTCTTCGTTTCTTTGGCAAATGGCATACATATTGGCCAAAGGGTGTTTCAGATAAATCGGGATGAATTCGGCTCCAAATCCTAGGCCGACGATGGCTACGTTGTATTTTTTCATAGGTTGTATGTAGAGACGCGATACTTCGCGTCTGTTTTTATTTTTCACTCATCAGGAATCGACGCTGAAAAAGCGTCTCAAACTTTGGCAATCCTTGAAGGTTTGCCAAAGAGTAACTATCCAATCGACATCAAATGCCGATACGATTTCTCGATCAACTCGCGTTCATTCTCAAACATTTTACGCCAAATATGGGCGGCAGGCAGTTTAATCCCAAAGGATTCCACGACAATCCAGCCTTGATAATTCAATTCGCCTAATGTAATAAGTAGTCCGGAAATATCTACCTGCCCTTGTCCTAAAATTCCGCGCGTACTTTCGGATATTTGAATATGAGGGGTTACATCCACAATGCGTTTCAGCGCTTCGGATGTGTTTTTTTCCTCGATGTTGGCATGAAATGTATCGTACATGATGCGCACGTTTGGATGGTCGATTTTCCTGACTAAGGCATACAATTCATCGGCACAGGATACCAAATAACTCTCGAAGCGATTGAGGTATTCCAAGCAGATTGTGATGTTTTTAGATGCGGCATAATTGGCCGCTTCGCGTACGCCATCCACGGCCCAACTGATTTCTTGTTCGGTGGCGGGTTTACCGGTAAACACGCCTAAAGCGGAGTGAATCGGTCCTGAAATATAGGGGGATCCTAAGTAAGCGGCAATGTCAATGGTGGCTTTGATGTATTCCAAACCCGCTTTGCGCACTGCTGCATCGGGGGAAATTAAGTTCTCGTTGGGCCCAGCAATTCCACAGGCAAAAATCTGCAAACCGAGCCGATCAGCCTCGTTTTTCCAAGCCTCCCAGTGTGCTAAATCCGTGTTAAATATGGGGATTTCAATGCCTTGATAGCCGGTTTCGGCGATGAAGGCTAATTCGGATAATACGTTCTGATCCATCTCCGGCCCGTAAACGAGCAGGTTCATTGCGATGGGATGTTTCATGTTGAATAGGTTTGTGGGGCAAGATAAGAAAAATTTAGACTATGGACGTTGGTCCTTGGACGTTGGAGTATTTTTTGTGGAGAAGCGATGCTTCGCGACTATTTTCCTGATTTGTAGAGACGCAATACTTTGCGTCTTTTATTTTTTAGACGCGAGGTATCGCGTCTCTACGGTTTGTGGTTTTAGACGCGAGGTGTCGCGTCTCTACGATTTGTGGTTTTAGACGCGAGGTATCGCGTCTCTACAGTTTAGGGAATCGACGCAGAAAATGCGTATCTACGGTTTTGTGTTTATTCGCTGCCGCTGGATTTCGGCAAAGAATTTCCGTAGGGTGGTGGGGCTGATGCGGCGGGCGACAATTTCGCCTTCGCGGTTTAGTAGGAAAAACACGGGGTTTGTGAAGGCATCATATTGAGTACGGATGTCTGAGATGTTGGGTAGCTCCACGTGGACAGCGTTACTCGTGATTTTATAGTCGGAGATGAATTTACGCCAAGTGGCTTTCGGTACGCCCGGTTCGTTGCAGACGTAGAATCGGCCTAAGCTAAGATTTAAGCGGCTTTCGATGAATTTCATTGTGCTATCCATTTCGGGCACTTCTTTTTGGCAATGATCGCAAGTAGGGGCGTAAAATGCCAATAGGGTATAGTCGTTTAAACGAGCAAAGGCATCCAAATCTTGCTTAACTCCTGCAGTGTCCGGTAAACTAATTGTGGGACTCTTGGCAACGCTTAGCGTCGCTTGAAGTCGCTTGGCCTCATCAATGAAAGCCGATTTTTGGGCGGATTGCGGAAAAGGGCAATTTCCTTTTTCGACGTAAGTATTGACAAACTTGACGAAGCCTTCTGTGTTGTTTTGCACATTCCGGTTGCGCATGATTTGTGCAAAGTAGTCGAAAACGTAGGGATAGGATTTCGATTGGCAGTTGACCTTTTTCAGAATAATATCGATGCCTTTTAGTAGCGAATCAGCCTGCGTGGGATAGTAGCCCATGTACTCTGTCAAGAGATCTTTATAGTTTGGAATAAAAAGCAGTTTGTTGGTATTAAAATCCAAGCCTTTGATAAACTGTGCACGTGCGGCATAATTTTTTTTGTCGGGTACGGATCCATCAAGGCGATTCAAAGCAGAGAAATAGATGTGCAGCACTTCCGAAGGGTTTAGCTTAGGTAAGGCTTTTGTTCGAAAAGCTTTTAAAGCGCTGGTTTTATCTTTGAAGAATGCGGCCTTATCGCTGTAGCTAAACTTCCGACCCCGAGCGATTTCAACTGCATAGAGCGAATCGATAACGCGGAATGATTTTTCGAGTTTTTGGTATTGGATGAAGACCTGATTGCGCGGGTTGGTTGATTGTATTTCATTTCCTGAAATCGTTAAGCTGAGTTTGTCGTTATTTTCGAGGATGAAGTAATGTCGCTTTTTGCTTTTGTCTAATTGGAAATAGTATATGCCGCCTACGATGGGTTTCGTGGATTGAAGGACGATGTTTTTTTTAGCGATTCGAATGGTGTCTTTTGGGAAATAATTTTTGTCATCGAAAACTACTCCGCGCAGGTAGGCGATACTGTCTTGTTTGGTATTTATCTGCAGATTGATGCGGTATTGGGCTTGCGTCGTTAGACTGACGAATAGAAACAAAGCAAGGTAAAAAGGACGCATATACAATTCGGTTGATATCCTGCAAATTTCCGTTTTATTATTGAATTATTCTTAGAAGCTACGATTTTATTTTGTCAAGAATCTGTGTTTTTGGGCATTTTAGGCCATTTAGGGAAGGTTTTTTGTCAAAAATATGTCGAAACACTTTTTGTTTACAGGCCTTTCGTGACGAAAGAATTTAATTTGTTTGTATTTAATGCTTCATGCATGAAATGTTATCGATTACGAGATCAAAACCGAATTGTTTTCTTAATGGGTTCTCAGGTAGAACGTATCGAAAAAAACTATTCAACAGAGCGCCGCCGTCTATCGATAGATTTTCAAATGACCGACCAAAATAATCAGAGCCTAGAGCTTCTGTTGGACGATGAAGCCTATACCCTGTTTGAAATACGTTGGCAGCGTTTTCAAAACTCTGATGAAATCTTTTTTGATTTTGCAGAATTTCAATAGCATTTCATATTAAAGAATATAATTTAGAACACGGAGTAAGTAAAACCCTGGTGATTTTTTCACTAGGGTTTTTTGTTTATTCCCGCATAAGTTTACCTTTGAAGCTAATTGAACAAAACCCTTGAACTTACCAATAAAATAAACTTGTGCTAACACTGGTTGAATTTTTCTATGATTTCGTTGTTTCCACGCTCGTGGCAATATTCGGGCTGCATTTAATTTTCAAGAAAGGTCTATTGGCTTCTAAATTTTTAGGTCTTTTTTTTATCATTTTTTGTTCGCGGATTGTATTGGCCTATTTTGCTACAGGTGGCAGAATTGTCGAGTTCCCTCATCTATTCTATATCGGATCTCCTGTACATTTTTTAGGCCCCCCCGTAGGTTTTCTTTTTGTGTATTACATGTTGTACCCACGAACTCCATTTATTCGCTGGCACGCCATTTTTTTTCTTCCCTTTTTTCTTCATTTGGTGGAATTAATACCGTTTTATTTGGCTCCCGCTGAAGTTAAAATGGCAGAGATTCAATTGGTCTTGAAGTACAAATCGTTGGTAAATTATCCAGGAAACATTTCTTTTTTTTCAATTAAGTTTTTGTCTTTCCTTAAGGTTGTTTCGGGTTTGGGGTATGCCATTGCGTCCATGGTGCTTGTCTTGATTTTTATCAATAAAAGCACCAAAGATTTTTATCAGAGAAATCGATTTATAGTGAATTGGCTGCTGGCCCACAGTTCCTTAACGCTGCTTACCCTTGTATTTGTCATTGCGTACTTAGTTGGCTGGATTGGCTTTAATAACCTTCGCTTTTCGTATGCAGATTTGTTGATGCATTTAGCGTCTTTTGTTAATTTGGGTATTGTGCTTTACCGCCCAGCGCTGTTGGATGGGGTGACGTTTAAGGCATTGGTTTTAAGGTTACAGGAAGATGAAAGGATCCCTGAGCCTGATGAGCAGGCAGAAAAGTTACAGAAATATGAAAAATATGCCGCGCGTTTAGAGGCATATTTTGCGGATGAAAAACCGTTTTTGGATCCGGATTTGAACCTAGAAAAAACAGCGACGAAATTACAGATTTCGACCAAGTCGCTTTCGCGGACGACGAGTTACATTTACCAATTAGGCTATCCAGATTTTGTCAATTCGTGGCGAATCAATTACATCGTAGAGCAAAGAAAATACGATCAAAAATGGCAGAGCTATTCGCAAGATATGTTGGCGGAGTTAAGCGGTTTTGGCTCACGGCAAGGTTTGCATAATGCAGTTCAACGGCTCCACGGCACGACTCCAGCGCTGTTTTTTACCAGCAAGGAACAGAACTCCTAAGTGTCCAACTTTTGTGTTGGGCATTTTTTGTTACAAATTATTTTGTCCAATTTTTGTTCATTTAGTTCCCTAATCCGGTGTTCTAGTTATGTTAAATGTTGGTTCGCTTTATGCCTTTTCCTTGGTAAGCTCACTTTGTGTGCTTTTTGGACTGAACTTTTTATTTCGAAAAGGTAATCTTGTTGTCGCCAAAGTACTTGCTGTTCAGTTTTTGTTGCTCGGGTATTTAATGGTTGCAGCTTATTTTCTATTGCCAGAAAATATCATCGAAACGCCCTATTTCTTTAGAACTTTAGCTCCTCTCTTCTATACATTTCCACCCCTAAACTTTATGTTTATGTGGCATTTACTTCACCCAAGGGCCAAGTTCAACAAAAAGCATCTATTTTTTTTCATTCCATTTCTGATTCAATTAGTTGAAAATGCGCCATTTTATCTGAGTTCGAAGCAAACGAAGATAGAAGAGATTAAATGGATGTTAGGGCAAGGGGACTATTTTGCCTTCAGTGAGCGATTTATGTGGTTTGATCCCATTTGCCATGTTTATGCGAAGTTTGCGATGTATCTGATTTTCTATGTCGCGATGGTGTATTATTATATTCGCTTCCGACGCGCAAAAGAAAATCAGATTTTATTCCAAAAAGGAAGTTTTCATTATTGGATTATCGGTGTTTTCGTTTTTCGCATCTGTACGATTTATTACATTTGGTACACGTTCATTTTCACGGACAATGGCAAGGCATCCTTTATTCCCATTGATTATTTATTGATTGCGGAATTTGTTTTTCACCTGTTCTACCTAGCCGTTAATCCCAAATTATTGGATGTTCAAATCTTAGCCGAGCAGCTAAAAGGGCAAGAGCCTGAGCCTAAAACAGAGCAGGAAATTGTTCGGGCGGAGAAGGAAGATGAGCGGCTGTTGGCCCTTGCCGACAAGGTTGAAGAGTATTTTAAGACGACAGAGGTGTTTTTGAATTCCCAACTATCCGCGGAATTGTTGGGATCCTTAACGGGACATCCGCATCGGATGATTGGCCAGGCCATTAAGTTAAAACACAATATCTCGTTCCGGGACTTCCTGAATAATTACCGAATTGCCTACATCGAGGAGCAGTTGGCCAACCCCGACTTCTTAGCAAAATCATCCATTGAAGCCATTGCGGAGGCATCGGGTTTTGGTTCGCGTCAAAGTTTTTATACGGCTTTTCGCAAGGCCAAAGGCTGTACGCCCAAGGAGTATTTCAGCTCCAAAATAGGTTAATTCATTCGTCCAATTTCTGTCAGGTGCATTTTTCTTGACACATCCCCAAGGTTCATTTTTATTTATTTGTTTGCCGGATTTTACATGTAAGGGGATCTGAGCGCGCAACTTAGTTTTAAAAATGTTTGCCCTGTATGAAGAACGTTCACCCAAAAACGTTTGGTTTTGCGCTCGCGCAAGTCTTGTTTTTTATTGTTCTAAATTTAAGCTTTAGTCCAAATGCATTTGGTCAAAACACCGCGCCGACTGCCGACTTTGACGGCGATGGGATAATCAACTCCATTGACTTAGATGATGACAATGACGGGATACCTGATACGGACGAATACTGTAAGTCTACTATACTATTGCCCGCGACGAATACCATTGCTACAATAACAGAGCAAAGGGTTCCTACGGGTTGGACCATTACGAATTCATCTCCCGATATTGCAACAACGGCATCTTCCGTTTATAGTGGATGGCAAGGAGGTTGTACGGGAGTGGCACCTGCTGCACCCAATGGCCACACTTCGTGGGTCAACTTTTATTCAAATACACAAGAAGCATTTAAAACAACCATTACAGGTTTAACGGTTGGCAAGACCTACATCCTAAAAGCCTTTTATGCCAAATTCGCTGCAACACCGGCTTTAGGTAGAATTACGGTTAAATTAGGAACAACCGTCATCGATCAGTATACCCCTACGTTGGGTTGCGGCTGGGAAACGCGCTTTATTACATTTATAGCTGGATCAACCAGCGAGGAATTACAATTCCAAAATACCGGCTTAGCATCGCCCATGCAAAATGCCAGTGTTTCTATTTCAGCTGATCCTTTATACGAAGTATGTGATACGGATAATGATGGCTTGTCCAATCAGTTCGATTTAGACTCGGATGGCGATGGCTGTACCGACGCGAAAGAAGCGGGTGTTCCAGGAACTTTACGCAGCGGGGATGTAAAAAATGGTGCGAATGGTGGCGTGGTGACGACCACAACCAACATGACAGGTGCTATCGCCGGAGCGTTAAGTACCTATGGCGCGAACGGATTAGCCGATGATTTAGAGACGCTTGCCGAAAGTGGAATCTTAAAGTTCTTTTCGTCTTATTCAAATTATGCCTTATCCGCTAATTTAAATACCTGTACAGGTTTGGACTCAGATTCGGATGGAGTGTCGGATTTAATAGACATTGATGATGATAATGATGGGATTTTAGATTACACGGAAGGCTACAGTTGCTCGACTTTAACGAATGATGCGCAAATTTTCAATGATGCTGCTATCAAACAATTTAATCTAGTTGTCAATGGAGATTTTGAATTAGGAAATACTGGATTTACCACCACCTATACACCAGGAAATATTGGCGCCTGTGGGGCTTACATTGTATCGCCTTCTGGCTGGGCCTCCAGCGCAGGATCCTTGTCTGAAGGCAATGCTATGCAATTAAATGCCGACTGCGAAGCGCCATTTACTGCATTTTGGAGTCAAACAGTTACCGTTAAGCCTAATACGAACTACAGATTTGGATTTTCAATTAGACATGGTAATCCTGCACGCGTAAGTTATACGATTAATGGCGGGAGCCAACAAGGTAATTTTGGCACAACAGGAAGTTGGGTGTCGAGGCAAGCAACCATTAATTCGGGAAGCAGAACGACGATGGCCATTAGTCTTTTTGAAACGACAGGAGCTCCATCTTCTGCCGATTTTGGTGTGGATGATATCTTTTTAATTGAAATTCAGGATGTCTATTGCACGGGTGTTTTAGATACAGACAACGATGGAATTTTCAACCACCTCGACCTAGATTCAGATGGTGACGGCTGTCCTGATGCCACAGAATCAGGCGTATCAGGAACACTAAATTCCGGTTCTGTAAAAAATGGAATTAGCGGAGCTGTTACTTCTACGAATTCGATAGCTGGTGCGATTGCAGCAGGGTCTTATGGATCAAATGGACTGGCAAACGGCGTTGAAACGGTTGCAGATAATGGTGTGATTAATTACATCAATAATTATAGTCTCTATGCCCTAAATAATAGCTTTACTGTTTGTGCGGATACGGACGGAGATGGAATCAAAGACGTTTCAGATATTGACGATGATAATGATGGCGTTCTAGATGCCACAGAATCTCCATTTTGTTTCTATTCGTCAGGTGAATGGCTATCGGGTGCGCGACCAAGTATTCGCGTTTCGACACCATTATCCGTAAACGCCTCCTACAATCGTCCAAATGATTTAGTAGATGGAGACAACGGTACAGGAGCAGCAAGCTATGCCGTTATTTTTAATGCCACGTCAACGGCCGCCCGACCAGTTTATTCGTTTAACATGCCCATGCCGGTGGAGTTGAAAACCATATATCTTGGCTATATAAACGCGAATACCCACTTTAATGCGAATACGGTTTTACGCTTAGAAGCGTCAAATGATAATACCAGTTGGACCACTTTAGGCAATGGATATAATTTCGTCACCGCCGTTCCTGGTTTAGTTGGAACCATTAATGCAAATACCTTTACCGTAACACAAAATTCCGGGAAGTACCTGCACTACCGAATTTATTGGGTTTCCGGAGGAGGTATTAATAATACGGGTTATGCGAATGAAGTGTATTTTGAAACGTTGCCAACCTATCAAGCCAGCTTAAATCCGAAAGTCTCTTGTACCACCGATACCGATGCAGATGGTAAATTAAATCATCTGGATACCGATTCAGATGCGGATGGCTGTAGCGACGCACTGGAAGCTGGGGCGACTACGAGCACTACGGCCAACTTCCAATTCTCCTTTGTGAGTCCAACGAATGATGCGAATAACAATGGACTAATTGATACAAAAGAGGGAGCAACCGCCGGAACAATTAATTATGCCTCAAATTATGGATCCTTTGCAGTAGATGCAGCACTTAACGGGTGTTTGGATTCGGATAGCGATGGCGTGGGTGATGTCACTGACCTGGACGATGATAATGATGGAATATTAGATTTGGATGAATCACAGGATTGCGGAAGCAACGTTTTGATTACTCCGGTCTCTGCCACCTCAAGTCCGGTATTTGGCGGAAACACGGCAACTTCTACGATTGACGGTTCTGGTTTTTTTGGTTCTGGACTTTCCGCAACGGTAACAGCACCTTCGACGCTATCCGATGCTTGGTTATTAAAGGAACCGCTTACCTCAGGATTTATTGAATATACGTTAGCTGCTCGTGCTAATTTAGGCGGAGTGGTTTTATGGGCACCAGACGCAACAAATTATGGTGGAGGGGATGCGCCGCCCAAAGATTTTACGGTCGAAATCACCTTTAATAATGGTCAAGTATTTACAACCGGCGTTTACACAACGGCCCAACCCAATGGAAGTGGGTCACTACCAGGCGCACAGGTATTTAATTTCCCTCGTACGTTTAAAAATGTTACGAAACTAAAATTAAATATCTTGAATGGTTGGTATGATGTTAGTAATAACAGCCTTAACCAAGTAAGTACAGCTGGTCGAACCGTAGACGCGGCCTATAACATGTTTTTGGGGGAATTTAGAGCATTGTGCGGTTCAATAGACATGGATACGGATGGGGATGGAGTTCCCAATCGCCTAGATTTAGACTCCGATGGCGACGGTTGTGCGGATGCATTAGAAGCCGGAATATCTACTGCTTTATTAACCTCAGGGCAGGCCGTAAATCTAGTTGGCGCAACGATCACTTCTGGAACAACCACATCGACAATTCAGAACGCGGTTATTACTACAGTCACCTCGGCTTCAGCGACTTTTGGTCCTAATGGATTTGCGAATGCAGTGGAAACTGCTTCAGAAAGTGGACTATATAATGGAACCTATAACTACTCCTTTG
>NZ_JBIIQN010000016.1:0-54031 GCF_044342065.1 Aquirufa sp. | reverse complement strand
TAAGCCCCGCACCGCTGATGATACTGGGATCAAACCCGGGAAAGTAAGTAAGCTCCAAGTTATTTAAAAAAAACCGCCTCCTAGGAGAGCGGTTTTTTTTTGCATAACAGTCAACAGTAGTCAGTCGCAAGTCCGAAGGGAATCAGGAGCTAATTTAACTCTTCAATCTTAGCTCTTAATTCTTCAATCTTAGCTCTTAATTCTTCACTCTGAACTATTATTAAGTCCGAAGGGAATCAGTCCGCAGTCCGAAGGGAAATCAGGAGCCAGTTTAACTCTTCGTTCTTAACTCTTATCTCTTAATTGAAACGTCTATAGTCCAACGTCTATAGTCTAACGTCTTCCAACCTTAGATATTACACCCCCGACAAACCCCCTGAATCAATAAATTACTCTCCTGCTTGACGAAATGTTCTGGTAATATGATCGTTGGGATGTGTACCGTTTCGAGACATGTCGTCTGGCCACATTGGGTACATTTGAAATGTACATGATCATGCTGATGTTGGTGAGTTTCCTGATGACAGGTATCATGACATAAGGCATATTTTATACTGCCTTGATCATCTAAAACCTTATGAAGTAATCCGCTCGCCAAAAAGGACTTCAATGTTCTGTAAATAGTAACCCGGTCAAATTGGCTAGATAGCGCTTGCTCTATGTCTCCTTGACTCAAGGCATACCCCGCATGTTGGAAGGAATCTAACACAGCGACCCGACAAGTCGTTGCCCGAAGGCCAAAATTATCCAATTTTATGCTAGGTTTAGATGCCATTTTATGCTTGTAAATGCTCTGTCTGAAGTGTCACCATATTTCGGTATACACCATTTTTGATTTTCATCAATTTATCGTGGTTACCCCTTTCTAGAATCTTGCCTTCTTCCATTACGATGATTTGATCTGCTGTGCGAATCGTCGATAAGCGATGCGCAATAATCAAACTCGTTCGATTCTTCATTAACTCCTCTAAAGCAGATTGTACCCATTTTTCTGACTCTGAATCCAAAGCACTCGTTGCCTCATCTAAAATCAAGAATTTTGGATTACGTAAAATAGCCCGTGCTATGGCAATTCGTTGCCGCTGGCCCCCTGATAATTTGACCCCTCGTTCACCTACCAATGTATCCCATTTCTCTGGGAATGATTCAATAAACTCCTTTGCAAATGCTTGTTCAGCCGCATGCTCAATTTCCGCTTGGCTAGATCCGGGTTTGCCATAAGCGATATTTTCCCTGATGGTCCCCCCAAATAGTAAGACTTCTTGTGGCACAAGTGCCAACATCCCTCTCCAGTCACTAACTGAATATTCTTGAATATTCTGGCCGTTTAATTTTATATGGCCAGCATTTGGTTCATAGAATCGCATCATCAATTGCGCCAAAGTCGACTTACCCGTACCGGATGTTCCTACAATCGCAATCTTTTGGCCTGGTTCTATATCAATGGATATACCTTTTAATATTTCAACCGATGGTCTACTTGGATATGAAAAGTGTAAATCCTCAATTGAAATGGTCCCAAAATCAAGCGCTTTCGTCGATTTTTGATTCGTTAAATCTATCTCAGATGGGTCCTCTAAGATTTCCAATATTCGATCAGATGAACCAATCGTCTTTTGCAATTGCGCATAAATATCCCCTAAACCTCCCACAGATCCTCCAATAAAGGCCGTATAAAATATGAAAGTTAATAGATCTGCTAAGATCATATCCCCTTGGGCAACAAGCGCTGCTCCATACCAAACCACCCCAACTATCCCACCAAATAAGGCGAAAATGACAAAACTCACAAAGGCTCCGCGCATGGTCGCGGCCTTCAGTGCCGCCTCTATTACCCGATTTAATGAACTCGTATATCGATTGACCTCATACGCCTCATTCGTAAATGATTTGACAGCTTGGATTGATTGAAATGTTTCCTCAACGATGATATTGGTAGACGCTAATTCATCCTGTGATTTTTTTGAAATCTTTCGAATGAACTTGCCAAAAACAATCGCTGCAATAACAAGCACAGGAAAAGTCGCCAACATGAATAATGTCAACTTCCACGACAAGTACGTTATCAAGGCAATTCCGCCAACAAGCGTGAATATTTGTCGGAAAAATTCCGCCAAGGTAATTGATAAGACATCTTGTAATTGCGTAATATCCGATGTTATGCGACTCATCAATTCACCGACCCTTCTTTTTTCAAAGTTGAAGATGGGCATCGTGATAATCTTGGCATATAAACTTTGCCTAACATCCCGCATCGCCTTTTCTGAAACCTGAGCGAACGTATATATACGCAAAAATGAAAGGATAGCCTGTAGAATTAATATGGCAAAAAAGAAAAGCGTCACTTCATTGATATGATAATCCGACTTGCCTTCAATCACCTTTGTCATTTGACCAATTAACAATGGGAAACTCATCGTTGTCAAATTCGAGAGCAATAAAAACAACATACCTATCACAAAGGTCCACTTGTATGGTATGACAAATTGAAAGATTTTCAAGGCTTTTTTAAGTCCTTGTTTATCCACCTTTACCTTATCTTTTGGTTCAGGTCCTGAACCAAATTTCTCGTGTCTTTTTGCCATGCTGCTTTATTCTTTGTCCGGTTCCCCGCGATAGCCCGACTTTAAAAATAGTTGATTATAGTCTGGATCTGTCATTAATTTAGAAAGCGTCAATTTAGGATTCTGTTGCCAGTAAAGATCTACAATACGCCAACCTAGCCATCGGCCAATTGAACCTGGGCAAGCCGGACCAATTTCTGGGGTTTTTGGACGCTCACCTAGGTATTTGTTTTTCGTGAGTTCTTCCTTAGTAAACAACAGTTTTTTGTCAATAAAATGTTCCCATACCTGTTTTTGGAAAGCGTTTGTTTCGGCCAACTCCTGGTTTGTATAACCAAATAACAAGGAATCTGGCAATTCAGGTAATATTTTCTTCGTGAATACAAATCCTTTTCCATACCATATCATATCACTGAGTAAAGAATGATCTTCCTCATTTTGGCGATTGATAAATGCCGAATATTGTAAAATAACTTGGCCAACCAATGCTTTAGGCTCCAATCGACGAAGTTGATAATCATAAACATTCGGCGGTAAGAATTTCCCGTTCTTGCCCATAAAAAAATCGAGACCTATCACGATTAAACTGTCTGATACCTGTAAATGCTGGGCAGTAAATTCGCCGCCTACTCCCCCAAAACCTGAGAATACTGTACGAATTTTAGGGGTCCTTAGCCCTGGGAATTCACTTTGAATACGTTCAAAAGCAGTTTTCAATTCCTTTTCTAAACGATCTCCTCCGAAAAATGCCGTATCTTGACTTTGCTTGTAAAATGCTTGCAGCGAAGGATTTTGGTATAATTGATACAAATCCTTGGCTAGAAATGCTGTCTTTTCCGGTGGACAACTGAAATATCCTATCCCAATTTCAGGGTATTTCTTCAAAATCGAATCAATTGCCTCTGCTGATTTGGCTTCAGCCAGAACCCGGTCCAAGCGCAGCATGTCCCATTTAATTTTTGGAACAGCCTGTTTTTCCTCTACAGTTTTCCCACATTGCCATAAAACAATAGCCAAGAAGATGATAAGCAGACGGTTCATTATCCTAAACGAGCTAATAATTCTTGCAATGATTTAATCTTGTTCTCTGCGTCAGAAAGCTTTTGGCGCTCACGTTCCACTAAATCTGCCTTCGCATTTTGAACGAATTTCTCATTTGCTAGTTTTGCCTCAACTGATTTTTTGAAGCCTAACAAATATTCCAATTCTTTCGCTGATTCAGCCTTCAAAACGGCCGGATCTTCATCGTTCGCCATCGGCACAAAGAACTGGTCCGACTTCACCACAAAAGTTTGTGCATCTACAATGGGTTCTGTAATAAAGTTAATGGATTCTAAATTGGCCAGTTTCATCATAATGGCTTCTACAGCGGCATAGGCCGTTGGTTCCGCCGTTTTAATGCAAAGAGCTAAGGCCAACTTAGGAGATAGTTGCTTCGAATTACGAATCTCACGAACCTTAGTAACTACCTCAAACATCGCATCAAATTGGGCAATCAAAGCTTCATGTACGGCACCAGCTTTTGGAAATTCAGCCTTGCAAATCGTCGTATTTTTTGCTCTTGTATCAATTGCCTGCCATATTTCTTCGGTAATAAAAGGCATGTACGGATGCATTAATCGCATCAATGAATCAAATAAACGCAATGCTGCATCCAAGGTGTCTGCATGAATTGGACTTTGGTAGGCAGGTTTGATAATCTCTAAGTATTTACCGCAGAAATCATCCCATACCAAGTTGTAAATGCTTAATAAAGCGTCTGATATACGGAATTTGCTAAAGTGATCTTGAACTTCAGTAATGGTTTGGCTCATCTTGGATTCAAACCAAGCAGTTGCTAACGCATGCTCAGGTAAAGATGCTCCAGGTACAACCTCCAAACCTTTTAAAAGGCGGAATGCATTCCATATTTTATTCGAGAAGTTTCTTCCTTGCTCACATAATTTATCATCGAACAACAAGTCATTGCCAGCTGGAGCCGAAAACAATAAACCGGAACGTACCCCATCTGCCCCGAAGCGTTCAATTAACTCCAATGGATCCGGTGAATTACCCAATGATTTGGACATTTTACGTCCTTGTTTATCTCGTACAATTCCGGTTAAATACACATTTTTAAACGGCAATTCATCCCGCCATTCATAGCCCGCCATGATCATGCGTGCAACCCAGAAGAATAAAATATCCGGTCCAGTGACAAGATCATTGGTAGGATAGTAATACTTGATTTCTTCGTTATCTGGATTTTCAATACCGTCGAATACTGAAATAGGCCACAACCATGATGAAAACCAGGTATCCAAAACATCTGGATCTTGTGTTAAATCATCCTCAACTAATGCGAATAACTGGTATTTATCACGTGCTATGCGTAAAGCTTCTTGCTTATCTTTTGCTACGATTACCGTGCCATCTTCCATGTAAAACGCAGGGATTTGTTGGCCCCACCACAATTGACGCGAAATACACCAATCACGCACATTTTCCATCCATGAACGATAGGTATTTTTGAATTTGGCAGGATGCAATTGAATGTTGTCATTCAAGACATTTTCCAAGGCTGGCTTTGCCATTTCCTCCATTTTCAAGAACCATTGCAAAGATAATTTTGGCTCGATTACGGCACCCGTTCTTTCAGATGTTCCTACGGTGGATTTGTACTCATCTGTTTGGACTAAATAGCCTTCTTCTGTTAGTTGCTTTACGATACGTTTGCGTGCCTCGAAACGATCAACGCCCACAAATAATATAGCTTTTTCATTTAATGTACCGTCATCATTCAAGATGTCGATGACAGGTAATTTGTGTTTTAGGCCTAATTCGTAGTCATTTAAATCGTGTGCCGGAGTTACTTTTAAACAACCTGTACCAAAATCTAGGGTTACATATTCATCTGGTATGATGCTGATTTCACGATCAATCAAAGGTATTCTAACCTTTTTGCCGTGTAAATGTAGGTAACGTTCATCCGCTGGATTCACGCAAATCGCCGCATCTGCCATAATGGTTTCAGGACGCGTGGTTGCAATCGTTACAAATCCAGTACCATCCACGAGTGGATATTGGATATGAAATAATTTGGCCTGAACATCTTTATAGATTACTTCTTCATCTGATAAAGCTGTTTTTCCTTGTGGATCCCAGTTCACCATGCGCACCCCTCTATAAATCAACCCCTTGTTGTACAAACGAACAAAGGTGTCAATCACCGCTTGATATAATGAAGGTTCCATCGTGAATCGGGTACGATCCCAGTCACATGAAGCCCCTAATTTTTTTAATTGATCAAGAATAATTCCTCCATACTTATCCTTCCATTCGAAGGCGTGTTTCAAGAATTCTTCCCGTGAAATATCTTTTTTCTCAATACCTTTTTCTTTCAACATCGCCACAACTTTTGCTTCAGTCGCAATGGAAGCGTGGTCGGTGCCTGGAACCCAACATGCCTCTTTCCCTTCCATACGGGCCTTGCGAATGAGGACGTCTTGGATGGTATTGTTCAACATATGGCCCATATGTAATACGCCTGTCACATTGGGAGGAGGAATGACGATGGAATACGCTTCTTTATTTGGGTTTGGTTTAGATGCAAAGACCTTTTGCTCTAACCAATAGGCGTACCATTTTTGTTCGATTTCCTGTGGGGCGTAATTCTTATCAATCATAAAAAGCGTATGAGTATTTATAGCCTACAAAGATAATTGTTTTCGGCCAAAGGAGTGGGTGGATTTTTAAAACAATTCAATGTAATTTTGGTTAAAATTGAAATTGAAAATTATGGGTATTCTACTTTGGTTGGGCACATTTCTAGGTATGGAAGGGGTTGCGTGGTTTACACACAAATATATTATGCATGGCATTATGTGGAATTGGCATGAATCACATCATGTACACCACAAGAATCCGCTGGAGAAAAATGACCTTTTTTCGGTGGTTTTTGGAATTTCATCCACTGCAACAATCATCGTTGGAGCGGAGGTGCCTGCGTTGTGGCCTCTGTTTTACATTGGCTTAGGCATTGCGACCTATGGAATATTTTATTTTATTTTTCACGATATCATCGTGCATCGCCGTATAAAAATCAAGTACAAGGCCGGATCAGCTTACATGAAACGTATCATGAAGGCGCATTATGTGCATCATGAAGTCCATACAAAGGACGGTGCCGAGGCTTTTGGTTTCCTATATGCCCCTAAAAAGTATCAATAATTTATTGAACGAATCCCACGCCAACGGTTGAGTTGGAGAATTCATCGATCAAGATAAATGCTCCATTCGAAGGGTTGTTTGCATATACATCTGCGCTAATCGGCTGGGCTGTTCGCAATGCGATACGTCCTATTTCATTGAGTTTCAAGGAATCAACGCCTTCGGTTGAAGTTTGAGCGACGACATCCAAGCCCTCCGTAATCTGTGAAATTTTCGCTTTTGTGATGTTAATGCCATGTTGCAATAAATAGGTTTTTCCGGGGGTGAGGGCTTGGTGGTCGAGCCAACAAACCTGTGCGGAGAAATCTTTTAATTGTGGGGCTGCGGATTCTGCTGCTAAAACGATGGTATTACCACGAGAGATGTCAATGTCAGTTGTTAACGTAATTGTCACGGAATCGCCGGCAATCGCTTGATCGAGCTTGGAGTTATATTTTTCTATCGACGCAATGTGGCTTTCCTGGCCCGTTGGCAATACCCGAACTGCATCACCCACCTTGAACGTACCCGAACTGATTTTACCTGCATAACCACGAAAATCGTGGTAGGCTTCCGTCATGGGGCGGATTACAAATTGCACCGGGAAACGCGCGGGGGCATGTGCCAGTACAGAGGCGTATTCGAAAGCTTCCAATTCACCCAACAACGTATTGCCTGTAAACCAAGGCATGTGTTCAGCTTTGGACGTAATATTTTGACCGTATAATGAGGAGATAGGGAGGAAACTAACCTCCTGTCCCTCGAAAGTAGTTTGCGCTACTAGGTCAGTTAAACTGGCTTTTATTTCCTCAAAAGTCGATTCTTGATATTGAACCAAGTCCATTTTATTGACGCAGATAATAACTTTCGGAATGCGCAGCATAGCCGCGATCGACAAGTGGCGTGCCGTTTGTTCCACAAGACCTTGTCGGGCATCCACCAAAATTAAAGAAACCTTCGCGTTAGATGCACCAGTGACCATGTTGCGGGTATATTCTACGTGACCCGGGGTATCGGCAATGATGTATTTACGGGATGGGGTAGAAAAATAAATGTGCGCTACATCGATGGTGATTCCTTGCTCGCGTTCTGCGATTAGGCCGTCTGTCAACAGCGAAAGATCTAAAAAATCTAGTCCTTTGCGTTTTGAAGCGGTTTCAAGCGCTTCAATTTTATCTTTGGTGATTGAGTTGGTCTCGTATAATAAACGACCGATCAAGGTGCTTTTCCCATCATCAACAGAACCGGCGGTTGCTATGCGTAATATATCCATGGTCTTTCTTCGCTTGATTAAAAATATCCCTGTTGTTTTCTTTTTTCCATCGCTGCTTCCGAGCGTTTATCGTCGATGCGTGCACCTCGTTCCGAAATTTCCGCAGAAAGAATCTCTTCGATAATGACGTCGATTTCAGTAGCATCCGAGGCTACTGCAGCGGTGCAGGTCATATCGCCAACGGTCCTAAATCGGACAGTTGCCTCAAATGGAATTTCGTCAGCCTCTTTATTTAAATGTTCGGAATCAGCCCAAAGCATTCCATCGCGTTCAATTACTTGACGTTTGTGCGAAAAGTAAATGGAAGGGATTTCCATGTTTTCTTCTTTGATGTAGTTCCAAACATCCAATTCGGTCCAGTTGGAGATCGGGAACACCCGCACATTTTCGCCTACGGCAATACGGCCGTTCAACATGTCAAATAATTCGGGGCGCTGGCGTTTGGCATCCCATTGACCGAAGTCATCACGTACCGAGAAGATGCGTTCTTTGGCGCGGGCTTTTTCTTCGTCACGGCGTGCGCCGCCAATACATGCATCAAATTTAAATTCTTCAATCGTATCCAACAGCGTTACCGTTTGTAAAACATTTCGCGAGGCATATTTACCAGATTCTTCTTTGGCTTTACCTTGGTCGATCGAATCCTGCACATACCGAACGATTAATTCAGCCCCTGTTTCTTTGGCTAACCAATCCCGAAATTCGATTGTTTCAGGGAAGTTGTGTCCCGTGTCAATGTGTACCAAAGGGAATGGGATCTTCCCAGGGTAAAATGCTTTTTGAGCTAAACGAACTAAGGTGATGGAATCTTTTCCACCGGAAAATAGCAAGGCAGGGTGCTCAAATTGAGCTGCAACCTCGCGCATAATATAGACGGACTCATCCTCAAGCTGCCTCGGGAACTGTCCAATTTTATCGTGTAACTTATTCATATTCTGCTATTAGGCGTGTAAACCACATTCTTTTTGGGAATTTTCCCACCACCAGCGACCAGCGCGCGGGTGTTCTCCCGCAGCGATAGCTCGCGTGCAAGGTGCGCATCCAATCGAGATAAAACCTTTTTTATGTAAAGGATTTTGCGGGACTTTATATTCAGCTAAATAATTCTCTAAGGTTTCAAAAGACCAATCTATTATTGGATTGATTTTGTATAAATTTTTCTGAGCATCCCATTCAATCATGGGCATGTCGGCGCGATTATCTGATTGTGCAGCGCGTAATCCAGTTATCCAAACATCGGCTTTTTGTAAGGCCCTATTTAGTGGTTCAATTTTACGTATGTAGCAACATTCCTTTCTGTTTTCGACTGATGTGTAAAAGGAGTTAAATCCTTTGGTTTCCACCAGATTTTCAACGGCAGATGTATTTGGGAAATAGGTTTTTAGGCTGAATGCTAGTTTTTTGACAGTGAGATCAATCAGTTCATAGCTTTCTTGAAATTGCCTGCCGGTATCCAAAGTGAAGATTTCAATATTCAACTTTTGGGACGCGATTGCATGGGTTATGGCTTGATCTTCTTGTCCAAAAGAAGTCGAAAAAACGATATTATTGCCAACAAAAAGTGTTTCAATTTGCTTCAATCGCTCAGGCAACGAAAGCGCTAAAAGAGATTTTTCGAAATTTTCTGTGACCATTTTTAAGAAATTTTCACAAAGATATACAAAGTCTATTGAATTGCTATACTAATATAAAAAATAAACGTATTTGTTTTAAAACTTTTATAAATTGAAAAGAGTTTATAGACCATGCGTACGGGAGACGAAATATTGTTGGATCAAGCTTCTGGAGAAGAGGCCGAAATGTTTTTGGATTTACGAAATCTAAAGCATTTGGTTCGTCATGGTGAGGGCCAACGGCTCGAGTTTAAAATGAAGGTCAAGTTCCCAGAAAAAATTGTTAAAGAGTTAGTCGCATTTGCTAATTCAGATGGTGGACATTTGTTTGTAGGTGTCTCAGATGATGGAAATATAGAGGGGTCCAAGTTTGTAGATGAAGATCAATTTGTTTTAGAAAAAGCTATATCTACGTATTGTTTTCCTGCATTTACTTATCATGTTTATCGAATACCATTGGAAAATGGCCGGTCGGTTTTAGTTTATCATGTTTTTGAAAGCATCGATAAGCCTCATTTTGTTCAACTTGATTCGGAGCCTAATCCGGTTTGTTATGTTCGGGTAAAAGACCGTACGATTCAAGCTAGCAAGGAAATGAAGCAAATTCTTCGCAGGGAGAACGAGGAAGGTTTGACGTTTGCTTATGGTGCGCATGAGCAGTGGTTAATGGAATATTTACGTTTAAATGAACAAATTACCTTGGCTGAGTTTGCATTACAATGTAAATTGCCTATCTGGTTGGCTTCGCGCAAAATGGTTTTACTTGTGTTGAGTCGGGTGCTTAAAATCGAGCCAGGGGAAAATCAAGATCATTATTCACTACGATGAAAAAATGGATAGTATTGTTGGCAGCTTTGCCATTTGCTTGTTCTAAAATGGCAAATGATCCAGGAATTGTACCTGCGCCACAAACCACAACTGCCTCATCTTTTGATTTGTTGCAGGATAAATTATTAACTCCATCTTGTGCCAGTTCGGGATGTCATTTATCAAATAAAGATGCTGGTTTTGCGCAGCATCGATTGGTCCTTGCCAAAGGAAGTTCGTATGCAAATTTGGTAGGAGTGCCCTCTGTTAACTCGGTCGCGCTCAAGAATTCAGTACTCCGTGTACGTAAATTTGCTTCAGGAGAAAGTTTATTTTTTCATAAGCTTAACTGGGATTTAACTCATCATGGATTAACAAATTATGGTGCACCAATGCCTTTGGGTGGAAAGCCAATCAGCAAAGGGGCCTTGACTTTTGTGCAAAAGTGGATCGATGCAGGGGCCCCGAGTGTTGGGGTTGTTGCAGATGCGCGATTATTGGATGATACCACCCCTAGTTATGTACCTGATGCGAATTTTACCCCATTAGCTACGCCATCGGCAGAAGGAAAAGCAGGAGTCCAACTAAAAGTGGATCGTTTTCTGGTTCCACCAAATTTTGAAAGGGAACTATTTGTTCGTCGGTCGCTTAATAATGCTGAACCCATTTATATATCACGGATTAAGTTAAAATCGAGAGTCAATAGTCATCACATGGTTTTATATGATTTTAGATCGAAAACATCTTTGCCAGCAATTGATGAAATTAGAGATTTAAGAAATTTAGACAACTCTCTAAATTTTTTAACATTTCTTCAGATGTCTAATCATATTTTCCTAGGAGGCGGTACAGATCCTAATTCAGATTACACCTTCCCGGCTGGAATGGCGATACAGCTTCCTGCAAATGCATCCATCGATTTAAATCCGCATTATTTCAATAAAACCACGGAAAGTTTATACGGAGAGAATTATGTAAATCTGTACACCGTACCGGCGGATCAGGTGAAGAAGGTCGTTCAAATGATTGACTTTAGCGTCAACAGTTTTACTTTACCAGCCAATCAAAAAACCACAATTACGCGTGATTTTAAATTTGACAAGCCAGTCGCCATCGTTTCCTTGACCTCACATTTTCATGCGAGAGGTAAGTTATTCCAAATTAAAATAAAAGGGGGCGCTCGTGATGGCGAGCTCGTCTATGAAAACACAGATTGGGAACATCCTAAGGTGATTAATTACGATACGCCCATTTTATTACAAGCCGGAGAAGGTTTAACTTCGGTAGTAACCTACCTGAATGACACCTCTAAACCTATTGGATTTGGTCTTACTTCTGAGGATGAAATGAACATCATTTTTGGTTATTATTACGGGCGTTAATTCTCAAGCTTTCAGGCATTTATTGAAAAGTTTTTCAAAGCTATTTGATATCTAAAACATTGAATTATATTTGCCTCCACTTCTTGAAATATTTCAAGAAAATGGTACAAAATAGTACAATTTTAGGCATTATTTGCACTCTTAAGATAAAGCGGCTCTATTTGAAAAAACTTTTACTACCCTTAGGTTGAATGGAACACAAACACAAGAATAAAATGACGGCTGCCGGTCTTTTGGTAGCCATGGGTATCATTTATGGGGATATTGGAACATCTCCACTCTACGTAATGCAGGCCATCATTGGAGATAATCCCATCAATGAATTAACGGTTTTGGGAGGTTTATCCTGTATTTTTTGGACCTTGACATTGCAAACAACATTAAAATATGTTATTCTAATTCTGCGTGCAGACAACAAAGGAGAAGGTGGAATCTTTGCATTATTCGCGTTGGTTCGGCGGCATGCGAAATGGCTAACGCTCCCTGCCATCATTGGTGGTGCTACACTTTTAGCTGATGGTATTATTACGCCTCCTATTTCAGTCTCATCTGCAGTTGAAGGACTTCGCATGTTGCATCATGCGGATGGAACACCTTTTGTGACAGATACCGTTCCTTTAGTTATCATAATTTTAACTGGATTATTTTTGTTTCAAATACTAGGTACGAAAATCGTTGGTAAATTTTTCGGACCAGTGATGTTGGCCTGGTTCGGAATGCTTGCTTTCACGGGTATTTTAGGTATCGAAAATGATTGGTCTATATTACGTGCTATTAATCCCAGCTATGCCTGGGAGTTATTGACAACGCATCAAGCTGGGAGTGCTGGTTTCTGGAGTTTAGGTGCAGTATTTCTTTGTACAACTGGTGCGGAAGCCTTGTATTCTGATTTAGGCCATTGTGGTCGGGAGAATATTCGAGTTTCATGGATTTTTGTTAAAGTTGCTCTACTGCTTCAATACTTTGGACAAGGGGCCTGGTTATTGTCACAGAATGGTACTTTGTTAGGGGCCCAAAAGCCCATTTTTGAATTGTTGAAATCAGAGTTAGGTGTTCAGTTTTTGTTTTCTGGTATTATGCTTGCTACGCTTGCTGCGGTGATTGCATCTCAAGCTTTGATTTCAGGCTCATTTACATTAATCTCTGAAGCCATTCGGTTAAACCTATGGCCACGCGTTCGTTTGATTTATCCATCCGATCAGAAAGGGCAATTGTATGTGCCTTCGATTAATCTACTATTGTGGATGGGCTGTGTTGGTGTTGTATTGTGGTTCAGAGAGTCTGCTAACATGGAGGCAGCATACGGATTAGCCATTACGCTCACCATGTTGATGACCACCTCATTAATGGCCTATTATTTACATATCAAGAAAGTTGATATGTGGTGGATTCTATTATTCCTGGTGGTTTATGTTTCTCTTGAGGGGTCTTTCTTAGTGGCCAACTTGCAAAAATTTTGGCATGGAGGATACGTTTCTTTATTCATTGCGGGCGTCATCATTTTAATTATGTTGGTTTGGTTCCGGGCGACACGCATTAAGAAAAAGTTAACTGAATATGAGAAATTAGCTGACTACATCGAGCCACTCAAGGAGCTAAGTAGAGATGAAACGATTCCAAAATATGCCACGCACTTGGTTTTTATGTCGAATGCAGCGCGTGTAACTGATATTGAATCCAAGATAATTTATTCGATTTTTCAACGTCGTCCCAAGAAGGCTGATATCTACTGGTTTGTTCATGTAGATACCATGGATGATCCATATACCATGGATTATAAAGTAACGGTTATTGAACCAGATGATATTGTGAAAGTTAACTTTAAGTTGGGTTTCCGTGTGGAGCAGCGTATTAATTTATACTTCCGAAAGGTGGTAGAGGAAATGGTTTCTCGTGGAGAAGTAGATATTACTTCACGTTATAAATCCTTGAATGAGCAAAACGTGATTGGAGATTTCCGTTTCGTTGTGTTGGAGAAATTCTTGTCTTTTGACAATGAAATGCCTTTGATGGATCGTCTGGTTATGAAAGCCTATTTCTTTGTTAAACAATTTACGCATTCGGAAGATAAATACTTTGGTTTAGATAGTGATGCCGTAAAATTGGAAAAAGTACCATTGATTATTAAGCCGATTACCAAGTGTAATTTAAAACGCATCGACTAATATGGCGACGATATTTACCAAAATTGTGAATCGGGAGATTCCATGTCACTTGATTGCTGAGGATGATCGATTTATGGCATTTCTCGATGTGATGCCCTTAGTGGAAGGTCACGTTTTGGTAATTCCCAAACAAGAGGTTGATTATATCTTTGATCTAGCGCCTGAATTGCTTGGCGACTTGATGAAATTTGCTCAAAAGGTAGCACCTGCGATTAAAAAAGCGATTCCGTGTAGGCGAGTCGGTGTAGCGGTGATAGGCCTAGAAGTTCCCCATGCACATGTGCATTTGGTACCCTTGAACCGCATGTTGGATATCAACTTTTCACAAGAGAAGCTTAAGCCATCACAGGAATCTTTAGCTGCAACGGCTGAGAAAATACGTTCTTATTTACTTTAAGAATCCTTTTAATTTGTTCATTTCTGCCTGAGGATTCGCCTTTTCATATACGATATGGTATACGGCTTCTATGATGGGAAGGTGAATGTTATGTTGGCGTGAAATACTATAAATACTTCGCACTGCATAGTATCCTTCTGCAATCATGTTCATTTCAATCTGTGCTGATTTAACAGAATATCCCTTACCAATCATATTTCCAAAGGTACGGTTACGTGAAAATTGCGAATAAGCCGTCACTAATAAGTCCCCAAGATATCCTGAGCTGTTTAAGTCGCGTTTAGCTTCAGGGTAGACCACATCTAAGAAAATCTTAATTTCTTGCATGGCATTGCTTACAAGTACAGCCTGAAAGTTATCGCCAAATCCCAAGCCACGTGTAATTCCGCACGCCATCGCAATGATGTTTTTGATAACCGCACAATATTCCACCCCATAGAGATCTTCGATGGCATGAGCTTGCAGAAAGCGGCTATTCAATAAGTTTGAAAATGATTGTGCAATAGCTAAAGAAGGCGATGCAATGGTCAAATAGGATTGTTTTTCTAGCGCAACTTCCTCTGCATGACAAGGTCCTGCAATTACACAAGTTTGACTAATGGGCACATTGAATGCTTTTTCCATCCAGTCGGTGACCAATAGATTTTCCTCTGGAATCATCCCTTTAATCGCAGATACAATTTTCTTTCCTTCGAAGTGTTTTTGATTTAAATCTTTTAACGTTGCAGGAATGAAAGCAGCAGGGACGGCTAGGATAATATATTCAACACCCGCTAGTGCATCCGACATCTTGCTGTAGGTTTTTACTTTTCGGGGGTTGATGGCTACATCTGTCAGGTAGCTTGGGTTATGATTGTATTTACGAATGAAGTCAACGTCTGATTTCCGACGGATCCACCATTTGATTTTGACCTGGTTTTCAGATAAAATTTTAACGAGTGCTGTAGCCCAACTGCCTCCGCCGATAACCGCAACCTGTGTAGGGATTTTCTTTTTTAATTCTTCTAATTGACTCATAGCCGTAAAATTACCTATTTAATTAAAAATTAGCTGAAACAATCAGAAAAATTGCCAAATTTGTTTCTCGCTAAGGCTTTGCCTTGGCTAAAATCTAAACCTATGAAAAAACTATTGATACTCCTATTATTAGGGGCTAACTCGGTTGCATTTGCTCAGAAAACATCTCAACCCCTTCCGGAACATCCAAGGCCTGATTTAATGCGGTCACAGTGGTTGAATTTAAATGGTTCGTGGGATTTTACTTTTGATTCTACCTTTGTTATTCCTTCCAAATTTGCGCATAAGATTCAGGTTCCTTTTCCTTGGGGATCGAAGCTTTCGGGTGTAAAAGATGAAGCCGATGTAGCGTGGTATCATCGATCATTTCAAGTGCCTGACGCATGGGGTTCTAAGCGCGTGTTTTTGAACATTGGTGCATCTGATTGGCATACGTCCGTGTATGTAAATGGTCGGTTTGTTGGGGAACATAAAGGGGGATATACCCCATTTGATTTTGACGTCACTTCATTTTTGAAAGTAGGGATTCAATCGGTCGATATTCGCGTGGATGATAAGCGCCGTATGTTTACCTTATATGGGAAGCAGGGCTATGGGAATGCGCGGGGGCTATGGCAGACGGTCTATTTGGATGCGCGCGGGGCGGATTACATCGACCACTATGCGGTTTATCCTGATATAGATAATGGAACAGTTCGAATCAAGACCTACTTTGGTAATGCTACTTCCAAAGATGCTGTTTTAGCATTAAAGCTGGCTAATGGGCAATCGGCTCGAGTGTCGGTTAAAAAAGGAGATACTTTAGCGGATCTTACGTTGAAATTGGCAAAACCGCGTTTATGGTCACTGGAGGATCCATATTTGTATGATTTGTCGTTGAGTTTAGGGAATGATCAGGTGAAAGGATATTTCGGTTTTAGGAAGATTTCGGTGACGCCGTTACCGGGTTCTAAGATTCCTTACATCGCATTGAATAATAAGCCTGTTTATCTACAGTTGGCCCTTGACCAAAGTTACCATGCTGATGGATTTTATACTTTCCCATCTGACGCCTTTATGCGAGATGAGATTTTACGGAGTAAGCGGATTGGGTTAAATGGTATTCGTACGCACATTAAGGTCGATGTGCCGCGTAAATTGTATTGGGCTGATAAATTAGGGTTATTGGTGATGTCAGATGTGCCAAATTCCTGGGGAGAACCGGATGCCGATATGCGTCGGGAGACAGAATATACGTTACATGAGATGTTGAAGCGCGACTTTAATCATCCGGCGATTTTTTCTTGGATTACTTTTAATGAAACATGGGGTTTGTTTACGAAGCAGGATAAGAAGTCTGTCTACACGCCGGAAACGCAAAAGTGGGTGGCTTCGGTGTATCGTTTGGCTAAATCTTTAGATCCAACGCGCCTAGTGGAAGACAATTCGATTTGTTGTGGACGTGGACATACGGAGACGGATATTCAGTCTTGGCATGCGTATCAGGCGGGTTATGAGTGGGATCAAGTTATGGCTGATCAATCTAAAAATGTATTTCCGGGGAGTCAATGGAATTTTGAAAAGGGCTATGTGCAAGGGGCACAGCCGATGATTAATTCGGAGTTTGGGAATGTGTGGGGGTATCAGGGAAGTACGGGAGATGTGGATTATACGTTTGATTATCATAAGGCGATGAATTCGTTTCGGAATCATCCGAAAATGGCTGGTTGGTTGTATACGGAACATCATGATGTGATTAATGAGTGGAATGGCTATTATAAATTTGATCGGACGGAGAAGGAAACTGGGTTGGGTGCAATTGTGCCGGGGATGACATTGAAGGATTTGCATGGGCCGTTTTATGTGTCGACGGGTCAGGAAATTACCTGGGCTGGGATGGCTGGACAGACCATTAAGATTCCGCTTCATCTGTCATCGATGACAGATATGTCGGGTGGGCTACGTTTGAAAATTTCGTTCGCTGGCGTAACAGCGTGGGGTGAAAAGCAAACACATTGGACGAAGGAGGTACCTCTAAAATTTGCTCCTTGGGATGTGAAGGCTCTCGATTCTTTGTCGGTGATTTTGCCCAAAGATAAATCAGTGAATACCCTTTCATTTGTTTTAATGGATGTAGCGGGAAAAGTGTTGCATCGGAATTTTGGGCATATTATTGTTGAAGAGGGGAATGCTAAGCCTTCGAATCCAAAAATGGAATTCGTATCAGTTCCTGTAGAGCGATTTAGTGCTTCGCTATGGCCAGAAAAGCAATGGACAGGTGTTTTGGGGCATAAAGTTAATGGGGCCGGTGTTGGTTATTTTGAGTATGAATTCCCCATTACGGGTTCCGATATTGCTGAGGTTCGATTTATGGTGGAGGCGTCCTCAAAGCCTGTTTTGGGCAAGGATCGTCCAGGTGGGGGAAAAATGGATGGGGATTATATGTTGGGGAAGGGAACTTTTGACCCTAGTGTTAATCCAAACGCTTATCCACAAACGGATGTTTATCCTTCCTCTTCCTCGATGCGCGTTTCGGTCAATGGAATTCCGGCATTGGAAACTGTTCTAGCGGATGATCCGGCTGACCATCAGGGTATTTTGTCGTGGCATTATCAGGCTCGGAATAATAAATTGGACGAGGCGGGGACGTATGGGTATTTGGTGCAGGGTGTTATTCCCCCAGCTGCATGGCAGGCAGCTTTGAGAGCAGGGAAACTGGTAATTCGTTTTGAGTCGACACGTGGTGGTTTAGCGCTTTATGGAGATCAATCTGGCCGTTTCGTGACGGACCCGAGTATTATTATTTTACGCAAGTAAAAATATCAGTTACTTGAAGTTTTTCCCCCTTACCTTTGCCAAACCTTGGAGGATTGGCAAAGGTAGGCTAAACACCAAATTGTTTGAGGTGATGATCGATATGTTTATACAGCAAATTATTCCATTCTGTGGCTGTCAGTTTTCCTAAACTTAACGAAGGAGTTTCAGCTAATTTTTCAGCGCCCATTTCTTGAATGGTTTTGATAAGGTCTTTTAATCTGATCTTTTCTTCAGCTAAGTCAAATTGTTCCGTACGAATAAAGCTGGGGGCAGTTGGTAAATTTTGTTTGTACGGGACTTCGTTAATCATGGATTTTTTGAGAAACAGTTTCAAAATGATTCGCATGAACATAGGAGGTTGGATCGAATTTAATCCTAAAATTTGTTCATAAGGAACAGCACAATGTGATAACATTTGCCCAACGGTCATTTTGCCCCAAACTCCTTGAGAATTTTCAGTTAGCTTATCGATTCGCGCATGGAGTAATTGCGTCGTAGAGTTATCATAAATAGATGGATACGCCATAAAATTATCAATTAGTTGAAGTATTTACCTCCTACCTTTGCCAAACCTTGGAGGATTGGCAAAGGTAAGTGGTTAGTTAATTTTCCAGTTTTTCACATGAAATAACTCCGATTTTTTCGCCCCAGTTTCCGTAAATTTTGCTTGTTTCAAGACGATATCACTCGCCTCAATTACCCGGTATCCTTGCACACTTTCGATGTCCAAATTGCTCAAATTGATGTGGTGGATTGGCATTTCGGGCAAACCGCGGATTAATAATCCCGTTTCTGCACCTTTGGCAACCACATTATCAACATAAATATTTTTGAATTGTGGTGTTCCCTCATTGACAGGGACTAATTCAATTTTAGGGGTTTCGCTACCATTTCCATAGGTAGACACCGGATCTTTTCCTTGGTAGTACATATCAAATAAGATTGCCTCGCCAGCGATATTTTTCATCGATATATCACGAATAAATACATTTTCCACAATCCCACCCCGACCGCGTGCCGTCTTGAAACGTAATCCCACATCGGTTCCTAAAAATTGGCAATTGCGAACAAACAAATCATGAACACCGCCCGACATTTCACTCCCCACAACAACCCCGCCATGTCCATGGAATACCACACAATTTTCGATAAGAATATGTGCACTTGGCCGGCCGCGCTTCCGGCCCTCTGCATCCTTTCCGGATTTCAAACAAATGCCATCATCCCCCACATCAAAACTTGAATTACGAACCGCCACATACTCACAAGATTCGATATCAATCCCATCCCCATTCTGCGCAAACCAAGGGTTCTTTACGGTGATATTTTCAACCGTTAAATGCTTACATAGTAATGGATGAATATTCCAAGCAGGTGAGTTTTGAAACGTTACACCCTCCAATAAAATCTGCTCACATTCACGCAAACTGATCATATTCGGACGAACAAATTCCTTAATCTCCTCCGTATTTGCCTCCGTAAACCCAGCCGCCACGACACCCGGACGATCCATCGTGGAAGCTTTTAATGCTCCTGCTGTCGGATACCACGTTTCTTTTTTGGCATCCAAAACACCTCCAGATGCGACCAATTTATCCCATTCCCCAGCTGTCAACTTTCCTTTTTTGACCGGACGCCATACTTCTCCTGCACCATCAATCACCCCAAAACCCGTAATCGCAATGTTTCGCGCGCCCACAGCCGATATGGGCGATTGTGCCCGAATCGCATCTACACCCTCCCAATTCGTTCGCACCAACGGATAGTCTTTTGGATTGTTACTAAACTGCAAAACCGCCCCTTTCGCCAAATGTAAGTTCACATTTGATAAAATTTTAACTGGACCACTAATCCAAAATCCTGCCGGGATCAACACAACCCCACCACCTTGTTGGTTAGCAAACTGAATGGCTTGTTGGATCGCCCCCGTATTCAATACTCCAACGGCATTTTTAGCTCCATATTGAACAATATTAAACGTGTCTTTTTTAAATGCCGTTCCTGCAACAACCGGTAATTCAAATTCGTATTTCTGACTATATATCGATTTCTTCAAGAAACTTTTTAAATGCTCCGTTGAATTAGCCATAGCTTCCGCCACCAAATTCGCCATGCGTGCCGCACCATAAGGAGAGAAGTGCGTATCATCTGCTACGCCTTTTATAAATTTTTTAAATATACCAACAGGATAATGTAGGAATAACTTTTTGGCACCTTCGGGACCTTCTTGTTGGATAATCGCTTTACTCGCTTTCTCCACATCAATCAACATCACGTTTTCTTGTGCAGCAACTTCGCGAACAACTGCAGGGTAGTCGGCATGTTGATCCACAAATACGCCCGTCGAGTCAAATTTGCGCCGTTGCGTAGGCGTTAACAGTATGGGTGTCGCGCCCACAGCGCGCGTTTCTTTCACATATCGAATGAGATTCGCCCGGAAATCAGTTTGAGCTGGGGCATAGCGGGAGGTATCGCTTACCTTGGCATCATTATGGCCAAACTGAATAAACACATAATCGCCTTTTTTTAATTGAGCTTGCACTTTCGCCCAGCGCCCCTCACGCCGGAAACTTTTCGTGCTCCTCCCATTATAGGCATGGTTTTGAACCTCCACAGCCTCATTGAATAGTTTCGCGAACGGCATTCCCCATCCAGTCTCTGGAAAATCCGCAGGAATCTTGTCGGCCATCGTGGAATCACCAATCAAGAAGACACGGAGTGGTTCTGTACTAGTAAAGCTGAAAAAAAATAGGGTGCTAAAGATCAGCGCTAAACGAAGTTTCATAAGGGCATAATTTGACCTTTAAAGCAATAAACAGCGCATTTTTACTGCTTAATTACCGATTAATTGCGACCGAACTTAAAATCGTTTGAATGATTTGCAAACTTGTAATGTTGTCTGCTTCCGCCTCATAGGTCAAAATAATCCGGTGATTTAACACGTCGGGCGTCATTTCTTTGATGTCTTCCGGAAGTACATAATCACGTCCTGCTAAGTATGCCATTACTTTAGATGCTAAATTCAAATGAATACTCGCACGGGGAGAAGCCCCAAACTGAATATAATCCGCTTCCTTCGTTAACCCATAATCGGCCGGATTTCGAGTAGCAAAAATCAATTCGATAATATAACGTTCCAGCGATTCTGAAATCGTAATTTCATTGATTTCTTTGCGAATAGCTTGAATATCTTTAAGTCCTAAAATCGCCTTTGGTTCATAATCGAAATCCATATTCGACATCTTACGCATAACCTCAAGCTCTTGTTCCTTATCCAGATAATTCAAGAAAACTTTCAACATGAATCTGTCTACTTGTGCTTCTGGCAATGGGAATGTGCCCTCTTGCTCAACGGGATTTTGGGTAGCTAAAACCAAAAATGGCTTATCTAAAGGGTAAGTTGTTTCGCCTATCGTAACCTGCTTTTCTGCCATGGCTTCCAATAAGGCCGATTGCACCTTAGCAGGAGCTCGGTTAATCTCATCTGCCAAAATAATCTGAGAAAATATTGGACCCTTCTTTACTTCAAATTCGTTCTTGAGCGGATTATATATCATTGTCCCAACCAAATCAGACGGTAATAAATCCGGGGTGAATTGAATTCGTTGGAAATGCAAATCCAAGATTTTAGCCAAAGTGTTAATCGTAAGCGTTTTGGCTAAGCCTGGAACACCTTCCAATAATACGTGTCCACCCGTAAATAGCCCTACTAAAAGTCGGTTGATCAGACGCTCTTGTCCTACAACCACTTTGCCCATTTCATCAATGACTGCTTGAATCTTTTCTCTCGAATTCATACTTACCATTTTTTAAAAATCACAATGATAGCGAGGATATTTACTCCAAAAACTCCACGGTGATTCTAAGCTAATATTTCGAAGTTGACTACAAAAATAAGAAAATATCAGTGATAAAGCTTTTGGGATTCATCACGCAGGTTCTTACTGCAATTTCTTATAACGAATTCGTTTCGGTGCGGCATCGCCAAGTCGCTTTTTGCGCGCTTCTTCGTACTCTGAATAATTTCCTTCAAAATACGTCACTTGTGAATCACCTTCAAATGCCAAAATATGTGTCGCAATACGATCCAAAAACCACCTATCGTGGGAGATAACCACCGCACAACCCGCAAAATTTTCTAAACCCTCCTCCAATGCACGTAAGGTATTTACATCCAAGTCGTTAGTAGGCTCATCAAGCAACAATACATTCGCACCTTCTTTCAACATCATCGCTAAATGAACTCGGTTTCGTTCTCCACCAGATAAATTGCCAATTTTCTTCTCTTGATCTGCACCATTAAAGTTGAACTTGCTCACATACGCCCGGGCATTTGATTGCTTTCCGCCTAGCATAATCCAATCATTACCTTCTGCTATCGTTTCGTAAACGGATTTTTCTGCTTGCAATTGATTGTGTTCTTGATCGACATAGGCCAACTTCACCGTTTCTCCTACCTCGAAACTACCTGAATCAGGAGTTAATTGTCCAGTGATCAGTTTGAACATTGTCGTTTTTCCTGCTCCGTTAGGTCCAATAATGCCAACAATTCCAGCTGGAGGTAGAGAGAAGCTTACATCCTCATACAGTAACTTATCACCAAAAGATTTGGAAACGCCTTGTACTTCAATCACCTTATTTCCCAAACGAGGACCTGCTGGAATAAACAATTCCAACTTATCTTCTTTCTGACGATTTTCTTCCGAAAGTAATTTTTCATAAGCACCAATACGCGCTTTAGATTTCGCTTGGCGCGCTTTAGGAGCCATACGTACCCATTCCAACTCGCGTTGTAGGGTTTTTTGACGGCGAGATTCTGTCTTTTCCTCTTGTGCCAATCGGTTTTGTTTTTGCTCTAACCATGAAGAATAATTTCCTTTCCACGGAATACCTTCGCCGCGATCCAATTCTAAAATCCAGCCCGCAACATTATCTAAGAAATATCGATCGTGCGTAACAGCAATAACGGTACCCTTATATTGACGTAAGTGTTGTTCTAACCAATCCACGGATTCTGCATCCAAATGGTTCGTAGGCTCATCCAACAACAAAACATCAGGCTCTTGTAATAGCAAGCGACAAAGTGCTACTCGACGTTTTTCTCCCCCCGAAAGCGTACTAATTAAGGCATCAGAATCTGGACAACGTAAAGCATCCATGGCTTTTTCTAAACGAGTATCTAACTCCCATGCATTGCAATGGTCTAATTTTTCTTGAACCTCTCCTTGGCGAGCAAGTAATTTATCAAAGTCGGCATCTGGATCAGCAAAAGCTTCATTTATTTCATCAAATTCTTTTAAGAGGTTTTTGATTTCAACAACTGCTTCTTCCACAATTTCCAGAACTGTTTTGTTGGGATCTAATTGTGGCTCTTGTTCGAGCATACCCACGCTGTAACCAGGTGACCAAACCACATCACCCGTGTACGATTTATCTAATCCTGCAATGATGCGCAGCAGGGTTGATTTACCGGATCCGTTTAATCCTAATACCCCGATTTTGGCCCCGTAGAAAAATGAAAGGTATATATTTTTAATAATCGTTTTCTGTGGAGGGATGACCTTGGAAACCCGTTCCATTGAAAAGATAATTGTCTCGTTACTCATGATATTTGCTTAATAATTGATAAGAACCTGCAAAGAATGTGAAATTTGTGTAAATAATTGAATTTCAGGCCCGGAATTCTTTAATTATTCATAAATTTTTAGATAAATTGTGTCAGGATTTTATTTGAATAAATCCGATTATGTTTAGCCCTTGAGTTAGCGCGTTTGCTCGAAACTCTTTATTTTAATCCTATTATGAGCCACATCATTAAAAATGAGTACGGATTTTGCCAAGACGGCAAGGTGTACATCAATGCCTTTTTATCTTTCCCTCAACGTGAGATTGGATTTGTTCGAAATACAGAACAAGAAGCTCTTGACTATTTTGTGAATCGTTTTGAATTAGCTAAAACGAAGGTGATTCAATTGGCTTCTGAAATTAATGATGTCCAGAATAAAGGTTCTTATTTAACCAAAGTTGTTCAGATGAAGGCTTATTTGGCTGATTTTGATGGACTTGGAGATTTTGAGCCTCTTTTCAAGCAATTGGATTCTTTGGAAGTATTTTTACGTGATTTGATTCAAAATAATCAAATAAAAAATCTCGAAATTAAGCGAGCCCTTATCGAAGATGCGAAGCTTGTTGCAAGTCAAGAAGATGTGTTGAAAGCGACCGAGGATTTAATGGATTTGAAATTAAAATGGGTTAAAACAGGTCCCGTTGATAAAAAGTATCAAGATAGTTTAAGTGAAAGTTTCCAAGAAGTATTGGATAATTTCTTCTTACGTCGCCGTTCTTATTTTGAGGATAAGAATAAGCAGATTGATGAAAAAATTGCGCTATTACAAGGTTTTATTGATTCGGTTCATCAGTTGCGTAAAGCAGAAGATTTAGATGACTCTATCATTAAGGTGAAAGAATTACAAAAAGAATGGAAGAATGTCATAGGTCTGCCTCCAAAGAAACAATCCATGTTGTGGAAGAATTTTAAGAAAGCAAATGACATGTTCTTTGAGAAATATAATCGTGTCAAAGGCATCGAATACAAACCACGTGTTGATCCGCGCATTCAAGAATTAACGATGATGACCGGTGAGCTAGAATTAAAATTGCATGACCAGCCTAATATGGCTTCAACGGCTGATTTAGCGAAAGCCTATCTAGTAAAATGGAAAGAAATCGCTACACAAATCAAGTCTATGGATCGTCAAATGGCAGAGCGTTTCCGAAATGCCTGCGACAAAATTTTTGAAATGAATTATTTGTTGCGGGTGATATCTTATCGTCATCCGGCATTAAACGAGAAACCTCGTATCGAGCAATTAAAGATTATGATCAATCAAATGGATTATATGACCAAGAAAGAGCGAGGTGAGCTAGATGATTTCATTGCACAAGCTGAACTTGATCGCCAAATGGAAGAAAAACCAACCATCAGCAAAATCAATACGCAAAAGCGTAAGATAAGTATGAAAGAGTTGCTGCTAGCCGGATTTAAATCTGAGCTTGACACGCTACTGAACGCGTGATAAACCTTGTGCTTCTCCTAAACTAGGTAAATCTACCCCGTCAAATGTCCCTGATGACATCATCAAGATATTGGAGTTAGACCATGAATCTGATTGCAATGTTTTTTGCAGTGTTTCAGCGTCACGGATAACTTTCAGTTTAGGGTGTTTGAAATAGGTTTGTACCACAGATTCTTCTATTCGATCCATGCGTTTGATTTCTCGTGCATGTTCACTTAAATAGATAAAGGCCTCGTCTGCTAAATCCAATGTCCCTTCATATGCTGGCAAGAAAGCGGGGTTTAAACTGCTAAACGTATGAAGTTCCAGGCAAGCAATTAGTTTACGATTTGGGAATTGATTTTTCAAAGCCTGCGTCGTTGCTTTTACTTTGGACGGTGCATGGGCAAAATCCTTGTAAAGCAAACTCGTCGTTGAAGAAGCCACTAATTCGAGCCGCTTCGCTGCACCTTTGAATGTGGTCATTGCCTCATAAAACTCAGTTGGCGCAACCCCAATCTGTTCACAGATTAAGCGTGCCCCATTTAAATTTTTCAAGGTATGTTCTCCAAAAACCTGTATGGGATAAGCTTTCCCATCTTCACCTTTTAAGATGGTTTGGCCATTTTCGATGTTGGCTGGATGTGCTTCATATCCCGTTTTTTCGCAATGCTCAGGACATTCTGCGATTAATTCATTTAAAACGACATCGGTTTGGTCAAAAAATAAACTACCCGCTTTGGGTAAACCATGCAAGAGGGTTTTGAATGAATCCGTATAAGATTCAAATGTCGGATAGACATTGATATGATCCCAAGCTATGCCAGAAATCAAACAAATATGGGGCTGGTACAATAAGAATTTTGCTCGGCGATCAATCGGTGAAGCTAAGTATTCGTCGCCCTCTATGATAATTATGGGAGCGTCTGACAAGGATGCCATCAATTCAAAACCTTCAATGCGCGCACCTACTAGATAATCAAACTTACGTCCGAGTGATTTTAATACATGTAATACCATGGACGTAATACTTGTTTTTCCATGACTTCCCGCAATAACGATGCGTTGTTTGTTTATGCTTTGCTTGTATAAATAGGATGGATAAGATTCTACCGCTAAGCCAAGTTCTTGAGCTTTGAGTAATTCTGAATTGTCTGCTCGTGCATGCATACCCACAATAACTGCATCTAGGTCGCTCGTTATTTTTTCGGGGAACCAGCCGAATTTCTCGGGTAGAATGCCGTGCTGAGCCAATAAGCTTCTTGAAGGTTCGTAAATTTCATCGTCGGAGCCACTAATTTCATAGCCTTTTGACTTCAAAGCTAATGCTAAATTGTGCATGGCCGCGCCACCGATTGCGATAAAATGAATTTTCGACATATAACTTAATCTGTATTTAGTTTGCAAAGTACATACTTTTATTGCAGTTTTGCACGTTTTTCCACAAACTCAAGTACGCTTGAGTACAATTCATCTGACTGAATGAAAAATTACGTCGATCTAATTGATCAAACCATTGAATTCCCTACGCGAGAATTCAATATCAATGAGAATAATGAGTTGTTATTTAACAACGTACCTTTGATGGAAATCATCAAACAATACGGTACGCCGTTAAAAGTATCCTATTTGCCTAAAATTTCAGAGCATATTGAAAATGCCAAATTGCTTTTTCGTAATGCTATCAAGAAATATAATTACAAGGGGAACTATACATATTGCTATTGCACAAAGTCATCACATTTCTCTTTTATTTTGGAAGAAGTGTTGAAGCAACATGTCCACTTAGAGACTTCAAGTGCCTTTGATATACCGATTATTCGGGATATGTATGGTCAAGGTAAAATCACCAAATCTACCTATATTCTTTGCAATGGCTACAAACAACCTTTGTATACCCAGTTCATTTCAGAGTTAATCAATGATGGATTCAATTGCATCCCTGTGTTGGATAATTTGAAAGAAATTGATTTTTATGAAAAAATGGTAACAGCTGATAAGGTGAACTTAGCCATCCGAATTGCAACGGATGAGGAGCCTGATTTTGCGTTTTATACTTCGCGCTTGGGTGTTCGTTATTCGGATGTACAGACCCTATATGAAGACAAAATTAAGCCTAATCCCAAGTTCAATTTGAAGATGTTACACTTCTTCATCAATACGGGGATTAAGGATTCTGCTTACTATTGGTCAGAGTTGAGTCGCTTTATTTACAAATATTGTGAGTTAAAGAAAGTGTGTCCAGAATTGGATTCGATTGATTTGGGAGGGGGCTTGCCTATACAAACATCCCTGCAATTTAATTACGATTACCAAGCCATGGTAGATGAGATTGTCGAATCCATCTCTTGGATTTGTAATAAAAATAATGTCCCTGTTCCGAATATTTTCACGGAATTTGGTTCCTATACTGTAGGAGAAAGTGGAGCGGTTTTATATGAGATTATTGACCAAAAGCTGCAAAATGATAAAGAGTTGTGGTATATGATTGATGGTTCATTTATCACCCAATTACCGGATTCTTGGGGTATGAACCAGAAATACATTATGCTGCCTGTAAATAATTGGAGTTCACCTTACCAGAAGGTCAACTTAGGTGGCCTGACATGTGACTCGATGGATTTTTATAATACCGAAGCGCATAGCTCCGATTTATATTTACCTATTTTTGAGGAGGATCAAGAGCGTCAATATGTCGGATTTTTCCACACCGGTGCTTATCAAGAATCGTTGGGTGGATATGGTGGAATTCAACATTGTTTAATTCCTGCGCCTAAACATGTTATTGTAGATCGCTTAGAGGATGGAACAATTACAACGAGGTTGTTTCAAGAAGAGCAGACTTCTGCTCCCATGTTGCAAATTTTAGGATATAGTACTCCAGATAATAATTTGGCAGATCTATCCGTTAATGATGTGTCGAAAACCCCCAAGGTTAGCAATTTAGCTTCCGTATAACTCAAACGAATATGAAAAAATTAATTGCAGTAGGTGTTTTAGCTGGTATGATTCTTGGTTCTTGCTCTCAGCAAAACAATTGTCCGGCTTATGGTACAACACGTGCAGATGCCCCTAAAGTTAAAAGAAGCTAGTCTTCCGACCAGTCAAAACTTTTTGTAACAGCTTTCTTCCATTGTTTCCGAAGGTGATTTCGCTTCTCGGATGGCATGCTTGGCTTCCAAGTGTGAGCAATAGCCCAATTCTTCCGAAGATCATCCAAGTTTTCCCAATATCCCACAGCAAGACCTGCGGCATAAGCCGCTCCCAAGGCAGTTGTTTCTATAATTTTAGGGCAAATCACTTCTTCACCTAAAATATCAGATTGGAATTGCATTAATAATTGGTTTACAACCATTCCTCCATCAACACGTAGCGAACTGATGGCTATGCCCGCGTCTTTTTCCATCGCTTCCAACACTTCCCAAGTTTGAAATGCGGTAGCTTCTAGTGCGGCACGTGCAATATGCGCTTTATTGACATAACGGGTGAGTCCTACAATCACGCCTCGCGCATCTGATTTCCAATAAGGAGCATACAAACCCGAGAAGGCTGGTACAAAATAGCATCCTCCGTTGTCCTCCACTTCTTTAGCTAGTTTTTCAATATCAGGGCTATTTTTTATAATCCCCAAATTATCACGTAACCATTGAACCAGAGCTCCCGTAATTGCCACAGAACCTTCCAGGGCATAGTGTACTGGTTCATTACCTAATTGATAAGCAACCGTAGTCAGAAGACCATGTTGAGATGGCACCGGTTTTAGCCCGGTATTCATCAACAAGAAGCAACCAGTTCCGTAGGTATTTTTTCCTTGACCTGGGTTGAAACAGGTTTGGCCCACCAAAGCGGCTTGTTGGTCCCCTAAAATCCCTGCCACCGGCACACCGTCCAAAACCCCTTTCGCATGGCCATAGACCATCGAACTTGATTTTATTTCAGGGAGCATCTTTTTGGGGATGTTCAATACTTGTAAAATTTCATCGTCCCATTGGCAAGTGGCCAAATCCATCAATTGCGTACGGCTAGCATTGGTGACATCAGTTATGTGGATACCACCTTCGGGCCCACCCGTAAGGTGCCAAGCGATGAAGGTATCCATATTTCCAAACAAGGCATCGCCTTTTTCAGCATCCTGGCGGAGGCCTTCGATGTTATTCAGTAACCAACGTAATTTTAAACCACTGAAATAGGTGGCCAATGGCAAACCCGTTTTAGCACGAAACCGATCCATACCCCCATCTTTGGCGAGTTCAGTTAGTTCATTTCCAACACGGGTATCTTGCCAAACCAGAGCATTATAATAGGCTTTTCCGGTATGTTTATTCCAAGCAACGGTGGTTTCACGTTGATTAGTGATGCCTACTGCTGCAATATCTTTGGCTGATAAATTCGCTTTGCCTAAAGCGAGGCCGATAACTTCTTGTGTATTTTTCCATATTTCAGCGGGGTCGTGTTCGACCCAGCCGGCTTGTGGATAAATTTGTTTGTGTTCTTTTTGGCCTACGGAAATAATATCCCCGCCTTTATTGAATATGATGAAACGGGAACTGGTCGTTCCTTGGTCAATCGATCCGATGTACATGTTCGAATTAGTTTAATGTCAACAAATAAGCACCTAATACAGCACCCGCTGCTGGACCTATCACAGGAATCCAAGCGTAACCCCAATCGGAGTCACCTTTATGTTTAATAGGTAAAATGGCGTGCATAATGCGCGGACCTAGATCACGTGCTGGATTGATCGCATAACCCGTAGTTCCCCCTAAGCCAAGACCCACAGCCCAGACTAAAATGCCAACCATAAACGGCCCCAAGCCAGTTTCTATGCTACTAAATGTCCCTAATGCTAGGACGGCTAGTGCCGATGCAAAAGCCTCAGAAATGAAATTAAATGGGGTATTTTTGACGGCAGGGTCTGTGCAAAATGAAGCTTTTATTGCCCCTGCATCTTCTGTGATATCGTAATGTGGTTTGTAATGCACCCAAACAAGTAGTTGGCCTAACATCGCACCTACTAATTGAGCTCCTATAAATGTAGGAAATAAGCTCCAATCCCCAGATTTAACACAATCAGCGATGGTGACGATTGGATTTAAGTGTGCTGCTGGACTTCCAAAATAGGTTGATACGAAAATGGCAATCGTAACGGCAAACGCCCAGGCTGCTGCAATGGCTAATAATCCCGTTCCATTTCCTTTGGTATCTTTTAAGAGAACATTGGCAACGACGCCATTGCCTAGGTATAATAGGGTAGCTGTTCCGGCTAACTCACCGATAAAAATCGAGCTCATAGTTTTAGTTATTCTTGTTGGTTTATCAAAACTATAAAATCTTCGCAATAAAAAAATTATCTTTGAGTTCAATTTTGAATCAAGATAGTCCTATGCGGGAAGATTATTTAACCGGTGATGCGGAAGCATTGAATCCACAAGAGCGTGAGTTTGATAAGGCCTTACGTCCGTTAAGCTTTATTGATTTTTCCGGTCAAGGGAAAATCGTTGATAATCTTAAAGTATTCGTTGGTGCTGCAAAAGCTCGTGAAGAAGCTTTAGATCATGTCTTGTTGCATGGACCTCCAGGATTAGGTAAAACGACACTTTCGCATATCATTGCAAATGAGTTAGGTTCTACCTTGAAAATAACCTCCGGCCCTGTATTGGATAAACCTTCTGATTTGGCGGGTTTACTTACTAATTTACAGCCTTATGATGTGTTGTTTATTGATGAAATTCATCGATTAAATCCCATTGTGGAAGAGTATTTGTATTCTGCTATGGAGGATTATAAGATTGATATTATGTTGGATTCTGGGCCCAATGCCCGGAGCATTCAGATTAGTTTAAATCCTTTTACCTTAATCGGTGCAACAACGCGCGCGGGACTTTTGACCTCACCCTTACGTGCCCGTTTTGGAATAAATGCTCGATTAGAGTATTACGATGCCAAACTACTTACGACGATCGTGAAGCGTTCTGCCCAAATTCTGAAAATGCCGATTGAAGAATCAGGGGCTTTTGAGATTGCGCGTAGGAGCCGAGGAACCCCGCGTATTGCCAATAATCTTTTAAGAAGAACCCGAGATTTTGCTCAAGTAAAAGGCAATGGGGAGATTGATGTACGGATTGCTCAAATAGCACTTGATGCTTTAGATGTGGACCAAAACGGTTTGGATGAAATGGATAATCGGATTTTGATGACGATTATTGAAAAATTCAAAGGCGGTCCAGTGGGTTTGACGACCATTGCAACTGCATGCGGCGAGGAGGCTGAAACGATCGAAGAGGTATATGAACCTTTTTTAATTCAAGAAGGCTTTTTGAAAAGAACCTCGCGTGGTAGAGAAGCAACCGAAAAGGCCTATCGCCACGTAGGAATTGAACCTAAAGCTCAAACAGGAACTTTATTTTAATGCGTTATTTTATTTGTTTTTTTTTGTTGGCAACAACCTGTTGGGCTCAAAAGGTTCAGTCGTTTGACGTAATTGTCTATGGTGCTAATCCTGCTGGGGTTATAGCAGCTTATGCTGCGAAAGTGGCAGGAAAGAAGACTTTACTGATTGATGCATCTGCGCAAATTCCTTATGCCCAACAAGGCTTAGGGATGAAGTTTGAAATAAACCGAGCAAATATGCAAGGTTTGTCGCGCGATTTCTTTAGAAGAGTAGGGGTAAAAGTAGGAAAATTTGAATCTTATGTTTTTGATTCTTCTGTCGGTATAGATGTTTTGCAAGGCTATTTGGAGGCTGGGAAAGTGACGGTTTGGTCGGAGCATCAGGTCATTTCAAGTCTTGTTGAGCAAAATGAGGTGAAACAACTCAGCTTACAGTCGAATGATGGGGTAAAGTTAGTACGCGCGAAAACCTACATTGATTGCTCCTACGCGGGGAATATGCTATTAAAAACGGGATATCAGCCAACAAAAGAATTGGAGGAAGATGGAATGGGAGGATCTGCTAGCCATTTGGTATATGCTGAACCTAGCCTGACAAACATACAGGCTCCAGTACTTGTTTTAGGCAAAGGTTCTGACGTCGCTAATATGCAGTTAGCACAAACAGCAGTCATTAAAGCTTTGGAATCTATGTCACGCGATGTTCCTGTTTCTAAAGTGTCTGTTGAAGAGGTAGATCGCTATTATAAATTCAATCCATGGATGGATGGTTCGCGTCCTGATTTAATTGTAGATGATGCGGAGATTGCGAATATGGAGATTATTGGCCACTGGAATAAAGTTAAAAATCAGGCCGGGTCTTTCGGGAGTACGTATTTACAAACAAATCCCTTGGATGACTTAGGTTCACGTATACGATTTGCATCAAAAACGCCTTTAAAAGGCGATTATACATTGTACTACTACATCCCGGCTGTACGAGGAGGGACTAAAGTTTTGAACTTGGAAGTATACATAGCCAAGGTAAGGCATATAGCCTCCTTAAAGTTAGCTCCAGATGCATCGGAAACTTGGGTGCCTGTTGGAACGTATCATTTTGAAGAAAATTCAACGGGTGACGTATTGGTTTCTCAGCGTGGAGCTAATGGCTTGTTAACCGCTGATGCTATTTTATGGTTACCAAAAAATAAATAAGTATGAAAAAGTATTTGATTTTACTCATGGGAATGTTAATGAATTCGGCTGCATGGTCACAATTAGTGTACCCGAAAACGCGTCAAGTTGACCACCAAGATGTTTACCATGGTGTTACGGTTGCAGATCCTTATCGCTGGTTAGAAGATGACAATAGCGAAGAAACAAAGGAGTGGGTGAAGGCGCAAAACAAAGTAAGCTTTGGTTATCTTGAAACCTTGCCTTTGCGAGAAACATTCAAAAAGCGTATCGAACAACTGAGTGATTATGAGAAAATTTCTGCTCCATTTAAACGCGGAGATTGGTTTTATTTTTACAAGAATTCAGGTTTGCAAAACCAATCGGTGCTCTATCGCCAAAATGGATTAACGGGCACACCTGAAGAGGTCTTAGATCCTAATAAGCTCTCTTCTGATGCCACGACCCGATTAACTGTGTTTAGTTTAAGCAAAAATGGGCGTTATGCATGCATTGGCCTAAGTAAAGGAGGGAGTGATTGGCAGGTTTTTGGCGTTCGCGATATGGAAACAGGTAAAGACTTGCCCGACCAAGTGAACTGGGTTAAAGTAAGCAGCGTTGCCTGGAAAGGGGATGGGTTTTATTATTCACGTTATCCTGCGCCGGCAGAAGGTAAAGAATTGAGCACAAAAAACGAAAATCACCAAGTTTGGTATCACCAAGTAGGTACTTCTCAAAGCCAAGATCGATTGGTTTATGAGGATAAGAAAAATCCGCAACGTTTTCATACCCTGCGTACGTCGGATGATGAAACCTTAGCTTACCTGACTATTAGTGATCGTGGGAAAGGTTTAGATGGAAATGCATTATGGTTTATTCGTACGGATGTTGTTGGCGATGTATTTAGACCCATCGTTCGTGAGCCTGGTTCATTTCATTATTCGGTTATAGATAATGAAGGAGATCGCCTCATCTTGGAGACGAATGACGGCGCACCTAATGGGAAAGTGGTTGAGCTGAATTTAGCTAAACCTGAGAAAAATAATTGGAAGCCCTTGATTGCAGAAAGAGCAGAACCCTTGCAATCGGTCGCAAGTGCGGGACATCGGTTGTATTTGACCTACTTGAAAGATGTAACTTCACGTACTTTGATCTATAAATATAATGGCGTGGGCATAGGTTCAGTGAAGTTGCCAGGCCTTGGAAATGTCAGCGGATTTAATGGAGAGAAGGATGATAAATACACTTTCTTTACCTATTCATCTTTTAACTTTCCGCCTACTGTCTACAAATACGAAATAGCGCAAAATACTAGTAAAGTATTCCAAAAGCCCAAACTGGCCTTTATCCCGGAAGACTTCCAGGTGATTCAGAAATTTTATTCGAGTAAAGACGGAACACGCGTGCCGATGTTTATCGTGAGTAAAAAGGGATTGATGCTGAATGGAAAAAACCCAACAATTCTTCATGGCTATGGCGGGTTTAATATCAGTTCCACTCCAACCTTCACGGCAAGTCTGATGGCTTGGTTAGAAAAAGGTGGGGTATATGTGTTGGCAAATTTGCGAGGAGGAAGTGAGTATGGTGAGAAATGGCACGAGGCAGGGATGAAACTAAAAAAACAAAATGTATTTGATGATTTTATTTATGCGGCCAAGTATCTGATTAAAGAGAAATATACAGCACCTTCCTATTTAGCGGCTTCAGGTCGTTCGAATGGAGGGTTATTAGTTGGCGCTGTCATTAACCAACACCCCGAATTATTTGGCGTGGCATTACCTGGTGTTGGTGTTATGGATATGTTGCGTTTTCAAAAATTCACAATTGGTTGGAACTGGATTGCCGATTATGGTTCTAGTGATAATGCTGAGGAGTTTAAGGTGTTGTACAGCTATTCTCCTTTGCACAACATTGAGGGAAAGACTTATCCGGCCACATTGATTACGACAGCAGATCATGATGATCGAGTGGTTCCGGCGCATTCATTTAAGTATGCGGCCACCTTACAGGCAAAGAACAAAAGCAAAAAGCCCATTATTATCCGGATTGACACCAATAGTGGACATGGGTCTAGTAATACTGCCAAATTGATCGAGCTAACGGCAGACATGTATGCCTTTGCTTGGGCAAATATGGTCAACTAAAAAAACCCTAAGCAGATGCTCAGGGTTTTGACTTAGACGGATTTCAAATGGTTCCCCAGGCTTGAAGGCCTGGGGAAATAACAAACTAATCAACCTTAACTCTTCGTACGGCACCGTCATTTCCTTGCGTCACGCGCAAGAAATATACACCGGATCCGGCTTTCTTTAAGTCAATCTGACCTAAATAATCCCCTTGGAAATCTTTCACTTGTTCGGATGCTATTTCTTTTCCATTTACATCTGTAACAGCGATGGTTACGTTTCCTTTTTCAGGAGCGTTAAATTCAACATTCAATTTGCCATTGAATGGTTGATTGGGTTCTCCTGAAAGACCATGGATAGTTTTAGATCCTTTTTCTTCCATTAATTTCTTTAATCCTTTCATACGTCCCCCCATTGGACCATCTAATTCAATATTGAATTCTTTAGGCATTCCCTCAGGGCCTCCCTCTCCACGGAAGATCATCACGTTGGACTCATTGCCATGATGACCTGGAGCTCCCGGTCCCGGCATGCCTGGGCCAACGCGGCGAATAATTACACGCTTTTCGTCACCTCCTTCTTTTCCCCCTTCCATATTCTCTATAATGATGTTGCCTGGCTTATCAGACATGTGTGTCTTATTCACATCGACACGAACGATTTTTTTCTTTCCACCCGATGTAGAAATATTGATGTCCAAGGAGTCGTTTAGTTTTTTTATCTCAGCATCAGCTTGGTCTAGGTCAGTGAATTTTTTTTCGATGATGCGTTCTTTACCGTTTTCGTTGATGACAATCTTAACGGTAGCTTCCTTTTTTTCTTGCGCAAAAGCTGTAGTAGAAATACAAGCGGCTATTGCTGTGATGAATAGATATTTCATATTTGATTTCGTTTTTGATTTCATGCAAAATTACAAAATGCCTTTTATTCTTGTTTGTTAAGAAGTGTTAAGACTTCTTTTATCCTTCAATCAATTTAATAAATTTGTTCTTTCGATTTTGAAATAAGTATGACCCAGAAAAAGATTCGATGGATTATTAGCTTTATGACCCTCGCATTAGTTGGTCTTATTGCCTTTCAAGCTTACTGGCTCGGGTTCATGCTGGAGACAAAGAAAGAACAATTCGCTTCGGATGTTCAGGATGGCTTAGCTCAAGTGGTTCGAAAATTAGAGAAGGAAGAGTTAGTTATGCTTGCTGAGCGACATAAAACGTACGAAAGCCAGCAACAGAAAATCAAGGAACTTTCCGCCAAGTTAGCTTCAATTAAACCCAAGAAACCCGTGGTTCCCATGCCACCGAATGAGCAAAAGAATGCCGATGCATTTATCAGCCCAGACGTGGTCGCACGCAATGGTATGGGGGTATTTCAAAATGAGGTCCGATCAGATATCATGTATGTGCGGAAATCCTTTTTACTTCCCAATGGTCAGATTGCTGAAATTACGGAGGAGTATCACGTGGATGTAGACCCTGAACAAGAAATCCAACGCAGGATGCAGGAAGATCAACAATTATCAGAGCTGTTGAATGGAGTACCAGCCAATAAAAACCTACCTTTTCGCAAGAAGCGTGACCGTGCACACAAGGCAAGTCGTGCGGATAGGGATGAATCAAAAAAGAATCAGAATAAGCGAAGTGCCGATATCAACTTGGCTGCCAAAGCTGAAGTGGAAAAAGTAATCCAAAAAACGGCCATTGCCAAAGAGGTTTTTGCGGATTATTTATTTAAAGAACAACCCATCGCCCAACGTGTGGAACCACACTACATCGATAGTCTGTTGCGAAAGGAGTTGGCCGCAAAAAATATTCAATTGTCCTACGCCTTTGGTATAGCTCCTCAAGCACCCAAGCAGTCAAAAGACTGGATTTTTACCTCCAACGCTACCATTAAAAAACATACGCCACAATTTATGGCAGCGCTTTTTCCCAATGATTTACATGCCTCAGGTCAATTTTTGCATGTATATTTTCCTGATTCCTTAGGGTTTATTTGGGAGACGATGGGCGTAAGTTTATTGGGATCAGCCATTTTACTCTTTATTATGGTTGGCTGTTTTTACATTGCGATGATGACGATTTTAAAGCAAAAGAAACTGGCAGAAATCAAAAATGATTTTATCAATAACATGACACATGAATTTAAAACACCTATTTCGACTATCTCATTGGCAACTCAATTAATTCAGGAAGATGTGAGCGTCGTTGAAAACAGTACCATTCAACGGTATTTAGGGATTATCAAAGATGAGAATGTGCGCTTGGGCCAGCAAGTCGAAAGAGTACTCCAAACAGCACAAATGGAGCGGGAAGAAATCGTTTTAAAGAAAAAGCATTTGGACATGCATGAACTCATTCATCAGGTGATTGAAATGAACCAACCGATGTTGATGGCTAATCAAGGGGAAATTAATACCGAATTTAGTGCTGATTCTAGCGTCATATTAATCGATGAAGTGCATATGAGTAATGTGATTAATAACTTGATTGATAATGCCGTTAAGTACAGCGATAAGGCCCCGCGAATTGGAATATTTACGGATAGCGATCATTTAGGATTTCATATTCAAGTTAGTGATGAAGGAATTGGTATGAGTAAAGAATTCCTATCTCAGGTTTTTGACCCGTTTTATCGCGTACCAACAGGCAATGTGCATAATGTAAAAGGTTTTGGACTTGGCTTGAGTTATGTCAAGAAAATTGTGGAAGCACACGGGGGAACGGTACATGTAAAAAGTCAAGTAGGAAAAGGAAGTACATTTGAAATCACGATACCTTATGGCAACTAATCTCAACATTTTATTGGCCGAGGATGACCCTAATTTAGGGTTATTGCTATCGGAATTTTTAAAGAAAAAAGGGTATGATGTTTCCTGGAGTCAGGACGGCGATCAGGCGTTAAATTTTTTTGTAAAAGGATCATATGACCTTTGCATCTTAGATGTTATGATGCCTAAAAAAGACGGGTTTTCTTTGGCAAAAGATATCCGCGCGACTCATTTGGACGTTCCCATTATTTTTTTGACGGCAAAATCCATGGAGGAAGACACCCTGCAAGGATTTAAAGTGGGGGCAGACGATTACCTCACAAAACCGTTCTCGATGGACGTGCTAGTCGCTCGAATGGAGGCTGTTTTGCGTCGAATGAAATCCGATAAGACTTTGCCTGCGTTAGCAGATGAAATTCACTTAGGAGATTTTCTTTACTATCCTGCAAAAATGCGACTTGTATTCCAGGGGAATGAACAGAAGTTTACGCCAAAGGAAAATGAGCTAATGAAATTGTTATGCGAGAATTTAGGCCGACCGGTTAGTCGTTCGTATGCACTGAAATTGATTTGGGGAGATGACACGTATTTTAATGCCCGAAGCATGGATGTTTACATGACCAAACTCCGGAAGTTGCTAAAGGAAGACCCTCGCGTACAGTTATTGAATTTGCACGGCGAGGGTTTTCGATTGAGTGTCGATTAGTTGATATGTGTATAGCCCGTATACGGCACCAATACTGCGGGAATTTTGATTCCATCAGGTCCTTGATTATTCTCTAAAATCGCTGCTACTATCCGCGGCAATGCTAATGCTGAGCCGTTTAACGTGTGGCATAAGATTGATTTACCGTCTATTTTCGTACGCAATTTTAGTCGGTTGGCTTGGTAGGTTTCAAAGTTTGATACTGAGCTCACTTCCAACCACCGACTTTGGGCTGCAGACCATACTTCCATGTCATACGTTAATGCGGAGGTAAAGCCCATATCGCCGCCACAAAGACGTAATACGCGGTATGGTAATGCTAATTTTTGTAAAAGGCTTTGAACGTGAAGCGACATTTCCTCCAGTGCCGCATAGGAGTTTTCGGGTTTTTGAATCTGTACAATTTCAATTTTATCAAATTGATGCAAGCGATTCAATCCCCGCACATGCGCACCCCATGAGCCAGCCTCCCTACGAAAACAGGGGGTATGTCCTACATTTTTGATCGGTAACTCTTTTTCATTAACAATGACATCACGATACAAATTGGTGATAGGTACTTCGGCTGTCGGGATTAAATACAATCCTTCTGCTTGGGTAACATACATTTGACCTTCTTTATCAGGTAATTGGCCGGTACCAAATCCCGATTCTTCATTGATTAAGATAGGAGGTTGAATTTCGTAATAGCCCGCTTTGATGGCTTCATCCAAAAAGAAGTTGATTAGCGCACGTTGCAAGCGTGCACCTTTTCCTTTGTAAACTGGGAAACCGGCGCCTGTAATTTTATTCCCTAAATCGAAGTCAATAATGTCATATTCTTTGATTAAATCCCAATGCGGCTTAGCGGCTGCAGGTAGGGTGGGGATATTTCCCCAGCTTAACACCACTTCATTATCCTCAGCTACTTTTCCCTCGGGAACAGAGCTATGCGGCAGGTTAGGTAGTGTGACCAATAAGTCATTTAAATCCTTCTCGGCTACACGCGCTGCATCTTCCATCATTTTGATTTCACCCTTTAACGCAGCGGTTTCAGCACGCTTTCCTTCAGCTAATTCTTTCTGACCTGATTGCATCAGCGCACCGATTTCTTTGGCAGCGGCATTGGATTTTTCCAGCGCTTGTTCAGCCTGTTGGAGCAAGGATTTACGCTTATCATCCATCACAAGGAGTTGGGCTACAATTTCTGCAGCATCCTTCACATGTTTTTTCGTTAAACCAGCAATCGTAAGCTCCGTATTTGTCCGGATAAATGGAATCGTTAACATGGTGTTTGTTTAGAAAAGTCCTTCGTTTAATGCGTTTAATGCGTCATTTTTATGTTTGGCATCTACTAAAAGTGAGATGTTGTGTTCAGACGCTCCGTACGAAATCATACGGATTGGGATATTTTTAATGGCATCCAATACTTTGATGGCGATACCCTCTTTATCGGCCCAGAAATTCCCAACAATACAAATGATTACTTGGTCTTTATCGGGATCTTCTAATTCGGCAAATTCACGCAATTCGCGCATAATTGCATCAAGATTTACGGTTTGATCAATTGTCACAGATACCGAAACTTCGGATGTCGTGATCATATCAACAGGCGTTTTATATTTTTCGAATATTTCAAAAACCCGTTTTAAGAAACCGTAGGCATTCAACATACGTGTTGAGTGAATGTATATGGCCGTAATATTATCTTTAGCTGCAATCGCTTTGATTTCAATATCTGTGGATTTTTCAGATATCAAGGTGCCGAAGGCGCTAGGCTCCATGGTATTTTTTAATCGCACGGGAACGCCTTTAATTTTGGCTGGCGTAATCGTACTCGGGTGCAATATTTTTGCCCCAAAGTAGGCTAATTCGGCTGCTTCTGCGAAGGATAATTCACGAATTGGGAATGTATTTTTAACAATGCGCGGATCATTATTATGCATTCCATCAATGTCTGTCCAGATTTGAATTTCGTCAGCTTGAATAGCTCCACCTATTAAAGATGCCGTGTAATCAGATCCTCCACGCTTCAAGTTATCCACTTCGCCCGCAGGGTTGCGGCATATGAAACCTTGCGTAACGAAGATTTGCTTATCCTTTACAGGAGTTAATGTAGCCGCTAATTTCGCTGAGATATCAGCCATGATGGGTTCGTTATCCGCATCAATCACCATGAAGTCCAGGGCAGGAAGTAATGTTGAGCTGACTCCTTCTTCTTGCAAGTATGCTTCAAAAATTTGCGTAGAAAGCAATTCGCCTAAAGCAACCATCTCTTTTTCCTCCTTCAGCGTATAAGGAACGGTGTCAATTAGGCTATCGATGAAATTAAATTCTTTTTCTACGATGGCTTGGCCTTTACCTAGTCCAGCCGGTGTATGATAAAGTTCAGTTATGAATGTATCGTAGTGCGCACGTAATGCGGCTGCTTTTGTTTGCGCATCAGCTGCATTTTTTGCGATTAAAGATTCAGAAATAGATAATAATGCATTGGTACTACCAGATAGAGCTGACAAAACAACAATTTTAGGTTTCCCGTCTTCTGTGATCAGTTGACGAATTGATTGCATTCTTTCTGGCTTTCCTACGGATGTACCGCCAAATTTCCAAACTTGCATAATAGTATATCTTAATTTATTGCTAACATTTTTATGGCCGTAATAGCAGCCTCATCTCCTTTGTTACCATGTTTTCCACCAGCGCGGTCCATGGCTTGTTCTTGGGTATTCGGAGTTAATACGCCGAAGATGACGGGTTTATTGTATTTCAAACTTACGTTTGTAATACCATCCGCTACGGCTTGGCAGATGAAATCAAAATGCCGGGTTTCGCCTTGTATTACACATCCTAAACAGATGACAGCATCAATATCCTGTTTTTCGGCCATCTTTTGCGCCCCTAAGCTTAATTCAAAACTCCCAGGCACCTGAACGCGAATAATATTGTTTTCGGTAGCGCCGTACTTTAACAAGGTTTCAAATGCACCAGTATAGAGCGCATGCGTTACGTCGGTATTCCATTCTGATACTACGATGGCAAAGCGTTTACCGGTAATATTGGGCAAATGCATGGTGCTAAATTCGCTTAAGTTTTTTACGGAAGATGACATACTAATGGGGCTAAAACAAGAAGGGATAAAAGCGTTTGCTCTTATCCCCTCCTGAAATGATCTTAATTGGTATTATTCAGAGATAGAGCTTTCTAATAGCGCCTTATATTTCTTTGCTGGAATCGCCTCAGCCGATTCTGGATATTTCTCCGTAATTGCTGTATAGGCATCCAATGCTTCTTTCGATTGTTTATTGGCTTCGTAAGCATTTGCCAACTTCAATAAATAACCTGGAGAGAAGAATTTATTCGACTTATAATCAGCCGCTTTTGTATAATATTCAATGGCTTCAGCGTACGATTTCTTTTCTGAATATGCATCACCAATTAATGAATAAGCACGTGCTTGAACTAATAAATCTCCGCTGTTGAAATTTTTCAATTTTTCAATTGCGTTATCATATTTACCTTGTTTTAATAAGGTAATACCTAAATATAGATCAGCTAAATTTTGCGTATTCCCGCCAAATTCATCTGAAACTTTCGCTAGGTCCTTTGATGCAGCAGCTAAAGAATCGGATTCAAAGGCGTAAACAGCCTTATATAATTTCTTTTCGCCCTCTGCGTCTTGTGTATTTTGATACCACTGAAAGCCGAAATAGCCTACAATAACCGCGATTGCAACAACGGCAATGCCAATAACAGTTGATTTATTTTGATCGAAAACTCCAGTGACTTTCTCTAATTCGTGTTGAAGTGCCTCTGGGCTTTCAATGATTTCAATGGATTCGTTAACTTCTTTCTTCTTTGCCATAAAATTATAATGCTTTGATGCTCGAGCTAGTTTATGTCACTAGCCAAAGGACTGCAAAATTATAAAATCTCTTCTATTTTTATCAATTTTAAATGAATCTTTTGCGTTTTATTTTAGAATTTGTTGAGTAAATTGAAGTAAATCGTACTTTATCCTTTGTAAACCTCACAATCAGATGTCCTTTAACCGTGCAGACCAAATACAGAAATTGCGTGAGCCATTTGATTTATGTGTCATTGGTGGCGGGGCTACGGGTGCAGGTGTAGCTTTAGATGCTACATTACGCGGTTATCGCGTATTGTTAATTGAGAAAGGGGACTTCGCGTCACAAACTTCTTCTAAATCGACGAAATTAGTTCATGGAGGCGTTCGCTACTTGGAGCAAGCGGTAAAAAAATTAGATTGGCAGCAATTTAAGATGGTTTATAAGGCATTGCACGAGCGAAGGATTTTATTGAAAAATGCGCCTTTTCTAACACATCCTTTGGCATTGCTTACGCCTTGTTATACTTGGTTTGATCGGATTTATTACCGGATTGGGATGTGGATGTATGATCGAATCGCAGGTCATACTAATTTAGAACCGAGTAGGGGATTAGGTCCCAACCAGATGCGCGAGTTAAGTCCGGCACTTTCGTTAAAACAGGTACGCGGTGGTGTTTTGTATTACGATGGCCAACTGAATGATGCACGCTATGCTTTGGCGATTTTGCAATCTGCTGAAGCTGCTGGTGCTTGTATTTTAAATTATGCCGAACTTACTCAATTTGTGCACTCCCCAAAGAGCCTCAAAGTCAAAGAAGTTTGTTTTAACGATTTAGTTACAGGGGAAACTTATCAAATACCGGTGAAAGCCGTTGTTAATGCGACTGGACCATTTACTGATGCCATTCGTTTGCTTGCTAATCCCAAGTTAAAACCTCGAATGAAGGTTAGTCGAGGAGCTCATATTGTTTTGCCAGCTACTTTTTGGCCAGGCGAAACAGCCTTATTGATTCCTAAAACCGATGATGGCCGTGTTATTTTTGTAATCCCATGGCAAGAATACGTGCTCGTAGGGACCACAGATGAACCGGATTCCTTGCGGGAGAATCCGCCTATTTTGTCGGAAGAGGTTGACTATTTACTAGATTATTTCAATCGCTACGCGACTGAAAAAGCATCACGCAGTGATGTTACATCAACTTTTGTGGGTCAGCGTCCCTTATTGCAAGCTGCCTTGGATGCCGCCATGTCAACAGATACTAAATCTTTAGTGCGTGATCATGAGGTGGAAGTTGATGGCCGCAGTAAATTAGTTAGTATTATGGGAGGCAAGTGGACTACTTACCGGGTCATGGCATCTGATACCATGGATGTTTTAGAACGCGAGGTATTAAATAGTAGCCCTAGAAAGTGCATGACCGAAAGTCATTCTTTATGGGGTGGGGATGAATCATTACGCGAAAAGTTTAACCAAGAAGCAGAAGCTTTGGGTTTGTCAAAAGCTACCCAAAAGCACTTGTGGGAGACCTATGGTTCCCAAAGTTTTGAGTTACTGAATGGAGACCTACAGATTATTCATCCCAATCTACCATTTATCGAATCTGAAATTAGTTACCAGAAAGCACACGAGATGGTGACCTGCTGGGATGATGTACTGGTCCGTCGCTGGGGAATTAGTTTACGGAATCAACAAATGAGTGAGGAAATTAAGGCCATAAAAAAAGAGGCTTTCGCCTCTTAATTAATATTCGTCTTCGTTGAAAAAGAAATCATCCTTGGTCGGATAGTCTGGCCAAATTTCTTCGATACTCTCGAAAGGCTGTCCATCGTCTTCTAATTCTTGTAAGTTTTCAACAACTTCAAGTGGCGATCCTGTACGGATAGCAAAGTCAATTAATTCGTCTTTTGAAGCAGGCCAAGGCGCATCTTCAAGGTAGGAGGCAAGTTCTAATGTCCAATACATATTTGAGGAAATTTTATTATTTCTTTTTGATCGTTGTGCAAAAGTAAAATAAAAAAATATTTATAAAAGATTTATTTCTTAAATTTTCGTTAATTATCGAAAAAGCAATTTAATGGCTCATTTAGGCCTATTTTTATGAAGAGAAAAACAGGGGTTGCTGTTGAAGTTTGTGCTTATTCATTGGAGTCTTGTTTGGCCGCTGATCGTGCCGGGGCTGACCGCGTTGAACTTTGCGCATCGCCACATGATGGTGGATGTACTCCATCAGCTGGTTTAGTTAAATCTGTCCTTGCGGCAACGAGTCTCGGAGTCCATGTGATGTTGCGTCCGCGTGGGGGAGATTTTTGTTACGATCAGTGGGAGAAGCAAACTATGTTGGCCGAAGCAGATGAGCTTCTTTTAACCGGGGTTCATGGTTTGGTTGTGGGGGCCTTACTTCCTAATGGTGATCTGGATGTCGAGTTTTTATCTAGACTGCGTGCGCGCGTTGGTAATTTGTCATTAACCTTTCATCGGGCGATTGATGTTAGTCGCGAACCGGCGCTTGTTTTGGAGCAATTAATTAAACTTAACTTTCAGCGAATTTTAACTTCTGGGCAAAAAAATAAAGCCATAGATGGTGTTGAAAATATCGCTCAGTTAGTTGGCCTTGCCGCTGGTCGAATTGAAATCATGGCAGGAAGTGGTGTTAATCCTCAAAATTGCCAAATTTTCCTTGACGCTGGAGTAGATGCGGTACATACGAGTGCTAAAACCCTACGTGATTCAGCCATGGAATATCGCCGACCAGGCATTTCCATGGGCGGATTAAGTGAAATTTCGGAATTCGAAATAGCCTATTCCAATGAGGAGTTAATTCGTGAAACGATTAAGCGAGTTCGGGGGAATTAGTAAAGTTCTGAAGTTACCCACTCTTCTTCTGGTAATCTGTTCAAGGCATAAAGCTTAACCGAATTACGACGGTACGTTGGCACTTCAAACTCCGTTTCACTTACACCACCGTTGGCATATATGTCAACCATGTAATTAAAACGTTCCTCTTCGTTCATGGGGTTATTCGCTGATTCTGCATCCAATGTGATGGTGCTGCCTGATGTAAACTCACGATTACCTGTGTCATCGGCCGACGCATAGGTGCCGTCTGATTCAGCGAAATAGGTGCCAAATTCATCCCCTTCATGTTCAAAGCCTGCAGCAATAACGGTTAAATACAGGCTGTCGCCTAATTCTTCATCGGTAGAGAATCCGAATTTCACCATATCTGCTTGCAAGTAAATACGGTCATTGAGGTAATTTATAATAACATTTTGCTCTTTCATCTTCAACTGATTGCTGCTTCCGGTTGAAACAGTAACCAAGATGCGTTTAGCACCTTTGATTTGTTGAGAATTCAATAGAGGCGATGTTAATGCCTCCGCAATTGCTTCATGGGCACGATTTTCACCATTACCATAAGCTGAGCTCATCATTGCTTTTCCCGCATTCGTCAAAACCTTCTTGACATCCATGAAGTCCGTATTGATATCGCCTGGTTTTGCAATAACGTCAACAACTGATTTAACTGCCTTGGCAAGCACGTCATCGGCTTTTGAGAAGGCTTCCGACATAGGCAAGTTTTCGTAATGCTCAGCTAATTTATCATTCATGACTACGATGACCGTATCACAATATTTTTTTAATGCTTCTACACCGTTAAGCGCATATTGAATTTTGTCCTTACCTTCCCAATTGTATGGTGCAGTGACAACTGCCACAGTCAATAAATTTCTATCGCGGGCAATTTCTGCAATCACCGGTGCTGCACCTGTCCCTGTTCCTCCTCCCATACCAGCGGTAATGAACACCATTTGGGTTTCATTCGATAGCATGTGTTCAATTTTTTCCCGACTTTCCAAAGCAGCCATGCGGCCTACTTCCGGATCTGTTCCTGCTCCAAGACCTTGTTGTCCCAATTTAATCTTTGTCTGAACAGGGTTAGATGCCAATGCTTGCGAATCGGTATTGCAAATTACAAGGTCTGCGCCCTTGATATCCATTTCCTGCATGTGCTTTACGGCATTGGAGCCACCGCCACCGATACCGACTACTTTAATTATTGATTTGAAGGTGTTTTCTGGGATCATTTCCATGTCGTGGTCGTAAAAAGAGGGATTCGTAGAGTTCATAAGGGTAACAGTAATTCAATTGCTTGCAAAAATAATGAAATTGAGGAGAATTTAATTATTTCACCAGCGCCATTCATTTCCTAATTCTAATTCGTGTTGTAAGTTTTGTTTGATAAAGAAATCCCGCGTTGAATAAAAGTCTAATTTTTTCGCAGGAATTGAGTTTGCATTGCCTAAAGCATATAAAAGCATGGAAGTGTATTTTACATTATTTTCCATCTCTTTTTTATTGACTAAGCTAAATACATCACAATTCGCATGGTAACAATCGAGTACAGATCGGCTTAGTTTGCCTACGGGGTCAGCTGCAGGAATGCCTTCTAATAAAAATACTTGATGGTCGGAATGTAGTCCTGCAGCATTATGAATTTCATTGGCAAACGACGGGTCAATCGATTTGATTTTATTTCCAATTTCTTTTAATAATCCCAACATTTCATCGCGGCCACCTGCATTAAATCCACGCACATCATTGGCCATATCAAGGTTGATCATGTAAACAATTTCATTCACTTCCCCGGTTTTTTTTGCACGTTCCATATAGGCTTTGGAACCCAAAAGACCTTCTTCTTCTCCCATAAAGGCAACAAATTCAATGGTACGCTTGCTCTTCAAGCCTAAGGCTTTGAATGTGCGTGCGATGTCAATGACAGAGAAAGAGCCTATGCCGTTATCAATTGCGCCCGTCGCTAAATCCCAAGAATCCAAGTGTCCACCAATAATGATTTTTTCATGTCGTAAACTGCGGCTTTCCCCTTTTAAGGTAGCAACTACATTACGAGCTTTGATGGGTTGGCTAACATTGTGCATTTCAATCATACTCAATAAGCCTGGTTGGTCCACTAACCATTTTCTGATTTCTTGACCACTTTCATATGATATGCAAACGGCAGGTATCGAAATAAGATTACCTGTTACTGATGCTGTTCCAGTTAACAATACTTGGCCTTTAACTGTATTAACGAAAATGATACCGGTTGCGCCATATTTTATGGCTAAGGCCGTTTTTTCAGAACGGTGTAAATTTTTTGTTCCTTCTGGGGCACCTAACAAGCCAATATTGGCCAGGGCTATTTTGCCCTTAATGAGGTCTTTTTTTGCTTCAAAATCACTATCTAGTCCATTCCCACAGTCAATAATTTGACCTTGAATTTTCGATTCTACAGGTGTAAGTGCCAAAGAAACAACAGGTATATCTCGAAAGTCATCAGATTTTGGTGGCGCAACAGATAATGTAACAGTATCACGCGCCCAAGCTTCTACTTGAAAACCTTGAAATTTTGTGTCCCTAAATCCGTATTTTTTGAATAGTTGAAACGCCAATTCCTCTGCTTTTTTCCCATTTTCACTACCAGTTAATCGATGCCCAATGGTTGCGCAGGCATTTCCAAGGGTAGAATAGGCTTGCGAATTTGTGTCCACCTCTATTTTAATACGCTTGAAAACGGATTCCAATGACTCTTCGCCTACTAAGGGGATGGCACTAGAAAATCCAATTAATGTTAAAGCTGTAAGACAATAGCGTAATATTTTTTTCATAAAAAATGTAATGGACAACCTATGTTATGCTGAAAATTACGCCATTTTAGCTAAATATACAAGTGTAAATTAGGGGAGCGGGCAAGGAATATTCGGTCCGGATTTACGGGTGAGCCATTTACACCAGAATTCCTTTTCTTTTTCTGGAATTACTTTACTTTGATAAAACTTTTTCACCCGATCTACCGCGGTTGCTAAATGATCTTTGTCTAGGTCTATCATCACTTCCAAAACGATACACCGATTTGCAATTTGAGCTTCGTTAAGTCCGATTAGTTTTAATCCATTTTTTATTCCCGCAATTCGCTCTGGACTAAATTTTCTCGCCCTACTGGAGAATAAAGTAGACATTAAGGTGTTTTCGGCGGCTTGCCTTACGGTAACAGAATCTGCATATTTTCGATAGGCGGGAAGGTTGTTTATAAAGTGCTCAAACAGGGGATTGTTGTTATCAAGCATAACTTTTCGAATCAAAAGAAATCCCAGTTCGCTTTCATATTTATCTTGGGGTAATGCTTCAGCAAGTTGTTGGACTATCTCCATGTTTTGTACTGAATCTAAGGTCATTCGGGTAAAATTAGCGAGCTCTATCATCTGATTAAAATCTCTAGCCCCTTGTTGGTATTTTTTGAGAATGGCCTCATCTCTTTTTTCTGGATCAATCGCTTTTTGTAAAGTGCTGATTATTCCATCCACATTGTTTAATTCATCTCCCATGGTTTGAACACTCCAGGGTTTTCCATCAGGACCTAGCATGATAAAACTTGGGGTAGAAGGGACGAATATTTTTTGCTTACGTAAGAAAATCCCGTTTTCTTTTTTACTTAGATCAAGCTGGTATGCCAAAACATTTTTGTCCAGAAACTGCTTGATTTTTTGGTTCTTCAAGGTTGCATCATAGGCAATGCAATGTGAACAATTGGGCAAGAAGGCCTCGAAAAAGACGGGCTTATTTTCTTTTTTTGCGCGTGCAAAAATGGCATCAAAATTCTCTAGCGTTTTGAATGAAGGATTTTGTGCTTGACTATACCTAGGGATTAGTAGCGCAACTACCAGGGCGAATAAGATTCTCATCGGGGATTTTTTTTCAAAAATACATTATCCTCCCCAATTTTCCCTATCCAAACTGCGGTAGGCAATAGCTTCCGTAAGATGTTTGATTTCAATCACTTCTTTTCTATCTAAATCTGCGATGGTTCTCGCCACTTTTAAGATGCGGTCATAGGCTCTTGCCGACAGGGAAAGTGTCTGCATGGCCAATTTTAAACGTTGTTCTGAAGCAAAATCCAGTTGGCAAACTTTTCGTAAATTGGTCGAGTTCATTAATGCATTTACATGAAATTTTTGCTGGACAAATCTGTTGGTTTGGATTTCTCTGGCTTGAAGAACGCGTGTGTAAATTTCGGCACTACTTTCATTGGTTTGTGTTCCATGCATTTCTTCAAATTGTACGGGAAGCACTTCAACATGTAGGTCGATCCGGTCTAATAGGGGCCCAGAAATTTTATTTAGATAGCGTTGCACAACTTCGGAACCGCATGTGCAATCCTTTGTGGGGTGGTTGTAATATCCACAAGGACATGGATTCATGCTTGCAATGAGCATGAAGTTGGCCGGGAATTCTACGGCATATCTTGCCCGTGAAATAAATACTTTACGATCCTCGAGTGGTTGGCGCATCACCTCCAAAGCATGTTTAGAAAATTCGGGAAGTTCATCTAAGAACAATACGCCATTGTGTGCCAGTGTAATTTCACCGGGTTGCGGGTTTGAGCCACCACCAATTAAAGCTGTAGAGGAAATGGTATGATGTGGTGACCGAAAAGGGCGTTGTGCCAATAAAGTATGTTCTAAGGGTATTTTACCTGCGATTGAATGGACGATGGTTGTTTCCATCGCTTCTTCCAAATTCAATGGGGGTAAAATGCTCGGTATTCGTTTGGCCAACATCGTTTTTCCGGCGCCGGGAGGACCTATTAAAATAAGATTATGTCCACCTGCTGCGGCAATTTCGAAGGCTCTTTTGGCTATTACTTGTCCTTGAACTTGCGCAAAATCCAACAAAGAATGATTGGAAGGCATGAAAGTTTGTGCTGATTTAATGGATGCGTGAAACGTTTTCCCACGTAGGAATTGAACAGTCTCTTGCAGATTTTCCATGCCAAAAACTTCTATATCTTCTACAAAGGCTGCTTCGTGTGCATTTTCTTTTGGCAGAATAATTTTTCGGATTCCATTTCTTCGCGCCTCTAATGCAATGGGCAGGGCTCCTTTGATTGGACGAATTACCCCATCTAAAGCAAGTTCTCCCATGATGACGAATGCGGGAAGATCGGGAATCTCAACTTGCTCAGAGGCTTGAATAATGGAAAGTGCGATGGCTAAGTCATAAGCTGATCCTTCTTTGCGGACATTGGCAGGCGCTAAGTTTATCACCACTTTTCTCCGAGGGAAAAAACACCCCATTTGTTTCATGGCGGATTCGACACGAAGGATAGCCTCTTTAATTGTTGAGTCCGGAAGCCCTACTAAGTGACATTTGCTGCCTTGGCCTACATATGTCTCAATGGTAATTAATGCTGCATTTACTCCAAAAACGGAGCAGGCATAGGTTTTAGCTAGCATGATTTTTTTTAATCAAAACTAGTCTTTTAACATTCTATAGAGGCTTAAATCTGTCCAACAACTTGGACATTATCAGAATTTACCAAGAATTTGATTTTCGTTCCGAAGGGGAGCGCGAAATTGTTTGGAATATGTCCGGCTGGGAAATTAAAAGCAATGGGATATGGGTTTTCTGCACAATGTTCAAGGACAAGCTCTTCAATCGATTTGCCCATTTCCAATTTTGCCTCATGGCAATCGGTAAATGCTCCGATGATTAATCCTGTGAGTTGGGATAAATACCCTGCCCGTTTTAGTTGGACCAGCATGCGATCCACATGATATAATCGTTCGCCTACCTCTTCGATGAAAAGGATTTTGCCTACAGGATTTGGAAAGCTTTCAGTTCCGATGAGGTGTGCCAACAAAGATAAGTTACCTCCAATCAAGGTGCTTTCTGCTTCGCCCGTCCGATTTGCTGCCTGGGAAGGGGCTTGAATATGGGTTTTACCCGTAAAAAGTAGTTGATGCAGTGTATTTAAAGCAGCCTCTCCGCCATTTTGGCAAAAATTATTAGGCATAGGTCCATGAATACTTGCCGTCTTTAAGGAATCGATGTGACATAATAGGGCAGTGATATCAGAAAATCCAACTAGCCATTTAGGCGAGGCCTTGAATTTATTAAAGTCTAATTGGTCCATAAATCGGCTACATCCATAACCGCCGCGTAATGGAAAAATGGCTTTAATTGTGGGGTCATCCAACATAGCTTGCAAATCTGAACGCCGTTGATCGTCTGTGCCAGCTAAACCAAAGTGTTTTGCTAAAAAATTATCAGCATAAACAATATTGAGTCCCCAGGATTCTAAAACATCAATTCCTTTTTTCCATTGTTGAGAACTCGGGGGAGAAGCGGGAGAAACAATAGCAACGCGGTCACCTTTTTGTAATAGTTGGGGGATTTGCATGAATTACGTGTATATGCTACAAATATGTCCTTTTTTTTCGGCAAAGGAAAGTGCGAAACATCAAAAATAGGACTCGGCAATTCTCCGTATTAGATTCTTGGGAAAAATCGCAAGGGCTTTACTACCTGAAAAAAATCTAAAGAAATACAACCTCTTCAATAACAGCTTTGCCAGCGTGCTTGTTGATTAATTCAATCATTTTCTGTTTCGCCATCATGAGTTCCTTTTTCAGGGGAGCAGAATCGATTTGTAGGTATAGCTTCAGGTTTTTGGCATAGACTTTTGTAGTTCTGGCCGCGATGGGTTTTCCCATGATTTCTTCCCAATGCGCTTCGATGGAAGTCTCGTCGAATTGACTTTGCAGTTTATATACGCGTAAAAGCGCATCAATCGCCTCTTTGAGCGGTTGGCTTTCATTTTTACGTGTAGCTGCGCGTGGTCCTTTCGGGCTATATGGAGAATCCATGCATAGAAAATTAGATGAGCAAATGTACGTTATTTTGGTTCTTTATGTGGTGTAAACAGGTTTAAATTAATTTTTTTTTAAAATTTTTTCAAAAAATAATTCTAAAAAAAGTACCTAATAAAGGAGGGATTTTAGGACAAAATATCAAGATAATACAATAGCAAGTTAGCCTGCAAAGTTGATTTGATGGCTGAGCTTATGTATACCTATACGATTTATTTGAGATTTCTATTACTTTTGCTTTTACCGAAAAAAGCAGTGGACGAAAAACTATGAAAACTACTCCCGCATTTTTCAACAAGTTTTATTACCAAAAAAATAATTCTTTAACCCCAAATTACCAAACTAATGAGTACACAACAACCAAAGCCAGCTGCTAAGCCAGCTGCAACCGAAAAAAAATCTGGCGGTATTTCTGCAGGTTTAATTCTAATTGTCCTTTTTGCCATTGCGGTAGCGATTTATTCACTTGTAATGGGTGATGGCTCTCACTTTGAAGGCGGTACTAATGAAGGACACCCACTACCAGGCGACTACTTTGGTGTAGTTTATAAAGGTGGAGTTATCGTGCCAGTTTTGATGACTTGTTTCTTAACTGCATTAACATTCTCAATCGAGCGTATGTTCACAATCGGTAAAGCAAAAGGAACTGGTGATGTGAATGCTTTTGTTCGCTCAATTCAAGCTTCCTTAGACAAGGATGACGTAGACGGTGCTTTGAAAGCTTGTGATAAGCAAAAAGGATCTGTAGGTAACGTTACCTTAGCTGCCATCAAAAAATACAAAGCTTTGACTACGGAGAAATCTTTAGACAAAGAGCAAAAATTAGCTGCATTGAGCAAAGAAGTGGAAGAAGCTACTTCATTAGAATTGCCAATGTTAGAGAAAAACTTAACTATCATCGCAACTTTAGCATCCGTTTCAACTTTGATCGGTCTATTAGGAACGGTAATCGGTATGATTAAGGCCTTCGCGTCATTAGGTAACTCAGGTGGATCAACTGATTCATCCGCTTTAGCAAATGGTATCTCTGAAGCCCTAATCAACACAGCATTAGGTATCGGTACTTCAGCGATCTGTATCATTGCATACAACGTGTTCACAGCGAAAATTGATGAGTTAACTTATAGCATTGACGAAATCGGCTTAAGCGTTAACCAAAACTACGCTACACATCACAATTAATATTTGAACTGATTTAGGGGCCTTGCCCTTTCATTCAATTTTATTCACCGTTCAAAAAAATAATTGTTATGCCAAAAGTTAAAGCTAAACGACAAAGTGTCTCACTCGACATGACAGCGATGTGTGATGTGGCTTTCCTTCTTTTGACGTTCTTCATGTTAACCGCGAAGTTCCGTCCAGAAGAGGCAGTTACGATCACTCCTCCATCTTCTATCTCAGAGAAACCTCTGAACATTAAAGATGGTATGCTGATGGTTAGTGTTTCACCAGAAGGAGGCGTTTATTTGGCAACTGATGATCAAATGGCACGTGAGTTTATGTTAGAGCGCATGGCTAATCGCTATGGTGTCGCTGTAACAGCCGAGATGAAGAAGAACTTTATGGCTTCAGAAATCGTAGGCTATCCTCTAGGAGCAATGCGTCAGGTGTTAAATATGAAACCTTCAGAAGCTAAAAAGCTAAGCAAGGGGATTCCAATTGATTCAACTAATAACGAACTTTCGTATTGGGTGGGTTATGCGAAATTGTCTAATCCAGAGTTGAAAGTTGCTATTAAAGGAGATCAAAATTCTAACTACAAAGTTTTTGCCGATATCATCGGTACTTTGCAGGCTCAGAATATCAATATCTTCCAATTAGTAACTGGACCGGAAAATAAACCGAGATAAGTTTTCATTTTAATTATTAATTACGAAAAGAAATGGCAGAAATAGATAGCTCCGGTGGCGGGAAGAAAGGCGGCGGAAAGAAGCGTAGTAAGAAAATGTCGACCAAAATCGACATGACACCCATGGTGGACTTAGGCTTCCTTTTGATTACTTTCTTTATGTTAACAACGACGTTAGCAAAGCCCGTTACCATGCAATTAAACATGCCTGATAAAACGGATACTAAGGAAACATCACCTGTAAAATTAT
>NZ_JBIIQN010000054.1:0-4992 GCF_044342065.1 Aquirufa sp. | reverse complement strand
TCCCGTGAAATTTATACAGTGCTTTACGTTGTGGGCAATGGATCAAAAAACACCATCCGCAGATTAAAGTCGCTTTTGGCGGAGGGTATGCGAATACCGAATTACGTTCTTTGCAAGAGCCCCGCGTGTTTGATTTTGTCGACTTCATCACGCTAGATGATGGGGAAACGCCCTTGATAAACCTATTGGAACATCTGAATGGCGAGCGGGAATTGCAGGATTTGAAACGAACTTTTTGCCGCATTGATGGAACGGTCACTTACCTGAATGGGTCAAAGGATTCGGATGTCAAGCAAAAAGATGTGGGCATTCCGGATTACTCGGATTTGCTGTTAGATAGGTATTTATCGGTCATTGAGATCGCGAACCCGATGCATCGTTTGTGGAGTGATGGGCGCTGGAACAAATTGACCCTGGCCCATGGCTGTTATTGGGGCAAATGCACGTTTTGTGACATCTCATTATCCTACATTAAAGACTATGAAGCTACGACGGCACCGCTATTGGTGGATCGCATCGAAGCGATGATTGCCCAAACCGGCAATAATGGCTTTCATTTTGTGGATGAAGCCGCACCACCAGCTTTGATGCGCGATGTGGCGCTGGAAATCATCCGACGGGGTTTGACGGTGGTTTGGTGGACGAATATTCGATTTGAGAAAAGTTTTACCAAGGATTTATGCCAATTATTGATGCGCTCAGGCTGTATCGCCGTTTCGGGAGGATTGGAAGTGGCTTCGGATCGACTGCTAACCTTGATAGATAAAGGGGTGACCGTGGCCCAGGTGGCTCAGGTAGCTGATCATTTTACGCAAGCGGGGATTTTGGTCCATGCGTATTTGATGTATGGATTCCCTACGCAGACAGCGCAAGAGACGGTAGACTCGTTGGAAGTTGTGCGCCAACTCGTTGAAAACGGGGTGATTCATTCCGGTTTTTGGCATCAATTTGCCTTGACGGCACATAGTCCAGTAGGGCTAAATCCAGATGCTTATCACATAGAGATATTGAACCCAGAACCTGGGAGTTTTGCGAATAACGATTTGGAGCATGCGGATCCTACGGGGGCGGATCATGCGCTGTTTAGTGAGGGGCTTAAGAAATCCTTGTTTAATTACATGCATGGCATCGGTTTGGACATGCCACTGCAGGAATGGTTTGAATTCAAAATTCCGCGGACGCAGCTGCCAAAGAATTACATTGCTCGGATGTTAACGGTGAAGGAAGAAAGATTTCCCAAGCCAAACGACAAAATTTGTTGGCTTGGTCCCGCTCCCACTTACACCAAAGCCACCAAAACCTTGTCATTTAGTCTAGGCCGTGAGGAAGTGGAATTGGAAGCCACGGGGAAGATGGGCGCTTGGCTGGAATATATCTTACCAAAATTATCCATGGGTACAGAGAAAACGGGGACCTTCCAGGAATTCGAAAAGAAATTTTCGCAGGCGGGACTGGGAGATTTCAAGGGTTTTTGGGAGGGAGAATTGGTGGAGGAATTGCGGGAAATGGGCTTGTTGGTGGTGTAGGAATTTATCAATTCCCTGTTAGAAAATGCCGCTTCTCAGCACTACCTTTGGCAAACCTATGACAGGATTGCCAAAGGTAAGGTGGAAACAAATTCAAATAATTTTCCGTACTTGTGTCCTTAAACCCTGACACCATGGCTAAAGGCATGAATTCCAAGAAGGCGGAGAAGAAGGAACCCGCAAAAACTCCGAAGGAGAAAAAATTAGAGAAAAAAGACAAAAAACCAGGCTATCTATAGATTGCTTGGTTTTTTTATGTTTAAACAACCATGATGAAACAGTTCCTTTTTGCTATCCTTACAAGCCTTTTGGTCACATCTTGTACCCTGCCTGCGTATTTCGTTCGTGAGTATACCTATTTGCCGGAGGGCTTAAATAAGAAGGAATTTCGCAAGGCGGTAGCAGATAAAAACGCGGAGATTCGTAGCGAAGATGGTTATGTGAAATTATACGATTTGGTACCTGTCGATCGCTCTATTCGCAGAAAACTGTATTTGGAGGAATGGCTTTTTTCAGATTCGTATGCCTTGCCGAGAGACTCGAGTTTAATCCGTGCGAATTTAATTCGATTGAGTTCAATCAAAGACCGAGATTGGGTTTGGCCCTCCGTATATCCACAAATGTATGGTAATTCACTCAATCCGAATTATTGGACTGCTTGGATGGACAAAACTAAGCAACAAGCCATTCGAGATAGCATCGACATGGCAACAAATCCCATTCTGAAGGTGAGTAAATTTAAGTTGGACCCCAAATTCTACAGCATTTACAAACAGGCCATGCGGATCAAAAAGTTTAATTCAAAGAAGAACCGCTAAGCATAAAAGCGTTTCAAAACTCCCTCAAACACAGGATCTGCCCAAGCTAAAGAAGCAAAAAGTTCCATGCAGGATTTGAGCTTGAGCGCATCGGTAGCTCCTAAAATATCTTCAATGGGTTTTCCCGCATGAGTCAATAAAGCTATTGAAATTTCAATCAATCGTGGTCCTAATTGGGGGTGAGCCAAATATGCCTCCGCCTCTGCCCTCCCGCTGATTCCGTAAAAAGTCGAATTATACGAAGTTCCCAAACCTTTCATCTGTGGGAAAACATACCACATCCAATGACTAGTTTTCTCGCCGGCTTTTATTTCAATGAGCGCCTGTGAATAGGCGCTTTCCTGCGCGATGACAAATCGATTTAGGTTATAGGTATCCATAGGGTGATTATCAGTTTTTGCTACTTAAAAGTGAAATATCGGCACTACCTTTGGCAAACCTATGACAGGATTGCCAAAGGTAAAAGAGAAAGCTTGATTTTATCTTAAAGCACAAATTTGTCGAATACCAAGATTATTTTGTCATTTTGCTATATTTGAGAAACAAATCAAGATAAATGACCAACGTTTGTGTAATCGGTGCAGGGCCCTCAGGAATTACGGCTGTTAAAAATTTAGTAGATCAGGGGCTCGACGTCAGCTGCTATGATTTCAATAACCAGGTAGGGGGTAATTGGGTCTACAATGAAAAGGTAGGCCATTCGAGTGTCTTTGAAACGACGCACATCATTTCTTCCAAAACCCTGTCGCAATACGCTGATTTCACCTTCGATGATTTCGAAAAAGGCATACCGGATTACCCTTCGCACGACCAATTACGGCGCTACTTTCAAGGCTATGTGGCACATTTCCAACTGGAAAAATACATACAGTTTAATACTTTGGTAAAATCATGCCAACTGGACTCGAATGGAAACTGGACCGTTGTGACGGAACACGAGGGCCAAAGCAAAACAGAAACATTCACACATTTGGTGGTCTGCAATGGACATCACTGGTTACCCCGCATGCCTTCGTATCCGGGTGAATTCACAGGCCAATTCATGCATTCACATGATTTCAAGAAGTCGGAACCCTTTCGCGGCCAACGCATCTTGGTGATCGGCGGAGGAAATTCTGCCTGCGACGTGGCGGTAGAAACGAGTCGGGTAAGCCAAAAGACTAGTATCAGTTGGCGTCGCGGCTACCGCATCGTACCCAAATTTTTGTTTGGCAAACCGAGTGACGTCGTAGCCTCTACGATGGCTTTTTTACCCACCAAATTGAAGTTTTTCTTATCCGAATTGACTGTGAAGATCTTTTTGGGACCCAATAAAAATTACGGACTACCGGAACCCGAACATGCGATTACGGGCACACACCCCACAATCAATGATGAATTGTTGTACAAACTGCGGCATGGGAAGGTATTTCCAAAACCCGACATCGATCATTTTGATGGGAAGGTGGTGCATTTCAAAGATGGCACACAGGAGGAATTTGATGTCGTTATAGCCTGCACGGGCTATGTTTTGGAGCATCCTTTCTTTGAGAAAAGCTTCTTGAATTATAGTGAGGGCGATGTGCCCTTGTATTTGAAGATGCTGCATGAAAAATACGAAAACTTGTTTTTTGTGGGCATGTTCCAGCCTTTGGGATGCATTTGGCCGGGAGCGGAATTGCAGAGTAAAATCGTGGCGCGGGCGATCAAGGGGCTTTGGGAAAGACCGAAGAACATCGCAGAATTATGCCAACGAGAAGTTACCCATCCGCATTTGAATCAGATCAAAACGCCGCGGCATACGATCACGGTCGACTTTCATTTATTCGTGAATCAGTTGAAGAAGCATTTGCCCAAAAACTACGTGAGTAAGACGCCCGTCGCATGAAAGAAACCCTCGTTTTTGTGCATGGCATGAGTCACGGCGCCTGGTGCTGGGAGGAGCAATTCATCCCGTATTTTGAGGCCAAAGGCTATACCTGTTTGGCGATTAACCTGCCCGGACATGCGCAAGAAGGAAGTTCAAAGGCGATTAGGTATTCTTTGGCCGACTATGTTCAAGCACTCAAAAAGCTTGTGGATGACTTGCCCGAGGCCCCCATCCTGATTGGCCATTCCATGGGAGGGATGATTGTGCAGCGCTATTTAAAAATGGGTAAGGCCAAAAAGGCCATCTTGCTCGCTTCTGTTCCACCGAGCGGGGTGTTGCGGCCAAGCTTGCGGACCCTTTTCCGCTTTCCGGGGGCTATCCCATATTTGCTGCAGGGAAACCTCTTAAAAGCCTTTAAAAAATACAGCCAACTCTTTTTCAACGAAAATCCTTTGGCGGAAGTCTACAAACCCAAACTCTGCGCCGAATCCTTTCGTGCTTATTTAGGGCTCTTTATCCCGGTGACGCATCGGATCAATTGCCCGGTGTTGGTCATTGGTGGATCTGCCGATGGACTCATCAGCGTGGATGAATTCCAACAAACCGCCAAACATTACCAGGCGCCGATTGAAATCATGGAAGGTGGATCGCATGATTTGATGTTGGATGAAGGATGTGAGAAGACGGCGGCGGTGATGGAGGGGTGGATAGCTAGCTAAGGTCCTTACTTTTGAATTGCTGCAAAATCTTATAAGGTTCCGCAAAATTCCCCTGGGTGTCAAGTATTCCCGCCCCAACA
>NZ_JBIIQN010000037.1:0-17192 GCF_044342065.1 Aquirufa sp. | reverse complement strand
TTTATGTAAATCAATTACATGCACTTCCGCTCCTTGTTGCAAGAATGTTAAGGCAATTGATTTACCAATTCCCGAGCATCCTCCGGTGACAACTACTTTTTTACCTTTTAATGAAAATAGCATAGTTTATTTGTTTAGTCGCTAGTTGTCTGTTGCTAGTTGCTAGCTGTCAGTCGCTAGTTTTCTATTATTTATATTATTTTTCTCACCTATTTAACTGCTAATCGCCGCATTGCATGCGTCTCAAACTTTGGCAATCCTGAAAGGTTTGCCAAAGAGGCTAACGTCCAGCGTCTAGCGTCTAAAGCGATACCCCTCTCCTCCAGAACATAAAATCATCCTGTCCCAAATCCATTGCTTTCGTTGTAATCTCACCTGAAGCCAGTTTAATCACATATTCTAAAACTTCTTCACCCATTTCTTCAACTGATTTTTCTCCGCTGATGATAGGACCGCAATCGATATCAATGATTTCAGGTAATTTTTGAGCCAATCGTGTATTCGTTGACAACTTAACCATCGGGCTAATGGGGTTGCCCGTAGGCGTTCCTAACCCTGTTGTAAATAATTGTACCGTAGCTCCTGCTCCTGCCATTCCTGTGGTGGCCAATACATCATTTCCGGGTGTACAAACTAAGTTAAGCCCTTTTTGAGTCGCGTATTGTCCATATCCAAGGGCGTCAATGATCGGTGAGGATCCTGCTTTTTTAGCTGCTCCAGCTGATTTGATCGCATCGGTGATTAATCCATCTTTGATGTTTCCAGGTGATGGATTCATGTCGAAGCCCGCTCCTACTGCTGCGGCACGTTTGGCATACTCACGCATCATTTTGCCAAAATTATCTGCTACCTCTGCGGTTACAGAACGATTTTGTAATTCTTGTTCTACACCACATAACTCGGGAAATTCGGCAATCATGACAGTTCCACCCAGTCCCACAAGTAAGTCGGCCGTATGTCCAATCGCCGGATTAGCCGATATTCCTGAAAAGCCATCAGATCCACCACATTTTACGCCCAATCGTAACGCGGATAAGGGAGCAGGTTTGCGATCAATTTGATTGATTTCAATTAAGCCTTCAAATGTTTTCAATACAACCTCATTTAGTAAATTTTCAACTCCACTACCTTCATCTTGCTGTTGTTCAAAGATGTGCATTGGTTTATTGAAATTAGGGTCTTTTTCCGCTAATTTTTGCTTAAACACGGCAATTTGAGAATGCTGACAACCTAAACTTAAAATGGTTATTCCACCTACATTGGGATTGACGCAATAGCCTGCTAACAAGGCACATAGGTTTTCGGAATCATCTTTGTTTTCACCGCACCCGCTTTCATGTGTTAGAAATTTAATTCCATCTACATTGGGAAAAAGTGGGCTTTTGGCAATAATGGCCTCATTTGAGCTTGAGCCTAATGTTAATGATTTTCCTGCTTCAAATTGCTTCCGTAAATGAATGACTTGCTCAGTCACGGAATCATTTTTCTGAAAGCCCAAACCTTGAATGAATGCATTTTTAAGTAATTCAATGTTTCTGTTTTCACAGAATACAAGCGGTATGACCAACCAATAATTCTGCGTACCTACTTGTCCATCCGTGCGGTGATATCCATTAAAGGTTCTGTTTTGGAATTTACTTACATCCGGACTAGACCATGAATAGTCTTTCAACTTTCCTTCAAAATCTTGAGAGGCATGATGTAGATTAAACGTATGAATGAGTCCACCCTTGGGAATATCTTGACTTGCGTGACCCACCAAAACACCATACATATAGGCGTTCCCATTTTTGGCTATTGCTTCCGTTGTAAACTTGTGTTTGGCAGCAATGTCATCTTGTAAAGTAATTTTGTTTCCTTCATGCTCAATAACAGTACCTGCTTTAAGATCTTGTAAGGCAACAAGTAAATTGTCAGATGGATTTATTTGTAGAAAAGTACGTGACATAGAATTAATTTAAACTAAATATGCGTTTGGTTAATACCCATTTTTCGGTGGGTTTCGATCCTGGAATTCGTTGTTGGAATTTATTCATTAAATTTTCCCAGGCTTGTACAGCTTCATTTTTCTGATCTGTTTTAGCTTTTGCTTCAAAGTTAAATGTGTTATCAGTGATCATTTCCATGACCAAGCGATTCGCATAGCGGAAAATTTCCATGGAAGTAATTCCTGAATCACGTATACTTTGATCGATTTCTTTTGGAATCAATTCATGATATGCTTCATATTGCCTGATGGACGATTCTTCATCTACCAGATCTAAGATTAAAATATATCTATTCATGTGTAGAAATTCTGGATCCACGGTAAGCAAAATAGACGATGTAACTAAAACAAAATAAAGGTATTGCCAATGCCATATTCGTATTAATCTTAAATAATGATGCGGCCAATGGAGGTAAAATAGATCCGCCCACTATCGACATAATGATTAACGAAGAAGCTAATTTAGAGCCTTCTCCAAGGTTTTTACATGATAGTGCAAAGATGGTTGGAAACATAATGGATTGACAAAAATAAACCATCATTAATGCTATCACCGCAATGATACCTCCACCTATCATGGCAATAATGAGTGATGCCACAGCACCGATTGCATAGATACCAAGAATTTGGTTTGATTTAAATTTACCCATCAGGAAGGTGCCTAAAAAACGACCCAATAAGAACAAGATGAATGCAAACGAAGCATGAAAACTAGCCATTTGCGTTGCCGACATCTCTGAGGTAGTCTGATAAATTTTCTCAACTATCCATAAATTGGTTTCAGGTGCATAATCAATTTTTAAGTCAACGAAATTGCCCCAAAGTGTTACCTGAGCACCTACATTTAAAAACTGAGCAATGATGCCTAGTACCAGATGCTTATGTTTTAACAAATCACTGATGGTCACTTTTGATTCTTTTTGTTCGCCTGATTTTAATTCAGGCATTTTGGTAAATGCAAATAAAATGGCTACGAAACTGACAACACACCCTACTAATAAATAAGGAGTTTGTACGGAAGCAGCATGTGCGGCACGAATGGCCTCGGATTCAGCCATGGGCATCGCCGCTAATACTTCTGGGCTATACTCTATCTCTGAAAAGATAAATAACCCGCCTATGACAGGACCTAAAATGATACTCATTCCATTAAATGATTGAGCAAAATTTAAGCGATAATCACCTTTTGCTGGATCTCCTAATTTCGTTACATATAGATTAGCAGCCGTTTCTAAAAATGCAATTCCACTGGCAATCATAAATAAAGCCACTAGAAAAAAGGAATAGGAACGCACATCAGCCGCTGGATAAAATAAAAAGGCACCTGCTGCATATAAGATCAAGCCGAATAAGATACCCATCTTATACCCATACCTGCGCATGACAACACCAGCTGGCAATGCCATGACAAAATATCCGGCATAAAAGGCTGTTTCTACGATATTTGCCTGCCAACGTTGTAAGTCTAAGGCCGTTTGAAATTGTTTAACTAGCGTTCCGTTCAAGCTATTGGCTAATCCCCACAAAAAGAATAAACTTGTTACAAGGATTAAAGGAATGGTATAATTGGCTTTTTCTGATGAATTTATCTGAATAGGTTCGTTTTCGGTTTGAGGTAATGCCATAAGGAATTGTTTTAAGTGAAAGTCAAAAGTTCTTTCAATTTACCTTCTTTTTTCTTTAATTTTAAATCACTTTATAAACTAAATTTAAATATGAAATTTCGATTAACCCTATTTACTTGTTTAATCTCTTTTATATCTCTAGCACAAGTAAAAAGTCCAGACGAATTTTTAGGATATCAATTGGGTTCTCGATTTTCCTATCATTACCAACTGGTAGAATATTGTAAATATATCGCTATTCAGCGCCCTGAGTTAGCTAAATGGCAGTCTTATGGGAAGACAAATGAAGGACGTGAGTTAGGTATTTTAATATTATCTAAGTCCATTAACGTGCTTAATAAGTTAGATCAAATTAGAGAGGTACATCATCAAGTTATTCAAGGTCAGAAATTAGTGAATTCAGATTTACCAGTTATTATTAATCTATCTTTTAATGTACATGGCAATGAGGCGGCTGGTTCAGAAGCTGCTATGGGTGCTATTTATGATTTGGTTAAAGACGGTGGTGTTTTAGCGTCTATGAACAAGGATTATGTTGTTTTATTGGACCCCTGTATAAATCCTGATGGTCGCGATGCCTATGTTACACAATTCAATCGTCGTAATTTCATTTCGGGAGGCAATGCTGACCCATTCGATCAAGAACACTTTGAAGGTTCAGTCTCCGGTCGTTATAATCATTATTCATTTGATTTGAATCGTGATTGGGTTTGGCAAACACAAATTGAGACCCAACAACGGTTAGCATTTTTTCAATCCTGGATGCCGATGGTTCATGCTGATTTTCATGAACAGAGTTACCAACATACCTATTATTTCCCACCTGCTGCTAAACCATATTTGAATTTTATTTCGAGTTCAACGAAGGATTTACAAACGAGCGTTGGAAAGTCTTTCGCGCGTTTATTTGACAAGCAGAAATGGCCATTTTTTACGTCTGAGGTGTATGATTTATTTTATCCAGGATATGGTGACACCTATCCAATACTCAATGGCGCCTTAGGAATGACTTTGGAACAAGGCGGTATTCGCGGCGGCTTGCAAGCTCAAAAATCAAATTTAGATACCATTCGATTTGTAGATCGTGTGAATCATCATCGCCAATTGGCAATTAATTTAGTTGAGTGGTCACTAACGAATAGCGAAACAGTAAAAGCTAGTTTTTATGCCAATCATTCTTTAGCCCGTACTAATCCCACAAATTTGTATAAAACCTACGTTATCCCTCAAAATGAAATAGGTAAGTCGGCAGAATTAATTAAAATCTTACAAGCTAATCGGATTCAAGTGAGTCAATTAGACAAAGATTCTCAAGTAAATGCTTTTTCATACGCTGATCAAAAAACAGGTTCTTTTAAAGCTTTTAAAGGTGATTTAGCTATATCAGCTTACCAGTCAGCAGCTCCCATGATTCAAGCCTTGTTGGACCCCACGCCCGTATTAGAAGATTCAGTAACTTATGATATTACTGCTTGGAATCTATTTCAAATTCATGGCATACGTGCTTATGGAATAAAAGAAAAGTTGTCAGTAACGACCTACACCGAAGTAGGATTTAAAGATAATCCCGTTAGCGAAAATCAAGTTGCCTTTGTTTTTAAACCATCATCTACTTCGGTGGCATTCGTTGACCAATTGATTAAACTTGGTTATTTAGTGGTTTTCAATGATAAAGAAGTTGGGTTCGAAGGTAATAAATACGCTCCAGGTCATCTTTGGGTATTGAAGAAAAGAGGAAATTGGGATGCATTACGTTTAGAGGCAAATAAAAATCAGGTTCAATTAGTAGGTGTTTCTACTTTTCGTGCCGATTTTGGTGCAGATTTAGGTTCTCCACATTTTATACAGGTAAATACTAGTCGTATTGCTGTGGTAGTTGATCCCAGTTTTGATGTAAACCAACAAGGTGAATTGGCTTATTACTTAACGACAAAAATGAAACTCAATCCATCCTTCATTCCATTTGCTTCGTTATTTAGAGCTAATCTAAGCAATTATTCCCAAGTTATTTTCCCTAATTCAAAGGCGCTTGATTTATCCAAAAATCAGAAGACTTTACTGGACGATTACGTTCGCAAGGGCGGTTATGTGATTTTGTTTGAGAAAGCGGTAAGTATGATATCAGATAAGGAATTAGCATTAAATGTAAAGGATTTGACTGATTCATCTGATAACAATACGAGTTATGAGGATTCAGAACGTCACGAAATTTCTAAAACACTTTCTGGTAATTTGATATTAGCTAATTTAGAAAAATCAAATCCTATTGGATTTCGAATTAATCGTGATCAGGTAATTGTTATAAATCAAGCTGAGCAGTTGGTGAGCAAACATCCTCTTTGGAAGTCGATCCTTAGTACGCCTACATCCAATACTGCCTATTTTGGATTCTTAGGAAATCGAGTTAAATCAAAAGTAGATAATAGCCTTTTGCTAGGAACTTATTCGTTGGGACTGGGCAGTTATATTTGGTTTGGCTTTAATCCTTTGTTTAGAGCTATTCCAAATCAAACAACAGCTTTATTTGAAAACTCAATCTTATATCATGCAAATTAAAAGAATCACATTCTTCTTTTTGGTCTTCGCTTCAAGTGTGGTGAATGGACAAAGCATTAAACCGATTGCTCCTCTTCCTTCAGCTAAACAATTGGCTTGGCAAGAGTTGACGTATTATGGATTCGTGCATTTTAATATGAATACATTTACTAATGTTGAATGGGGCGAAGGCAAGGAAGATCCTAAATTATTCAATCCTACGGCACTGGATTGTAATCAATGGGTAAAGATTGCGAAAGCTGCCGGAATGAAGGGCCTCATCTTAACTGCCAAACATCATGATGGTTTCGCATTATATCCTTCCAAATTTACAGAACATTCGGTAGCTAAATCTCCTTGGAAACAAGGCAAAGGCGATGTAGTACGAGAATTAGCAAATGCATGTAAACGGTATGGATTAAAATTGGGGATCTATTTATCTCCATGGGATCGGTTCCATCCGGCTTATGGGACAGATTCTTATAATCAGGTGTATGCTAACATGCAAAAGGAGTTGTTGACACAATACGGGCCAATTTTCGAGTTTTGGTATGATGGTGCGAATGGTGAAGGTCCCAATGGGAAGAAGCAAGTTTATGATTGGAACTTGTTTCATTCCATGGTTAATCAGTATCAACCCGAAGCTGTTCAGTTTTCAGATAATGGACCTGATATTCGTTGGGTAGGTAATGAGCGTGGTTTTTCATACGAAAAAATGTGGTCGCCAATTAATAAGGACGAGATTTATCCCGGATATCCCAAATTTGATGAATATAAACAAGGGCAGGAAAATGGGAGTCATTGGGTGGCACCTGAAGTAGATGTTAGTTTGCGTCCAGGTTGGTATTATCATCCAGATCAAGATGATAAGGTAAAATCTCCAGATTCTTTGATGCGAATTTATGTTGCTTCTGTAGGCCGAAATGCTAATTTATTAATCAACATACCAGTCGATACGCGCGGATTGATTCATCCGAATGATTCTTCAGCACTTATGGGATTACAAAGGTTAATTTCGAAAGGGTTAGTAAGTAAACTATCATCAAAAGATGTACTAACTTCATCTTCTTCTGAAAAGGGACATTTAGCAGCTCATATTTATGATAAAGATGAGAAATCGTTTTGGGCGGCAAAAGAATCAGATTTGAAGCCTCAATTAAATTGGAGTTCAAGTGAATCACGCTTATTGAATGCCGTTGTTTTACAAGAGCCAATTTCCCTTGGGCAACGTGTTAAGCAATTTCAAGTCACTTTAACTGATGAGAATGGTACAGTCGAAAAAATTAACGGTTATACCATTGGTAATAAACGTATTTTGCCATTCAAAGCCCGTAAAGTAAAAAGCATCCAAATTGATTTCTTGGATGCTCGCGGGCAAGTATTAATTGCCAATTTCGACCTATTGTATATTACTTCAGAACGTAACGAATCGCTGTACCACTAAAGGTATAACCATTCGCATCTTTTGTTGTATACACTTGGTATTTGACGTCAATTAAAGCGGATGCTCCAAGTTCCTCTGCTTTAGCGACCATTTTTTCGAGTATTTCCTTTTTCTTATTTTGATGAATTCCACGATTAAGCAGTTTGTCATTCTGTGTCTGCGCTAATGTTAAAGGTATTTCATCAGAAAAGCTGATGGGTTCAATCACTTCATATTTTTGTTTTGGCTCTTCTTGTCCATACAACACATCTATTGCATACTTAACAGGAATTTCGAACCCTAATCCATCGTGTCGAGTAACGCCCCCATCTTTAAAATTTGGACTGTAATAGGTCGAAGGTTTAATATATTTGGTACAACCAATTAATGCGCTGCTTAGCAGGATTCCTCCTACTAACTTAAATGCTTTCTGAATCATATATTAATACTTTATCCCATAGTGAGGCACAATCTTCAATAAATTTCAAATGAATGGGATGCGTTTGATATACATCATGCCCTGACTCTTTTTCAAAAGTCGTTAGTAGACAATAATCGTATGAACGATCAATGACAGGGCGATCGGTGTTCGCAGGTTTACCTACACTAAAGACATCAACCGTATCAATATCTGCAAGTGAACTTACTCCTACCTCAAATTTTTGAATTTCTTCAGTAGACAACCCTTTTTTCAACCAAAAATTAACAACGTGTACAAACATTATTTGGATAGTTTAACTTGTTTAATAATAGCTTCTAATTTGTTACCTAGTTCCATTGAACCCTCAGCTAATGGCATACGTACTTGGCCCGACATTATTCCCTGCAGCGCCAAGATCTTTTTTACGCCTACCGGATTACCTTCTTCATATAAGAATGGATCAATAGTTAAAAAAGCAGCTAATGCCTTTTGGGCTGATTTAAAATCTCCTGACAATGCCGCATGAATCATTTGTGAAAACTGCTGAGGGAAAGCGTTGGCAATAACTGACATTACACCCACCCCACCTATGGAAATAATTGGTACCGCTTGAACATCATCTCCTGAAATTAATAAGAAATCTTCCGGTTTGTGAAAGGCAATTTCCATGCATTGTTCAATGATACAAGACGCCTCTTTAATTCCAATAATATTTTCATGTTCCGCTAAGGTTAACACCGTTTCTGGGGACATGTTTATACCGGTTCGTCCTGGAATATTGTACATGATAACCGGTACCGGACATGCGTCTGCTATAGCTTGATAATGTGCAATTACGCCGCGTGCGCTGGGTTTATTATAATAGGGACAAACAGATAAAATGGCATCAATACCACTGAAATCTGTCTCGTTGATTTGCTTTATTAAGCTCTCTGTATTGTTGCCGCCTAAACCATAAACGATGGGTAAATTTCGAGAATTACTTGTTTGAATGGTGGAGACAATTTGCTTTTTTTCATCAGCTGTTGTTGTTGCAGATTCCCCTGTCGTACCTTGAACGACCAAATAATCAACACCACCTTGACTAACATGAGTAACTAATTTTGCTAAACCACTCCAGTCAATGGATCGATTAGCCAACATCGGCGTAACTAATGCGGGAGCAACTCCATGAAATTTGGGTAATGATTGTGATTGCATATTTTATGAAATAAGCGCTATGAATTCCTCTTCGCTTAATATTTTAATATTTAATTGATTAGCCTTTTCAAGTTTGGCAGGCCCCATATTGTTTCCTGCAACCAAAAAATCGAGCTTAGATGATATACTTGAAACAACTTTACCACCATTCGCGATGATTTTTGCTTTTAGATCATCCCTTTCGAAGTTTTCAAAGACACCCGAAATTACAAAACTTTTTCCGACTAAGGCCTCCCCCTCCAAGACTATTTCTTGTATTTCTTCAGATAGCTGTACTTGGGCGGATCGTAACTTTTCAATAAATTCCCTATTGGATGCCAGCTTGAAATAATCTATAATACTTAATGCAATGCGTTCCCCTATTTCGGGTACGGCAATTAAATCATCATAGCTAGCATTACGTATGTTTTCTATACTTTGAAATGCGAGAATCAATTTTTCGGCAATTGTTGCTCCAACATGTCTTATACCAATGCCAAAAAGTACTTGTCTGAAAGGTATTTCTTTTGATTTTACTATCGAGTTTAGAATATTTGAAATGGATTTAGCTTGAAATCCTTCTAAACCATTAAAACTAAATTCAGTTAAGTCATATAAATCTGCGGCATTGTTTATAATCCCTTTTTCTACTAGCAAATCAATGGTTTCTGTTCCTAAGTTTTCAATGTTTAAGGCCTTGCGTTGAATAAAATGCTCTATTTTTCCCTTAATTTGAGGCGGACACGTTGACTCATTTATACAATAGTGGTTCGCCTCTCCTTCTGTTCTAATAAGTTCAGAGGAACAAGCGGGGCATGTTGTCGGGAATTTAAATTTATTTGATTGATTAACTCGTTTAGAATTATCAACACCCGTTATTTTTGGAATAATTTCTCCACCTTTTTCAATAAAGACTGTGTCGTTTTCATGCAAATCAAGTCGCTCCATTTCGTTCGCATTGTGAATTGAAGCTCTTTTTATGACAGTTCCAGCTAAGTATACTGGATTTAGATTTGCTACAGGTGTTACATTACCGGTTCTACCAACCTGGTATGAAATGCTCTCGATTTTCGTTTGTGCGATTTCAGAAGGGTATTTATAAGCAATTGCCCATCTTGGTGACTTAGCTGTAAATCCCAATCGTTCTTGTTGGCCTAAATCATTAATTTTTATTACGATACCATCTGTATTCAATGGTAAACCATGTCTTTTATTTTCCCAATCTTGAATATACTGTAGTACTTCATCGATGTTAAGACATTTTCGATAGGTTTCTGAAACGGGAAAACCATTTTTAGACAATAATTTTAGACCTTCTACATGGGTTTGAAATGGTATTTCGTTTCCTAGGTAGGCATATACAAAGCAAGCCATATTTCTTTGTGCAACAACGCTTGAATCTTGTAGTTTAAAAGTTCCTGAGGCTGCATTGCGCGGGTTAGCTAATGGAGGCTCACCTTTAGCCATTTTATCTTCATTAATTTTATCAAAAGATGCTATTGGCATGTATCCTTCTCCCCTTACTTCAAACGTTGCTGGAAAGTCATTCGATTGAATGTAATGTGGAATTGATTTTATGGTTTTAACATTGTTGGTAATGTCATCACCTTTTGTGCCATCACCTCGTGTAACGCCTTTAATCAACTTCCCATTTTCGTACCAAAAAGATAAAGCAACTCCATCGAATTTTAACTCGCAAACATATTCATAAGACTCACCTCCTAGCGTCTTTTTGATTCTTTCATCAAAATCACGCAAATCATCTTCATTATAAGTATTCCCAAGTGATAACATGGGAAATACATGCGTAACAGATTTAAAGTTTTTAGTTATGGTTCCGCCAACATGTTTTGTTGGGCTGTTTGCGAGTGCAAATAATGGATTTTCATATTCGAGTTTTTGCAATTCAACTAAAAGCTTATCAAATGCTTCATCTGAAATTAAACTCTCATTTAATTGGTAATATGCATGATTGAAGTGGTTTATTTGGTCCACTAGGTCTTGCATCTTTTTTTGAATATCCATATGCAACTAATTAGCCTACAAAGTTAATCCTAATCTTATCAGAAATAAGCCTTAGCCAATATTTTTCATACCTTTGTAAAATGGAAAAGTTAATCATCGCACCTTCAGTTTTAGCAGCAGATTTTGCCAACTTAGCAAAAGAGACATCTATGTTGAATGAATCGGCTGCAGCTTGGATTCATATTGATGTAATGGATGGGGTTTTTGTGCCTAATATTTCATTTGGTTTTCCAGTATTAGAAGCAATTAAGAAGCATTCGACTAAATTTCTTGATTGTCATTTGATGATTGAAAAACCGGAGCGTTACATTGCCCAATTCGCAAAAAGTGGGGCAGATATGATTACAGTTCATGCGGAAGCTTGTCCGCATCTGCATAGGACAATACAGCAAATTAAATCAGAGGGTTGCATGGCAGGTGTTGCAATTAATCCAGGAACTCCGGTTTCTGTTTTAGAAGATGTTATTGAGGATCTTGATTTAGCCTTAATTATGTCGGTTAATCCGGGTTTTGGTGGTCAGAGCTTTATTGCTAATTCAATACAAAAAACGAGCCAATTAAAAACATTGATAAATTCATCCGGTAAGGATATTTATCTAGAGATTGATGGAGGCGTAAATAAAAATAACGCTGTTGACTTAATTCAAGCCGGAGCTAATGTTCTAGTAGCTGGAAGTTTTGTTTTTGCGTCAGTTGATCCGAAATCAACCATTCAAGAATTGTTAGACTTGGTTTAATTTTGTAATGATAAGAATAATTTTTGTAGCCCTATTTAGTTTTTCTTTAGCTAATGTAGCTGCACAATCTGTGCAATGGGCATCAAAAGTCATGTCATTTTCGAGTGAATACGCTGACCCTTTATTGGGTAGAGAATATCGTGCCCAACATATCCTAGGTAGGCCAAGTAAGTACCCTAAGTTTTCAGCCAGTCCGAGTGCCTGGCAATCATTAACACCTGATAATCCTGGTGGGGAATTTATCATTGTCTCATTTGACACAGCTCGAGTAATCAAGCAAGTAGCTATTTTTGAAAATTTTGGTGCTGGTTCGATTACGCGTGTTGATGCATTGGATGAAAACAATAAGCTCTATTTATTACATGAATTTAATGCTGGATATGCTCAATCAAATGGGCAAATTACCAAGATACGATTACCCAATCTTACTTCATTTAAAGTTAAATCGATTAAAATATCCATGAATTCCATGCGTGTATCGGGATACTCGCAAATTGACGCAGTGGCAATATCAGATGTAGATGTACCTATAGAAAATAAGATTAAGCTAGAATCGGATCCCAATGCCTATTTAGTCAAGGAGAATATGGGAACCGTAATTAATTCGAAGTTCAATGAATTATACCCAGTAGTTAGTCCAGATGGTAAGCGACTTTATTTTACCCGCTGGAAGCATCCAGAAAATTTAGGCGACAACAAAAATCAGGATATATGGTATACCCAGTTGGATGAAAAAAAACAATGGGAAAAAGCTAAATTGTTCCCATCCCCTATCAATAATGAGGAGAACAATGCCATATGTGGAATTTCCCCCAATGGAAAGATGATTTTATTAAATAATGTCTATGGTAAAGATGGACATATGGAAAAGGGGGTTTCCTTGTCCTATTTACTCAGAAATGGAGAATGGAGTTTTCCCAAACAAATTCGTATTCAAAACTTCAAGAATAAATCGGAGTATTCTGAATATACAATAGCTCCAGATGGTAAAACGTTGTTAATGACGACTGAAACCAAAGATTCCTACGGCGGTAAGGATATTTATGTTTCTTTTTTAAAACCAGATGATACTTGGACTGAACCGAAAAATATTGGACCTGTGGTTAATTCTGGTGAGTCAGAGAGTACTCCATTTATTGCTCCTGATGGTCAAACAATGTATTTTTCTTCTAGTGGACATATTGGATATGGGAACAATGATGTTTTTATTACTAGGCGCTTGGATGATACTTGGCTAAATTGGTCAGCTCCAGAAAATGTAGGCCCCGCGGTTAATACAAGTGAATGGGATGGCTATTTTACGGTTTCTGCAAAAGGAGATTATGCCTATTTTAGTTCAGTAGAAAACTCTATGGGAGCTGAGGATATATTTCGGATTAAAATACCAGAGAAAATTAAGCCACAAACACTAATTCAATTTTCAGGAAAAGTGGTTAATCAAGTTTCTAAGCAAGGTATATCAGCTCGAGTAAGTATTAAGTCGCAGGTATCTGGTGATTCCTTATCATTCGATTATGATCCATATTTAGGTGATTTGAGTTTTATGTGGCCAAGCAAAAAACCATTTCAAGTTCAAGTCAAAGCAAAAGGCTTTGTGACAAAAAGTGAGATTTTTGATTACAAGAATCAAGCGAAGTATACTGAGGCTTCTCATATTTTTGAGATGATTCCAATCGAGGAAAGTAAAAAAATAAAATTCCCTAATGTTTATTTTGCGCAAAGCAAGTTTGAAATTGATAAAGAGTCTTACCAAGCTCTCAATGAGATTGTAAGTATTTTACGAGAAAATTCAGATTTTAACATTTTAATTGAAGGTCATACGGATAATCAAGGTGATTGGAATGAAAATTTAATGTTGTCCTGGGAACGTGTTAAGCAAGTAAAGGAATATCTAGTAAAGCAAGGAATAATTGAAACGCGCATTCAGACTAAAGGTTGGGGTGGAACTAAGCCCCTTTCAGCAAGTACTTTAGAAGATAAGCGCCGATTAAATAGACGTGTGGAATTTAGTATAATTACAAATCAATGATAGGTAAAAAGGATATTTATTTTGATCAGTTGAATGGAATTCGGTTTATTGCTGTTTTCTTAGTTTTGATTGATCATTGGTTAATCCCAATTAATCCTTTTGCTTTTTTTGGACATTTAGGCGTTGTTTTGTTTTTTGTACTCAGTGGTTTTTTAATTACCCGGATTTTATTCAAAAGTGCTGATGATTATCGAAAGAATCATTCGGGTTTGTTAGTAAAAATTTTCCGATTTATCTACAGGAGATCTTTGCGCATCTTCCCTATCTATTTTTTACTATTGTTTTTAGGGTTTCTTTTCTCATTATCTAACTTTAGACAGGTATGGCCCTATTTGGTATTCTATCTTCCCAATATATTCATCATGTTAAAAGGAACTTGGTTGGGGATTTGGGATCATTTGTGGTCCTTGGCTGTTGAGGAGCAATATTATCTAGTCTTCCCCTATTTTGTATTATTGTTAAACCCTAGGAGCTACAAAGGTCTGTTTTTTGCGATGATAGTACTTGGCATAGGTACTCGCTTAGGATTTGCTTTATTTGCTTCGCATGATGTAAAAGAGTCAAATTGGATGTGGTGGTATGTAAACCCTTTTTCTGCATTAGATTGTTTTGGAATCGGTGGCATTTTGGCTTATTTATTTCATTATAGACAGGCAGACTTTCAATCACTGAACTACCTAAAACTTGGTTTGGCCGTAAGTATTTTTTTGTTTTGTGCCGTATTGGTTTTAGCAAAATATTCAGACTATTCACATGATAACATTTGGTCTATAATCTTTGAAAGATTATTTGGCGCTTTAGTTGCATTTTTTATAATTGGTCTATCAGTTCGAAATGATACTTGGTTTTTATCTTCTTTTCTTAAATTAAGATTTATATCGTATCTGGGTCAAATTTCATATGGTATATATCTTTACCATAACGTAGTCATGAATTATTTCCATGATTCTGGAAATACGATTTGGTATTATTTAAAATCCTATTTGCCTGATTTTCATTTAGAATTAGTTAATTTTACCCTCTATAAATTTTTGATTTGCCTGATTATTCTCATTGGCTTATCAAGCTTATCTTGGTATGTTATTGAAAGGCCTATCAACAAATATAAAAACCGCATATAATGCAAAATGATTTAGATTTAGTCGTAGTAATCCCAGCTTATAATGAGGAAGCTTGTATACGTGATGTAGTACCACATTGGATTGATGGTATTGCCAATGTTATACCGGTTGAAAGTTTTAAGCTTTTGATTATAAATGATGGTTCCAGAGATAATACAGGTGCAATTTTAGATGAATTGACAGGGGAATATCCGAATTTAATTGCGAAGCATCAGATAAATGGTGGACATGGAAACGCCATTTATAATGGCTATCAAATGGCCGTAGAGATGAATCCTGCATTTGTTTTCCAAACCGATTCAGATGACCAGTTTGACCCAAAAGATTTTCATAAGTTTTGGGAAAAAAGAAATGAATCTAATTTTGTTCTAGGGTTTAGAGAAGTCCGCCATGATGATCCTTTTCGTTTGATTATTACAAGAATACTTAAGTTTTCCTTGTTGTTTATTTATGGCACTTACATTCATGATGCGAATATCCCTTTTCGATTAATTCGCACAAGCTATTTAAAAAGATTATTAGCTGCTTTACCTAAGTCTGTCCCCTTTGCTCCCAATATTTTTCTTTCAGTTTTGGCTAAAAAGGCAGGTCAAAAATTATTTGATATTCCGGTTCTGCATAAAGAACGTGAAACAGGTGAAGTTTCTATTCGACACATGAAACTTCTTAAGGTATGTTGGCAAAGTTTCAAGGAACTTGCCTCATTCCGATTCGAATTAAATCGAATGGTGAAGGAAATAAATAAATAAAATAAAAAGGCTAATTCATTTGTGAATTAGCCTTTTTTGATGCTAAAGTAATACGATTAGGCTTTTAATTATTGCAGTTAATCGAATGGCATCTAGAATCCGAGCCTCAGTGGCACCGTGATTCTTTACTGATTGCTCATGTGATTTAACACACATTTCACATCCGTTAATTGCTGATACCGTTAAACTAGCTAGTTCAAAGAACTCTTTACCTAGGATAGGATTCATCATAATCGACATACGTATTCCTGCAGGCGCTGTATTGTAATATTCTTTATCCACCATATGTTTAAAACGGTAGAAAATGTTATTTGCATTCAATAATGAAACCAAGGCATGGATTTCAGTAATTTCAGCCTCAGTAGCTCCTTTATTTAAGGCTAATTCAGTTAGCGATTCTATTGTTCTTGTATGTTTTTGATTAACAGATACCGCAAGCGACAGAAGCAACGCTTCTTTCTCTGTTAATGTCTGAGCGCGCAAGGAATTAGAAACGTTAATCTTCAAATCTTTTATATAACGATGATCCGCTGCATCTAAGCTGTCTAGTAGGGCAAACGATTCTGTAGCAGGGATATTAATCTCTGCCAATAAGTTATCTTTTGTTTCACTCATGGTTGTTGAATTTAAAAGCCCCGGGGAATCCCGAGGCTATAAGAAAATTATAATGTTGCGTCACCAGCTTTCCAGTTACATGGACATAGCTCGTCGGTTTGTAATGCATCTAATACACGTAAAACTTCGTCTACATTACGACCTACACTAAGATCATTAGCTGATACCCAGCGTACAATACCTTCTTGGTCAGCGATATAGGTAACACGGTAAGCTACTTTTTCACCTTCTGTCAAAATTCCTAACTCTTCAGCTAAGCTTTTTGAGGTATCAGCCAACATAGGGAATTTTAATCCACGTAAATCATCGTGGTCTCTTCTCCATGCCGCGTGAACAAACTCAGAATCAGTTGAAGCTCCAATTAAAGAAGCGTCACGATCAGCGAAATCACTCGCACGACGATTAAATTCAGCAATTTCAGTTGGACATACAAAAGTGAAATCTTTTGGCCACCAAAACATTACCAACCACTTACCATCTTTTTTATGATCCTCAGATGTAATCGTAGCGAACTCTTTTCCTTGCTCCAAAGAAACAACCGCTGTTTTAGAAAATGTAGGAAATTGACTTCCTAAACCTAACATGTAATTTGCCATTTTATAATTGTTTTATTTTTTCATTAAACGATGCACAAATATCAAGCTAAATATTGTATCAATCAAATCTATATTTTTTATATTTGTATAACTTTTGCCTATAATATGACTATTACCCAATTAGAATACATTGTTGCTCTCGCAGATTTT
>NZ_JBIIQN010000015.1:0-55581 GCF_044342065.1 Aquirufa sp. | reverse complement strand
GTAGATGGGAAGTAGATGATTTTCCGGGGAATTTTGCATATAATACCTACCATCAAATTTGGATTAGATAAAAATGAAAAAAATAGTCTTCTTCTTGTTGATTTCTTTTGGTGCGTTTTCCCAAACCGGTATAGGCACGACTACGCCTGTGAACAAACTGGAGGTGGTGACTACCGCCGCAGACCCAGCTAGCACAGGCTCCACTGCGAATGGGAATTTGAGGTTAGGACCTAGTTCGGGATCTCACATTTTAGACTTTGGCCTAAGTTCTACTTCTACCTATTCTTGGTTACAGGCAAGATCGAGAACAAATTACGCCACCTTATATGATTTAGCCTTTAACCCGATCGGAGGAAGGGTAGGAATAGGAACTTCTGCTCCATCTTCCACTTTAACGGTGGGGAACGCGGCGGGAACGATTGGGGGTGAAATTCTTTTAAATCCTACTACTACTCAATACGAAGGTGGACAAATAGTATTTAAAAGATCATTGATTGGGAGCACGGTAGATTGGACCATTGATCAATATGGTTCTTCATCTGCGAATGCTAGATTTAGAATATTTAATGGGGCAAGTGAAACAAATGGGATTTCTATTCTAGAGAATGGGAAAATTGGAATAGGTTTGCCAGACCCATTAACACTTTTACATCTTCAAAATAGTAATAGTATGGGCACAGGGGATCCTGGAAACAATGTTTTGCCAAGTATTTATATCTACAATTCAAATACAGCGTCTAACACCGCTCATTCCATTTTAACTTTACGAACGAATGGAAGTGGAGGAGGTAACCCCTATTTATCTTTTGATATAAATGGAGTCAGGGGATATTCGGTGGGGATCGATAATGCAGATGGGGATAAATTAAAGTTTCATACAAACTGGAGTCTAAATAATGTAAATACGCCAGCCCTTACACTTACTTCTGATGGCAAATTTGGAATAGGGACATCTTCGCCCGGTAGAAGTTTGCAAGTGCAATCATCTGATAATACATCGGTTTACCTAGAAAGTACGACGAGTGATAATAATGGGTTGGTAATTCTTAATGCCAATACAGATCAAAACTGGACTTTTAACTATCATGAGTTTATGTATTTTCAAAAACAAGGAAATAACATAGGTTCAATCATAGCTGCAAACAATGGTTCTGGAGTTAGTTTTAATACTTCTTCAGATTATCGTTTAAAAACGGATTTGAGAAATTACAGTGGAATTGACCTTGTAAACAAAATTAGAACGTACGATTTTTCTTGGAAAGCGAATAACTCTCGAATGCATGGCGTAATGGCGCATGAACTGCAAGAGATTTTACCTTATGCGGTTAGTGGATTAAAAGATGCCATAGATGAGAATGGCAAAATGGTCCCCCAAGGAGTGGATTATGGTAAAATCACCCCCGTTTTAGTCAAGGCAATTCAAGAGCAGGATAAAAAAATCAACCAATTAAAAAAAGAGAAAGAAGCTCTAGAGAAAACACTATTGATGATCCAGCGCCGTTTATTAAAACTTGAAAAGAAGAAATGAAAAGACTAGTTATACTTTTCTTGTTGATTACGTTTTATGGCCAGGCCCAAACCGGCATTGGGACCACCACGCCTAATGCTTCGGCGAAGCTAGACGTGACTGCCACCGATCGCGGCTTTTTGCCTCCTCGTGTTGCACTTACAGCAGCTAATGTCTTCACTCCTATCACAGGGACATCGTCTGCTGCTGCGGGCTTGTTAATTTATAATACCGCCACCGCTGGAACGGTCCCAAATAACGTGGTGCCTGGTTATTATTTTTGGAATGGGACAGCTTGGATTCAAATCTCGAATGGCTTAATAGTAGATGCTAGTAAAACCTCCAGCTTTTCAATAGTTGCAGCCGATAATAACAAATTGTTTTTAATCAATTCTTCGACTTCCGTGACAGTAACAGTGCCATCTGGTTTGCCTATAGGCTTTGCCTGCCAATTTATACAAACTGGGGCAGGAGCAGTAATTCTGTTAGGGGGTTCCGGTGTCACATTGAACTCAGCTAATGGTTTAACGAGTCGCGCCGCAAATAGTGCCGTAGGCTTGGTGATGAGTTCTTCTACATTAGGCTATGTTTTTGGAGATACCATTAACTAATGAAAAAGGTTCTGGCTCTATTTTGTGTTTTATGTTCCTTTTCTCTGCAAGCGCAATTGATGGTGAATAACCTTGCACTGCGCAAGCCAGTCGTACCCAATACCTATAATTTTACGTACAAGGGAGAGATGCAAATCTTTATCGTTCCTAACCGCGTGACTTCGATTCAGGTGAATGCGATAGGGGCCAAAGGCGGGACAGGTGCTCGTGGACAAGCAGGCGGAGCTGGCGCAAACATTACCACAACCTTAAATGTAACCCCAGGCCAAACATTATACATCGTAGTGGGCGGATTTCCAGGTCAATCGGCGACAGCTGCCTACGGGTTTGGTGGAAATGGTGGTTCAGGAACGTACTATGGAGGTGCCGGGGGAGGATTATCGGGGGTATTCACTAGCTCCTCTCCAGCTGTAGCGAATGCACTAATTGTTGCCGGTGGAGGCGGTGGTGGTTCGGGAAATGCGACAGGTACAAATTTTACAGGAGGGAATGCCGGAAATAACATAACGGGGAGCTCGAGTAATGGAAAAGAAGAAAACCCTGCACCTTATGTTGTAAATGGCCGATCTCAATTTGGCTATGCAGCCACTAATTCAGCCGCTGGCTTAGGAGGAGAACCCTTTGATGTTCAACCAGGAACGAGAGGTGGAAATGGTAGCGATATTAGCGGTGGTGTAGGTGGAACTACTGGAGGGGTGAGTACATGGAATGGCGGTGGCGGAGGAGGTGCTGGTTTTTATGGTGGTGGTGCCGGTGCCGGTGGTGGTGCGGCTTGTGGTGGAGGCGCTGGTGGTGCCACCAAATCATCAACCAATTTAAACTCATACGGGCCAATGAATAATACGGGTAATGGATCCGTTTCGATTACTTGTTTTTCAAATTCAGGATTGGTGTTGCATTTGGATGCAGGAAATCCGGCAAGTTACCCTGGCTCTGGAACAACATGGAATGATTTGTCGGGCAATGGCTCGCATGTAACTTTAACATCCACAACATATAATGCAGCTAGCGGTGGTTCCATTGCATTTAATGGAACATCTAGCTATGCTGATTTTAATGCCAATATTGGGAATACCAATGTAGTTACTGTGGACATGTGGGTGAGAACGAATTCAATTGCAAATGGCATGTATTTTGGCTTTAATATATACGACGCTTTAGTCATTGACGGTAGTATTGGATTTAATACGGCAAATAGTGATCAGTATGGAATGACAAGTTCAAAAGTAAGAGAACTAGGAATTGAAGGAGCCTGGAGGCATTTGGTTTTTGTGATGTATTCCGGATCAAAGACAAACAACAAAATATATGTGAATGGCGAAAGTCAAGCTTTAACCCAAATACTTGCCTCGTTTAATTCAACTAACGCAACATTTAACTCTGGTGCCGGAAGAATTTCCAGCTGGCGATTTGGTTTAACTTGGTTAATGAATTTAAATGTAGCTAGTTTTAAAATATATAATCGAGAATTAAGTGCACAAGAAATCACCAATAACTACCGCGCATATCAGTCAAAGTATTATGCTGAGGGCGATGGATTAAGTCCGGCTACGGCCTCAACAAGTGCGTATCAAATCAAACAAGATTATCCGAGTTCGCCAGATGGATTTTATTGGATACGAAATGCCAACATCAACGGTGGCAACCCCGTGAAGATTTATGCAGATATGACCACAGATGGAGGAGGTTGGACTTTGATTCTCAAGAACTCTTCCAACTCGGTTTGGACCTATGTAAACTCAATCAATTATAATAACAATATACCTTTCACATCTACAGCAGATGTAATAAGCACATCTACTGCCAGCTATTCGATTATTTCTTGGGCAGATTTCATCAAGCGAAGTTCGACAGGATTTCAATACATGATAGACGCAGGATCAAGGCGAAGTTTTGGGGGTATTTGGACGGCAAATGGCAATTATAGTTTTGTGAAAACAGACAATAGCCAAACAGACGTTACAATTAATACTAAATTTGGTAACTGGAATTACAACACAGCAAACAATGGTATTTCACAAAGAATGCCATGGTATAGTAATACAACAGGTTCCGGAACAGGTTACATCACTTTGGCAAGTGGTACAGGTAACTGGTGGGGTACCATGGTATCAAACAATCAGTACTATTCACCATCACCTTGGCTTTCAGATGCATCTGGTGGTACTTCTACGAATCAAAACCCCGGTATCATTTGGTATTGGGTTCGTTAAATTTGCAAAATGAAAAAGGCACTTTTTTTCTTCTTTTTTTCAGTGCAAGTATATGCCCAAACCGGCATAGGAACCACGACGCCCGATGCATCGGCTAAACTTGACGTTTCATCCACCAACAAAGGTTTCCTTCCTCCTCGCGTTACCTTAACTTCAGGAACTGATAATTCAACAATTCCCAATCCGGCGACAGGCTTGTTAGTTTACAATACGGGGAGTAATCCCAATTTGGTGGCTGGTTATTATTATTGGAATGGCGCAAACTGGGCTACGATTGCAAATGCTACTGGTTCAGGTGTTAGCGCCTCGTTTATGCGAGGATCTAGAACAGCAGCCCAAACGGCTGGTTTAAGTACCAACGGGTTGGTGGCATTTACCCAAGTAGATCAAGTAGCTGGACAAGATATTTCCCTAAACACGAGCACAGGTCAGATTACCTTAGCGGCCGGTCGGACCTATCGTTTGCAAGCGCAAGTCCCTAATTTTCAAACTTCAAACGCGGATGCCCGCCCACAATTTGGCTGGTATAATGAAACGACGGGAGCCTATGTCGGAAGTTCCTCTGCATCCTATTCCGGAGGAAGTACGGCTGCTTGGGGCGCAACTGGAGGATTATCGGATGCTGTGATTACAACATCGACACAAACAGTGGTCTCCTACCGAATTATACAGACTTTTAATACAAATCAGTTGGGAGGTAGCGGAGATTTCTCCACAACAGGCTCTTTTCCATGGTTTAATATTCAAGTGATTTCTGGTAACCAACCTATTCAGCCTGATAAAATTGCAGTATTTGTAAATGCCGGTGTCCCCGTAACTTTTGGCGATATTCAAGTACAGATGACCACTTCAGGTAATCGAAGTTTGAATATCCGAACCACGGGCGCAAGTTTTACTGGAAGGGTATCTGCCTATACTACCTATGCAGGTGGTTCATTCACCTTTTTTTCAGAAGTAAACCAAGTAATTAACTCGACATTCGCCTACCTTGGAACAACATGGAGTTTTGGTGGGGATGGTGCTGTTGCGGTATATTATTTACGGGATACGACGAATAGTCGGTTTTATCGGATTACTTTAATGACTGGGGCTGTCCCAAATTACACGAATAACATGATTTCAATCGAAAAAATAATTTAATGAAATACATTTTATTTTTCCTTTTTATTTCCGTTCAAACAATTGCTCAAACCGGCATCGGCACCACATCACCTCACGCCTCAGCTAAACTGGAAGTTTCAGCTTCGGATAAAGGATTCTTACCCCCACGCGTTACGTTAACAAGTGCATCATCTGCTGCGCCTATTACTTCTCCTGCCGAAGGCTTATTGGTATACAATCTAGGTTCTGTGGGATTGCAGGCGGGTTATTATTATTGGAATGGGGCTAGTTGGGCTACTATAGCAACAGCCAGTTTATCCGGTGATAATGTTCAATCAACGAGTCTCTTCAAACTATATCAAGAAGCATATTCAACCGCGTCAAATAAAGCGCCTAGTTCAGGAGGTTTCAGTTTTACGGTTCCCGTCTCAGGTAGGTACGAGTTCAATTTTAATTGCACAGCTTGGAATGCAAACGGATCAAAAGTTTTATTAACATACAATATCAGACAGGGGACTACTGTTTTAGGATCAGATTATCATGAATCTACCAGCAGTAATGTATGGGCAGAATATGAAGGAAGAGTCGAAGTAAATTTAAGTGCAGGGGTCACCTACAATGCACAAGTAGTTACCACGACTGGTAGCCGAGACACGCGAGATTGGGATAAAATATTCTACAAACTAGTAGCTGGAAATCTTCCTATAAACCAGCACATTGCCTCAACCAATATTCAGTTGAATAACAATTTCTTATCCAATGATGGTGGTAATGAAGGGATAAAAGTCGATAATTATGGCAATGTAGGAATAGGAACAAGTTCGCCTACTGCTAAATTAGATGTTACTGGGAATGTAAAAATAAGTGGTGGTGTCAATGTGAGTGGCTCATCAAATGTCACGTTACAAACACCTGCATTAGTTGTGGGCACGAGTAGTGGCGATGAAGGTGGTGAGATTCAGCTGGCCACGGCACAAACAAATCAATCCTTATCAGGGAGTGTTATTGTTGATGTATACAGAAACCAATTAAGATTTTTGGAAAGTGGCAGTAATGCCAGAGGGGTAAACATTGACTTGAGCAAAGCACCAGCACAAGCAAGTGGTGAATTATTATGGAAAAAAGCTGATTTTGTGCCAGCAGGAACATATATTTCATTAGATAATCTTAAAGTAGCCGTAACAACAGGAGGAAATAGAGGTTTAAGTATTGGTGCAGTTTCAACAAATTTTGAAGCGGATGTAAGTGGTTGGTTCACCGTTAATGGAGGTAGTGGTGGAGGTACAGCAAATAATGTTAACTATTCCACAACTGGCTCAGGTTCTGCATTTGGTTGGAACTTCCCCACGCACGGTGATTTGGTACAAATGAGTATACGAGATAAAACAAACAGTAGATTTTACCGTGTCACCATGATGATAGGTGCAGGATACGTTAGTAATTTTCTATCGATTGAAAGGTTATTTTAGACGTTGGACAAATATGTAGAGACGTGATACCTCGCGTCTTTCATGTTTAAAATAAGACGCGAAGTATCGCGTCTCTACTGATAAAAATTCTCTACCTTGAATCCATGAAAATCCGAGCCAAACTAAAACACTATTGGAAAGTCATTGGCCCGGGATTGATTACAGGAGCAAGTGATGATGATCCATCGGGTATTGCGACCTATTCGCAAGCGGGTGCTGCTTTTGGGTTGGCTACTTTGTGGACGGCAATATTGGCATTCCCGTTGATGGCCGCGATCCAACAAATGTGTGCCCGGATTGGATTAGTTACCTCCCAAGGGCTAACGGGGACATTAAAAAAACATTACCCAAAACCTGTTTTATATGTGATGTTGGTTTTCAGCTCCCCAGCCATTGTGATGAATATAGGTGCGGACATAGCCGGCATGGGGGCCGTTGGCAATTTATTATTCCCTTCCATAGACGCTACGTACTTCAGTGTTTTATTTACAGTTATTTTAATGGGCCTCATCATTTACCTCCCCTATCAAAAAATTGCTTCTATTCTTAAATACCTCTGCATCGTCATGCTGGTGTATTTCATTGTTCCATTTCTTTACAAACAGGATTTCACCGCGATATTAAAAGCTACGTTCATCCCAACTATCCATTGGAGCAAGGAATTCTTACTGATTTTGGTAGGGATATTAGGTACTACGATTTCGCCCTATTTGTTCTTTTGGCAGGCGTCTGTTGAAGTAGAAGAAATGAAGCACAAACGGGCATTGATGGTCAATAAAAAGATCATAAACGAAATGAAACAAGATGTGGATTTCGGGATGACCTTTTCGGGTTTTGTGATGTATTTTATCATTTTAACCACAGGAACTGTTTTGTATTCCTCTGGGGTACATCAAATCAACACCGTGGAAGAAGCCGCCATGGCCCTAAAACCATTAGCTGGTGATTTGGCTTATTTTCTTTTTGCCATTGGGATTATTGGCACGGGACTAATCGCGGTACCAGTTCTCAGTGGATCGCTATCTTTTATGTACGCAGAGACCTTCGGTTGGGAACAAGGTTTAGACAAAAAATTCCATGAGGCCAAAGGCTTTTATGTTATCATCGCCATCTCACTTATGCTCGGTTTATCGCTAAACTATGTGGGCATCTCCCCCATCGACGCCTTAATTTATACCGCTGTATTATATGGCATTACGGCTCCTGTATTAATAGGGATTATCCTGCATATTTCCAACAATACAAAAATAATGGGGGAATATACCAATACACGTTATCTGAATATAATGGGGGGAATTGCGTTCGTATTGATGTCGGCAGCATCTGTGGCGCTTGGGGTATTGTATTATTGATTAATTTTGCAAAAAGATATCTAAACATGAATTTTAAAATAATAGCTTTCATTTTCGGTTGTGCCATCCTTACTGCAGCATGTAAAAAGGATGAAATCAATACACCGGCGATGTCGAATACCAGTACAAAAAATATCATCAAACTTGATACTGCACCAGCGATTCCGAAAGCCTATATATTCATTGAGCCCACGTCAAAATATTCCATGGTATCACAATACCTACGTGACAGCACTATCAAATCCCCCTTGTTCCCCCGACCTTTCTTGGGTTTCAATGGCGTAGATGGAGGCGCAATACAATACAATTTTTTGAATTATGTTGATATGCCTCATTGGTATGATGGTCGTTTACCAGCTATCATTGAAGCGGAAATACCCCAACAAAGTGGTGGACTAGATGCTTATGGAAATGCGAAAAGTCAATACATTTTCACCACAGTTAAAATTCCCAAAAACACCACGATTGGAACAGCGTGGGTCAGCATTTTCATACCGGTCAAAGCCATGGGCAATAATACAAAAAGACTTAGAGCGGTATATACGTATGAAAAATTGGGAAATACGCTAGTTACCAACGGGTCTGTATCTGGCTTCACAAGAAATTTAGATCAAGTTATTTCTGGTTACACATATACTTATAAGGGGACAAGAATTCCCAAAGGCACCTATCGATTGTATGGCACCTACCCTTCATCAGGACTAAGAGCTATATTAACAGAAACAAAAGATTTTTATATGGTAGGCAATGCACTACTTTAAGCTAGGTTTCGTAAATAAGAATAGAATTAAACCCCAAACAATCAAAAGCTACGCGCACAATTAATTCCTATTAGTATCTAAGACCTTACAGGTAGTCGTATTGTACGGACATTACTTCGAGCCATTTTATTTGACACTAAGTAAGAAGGTTCAAGAAAAAATATTGTGGACAATCAAGATAATTGAGGAACTTGAACAAATCTCAAAAAACACCACAAATAGAAATTAAAAAAGCACTTCAAATAAAACAAGCTTATGAAAGCGATAAATAACTTAACTTCCTTAGAAGATTTCACGACTCAACACTACGGCCCAAAAGGAACGGTAAAGCGTAATGAATTTGAAGAAGGATATGAGAATTTTAAATTAGGATTCATGTTGCAAGAGGCTCGTAAAAAAGCCGGATTAACACAAGATGAATTTGCGCAAAAAGCAGGAACAACTAAATCCTATATTTCAAAAATTGAAAATAACATCAAGGAAGTACGCCTATCTACCCTACAAAAAATTGTTGAACTAGGCTTAGGTGGAAAAGTAGAGTTATCAATAAAATTAGACGAAGGAAGTTGAAGTTGGCATATTAATATAATTATCGGTCTGACGTCTAACGTCCTGCTTCTAACGTCAAAAAAAAACACCCACCTTTTCAGATGAGTGTCTTCGTGGACCAGCATGGGCTCGAACCATGGACCCCCTGATTATGAGTCAGATGCTCTAACCAACTGAGCTACAAGTCCGCATTAGTATGATCTAATGTGATGCAAAATTAATTAATTATTGCTTTCGAACTAATTTGGAGTGAATAATTTCTAAATTTAAGACTTGAAAAAACGTTAGGTATTTGCGCATGTTTCCAACAAAAATCATCAATGACCCCATTTATGGGTTCATCAAAATCAATAACCCCTTCATACTCAAACTGATTGACCATCCGTTCGTTCAGCGTTTGAAGCGAATTAAGCAATTGGGATTGGCTGAATTTGTGTATCCTGGAGCACATCATACCCGCTTTCATCATGCCTTAGGCGCCATGCATTTAATGGTTGAAGCGTTAAATAATCTTAGAGCAAAAGGCTATCAGGTATCAGATGATGAAATGGAGGCCGCTGAAATAGCTATTCTTCTCCATGATATCGGTCATGGACCCTTTTCTCACGTATTGGAATATACTTTGTTAAATCATGTTCACCACGAGGAAATCTCCAACCTCATCATGGAAAAGCTAAATAAACACTTTAATGGTCGTTTAAATTTGGCCATTTCCATGTTTGATGATACTTATCCACGAAAGTTTTTTCACCAACTGATTTCGAGCCAATTAGATGTTGACCGCCTCGATTACTTATCCCGCGATTCGTTTTATACGGGAGTTCGAGAAGGTTTCATCGGATCAGAACGCTTATTAAGCATGTTGGATTTGCAAGATGAGAATCTAGTCATGGAAGAAAAAGGGATTTATTCGATCGAGAACTTTCTTATGGCCCGCCGATTAATGTATTGGCAAGTATATTTACACAAAACAGCAATAGCGGGGGAAACCATGCTGATTCAAATTCTCCGTCGGGCAAAAGATTTAATCATCCAAGGAAAAAAACTGAGCTGTTCAAAAGCCTTGATGTTATTCTTAAAGAAAGAATACACTTGGGAAGAATTCATTGCGGACCCAAATTTGTTAATTGCTTTTACCGATTTAGATGATCATGATGTTTGGGCAGCGATCAAAACCTGGAAAGACGCAGATGACAAAATTCTTTCTTTGTTGTGCACCCACTTCTTGAGCCGGAAATTATTCACCTGTAAATTAGGAAGCCAACCCCTACCTAAATCAAAGCGAACCGAAATTTCAGAAGAGATAAAAGCTAAACTTGATATTAGCGATGAGGAGTTATCCTACTTTGTGATAGAAGGATCTACTAGCAATTCAGCTTATGTCCAAGGTGATAATACCATTAAAATTGTTGATAAGCTTGGACATGTCGTTGAGTTAACGGAAGCCTCAGATTTGCCGACCATCCAAGCTTTGAGCAAGATTGTAAAAAAATACTATTTTTGTTGCCCAAAGAGCGTATATTTGCAAGGCGATTTGAACGCTTAACTTATTCTAAATTCCTCATACCCTATATGAAGTTTACCGTTGACCAAATAGCGACCATTATTCAAGGAGCAGTAGAAGGCGACGGAACTCAAACGATTACAGGCTTTGATAAAATAGAGGAAGGCAAATCAGGAAGTATTTCATTCCTATCTAATCCCAAATACGAAGCTTATTTGTATGATACCGACGCTACAGCGGTCATTGTTGCGTCTGATTTAGTATTAAAATCACCTGTTAAATCAACACTGATACGCGTCAAGGAGCCTTATGTCGCTTTCACCATCTTGTTACAAAAATACCAAGAAATGACTGCGGAAAGAGAGACCGGGATTTCAATACATGCCATCATAGAAGCTGGCGTAAAAGTAGGTCAATCAATCTTTGTTGGCCGATTTACTTTCATTGATTCCCATGTGAGTATTGGCAACTCAACAAGTATACATAGCCACGTGAGTATTGGCAAAAACGTACATATTGGAGATAATTGCATCATTTACCCAGGTGTAGTTATCTACAAAGACACGATTATTGGTAACAATGTTGTCATCCATTCGAATGCGGTTATCGGTTCCGATGGTTTCGGTCATGCACCGCAATCAGATGGGACTTATAAGGCAATTCCACAATTAGGCAATGTGGTTATCGAAGATGATGTAAGTATAGGCGCGAATTCAACGGTTGATCGCGCAACCATGGGATCAACCTACATTCGAAAAGGAGTCAAATTGGACAATTTAGTTCAAATTGCGCACAACGTAGATGTAGGCGCACATACGGCAATTGCTTCGCAAACCGGAATATCTGGTTCAACTAAAATTGGTGAATATTGCCTAATTGCCGGACAAGTAGGAATCGCAGGGCATCTTACGATAGCTCCGAAAACCATCATAACGGGCCGGACGGGAATTACAAAATCAATAAAAGAAGCTGGACAAACCTTAGGAGGTTATCCAGCCATGAATAATGCTGAATTCTTGAAAAGAAGCGCATTGATTCGTCGCTTACCTGAATTATTTGAGCAAATAAAAAACATTAAATAGGCTTACCCTTCTTATGAATAATAAGCAACATACTATTTCTAAATCAGTGACACTTTCCGGAGTAGGTCTGCATACAGGTGTCGTAGCCAATATGACCTTTTTGCCTGCTGCAGCTAATCACGGGATTAAATTTCAGCGTATTGATTTACCTGGACAACCGGTCGCTGATGCCGATGTCGATTACGTAGTAGATACTTCACGGGGCACTACAATCGAACACAATGGGGCACGAATAAATACTGTCGAGCACGTATTAGCGGCATTAGTGGGTTTAGAAATTGACAATATCCTTATTCAATTAGATGGTCCTGAACCTCCCATTATGGATGGATCTTCTATCAAATTTGTCGAGGCACTTAAAGATGCAGAACCTGTTGAACAGGAAGCGCACCGTAAATTCTTTGAGTTAACAGAGGAAGTTCGTTTTAAAGATTTAGATAAAGGAATTGAATTAGCAGCGTTGCCACTTAACGACTACCGTATCGCTGTAATGGTGGATTATAATTCTAAATTTCTTTCAAGCCAACATGCCAACTTGAGTCATGTGTCTCAATTTGAAAAGGATTTTTCCATGTGTAGAACTTTTTGTTTTGTACATGAAATCGAGGCCTTATACAAAGCAGGTCTAATTAAGGGAGGAGATTTAAATAATGCCATCGTAATTGCTGATAAGGACTACTCCGAAACAGAATTAGCTCATTTATCAAAAGTATTGGGAAAACCTAAAGTTTCTATTTCAAAAGAAGTGGGAATTTTAAATAATACCAATCTTCATTTCAATAATGAAATGGCTCGCCACAAATTGCTGGATGTTATGGGCGATTTGGCTTTAGTAGGCCGACCAATTAAAGCCCAAATTCTAGCCTCACGTCCTGGACATGCATCCAATGTGGAATTGGCAAAAAAGATTAAAAAACTCATGTTAGAGGCGGAGAAAAATAATGTACCGGTATACGATCCGAAGCAATCCCCTATCTTCTCTCATGAGCGTATATACGAACTATTGCCACATCGTTATCCATTTCAAATGATTGATAAAATCATTTATTTAGATGATAATAGTGTCGTTGGGGTGAAAAATGTAACCATGAATGAAAATTATTTTATGGGTCATTTTCCAAACAATCCTGTTATGCCAGGCGTTATGCAAGTAGAAGCCATGGCACAAACAGGTGGTATTTTAGTTTTAAGTTCCGTACCAGATCCAGAAAATTACTGGCCATACTTAGTTGGAATTGAAAATTGTCGGTTCCGCAAAAGTGTTATTCCAGGCGATACAGTAGTATTTAAATGCGAACTAACTGCTCCTATCCGTCGAGGAATTGCCAAAATGATTGGTAAGGCCTATGTGGCAGGCCAAGTAGTTTGTGAGGCTGAAATGACGGCTAGTTTAGTTAGAAAATCTTAGTATTTGAACATGAGTCAACCACTTTCCGTAATAAGTCCAACAGCCAAAATTGCCGATAATGTTCGGATCGATCCATTCAGTGTAATACATGAAGATGTAGAAATTGGTGAAGGAACTTGGGTTGGTTCAAACGTAACCATCTATCCAGGCGCTCGTATTGGAAAGAATGTGCGTATTTTTCCAGGAGCCGTGATTTCTGCTATTCCACAAGACCTGAAATTTGGAGGTGAAATAACAACTACCGAAATTGGTGACAACACAACCATTCGAGAATGCGCGACCATTAATCGCGGTACGGCAGATAAACAAAAGACCGTTGTAGGCAAAAATTGTTTAATAATGGCTTACGTACACGTAGCTCATGATTGTGTGATAGGTGACAATTGCATAATTGCAAATGCTGTTCAAATGGCTGGACATGTTACCGTAGGAGATTTTGCAATTATAGGTGGATCATCTGCTATACATCAATTTGCGTCCATTGGTCGTCACGTGATGATTTCCGGTGGTTCATTGGTTCGTAAAGACGTCCCTCCTTTTACGAAAGCAGGTCGGGAGCCATTGAGTTACGCAGGAATCAATTCAGTAGGCTTACGCCGTCGTGAATTTAACGATGACCAAGTCAATGAAATTCAAGAAATATACCGTTATGTGTACTTAAAAGGCCTCAATAACCAAGAAGCCTTAAGTCAAATTGAATCCAATATTCCAAAATCTGGTCACCGCGATGAAATTGTTGAATTTATTCGTAATTCAGAAAGAGGAATTATGAAAGGCTAATTCAAACATGAAGATCATTGCCACAGATATTTACAAGAAATTTCGTCAGGAATGGGTCTTCAAATCATTGAACTACACATTTGAGTCGGGTAATTCCTATGCCATTGTAGGACAAAATGGGGCTGGTAAATCAACTCTACTCAAAACATTGGCGCAATATAGCCTTCCTAATAAAGGCAAAGTCGAATTCGAAGGAATATCAGAAGATATTCATAAGCAAATCAGTTTCGCAGCCCCCTATTCAGAATTAATTGAAGAATTTACCCTTCCAGAACTGCTTGCCTTCTTAATTAAAATTGATTTTCTGAAGCCTGAATGGAATTTTGATGCGTTCACAAATTTCATTGATTTAAAACCTGCTGAATCTAAATACATCAAAAATTATTCTTCTGGTATGCGCCAAAAGGTAAAATTAGGCATAGCATTAGCCTCTGAACGCCCAATACTCTGTTTAGATGAACCCACGTCAAACTTGGATGAAAAAGCTAAACAGTGGTTTTTTGATTCCATTGACAAGCAACGACACAAACTAATTCTCATTGCTTCCAATGAACCAGCAGAAATAAATTTGTGCACGCGGCAAATCGCCATAGCCGATTATAAAAGCTAAGTAAACTTCAGATCCAATCGCAAACGAATCAAACCGAATAACAAAGTACATAATCCCATAAAATACAGGATACTACTTCCATCAATAACCCCCTTGCTAAGTTGTTGGTAATGGGAAAAAACCGACCAAGTTTCAAACGCTTGAACTTCTTGCATACCTTGCCAGCAAACAAAATTCAATACCAAACCCAATACAAAAGCGAGTGATTGTTTTGAGACTAAAGCTGATGCCAAGGTCGATAAACATATAAACACAGCACATAGAAGAATTAAACCTACGTAGGCACCAATAATCAATGATGCATCATAATTGCCTACCGGACTACCTAAACGGCTTATCGTATAGGTGAAAATACCAGTGGGTATAAGAATGATCATCACAAGAAGTAAATTACTAAGTAACTTCCCAAGGACAATCGAATTCATCGAAATAGGCAATGAACGCAGAAGATCAAAAGTTCGCATTTCAAACTCTTCTGCAAATGCACGCATCGAAATGGCTGGAATAAAAAACAAGAAAAACCAAGGGCTTAAATCAAAAAATACCCGTAATTCGGCAAATCCATAATCGAGAAGATTACCGTCCAACCACCACAAATAAATTCCCATGAGCATATAAAAGGACGTCATGATACCCAATCCCAAAAAGGAACTAAAAAAACTACTAAGATCTTTGCGAATAATGGCGACCATCTTATTCAAACATGGGTTTCTCTCGCTTCATGATTCCAGAAACGATCAAGCCTAAAACAAATACAATAAACGTAGTAGCAATAACGATTGTGATAAATTGAACTCCTGGACTCAACATCATAGATGTAATTTTTTCAGCATCACTAATTTGACTTGCTGATAATCCCTGGTCTTCCAAACGCTCACGCGCTATATCCATTTGTTTTTGGATCATTGAATCATCGATAAAATTAATATAGATGTAATTAAATCCACCCGAAACAATCCCCCAAATAGCGCCTAATAGGGTTGAATTACCCAAACCCTCACCATAGCTCATAAACCCACCTTGTTGCGCGCGAACTTCCTTTATGGTAAAAAACAAGATTGAAACATTTAAAGCAAAAGTTGCAATAAACGAAACCCAACCTAAAGTCTCTGAAAAATCTTCCGCCAAACCAGAATACTGTGTAATCACAGAAAGTAAAAAACTTAAAATAGCGCCAATAATCGCCCATTTAACCAAAATTAGGTTCTTTGAAGTTGATGAAGTTTCCATATCTATTGTTTATAGTAAAGTGAAATTAACAGATTCGGTAAAAATGCAAGAAAAAGCTTTTGACTAAATTCATCACGCGCAATACTAAAAGCATTAATTCCTTGAATACCTTGCATTAATTGAAAGTAATATTCCTTTCCTTCTTGCTTGATAATGACATCTTTGTATTGCCCTAACTCATGAACACTTATTCGAATATAATCTTGTAAGACTTCCATTCCTGTGACAGATTGGTAAAAATAATAAAGAGCTAATGCTCCTACAATAGCCGTAATGAAGACAAAAATATACTGGTATAGGAATAGCTTTAAAAAATGAACCGATGAACCTCGGTTAGCCCCTACCCATTTTTTAGCCAAATAAACCTGAGCAAACAACACAATTACAAATGAAGGCGCTTTCTTTCCTGCCAAAGGAATGATTTCATTTACCGTCAATACATAACAATAGACGGTCATTAAAATCACGCAAAGTATACTTACCACAACCAAACGTGGAATTTGACCTATGAGCTCCTTCATCTTATCGCTGATATAATACGTGTTCTCCTTTTAGCACAAAGGCTACTTGGGAATTAAATGTCTCTCCCAAGAAACAAGAATTCTTTGATCTACTCACAATATCGCCTAGTTGGTACATATGAGAAACCCCTCCATCATAAACAATTCCCTGTACTGAAGCTCCTAACTCAAGTACCGGTAAATTAACTCCCAGCAATGCAGCAGGTTTATGCGTCAAATAATCAAGTGCATTCGGCAAGCCACGCTTTTGTGCGACCGTGGTAAATGCAATTAAAAGCGTTTCCAAGCCAATGCTACCAAATTCTGCATGATCAAATTCCAAAGCCTTCGATTCAAATTCCACAGGATGATGATCAGATACCACTACATCTATCACCCCCGACTTCAATCCTTTCCACAAAGCATCCAAATCAGTTGTTGTTCTAAATGGAGGAAACACCTTTTTATTTGTATCGAATTCGGAAATAGCTTCTTCCGTAAAAATCAATTGGTGAACAGCTACATCGCACGTAACCGGAAGTCCTTCTTTTTTAGCTGCTTGAAGTAAATCCATCGATTCTCCAGACGAAATACATGAAAAATGAAGTCGAAAATCAGCATGAGCCAGACCAAAACCATTCGCACGAACATAACGTAACAAATCCAAATCCCGCTTGATACTCATACTTTCAGTCAGTACCGGAATTCCTTTTAAACCCAACAGCGTACTTTGTAAACCCTCGTGTATTTGTCCGTACAATGAAAGAGCTTCTGTATCAGGCCGACTAACGATTGTTACCGGCAAAGTTTGAAGATATTGAAGACTTTTTGACATTAAATCAACAGCCTGCAGTGACCCATCACCATGGCCAAACCAATTCGCTCCCGCACGATGCAAGTCTAACAAATCCGTAAAATTCTCACCCTTATTATCTAGGCTCAATGGAGCCATGGGATGAAAAGATACCGTCCCTGATTTTTGGCTAATAAAATGGATTGCCTCAGCTTGCTGGGGTACAGGAGAACCCGTAGGCAATAACAACATATCCAAAACGCCACCTTTCAGCGCCGCTTGCGTTAAACTGTCCCAATCTTCTCTGTGCTCACCACCTGGTAAAGTATGATGGACACGTAAATCGACTAGACTAGGTGCCCAGTTTAAATTTGATCCATCAATCACCAAATCGGCTGAGGCCTGAATTGAGGGAGCTATTTGTACCCATTGGCCATTATCCGCCAACAAATCAACTTGCTTACCAAAAGCGCTCGAACGAGAATCTTGTACAAAAACTGATTTAATTAAAATCCGCATGTTCTGTATAATCTAAAAAAAAACCCTGAAATCAGGGTTTTAAAAATCAATGTCCAACAAAAGTTTGGTAGGTAGCTACATCCATCAATTGATCAATGTCGCTTAAATCACTTAGCTTCATTTTAATAACCCAACCTTCACCATAGGGGTCAGAATTAACTAGTTCTGGGTTATTATTTAAATTCGTATTAAACTCCACAATTTCACCTGCAACGGGCAAGTACAAATCCGAAACTGTCTTAACTGCCTCAACCGTTCCAAATACCGCATCTTGAGCGATACTCTTTCCTACTGTTTCCACTTCCACATAAATGATGTCACCTAATTCTCCTTGAGCAAAGTCTGTAATTCCTACAATCGCAACATCACCCACCAATTTAATCCATTCGTGCTCCTTTGTGTACTTTAATTCAACTGGAAAATTCATATGTTCGTATTTTTTTGCATGCAAAGGTCACGAAATTCAGCATTGATTGCAAAAAAAATGGTGAAATTATTCTAAACTATATCGAATTTGGAAACCTCCAGCGATCGTAGACCGGAAGAACGAATTAGTAACCAATGGATTATTCATCATTCTATCAAAATATGCGGTAACTGATAATTTATCACTCACCGAATAACTGATCTGGGGTCTGAATTGGAAATTGATAAATCCTTGTGTGACAACCGTCTCAGCATCCAACTTCCTTTGCAAGGTACGCGTATCACGAATCGTTAAATTCATATTGAACCTTAAGTCATTTGGCAAACGAACCGACCGACCATTAATCTTAAATGGAATCAACATATTTGCTTTCGTAAATCCAACGGCAAAAGTTAAATCTTTATTCGCCACTTCAGCAACTTGTGAATTTGCCAAATTTAATCCTACACTCCGATCTTGATTATATTCAAAACGCAGAGAAACCCGGCTTTTCGTGATGGCATTGACACCTACCAAAGGAGAGAAACGCTCCGTAAACGAAATCGTACTCATTACATATACCGGAATCAACGTCTTTGTGTCAGGATCAAAACGAGACGACAAAGGATAAAGCAAGCTGTTTAATGTTAAATTTTGAAAGTCATTTACCAACTGCCCATATTCCAACGCTGAAACAAAATTTCCTACACTGTAAGTACTTGAATACATATGGGTAATCGTGAATGAACTAAACTTCTTGGTGATGACAGGAAGTAAATTTAGGCCATTATAATCCACCTTCCAGTTGGGCAATGGCAAATTGTAAAATGGCGAAAATTTAACCTCATTTGCCGAAACGCCTGAATACGCTGCAAAAAAAGCCGGAATTAACACATCTTGAGAATTCATATTATATAATCCCTCTCCTATTTTGGTACGATTCAAGCGCGTCATAAGTACATTTCGATTCGACCTAAACTGTTCAAATACTACTGTTGGATCCTTAAATGCTGTCATGAATGATAGAAATGACATCGAATAATTACCTGAACGCAATGGACTCTGACTCCTAAAAGGTCCACCTAACTCCGTTGGCCTGAAAAACTCTTGATAATTATCCCCCTTATTGTAATTGCCTTCTACCTGAATGCGTAAATCTTTATTAGGCTCAAGCTGGGTCGTATAGGTAAACTTCTGTTGGCGTAATTGAGTAAATGGTACATTCTGAACGATACTCCTTGAAAGCCAGCCATTTTCAGCTGCGGTAAATCGTATCTGATCACTTTGCCCGCCGGATACGAAATCCAAGCCTGGAGCTCCCCAATTCCCGTTCATTCCTAAACGCCCAGGTGCCGGATTAAATCCGGGCAAGGTTGTAGATTCGTTAATTGAATAATTCACTTGAATACCGCGTAAGGTAAGGAGTAAACGAGCAACTGATTTTAAAGCGTTCTTGGGAGGAATAATAATATCATCCTCATCACCAGGATTCCGAGCAACATCTTTTGAGGAAGGATTACTCGAATTTGCCCATCTTAAAGCACGGATTCGATTATATAAGGAAACAAAATCTACCTTACCGTTTATTGATCGCTCCCTCGTATTCTTGATAATATTTCCAAAAGGTATATCCAATGAATCTTTAATATTGAATGAATTTGCAAAATAATTATACCCAATTCGATGCGTATAGTCGGCATTCATCCAATCCGTTAATGGCAACTTTTGCAATGGCAATCGCCAAACCAAACCCGCTTGTTGGTCAAATTCCTTCGCTCTACCTAAAGCACGAATATTAAAAATGACAGAATCTCGCTTTGCTTGGGTATCCAAATCGCCAAAAGGTTCATCAATAATGGTATTTACATTGGCCGAATAGTTAATTATCATACTTTTCGTCAAATTCCAATTCAAAGCATATTGCCGATTAAAGAACCAATATTTTTCAAATTGTGGAGCCACGCCTTCAGTTGTTAATAACTGATTTCGCAATTGCGTCTTTATAAAACTCCGATCCATTTCTGCCCGAACAGTAATCGAAGCAGGAATGATATTGATATTGACATCTCGTAGCAATGCTAACCATTGTGAATTTGAATTGATTTTAGAAAATGGTTCCCAAAACGATGCAGAGGAAGTATAACTGTACAATATATTGCCGCGCTGACTCAATTGTCGGTAAGTTTCCGTCAATGTATTCGTTCGAATCATCTCGGAATAGGCATAACTAAACGTAAAATTGGAAAGATCCCAAACATAGGCATGCTTCGCCAGTGAAGACCGTATTTTACGAACATTGGTAAAATTAAATCCTTGGCGCTCGGTATTGTCTTCGACTAATTTTACATAGGCATCTCGTTTTGCTTGTGTATTGTACTTGCTAATGGCATCAGACAAAAAGATGTCGGGATCCAAGGGGTCGAATTGTGGCGCGACATTCCTGCGATCATAAGAGACAAAGAATGGGATTTTAAATCCCCATTTTACTGGTAAAAATTTATCAAGATTCAAATTAGCTGTGATGCCATATTCCATCGTATTATCACGAGATCGATCTGAAATCTTAGATTGAACACCTCCAAAACCATAATTTCTAAAACTACCATTCATGGTAATTTGACCTAAATCGGCCAACTTAATACCCATCTTTCCTAATGCTGCTGCCCCTGATGTTTGATCAAAACCGGAGGCACGTAGTTCATTAACCCAAACACAGAAAGACTTATTCTGGCCATCCTTTGCCGTATTTCGAACTCCAATCACTAAAATCATAGAGGCGCTCTGGTCTGGTCGACCCATTACGGTAATTCGATACGTCTTTCCTGTAGAGGAAGTCATTAGTAGACTAAAGCGTTCATTTAATGATTTACCTTGCCTATCACGTTCAATCTTCACTTGTTTCAAGAGATCAAACTCTACATCAAATTCATTTTCCAACGGCCAGATTTCAGTATCTAAACTTTGTCCTTTTTGCGTTTGACGCAAACCCGTTTGCTCCACCTCATAATAGTTATCAGTCAAATCAGTACCAATACGCATGAAAGCTGAAACCTGACCATCTACTTGATCAGGACTTTGCATGGAAACAAACATGCGAAGACGTTTGTAATTAATAAAATCAAAAGCTGAATTCTTAAATACTCCCCGCGCATCACCAGGCCTTAAATTGTCCACACACAAACTCATGGACTGCTCATTTAGACGCGCATTATTTATCGTGGTGATATCTTGATCCCGCACAAATCCCGGTGGAACCACGTATGGAATGGTATTCGCACCTTTAGTAGTGGGGCCATTCTCCTCAATATTGACAGAAGAAACCCGAAATTTAGCATCATAAGACTCTGGCAATTCTTGCCCGTTTCGTTGATCTAAATCCCCAATAAACTTCCGATATGAAAATCCTGATAATTGAAGTTGGGCAAATCGTAAGACAACAGGATCTTGGAATTGACTTAGCAACATGCGAAAGAAACGAATGGACTTAAAGCTACTTATTTCACCTGCAGGAGTAGTATAATTTCGCTTATCTTTAATTGGAATTCGGAATAGATACCAATCTACACCCCCTTCACTTACTTTGTCCACAACATATCCTTGACCCACGGCTAAAGAACCTGGCTTTAAATCAACTTCATATTGGAAATAAGCCTCTACTTCATTAACGGTATTATCAAAATTCAAATCTTCACGATCGGGCATCATGGAATTAGCCTCCGTAATATTAGAGTTACTCGGATTATCCGTAGTAGGTGAATTATTTTCAATACCCATGAAATTCTTATAGCGCTCAATCAAACTACCCGTCGAACTAAACGAATTACTTAAATAATGGATAAAATCATCTGCAGCTGGATCGGCTTGAATAGCTGAAAGGGCTTTAGCATCGGTAACACGTGACTTGGTTTGATTCAAATACTCAGCGAAATAAGTTGATTCAGAAATAGAATTATTTTCACTTACTTGGTTAGGTAAACCGTCTAGCCCTATATCTTGCTGCCCTCTTGTACCCTGATTGTCAAAAGCATTTATGACAAATTGACGCTTCGGAGCAAGTCCCCAATTTGTTCTTTCAACATTCTGTGAAGTTCCTGAGGTAATCTTCTCGCCAGATGGTATCCCATTTTCAAAATTTGAAAAACCATCAGGAATGAAATCTTCCGAAATATCGCCTAAATGAAAAATTAACTTACCTCCCGTAGTATTATTTTTATTGAAAATTCCATCCCGAATCTTTCCTGATTCCCCACCCAAAAATGGATCCATCAACCAGAATTCAATTTGCTCAACATTGGCATTATCAAAATCGGTATCAGAGGTAATGGCACGCGTAATGGCGCCAAAATTACTCTTTGGATTAGCAAGTAAACCTTGAGCTGTTAAATTAGGATTGAAATTATAAATACCACGTTCCGAAGGAAAATATGCCACATCCAGTACACCTAGTGGCAAATTGGTAATATTGTTTGCAAAATCTTTATTGGGAAATAACCCTCGGGGAGTTACTACGCGCTCATAAGCGTAGGTATTAATTATTGCAGGATCTAATCCTGGAGCATCCAACGCGAAACCGCCCTGACCATAAATACTAGCATCCACGTTGTAGGCAGAAATTTTAGCTCGTTTAAAATTGGCATTCAAGTCCCTTGGATTCGAAACAATAAATTCCCTTGGTGTTGCAGCAGGACGCCATAATGTAGGCTGTGAACTAAAGTTATATACGACACGCGCAGATTCAAAATCGTCTATAAATGCATTTCCTTGAACCCGGTCGTTGACATTGGGAATCAACTTAGCAAATTCACCTTGAAAATCGATTACAGAAGTCTCCTTGGTTGATATAATAGGCATTGCATCAATAAATCGAGTTAAGGCATTCGATTTCTTAAGTACGCTCGCATCGAAACCTATCAACGTGTTGTTAACTGGCTCATTCCCGATAGAAACCCGGCGTAAAAAGGCTGGAGGCGTTTCACTCATGCTTTGAACAGTTGCTCCTAAGTGAATATCTTGCCCCAAATTATAATCTAAACGTGTACCTAAGAGGGTACGTATTTGATTCGTGAATAAATCGGGTTTTTCATAGCAAATCTTTAATTCTCTTCCCGACTGAAACACACCTTCATTCAAAATTTTAACTCTGCCTGATTGACCTTCAACAATATAATCGGAACCGGCAACTAATGATTGTCCACCGGCAGAAACCGTAACTGATTTTGGTTCAACACCAAAAGGCAAAGAAATATCACCACCAACACCCGCTTGGAAATTACCCTTAATGAAAAATTTATTTTTAGAAGCTTGTTGAATTGCATCCGTCTGAGTCATCCGGTAAAGCTTGTCAAAAACGTATTTCTCGACCAAATTAGCCTCAGAGGAGGTAAATTGTTTTCTCAAACTGGAGCCAAATGGCTCCAATACAGGGAATATAATCCGTCCATTTTTGGAATCAATCGTAACATCTTCGATGTAATCAAAATTGCCATCTGGCTGCGGATCGCCAGCGAAATTCAATTTATCCAATCCCAAAACTTTAACCAAAGGGATATCTTTCACTTTTTCCCCTTCAATTAAATTCGAATTATCAATTCCCGTGGCATCATCTTTGTAAACCAAACGTAATTGAAAGTTTTGCTTACTTAATCCATTCGAATTCAATGAATAAATATTCTTCATCATTAAATCCCACATCGGATGCTCCAAATGATTTCGAAGCGTAGAGGATTTCAACATCTTCAAAATTAGCACCTCATTATCCTGACGGGATTGATAATCCTCCGTTAATTCCCCAACTTTATATTTACGGCCATTAAAGGTATACTCATACGAAACGGCCAATACCTCATCATTTCGCAATGGAGCTGCTAAAGAAATATACCCCAACTGGGAATTAAAATTAAATTCTCGATCATTCAATCGCTTAGCGCCCTTTAGCATATCAAAGTCCGTACCCCGTTGTAATGCATATAACGATTCAAGCTGGTATGATGCTTGATCTGATTTGCGAATTTGAGGATCAGCCACAAGCTTTGAATACAAACCATTATTCTTATTGTCAACCGCTTGACTAGGTATGATTGGTTGCATCACTGATTTATCACGACTGTATGGACTTGATTCGCCTAAATCAGAAAGGGCAACTAAATTCCGTAAAGTCTCTGTACTTTGCGTTCGGTTCGTTACATAAACTTCGACTCGGGTGATGGTAATTCCGCTCGTAATTACTGGTAAGTTTTGTAATGAACGCTCGTAATTATTTCTGAAATAGGTTGACAGAAAGAAGTGACGATTTTCATCGTACTGATCAGCTCTTAATTCAAAGGATCGCCCCTGAGATCCACCTTTCATCGTAATACAATCTTGCTTTGAACGCTGTTGGGCCGCAACAACCGTAACATCCAAATTACCAAAACGTAAAAGTGTTTTTAAACCAAACAAATTTTGAACGCCAGGAATCAACTGTGAATTCAAGGTCCAAGATGTATTTCCAGCCTCAATATTTTGTAAAATATCTTCTTCTTGAGTCTTCCAATTCAACTTAAGTTGATTTTGAAAATTAAAACTGGCCTTCGTATCAAAGTTGGCATTCAAGTTCAACTTATCCCCAATTTTTCCTTGAAAATTGATTTGTGCCTGCTCATTAAAGAATAGATTACCTATGTAACGCAATTGAACAGGTATAGCTGGATTATCAATATATTGTCCTTGATATCCAATATCCAATAATAAACTACCATTGGGTTTAAAATACACTTCAGTACCACCAAAAATTCGATCTACGGATGGTGGCATTTCTATTTTCGGAAACAACCCCCTATTCTGAATACTACTCGATCCATCCAAACCCCTAGAATAAGAATCCCAAAAACTGCGATTTACTAAACTATTTTGTTGAAGACTATAATCTGAAAAACTTCTGCTGTGAATCGGACTCAACGAAAATTCACCTAAACGGATATGCTGCTGAATGTTCGTTCCCCTAATCGATGTGGAAGTTTGAAGTTGGGGAATCTGATAAATCCCAAATGGTGACTTATTTTTCTTAGAAATCGGACTTGATTTCTTTAATTGATATCGCGGTTTTTTACCGCTTTTTTGAAAGATTTTCGAAGAATCCAACAAAACCTCTTGGGCAATTAGACTATTTGAGCCAACAAACACCAACAAGCTCGCAAAAGCTAATCGAATCGTTCGTTGAATAATCTGTTCAAACATCTTATTGGGCAAAAATAATTGGGCTTAACGCAGAGCTAGTTTAATTAATTGTTCTATGCTTGCATCTGGATTCGATTTCAATAATTGATCCAAATTTTTCTCTGCAGCAACGCGTGGAAGGCCCAGCGTAACCAAAGCAGCTAAAGCCTCCTGTTTTATACCAAAAGACTGATCATGCGCAGCTGCACCGGCCTCTACAAACAAGGTATCTTTCTTACACTTATCTTTTAATTCCAAAATTACCCGTTGGGCAGTCTTCGAACCTATTCCTTTAATCGACTGAATCAAACCAATATTTTCATTCATGATAGCCGATCGAATTTCACTGGAAGAAAAAGAAGACAGCATAACTAAGGCCGTACTCAAACCGACTCCAGATACAGAGACCAAATCAAGAAACAAAAATTTCTCATCCATTGAATGAAAGCCCACTAGCGTATGAGAATCCTCTTTAATTTGAAGGTGCGTGAAAAGCTGCACATTTTCATGGCCATCTTTCAGCGCATCAAAGGTTTGCAATGAAATTTTCACTTCATAACCAACTCCCTGTACATCAATGATGACATGCGTACGGTCTTTGTGAGCTAATTTGCCTTTTAAATATGCGATCATGTTAGTTAATTCGTAAACGCATCCCTAGCCTTAACGTGGATGATGCGCGTAAATGATTAAGTTTTTTCAATTTAGAAACCGTCAATCCCGGATATTGGTCCGCTATTTCTGAAAGCGTATCGCCAGATCTAACTTTATGGTATCGAGCCTTCGTTTTTTTACTCTTCTTCTTTACAATTGGCTCCGCCTCTTCCACATCAGCTTCATCTTTACCTGAAACAGTCGCAGATGCCACAACTTGCTGTTTAACACGGACAAAATAAGCCAGGGTTTTGCCCTTCTTAATTTTATTGGAACGCAGACGATTAAGCTTTTTTAAATCGGAAACCGATACTTGTAAAATGCGCGCAACATCATACAATGTTTGCCCTTTTTTAACTTTATATCTTTTCTTGACTAGTTTTTCAACAACCGAAGTGGCCATGCTATCCGCTTGAACTTGATTGTTAAATCCAGCTGAATCTAAAATTGACTGCCGATTAGCCTTGAAGAATTCAAAATTGCTAGTTGGAATATAAATAACTACGCTACGACTATCATTCGGAATCGTAGAGGACATCAAATGGGGATTTACATACTGAAAAGTATCCGATTTTATCTTGGCATATTTTTTAAATCGAGTCAAATTCAAAAAGCCTTTAATCTGAATCGTATCAACAGGTATTTTTTTAAGCCATTTGTCAGCTACAATTGAATGCTCCCAACTATAATTCATCATGTAATCCATGGCAATAAATTTGGGAACATAGGCTCTTGTCTCCTTAGGTAAGCATTCATAAATACCCCAAAAATCACTCTTACCACATTTACGAATGGCCCGCTTCACATTTCCTGGACCAGTATTATACGCTGCCAAAGCCAAATGCCAATCACCAAAAATTTCGTACAATTGCTTCAAATACTTACATGCAGCTATGGTTGCCTTTTCTGGATCGTATCGCTCATCTACATTTCCATCAACCCGTAAACCAAATCCACCTCGCGCAGTATAGGGCATGAATTGCCATAGACCTCCGGCACCTTTATTACTAACGGCCTTCGTTTCTAAACCTGATTCAATAAGAGAAAGGTATTTCAACTCCTCCGGAAGATTGTATTGCTTTAAATACTTTTCATACAATGGAAAATAAACATCACGCCTTTCCAACATCCTTCGGGTAAACTCAGCCTTCTTAAACGCAAAATATTCAACAAACTGGTGAGTATGCTCATTATAAACCAAAGGAATTTGATTTTGGATTTTGGCAAAACGAGAAGCAATAAGGGCTGGATCTATCTTATAAGACGATGGCATCCCTTGAACAAGTTGAGGCAAAGAATCTAATTTATCCAAATCTAATTTCGGCAGGTATTTACTCACCGAATTGACTTCTTGGACATTTGGCGTAGCCGATGTAATCTGCCCCCAAACGGGAAGACCAATCAGGCAAAACACCATCAAATTCAATAATCTATTCATCATCTTTCAATACTTTTTGCAAATTCAAACAAGCCTTGTTCATCAAACGCCCTTCCCGTTATTTGAAAACCCATAGGCAATCCTGAAGAATCAACACCCATGGGTATGGACAGGGCCGGTAAACCGGTAATATTTGCTTGAACGGTAAACAAGTCTCCCAAATACATTTGAAGCGGGTCCAATGTTTTTTCCCCTAACTTATATGCTGTGGAAGAAGTCGTAGGTGAAACAATAAAATCACAGGTAGACAGAACATCCAACGTTCGCTCTTGTATTAAACGACGAACTTGCTGTGCTTTAGTATAATATGCATCATAATAATCTGCACTCAACACAAAAGTACCCAGCATAATTCTACGCTTAACTTCTTCCCCGAATGCCTCATCACGCGTCTTTTTGTACATATCCATTAAATCGCTCGCATCGTTTGTACGATAACCAAACTTCACACCATCAAAACGAGCTAAATTCGAACTTGCCTCAGCAGTTGTAAGAACATAATACGTTGGCAACAACTGATCAATGAACGGAAAATCTACAGAAATCACCTCATAACCTGCATTTTTCATTTGGGTAACCTGCTCAAAAAAAGCATCCCGTATTTCTACTTGTAAACTGGGGTGCTCAACAATTTCTTTAATATAAGCAACACGTTTATTCGAAACATAAGTTGACGCCACATCCTCCATCAGCGTACTATCATATCCATCTTTTCCTTCAATCGTCTGTAAGACTAGCGCTAAATCATCAACGTGATGTCCCATCGGTCCAATGGTATCAAATGATGAGGCATAAGCAATTAAACCCCAACGGGATACGCGACCATAAGTAGGTTTCAGCCCCATTATACCACAAAAAGCGGCAGGCATACGAATAGAGCCCCCAGTATCAGTACCCAGTGAAACCTGACACATGCCGGCCTGAACAGCCACTGCAGACCCGCCTGAACTCCCTCCTGCCACATGGCTAGGATTGGCATAATTAAGTACTGGACCAAATGATGAATTTTCATTTGTGGAACCCATACCAAATTCATCACAGTTTTGCCGGCCTATAATAATCGCATCGGCATCCAATAATCGCTGAACGGCCGTTGCTGAAAAAGTTGACTTAAATCCATTTAAAATCTGACTTCCCGCTTGACTTGGATGATCAGCATAACAAAGTAGGTCTTTAATGCCTACAACAAGGCCAGCTAATGGGCCTGCATTCCCCTCTTTGATTTTGACATCAATCTCAGCAGCTCTCAATAAAGCTTCCTCAGCATACACGGTTAAAAAAGCATTCAATTGGTCATTACAAAGCGATATCTGCGCTAAATGCCCTTGAACAACTTCAACACATGTATATTTGCCAGCCAGTAATTCTCGACGTATTTCCGAGTAGGCAAGTGGAGTATGATTCATTAAAAAAAGGGATTCTTTTTAAACACAAAAGCATAGTTGGCTTAAGCCAACTATGCATTTAAAACAAAAACGGAAAGATTACTTCTTGGTTTCGTCTAATTCTTTATTAATCTGATCTTTCACTTCGTTCTTTGCATCTTGGAACTCACGAATACCTTTTCCAAGACCTCGCATTAACTCAGGTAATTTTTTACCCCCAAAAAACAATAAAATCGCTAGGCCGATCAACAATAACTCGCCACCACCTAAACCATTTAGAAACAATAATATACTTGAGATATTCATAATAGTCTATTTTTTAATTTGTAAATATATTCAATAGTCATTAATAATCCTTGTGCAGGCGTCAAACATTCGTATGTTTTTCAAATTCGTCTAACTCATTTTTTATTGACTTACCAACCCACATTACTACGGCTAAATCATCTGCAAAACCTACAAATGGTAGAACATCGGGTATAAAATCAAATGGGGAAATAAAATAGATTAAGACAGCCACTAGTTTAACTAACGTAACGGCAGGTAATTTCTTGTATGAACCCGAAATGTAAGCCTTAATTAATTCACTAAAAAGAACGATGTAATGATTCAATAACTTAACGACCGATATATTACTGGTTGCCGCTAATTCTTGCACCTTGATTAATGATTTTTGCAAAAGGCCCAACATGCCTAATTTATCATTCATGAAAACGGATTCAGCCTTTTCCATAGCCTTTTTGAAATATTGGGACGAAATTACCCGGTCGATAAAGCTTGTTTGAGTTTCCATTGACACCAATTAATCCTTAAATATACAAAAATGATACTAATATCAAGTGGGGTTTATCCTTATTCACATTGATTTTAAAATTTGGTTCAATTATTGCTGATTATGTCTTATTTTAGCGTCGTTTTTAGTCTAATCATTCCAAAAAATATAAAAAATGAAAATCACCGTAGTAGGAGCAGGTGCCGTAGGTGCAACTTGTGCTGACAACATCGCTAGAAAAGAATTAGCAGATGAATTAGTCTTATTAGATATCAAAGAGGGTATTGCTGAAGGCAAAACACTTGATATGTTTCAAACAGCCTCTTTGTTTGGTTTTGATACCAAGTTGGTTGGCTCAACAAATGATTATTCAAAAACAGCCAATTCAGATGTAGTAGTAATTACTTCAGGCTTACCTCGTAAACCAGGTATGACACGTGAAGAATTAATCGGTGTTAATGCGGGAATTGTAAAAAGCGTGGTTGAAAACATTCTCAAATATTCAAAAAACCCAATCATTGTAATCATCTCCAACCCAATGGATACCATGACGTACCTTGCAAAATCAGTTGCTGGTTTAGACAAACACCGTATAATCGGTATGGGTGGCACATTGGATTCTGCACGTTTCAAATGCTATTTATCCAAAGCCATGGATGTTTCGATAAATGATATTCACGGAACCGTAATAGGTGGACACGGTGATACTACCATGATACCGCTTAAACGTCTTGCTACCTATAACGGGGTTCCCGTTAGTCAATTCTTAGACGCTGAAACATTGGATAAAGTCGTCGCTGATACCATGGTCGGTGGTGCTACCTTAACAGGGTTATTAGGAACCTCAGCTTGGTATGCGCCAGGTGCTGCTGGTGCTGCTTTAGTGGAAGCAATCGTACGTGATGAGAAGAAAATTATGTCCTGCTGTGTATCCTTGGATGGTGAATATGGCCAATCAGATATCTGCCTTGGCGTTCCTGTCGTTTTAGGTAAAAACGGATGGGAAAAAATTGTTGACTATAAATTAACTGAAGAAGAGCAAGCTGCATTTAACAAGTCAGCTGAAGCTGTTCGCAACATGAACTCCGTATTAGCGACATTGTCTATCTAATTAGGGTTTTCATTGAATAAAAAAGCCACCGAATTTGGTGGCTTTTTTATTTGTTAATTACTTCGATCGTATGGCTATTACAGGATCCATTTTGGCAGCTACCCATGCCGGGATAATTCCAGATAAAACACCAATAAAACTTGATATAAATAATCCCTTCAAGACATTAGCTGTAGTCAAACTAAGCGGCAAAGCTTCTTGAGGAACCAAAGTAATCAAAATAACGAGGCCTATCCCTACAAAGCCTCCAATTAAACTCAAGAAAACAGCTTCAAACAAAAATTGAAACAATATAAAATAATTCTTTGCCCCTAAAGATTTCTGAATACCGATGATATTGGTACGCTCCTTTACGGAAACAAACATGATGTTGGCGATTCCAAAACCACCAACAAGCAGAGAAAAACCGGCAATCAAAGCACCGGCAATATTAAGTGCCGCAAAAATACCGTCAAAAAAAGCTTGTAATCCATCCAGTCGATTTACGGAAAAATTATCTTCTTGCTTGGGCTTAATTGAGCGTAAACTCCGCATCATACCCGTTATTTCACCTTCCAAAGCTGCTTGTCCTACATCATCTTTAAATGCTTTAACTGCAATATCCGGCGCTGGCTTATCTTTTTGAAATACCGCTTCAAATGTAGTATACGGAATAATTACTTTCTCATCTGGTGTACCTCCAAAATTCAACATATCCTCCCCTTTCTTTTCAATTACACCAATAACCAAAAACTTAATTCCGTTAACTTTAATTACCTCACCAACAGCGGATCGACCATCAACTAGCGTTTCGGCAACCTTAGCTCCGATAATACAAACAAACAAACCATTATCCGATTCAATTGGCAAAAAATACCTTCCATCTTGTATAGGCGTACTTGTAATTTGGTTGTATTCATAAGAAGCGCCAGTCATATTCGCATCAATACTATTACTTCCTCTACTCACATTGGCGGTCCTACCACCATCCATAATGGCAACGGCTTCCGCGTGCTCCAAGTTATCTTTTAAGTATTTATACTCCGTATACTTCATTTCTGGACGATTCAAATACTTCCACCACGGATAATTATTTTGCATGAGCCATGGCCATTTACCCACATATAAAACACCTGAACCTGCAAAGGAATCTATCTCTTTTCGAATCTTGTTATTTAAAGAATCAACCGCTGTAAATACTGCCACAATGGCAAAAATGCCTATACTTACACCGAGTAAGGACAATGTTGTGCGCAATACATTGGAACGTAATGCCTGGTAGGCAAATAGAAAACTCTCGTAAACTTGTCTTAAAAAGAACATAAATTTCAGTTTGAACTCAAATTTACAATTTAAATTGAAAGGAATTCGTGCATTCGGATGAATTGCCTATCAGAAACTTTGAATGGTTATATGTTGGTAAGATTGGATTTTGTAATTTTAAAATTCAATTCGAAGATACATGCATTGGAGTAATCGAGAAATCGAACAACTTAGTTTACATTTTGAGGGTGAGCTTTATTTCAATGATGCTCAAACAAGTAGACTAACCAAACGCATGTATGCGACGGATGCTTCCGTATATGAAGTTCAACCGCAAGCAGTTGCTTTCCCAGCTAGCCCAAAGGACATCAAAAGGCTAATTCAATTTGCAGCAACGCACAAAACAGGTATTATTCCGCGTGGAGCCGGTACATCACTTGCTGGGCAAGTCGTAGGCGATGGAATTGTCATGGAGGTTTCAAACCGAATGGCTAAAATTATTCAACTCAATAAAAAAGAGCATTCCGTTTGGGTAGAACCTGGAATCATTCGAGATGATTTGAATAATCATTTAGCGGACGCAAATGTATTTTTTGGCCCTGAAACATCTACAGCTAGTCGCGCCATGATTGGTGGAATGATTGGGAATAATTCATGTGGGCTTCATTCCATTGTTTGGGGAACTACGCGAGATCATTTATTGGAAACGCGCGCGATATTATCCGATGGAACTGAAATCCACACGGAACCCCTCAGCACAGAGGAATTCTACAAAAAAACAACACTTAATAATTTAGAAGGCAAAATATATCGCGAATTACATCGAATTTTAAATAATCCAGAGGTTCAAGCGCTAATTCGAAACCGATTCCCCAAAGCTGAAATTAAACGACGAAATACTGGATATGCACTCGATGCACTCATTGAAATGCAACCGTTTAATTCAAATGGCACTCCATTTAATTTGTCAGCACTACTTGCTGGATCTGAAGGTACACTAGCTGTTGTTCATGCCGCAAAATTACGTGTATTAGAGGAAATTAAGCCTTTTATTGGGCTGCTTTGTCTACATTGTAACAGTTTACAGGATTCACTGAAAGCCAATTTGATTTCTCTTAGCTGCGAACCCACAGCATCAGAATTAGTGGATGATTTTATACTTTCATTCACAGACAATCATCCAAACTTCAAAGAAGACCGTAAATTTATTGAGGGAAATCCTGCAGCCATTTTAATGGTTGAATTCCGAGAAGAAACCCAAGAAAAACTGGATGTTAAAATTGCTTCCTGTATCGAAAAAGTTAAAAAAGCGAAATTAGCTTATGCGTTCCCCGTATTGTATGACAAAGAAATAAACAAAGGCTGGGGAATTAGAAAAGCAGGTTTGGGGTTGATTCGTAATTTATCCGGCAATAAACAGCCTGTAAATCTGATTGAAGACTGTGCGGTTGCGCCAATAGACCTACCAGCCTATGTCACTGAAATTCAAGATTTATTAGCCAAGCATCAAATTCAAGCAGCCTATTATGCCCATGCCGGTGCTGGAGAATTACATATTGAACCCTTTATAGATATTCATAGCCCTGAAGGAAAAACACTTTTTCGCTCTCTCCTTTCAGATACCGTAGAAATACTAAAAAAATACCAAGGGTCGCTTAGTGGCGAACATGGTGATGGACGATTGCGTGGTGAATTTATTCCTCAAATAATGGGCCAGGAAGTGTATAATCTTTTTGTTGAGGTTAAACAACTTTTTGATCCTAATAACATCCTAAATCCAGGCAAAATAGTTCATACCCCGCCTATGGATGAAGCGTTTCGAAGAAAAGAAAAGACAAGTCCCGCCTCCTATTATTTTACGTATCCTGATACCCACAGTCCTTTAGGATTAGCTGAAAAATGTTCGGGTTCTGGTGATTGTAAAAAAACAGCTCTGAGTGGTGGCACCATGTGCCCGAGCTTTATGGCTAGTCAAAAAGAAAAAGATAGTACGCGGGGTCGCGCCAATACCCTCCGCCAACTCATAACCGAACAAGGTACAGAGGCCTATGCTAACCCAGAACTTTTGGAAGTTTTAGACCTTTGCCTATCTTGTAAAGGTTGCCAAACAGAATGTCCCTCTGGAGTTGATATGGCCAAACTAAAAGCGGAAACCTACCAGAAAAATCATGAACAAAAAGGGACACCCTGGAGAACTCAATTAATCGGCCATTTCCCTAAGCTTCAAAAACTAGCGAGCCACGTTGCCCCACTTTATAATTTAATTATCAACTTTCCAGGAACATCCTTGATTGTTAAATCAGCCATGGGATTTTCATGGAACCGGAGTATACCAGAAGTGCATTTTACTAGTTTGGAAAAATGGTTTAAACGCTACAGTAAACGAAACCCACAAGATCAATTTCCTAAAGGATTTGTTTATTTATTCGCCGACGAATTCACCAATTTCAATGAGGTAAACCTAGGTAAAAAAACGATTCTTCTTTTAAATGAACTGGGATATGGCGTTACCATTCCAAATCAAATAATTAGTGGTAGATCTTACATTTCGAAAGGAATGTTGGCTTTTGCTAAAAAACTTGCGCAAACAAACGTCGCTCAATTACACGAGCTAATCACAGCCCAACACCCCTTTATTGGGATTGAACCAAGTGCGATTTTGAGTTTCCGTGATGAGATACCCCAACTCGTTGACGAGGATCAACGCGAGCAAGCATTAAAACTTAAAGAAAACTGCCTATTACTTGATGAATTTTTACTTCGGGAAATCAAAGCAAAAAACATTAATAGGGACATATTTACGGATAAAGCCGAAAAAATTGTTCTTCATGGCCATTGCCATCAGAAATCAATAGCTGGTATCAGTAGTACACGACAGGTTCTATCCTTTCCTCAGAACTATGAAGTTGAATTATTGCCAACGGGTTGTTGTGGTATGGCTGGATCCTTTGGATATGACAAAAAACACTATAATTTATCTCAAGAAATAGCTAATTTGGCTTTGTATCCCCGTTTATTAGCTACCAAAAGTAAAACAATCATCGCCATGAATGGAACTTCTTGTCGACATCAAATTAAAGATGGAATCGATAAGGAAGCTTACCACACAGCTGAAATCATGTACAAAGCACTTGCAAAAAAGACCATAAATCTATGATTCAATACAACATTTCGATTTTCGTAGAAAACAACATAGAGGCACAGGCTATTAAAGCATTAACCATGCACATAGTACCTGAATTAAATACCTGGGAATTTGTTGAACAAGCGCATGTTTTTGAAATTAGTTCTCATCAAGAACCCGATTCGAAAGGATTTTCAATCCAATGCCTAATTCCTGCCTCAGAAGAAACCAAAAAAGAAGCCATCGAAAGCCTTATTTCTTCGTTCTTTTTGCAAGAATTCCCTAATCAATTTGTGTATTTCCCTAGCCAACTAAAAAGACTTTAGACCCACTGAATGCTGTTCATTCCATTTTCCAACAAATAAGTATTCGTTCTTGAAAAAGACTTAGTATCAAACCATCCGCCACGATTGGCAGATAAAGGTGAGGGATGAGCTGTTTTTATGACAAGGTGTTTTGAATTATCAATCAACGAAGCAAATTGCTGGGCAAAATTTCCCCATAATAAAAAGACCAAGGGCTCATTTTTTTCATTTAAAACATGAAATACAGCTTTCGTAAATTCATTCCAACCTAGAGAAGCATGAGAACCAGGCTCGCCGGCACGCACCGTAAGCGCTGAATTTAATAGCAAAACCCCTTGATTTGCCCAATCCGTTAAGTCGCCAGAAGCTCGCATCACGCCTAAATCATTGAACAATTCCTTAAAAATATTTTTTAACGAAGGTGGGAAAGTGCATCCATTGGGGACAGAAAAACTTAATCCATGCGCTTGTCCGAAACCATGATAGGGGTCTTGACCAATAATAACTACACGGGTTTTTTGGTAAGGACATAAGTTAAATGCCTCAAAAATCAGCTCAACAGGTGGGTAAACGGTCTCCACTTGATAAGCCGTTTCTACCTTTCTAGCTAAGCTTTTAAAATTATCGGAATCAATCAGATATTTCAAGACAATTTTCCAATCATTCTGCAGTAAATCCTGTAATTTTAATGTAGTATTAATCATTAGAAAGTTAACATGTCAACTGATTCAAAACCTGAAATTTCAATTGAGGTACTTGTAAACCATATACCTGATATGGAGATACAAAAACCTTACCAATACTTTTTCAGTTACCAAATTACTATCTTAAATCGGTCAAACCAACCCGTACAATTAGTAAGTAGATATTGGCTAATTGTCGATGGAGGATTGCATCAAGAAACAGTTAAAGGATTAGGGGTTATAGGCCAACAACCTATTTTAGAACCATCTACATCCTTTACTTATACCTCAGGATGTCCATTAATGTCGGAATTTGGCAAAATGAGTGGATATTATACATTTCTAAATTTGATGAATCAAGAAACATTTGAAGTCGAAATACCCGCATTTTCACTGACTACTACTTTTGCCCAGAACTAATGATTACCAGATTAGCCTTTAACTGGAAAGCACAAACAGCACACGGATTACACTCCCCATTTGTATTTGCTTTATATACACATGTTATAGATCCCATTTATAAACAAAATCCGAGTAATTTTTCCGAAGCCCTGATACATGGAATAGGTAAACACTTAAAACTACCTGCAGGAAAAATGCATGTGATAGATTTTTCCAAAGTTCAAGTACTTGAGTTAAATCAAATTGAAGATCTTATGCAAGATCAAGAAGCCATACTCATTTGCTTGAATATTAGAAAAAATAAGGGAACGCTTCTAAATTGGAAGTCTTTCGCCTCAAACCAACTAGCCATTCATACCGTAGAGCTTTTTGAATTGGGCATCATTTCATTAAGACCGATTGCACCTAAACAGCACTTTTTGCTAAAAAAGTCATAAAAAAAGGGGGCAACCCAACGGTTACCCCCTCTCAAAAAAATTAATTATACGGGCTTAGCGATTTCGACTAAAACGCGTTTGCCTTTAATTTGCGCACCTACCATCTTATCGATAACCTGGTTTGCATATTCCTTTGGAACATCAACGTAGGTATGCTTATTCTCAATTTGAATTTGACCTAATACATTTCCAGGAATACCTGTTTCTCCAGCAAAAGCACCAACAATATTGGAAGGAGAAATTTTCTCATTAAAGCCAATATTCACAAACATACGAACCATATTTTCATCTGTTTTATATGGCTTTCCTTCCCGATCAACGCGTGGTCCACGTGGGCCACTACCGCGTTCAGAACCTCTTTCAAAACGACCGCCACGATCGCCACCACGATCGCCGTAACCACCACGTGATTCACGATCAAAACGACCGCCACCACGACGTTCACCACCGCGTGAATCACGATCTCGGTAACTACCGCCACCACGCTCTTCACGACCATACTTACGAGACTGGCGCTCAAATTCACCCTCTAAATTCTCGTCACCGAACTCATTTTTCTGAATTCCCATGTTCATTTTTACCAAGGCAGCAACGATTTGCTCAGTAGAAAAACCGGCATGCTGCAAGTTTTCCAAAGAATCAGCGAATACTTCTAAATCTCCCTCATTGATTGTAGCAGCCACACGCTCAATAAACATGCCTTTTTTAATGCCAACTACATCCGTAAACGATGGGATAACACCTTTGTCTATTTTAACTTTGGTGTAATTCATGATTTCACGCAAACGATTGCGCTCAGAACCTACTACAAGCGTAAATGCCTTACCGAATTTACCAGCACGACCTGTACGACCGATGCGATGTACGTAATATTCTTCATCTAAAGGAATATCGTAATTTATTACGGCATCCACATTGTCAACGTCCAATCCACGCGCAGCTACGTCAGTTGCTACCAAAATACATACATTTCCATTACGGAAACGGTTCATTACTTGAGTACGTTGGCTTTGACGCAAATCACCGTGTAAACCTTCCGCAGCATAGCCACGAGAAACGAGTTCTTCAACCACTTCGTCCACACGCTTCTTCTGATTACAGAAGATCAACATTAACTTCAATGCGTAAAAATCAATCAAACGCGTAGTAACCTCCATCTTCGCACGACCTTTCACATCAAAATACAATTGCTCGATGTTAACGTTCGTAATTTCGTTTTTAACAACCTTCACTAATTTAGGATCTGTCAAATAACGACTAGTCAATCCTAATATAGGCTTCGACATGGTCGCAGAGAACAAGACTGTCTGACGTTCGTTTGGCATTTCTTGTAAGATACTTTCGATATCCTCACGGAAACCCATATCCAACATTTCATCTGCCTCATCCAACACAATCATTGATGCTTGTTGGAGCTTCAAGGCACGGCGCTCAATTAAATCAATCACACGGCCTGGAGTACCCACAACGATGTTGGCTCCAGCTTTTAACGATTTAATCTGACGATCAATTGAATCACCACCATAAACGGTAGTCACCCACACACCTTTGGTAAACTTAGCCAGCTTCTTCATTTCTTCAGAAACTTGAACCGCTAATTCACGGGTAGGACATAAAATGATGGCTTGAACGAACTTCTCGAATGGTACGATATGTTCGATCATGGGGATACCGAAGGCAGCGGTTTTACCCGTACCTGTTTGCGCTTGGCCGATGACGTCGCGACCCTCTAAAACGTAGGGAATAGCTTCCGATTGAATGGGGGAAGCGTACTCAAAACCCATTTCTTTAACTGCTTCTTGGATACCTTCCGACAAAGGAAGACTATCAAAGCGAATTTTTTCACTCATGATTTTTATGTTTAATTATGATGCCCTAACACATCCGTAATCAAACCTAATAGCCCTCTAAACAATCTGGAAGGGGATTTACAATTGCTTGTAATCGATTTATGCGGATGCATTTGTACTAATATGCCACAAAAGTATGCATACTTACAATAGAAAGCAAATGAATTGGATTATTTTAATATATCGCTCTTGGAAAGATTGAAAATTACACCGTTTTGCGTACCCGTTTTTACTTCGACGCGTGAAGGAGACAAACCCTCTCCCACCAAACGATTCTTGATGACAAATCCACGTTTTAATGATGCTCTGTCTCCTTTACCGGATTGAACAATGATGTTTAGTGTAACTCCTTTATATCGATTTAAGCCTTCAGCTGCGCGCTTAAATACATAATCCAAAGGTTCGTCTAACAAATCACTTTGCTCATCAAAAACAAGTTCACTAGCTAGTAATTCAATAGGTTCTGTTTGGGTTGAATCTGACAAATATCGATGCATTCCAACAATAACCGACGATTTAGGAATATCAAATGGTTTCCCTTTGGGCCAAACCAAGCTCGTCAACGAATCAGCACGCATTTTTGTTGAATCAAGTACCGCGCGGGTTAAACTATCATTAAGTTTATTCAAGCTGTCTATTGGAATGATTTCCTCTGTATCTGAGACCACCTCTTCCGTTTCAGTGCTTCTAAAATTTGTATACCAAATTACTCCGGCGCCCAAGATTAAAATGATGAGCATATAAATGAAAGTATTCAGAGTCAAATTTTGCAATACTCCGCCTTCTTTCAAAGGCTCTTGATCATCTGAATACGTTAATAAAGCGCCTGTATCAACACGAAGAATATCAGACAAAAGCAAAATCTCTGAGACATTGTATTGAATATGACTTGGACAAAGAACAAAAAACTGTTGCTTTAAACCCGTAAAATATTCTCCATAAGCTTTCCAATCTCTTAATGAAGAATAGGCTTCTTGCTTTATCTGATACCCATAAATACCAAAAAACAAGGTTAATCCTTTTAAAATAGATGAACTCTTCGCTCCCATTTCACGAGAAAGCAACATAGCAATGGCACTTTTTTTATCTGGAATTAAGATTCCCATCATCCCCTCCCCAAACCTAGCTATATTTTCAATGTTATATACACCACCTTCCACGGACAAAAAGGCTTCAATATCCGAGGTAGGTGCCGGCTTTTGCAAAATAAAATTGTACAACGCATTATACCGAATTCGATTACGCACTAGTTTCAATAAGCTCCCTAAAATGATTGCCTCCCAAACCGGATACAATTCTTCTACCTTTTCTACAGGCTCATGGATAAAAGTGGCAAGTCGGTTTAAAATTTGCGACTTTTCTTCGGCATTTATAACGTAAAACGATTGATTCATAGAATGCAAAATTACAAGGACTGAACGGATTTCATACAATAAGTATCTGCTTATTTTTAAAATATTAACGCGGCATTCATTACCTTTGTTTTATGAAAAAAGTATTGTTTATTGACCGGGATGGGACGATTATCCAAGAACCCATTACAGACCAACAAGTTGATAGCTTTGAGAAATTAGCATTTCTTCCTAATGTAATTTCCAATTTGAAGAAAATAACCCAAGAATTGGATTACGAATTAGTCATGGTAACCAACCAAGACGGCTTAGGTACTAGCGCATTTCCGGAGGAAAGCTTTTGGCCGGCTCATAACAAAATGCTTGAAATTTTAGCTTCAGAGGGTATAGAATTTACAACTATTCACATAGACCGCAGCTTTGCTTCTGATAACAAACCCACACGAAAACCTGGAATAGGCATGCTAGAGAGCTATTTCAGTCCAGATTACGATTTAGTCAATTCCTATGTGTTGGGTGATCGAGAAACCGATATTCAATTAGCTAAGAATTTAGGTTCCCAAGGCATATTTATAGGCAAACAAACAATTGCTACTGAATTACAGGATAGCCTTGCATTAACTTGTACAGGCTGGGATGAGATTTATCAATTCCTTAGGCTACCCGCTCGAAAAGTTAGTCATTCGCGTAACACCCATGAAACGAAAATTCAAATTGAATTGAATTTAGACGGAAGTGGCAAATCAAATAATCATACTGGATTAGGCTTTTTTGATCACATGTTAGATCAAATTGCCAAACATGCCAATGTAGATTTAGCTGTAGTGGTGGACGGTGATTTACACATAGATGAACACCACACCATCGAAGATACCGGAATAGCACTTGGTGAAGCATTCACCCTTGCACTCGGTGATAAACGTGGCATAAATCGTTATGGATTTTTATTGCCCATGGATGAGTGCTTAGCGCAAGTAGCTTTGGATTTCTCGGGACGTAATTGGCTAGTTTGGGATGCTAGTTTCAAACGTGAAATGATAGGGGAAATGCCAACTGAAATGTTCTCCCATTTCTTTAAGTCTTTTTCTGATGCTGCTAAATGTAATTTAAATATTCAAGCAACAGGAGAAAACGAGCACCATAAAATTGAAGCAATCTTTAAAGCTTTCGCCAAAACGATCCGTATGGCTGTTGAGCGTGATGTAAAAAATTTAAATTCTTTGCCGAGTACCAAAGGATTACTCTAAACAAATTGTTATTTTTGCACAAATAATTTAATACTATGGGATATTCAGGAGCAGCATTTTTTATCATTTTGTTCGCGATTTCAATCGTTGTAGGAGCAAAACTTCAAAAGATTTACAAAGAAAGAGGAAAATAATGCCTCTTTCTTTGTTTACATCCATCCCTCATCTGCAAAACTTACGTAGGTACTTGCATTAAGAATTAAATGATCAGCCACGGTCATATCTAAGCTTATTGCAGCAGCCACCAAACGTAAGGTTAATTGTTTGTCCGCTAAACTTGGCTGCAATTGACCTGAAGGATGATTATGGGCTATTATTAAACTCGAAGCTTGTAAGTGTAATGCAGCTTTCATAATGATTTTAATGTCCACGACAGTTCCCGTTATTCCACCCCGACTAATACATTCCTTTTTAAGTACGCGTGCCGCACGATTAAGGTAAATTACCCAAAACTCTTCATGGCCTAAATCCGATAAATGTGATTTGAGCAAAAGATAAGCATCTGCTGACGTTCGTATAGAATCGACAGACGTGGTAGCAACAAAATCTATCCTTCGCCTTCCTAGCTCCATCGCTGCTATCAAAACAGCAGCTTTTGCAAGCCCAATTCCTTTGATTTTTCGATACTCAGGCAAACCCCAACGCCCCAATACGCCAAGATCTCCTTCTACCAGGTAAATCAACTCCCGAGCTATTTCCAGTGCCGATTTCTCACGCGTGCCGGTTGCCAGTAAAATTGCCAGAATTTCATCGATACGTAATACATGCCTTCCCTTCGAAAGCAAAATCTCCCGCGGTTGGTCTGAAGTTAATAAATCTTGAATTTTCCGTGAGGCCATGCACGAATGTACTGCCTATAAACAAGAAAACCCCGCCATAGGCGAGGTTTACCAAGTATCTGATAATAAGGTATTAAGCGGCTATTTTATTCGCCAACTTAGCTAATTTAGATTTTTGATTAGCAGCCTTATTTTTATGAATGATATTTTTCTTTGCTAATTTATCCAACGCAGAAGATACTTGTTTGAACAAGTCAGAAACAATTGCCTTGTCAGTTGTCAATCTCAATTTCTTGATCAACGTACGAGTAGATTTGTGTTGGTAACGATTGCGCAAACGCTTTGATTCATTTGCCCGAATACGCTTTAATGCTGATTTATGATTTGCCATTTTTTAAAAAAATTCTCTTTTCTGTAAAATTGAATTGCAAAAGTAATCAAAAGGTTTAGAATACACAATACCACTACTAAAAAAAGAAGATGAAATATTTAATAATCTTCCTGCTCATTTCATATGATACAAAGCCAAACATTCCATGGGGATTTTTCGCTCACAGGAAAATCAACAAATTGGCTATTTTTTGCTTACCTCCTCCCCTGATTAATTTATATAAGCGACATATTCATGAGATTGAGACCTATGCTGTTTTGCCTGATCAGCGCCGCCATAACCTTGACAAAGAGGCAGCCCGGCATTATATTGATCTAGATCGATATGAAATTAGTCGGGTCAAATACCTAACCTGGGAAGAGGTGACTAGGGAATATTCAGCAGATTCTTTAGAAAAACATGGCATAATACCGTGGAATATCGCTACATTTTATCAATCATTAAAATACGCTTTTTTGGACAGGGACACCTTGCGTATTATCAAGATATCAGCAGAATTAGGGCATTACGTTGCTGATGCACATGTCCCGCTGCATACAACTTCGAATTATGATGGCCAACAAACCAACCAAGTTGGCATTCACAGTTTCTGGGAATCCAAAATACCTGAACACTTACAAGAGAAATTAGAAGATTGGATTGGCCCAGCATCATACTTAGAATCACCTATAAAAGCCACATGGGATTGGATTTTAGAATCTCATCAATTGCTCCCACATCTTCTAGAACAAGAAAAAGAATTAAACAAAGAAATGCTTGATTCAAAAAAATACATACACTCGCAAAAAGGTTTTCTATTAGAAAAAACCTACTCAACTCTATACATAGAAAACTACCATAAAAGACTAAATAGTCAAGTAGAAAAACGATTCCAAGATTCCATAAAACACATAGCAGATCTTTGGTATTCCGCATGGATTGAATCTGGAGAGCCCGAATTCAAATAATTTTATGCAATTTTACAGCATGAATAATTCAAAATTTGTCCAATTAAAGTACGGAAAAGAAGCCCCAATCAAACGTTTTCACCCTTGGGTCTTTTCGGGTGCCATCAGTAAACAGAGTCCAAACCTGCAAGATGGCGACTGGGTGAATGTTTACAGCAGTCGGGAAGAATTTATAGGTACCGGACATTTTCATCATGGAAGTATCGCTGTGAAAATAATCTCTTTTCAAGCAATCGAATCAACAGCTGCTTTTTGGCAAAATCGTATTCAAAATGCTTGGGATCTTCGAAGCTTACTTCCCCTGAAAGATACCAATACCTTTCGATTAATTCATGGCGAGGGCGACGGTTGCCCAGGACTAATCATGGATCTTTACAAAGATGTTTTAGTTTTTCAAGCTCACACGATTGGAATGCATCGTGACCGAGATGAAATTGTAGAAGCTATAAAAATTGTGTTGGGAAAGAAGATAAAAGCTATTTACGACAAAAGTAAAGAAACCTTACCTACCGAGTATGCGCAAACATGTACCAATGGTTTTGTTTTGGGAGAAGTTAAAGTCCCTTATACAGTTAAAGAAAATGGCATATCGTTTTCTATCAATTGGATAACAGGCCAGAAAACAGGTTTCTTCATTGACCAAAGAGAAAATAGAGCCCTCTTAGCACAATATGCCCAAGGAAAGTCTGTATTAAACACTTTTTGTTATTCAGGGGGATTCTCATTGTATGCGTTAAAAGCTGGGGCGAACTCCGTTATTTCGCTTGATGCTTCAGCAAAAGCGATTGACTTAGTCAATGCAAACATTGACTTAAATAAAATGCAAAACCTGGATCATCTAGCTATTGTAGGAGAAACTTTACCATTTTTAAAAGCGAATGAAGACAGCTTTGATATCATCGTTTTGGATCCACCGGCTTTCGCAAAATCCATGAATGCCAAACATAAAGCATTACAAGGATATCAAAAAATTAATGAGTTAGCCCTTAAGAAGATTAAGAAAAACGGCCTATTATTTACCTATTCATGTTCTCAAGTAATTACTAGAGACTTATTCTATAACATGCTAGTTGCTGCTGGAATAGCCGTTGGAAGAGAGATTCAAGTCATTCATCAAATGACACAATCTCCTGATCACCCCATTAACTTATTCCATCCAGAAAGTAATTACCTAAAAGGCTTTGTACTAAAAGTTCTCTAAAAAAAAGGCGCTGATGTTTTTCAGCGCCTTTTTTTATTCAACAAAACGAAAAACTCGACTCCAACGAATTTTGTCCAATGAGAACAAAGGTTTATTGGGATCAATCGACATCCAAACGAAAACTGCCTTACCTACGATATGATCTTCTGGTACAAATCCCCAAAAACGTGAATCAGCTGAATTATGCCGATTATCTCCCATCATAAAATAATAGTTTTGTTTAAAGGTATAGCTGGTTAAAGCCTTGCCATTTTTCACTAATTTCTCACCTGATAAAACAATATCGGTATTACTCTCATACTTAAGTATTGCTTCCTGGTACAACTTTACATTTTTACGATCTAAATTAATCGTCATACCTTTAGCGGGCACCTTTAATGGACCATAAAAATCCCGGTTCCATTTAAAATCAACCGTATCATGGGGAAACATATCAATGTAAGTTAGCCCTTTAGGATCCTTGAATACATCCAAATCAAAAGATTTAGCCCATGGCAGTGACTTAATTTCATCAATATGCTTTTTTGAAGTATTCAATTTATACCCCATTAATTGATTGGTTGAATCAGCTAATGGTAACCAATCTGCTGAATCATAACCAGCGTCTGGGGAATTACGAATGCCATAATCTGCAAAAAATGATTCGTCTAAATTTTCCTTAGTCTTCATCAAAACGGGATGTTGCATCTTTTCAGGATTTTCCATCGCTTTGTCATTCACAAAAACTTGTTGGTCCCGAACTTCTAAAACATCCCCTGGTGTTGCCACACAACGCTTTACGTAAAAGGTGCGCAAATCGACAGGGGCATCACCATCCTCCACAAAATTAGGAACATTAAACACGACAGCATCGCCTTGCTTAATTGAAGAAAGACCAGGCAAACGGTAAATAGGCAGTTGAAGCCATGATAAATAAGATGGCAAATTAGTAAACCAAATTTTTTGATGTGTTAAAGGAAGTTGCAAAGGAGTTTTAGGTGTCCGAACGCCGTAATGCATTTTACTAACAAATAGGAAATCACCTACCATCAAAGAACTCTCCATAGAAGGAGTCGGTATGGTATAAGCTTCAAAAAGGAAAAAGCGGATTAAGGTCGCAGCAACAACTGCAAAGACAACCGAATCCAACCATTCCCGGAAGGCAGATTTATTTTTTGGCTTAGTGCTCTCTTGTTTTTTCATAAATTTATTTGTCAGTATTTACTAAAATTCGTTGATAAAGTACTTTGTTTTTGCTGATTTGGAAGTTAAATTCAATTTAAAAGGTCATCCATACCCAACACACCCTTTTTATCTTTCACCCACTCCGCAGCAATCACCGCACCAAGCGCAAATCCTTCTCGACTGAATGCCTCATGCTTAATTTCAATTTGATCTACAGGGGAAATGTATTTTACAGTGTGCGTACCTGGAATAGTGGATTCCCGCTGAGACCATATAGCCACTTCATTTGCAGCAGGTATTTCATTATTAACCCATTTAGTTTTCGAGGGATAGGCATCCATTATGCCTTCCGCTATTGTAATGGCAGTTCCAGATGGAGAATCCTTCTTTTCAACATGGTGAATTTCATTGGTATAAATATCGTACTGAGCATGCCCTGCCATCAAATTAGCCAAGGTTTTATTCAATTTAAAGAATAAATTTACCCCAATAGAATAATTTGATGCGTAGAAGAAGGTTGATTGAAACTTTGCCGTAGCTGCCTCAACGTGTGATTTCTGTGCTAACCAACCAGTAGTTCCGCAAACAACAGGGATTTGCTTTTCAATACAGGTCATAATATTTGAAAAAGCAGAGGCGGGATTCGAAAACTCTATCGCCACATCTACATCTGCAAGACTAAGTTTAGTAAGGTCAGATTGATTATCTACATCAATGCGTGCCACAATTTGGTGACCCCGACTGATAGCTAAACGCTCAATCTCTTTCCCCATTTTTCCATAACCTATCAAAACGATTCTCATAGCACTCATTTTTTAAAATTAAACGATAAGGTTAATCCAGACATCATACCTTGTGATAAAGGGTCGATTTCCATGATTGGCTTTACACGAATACTCAACTCATCAGATACATCAAAGGTCTTTAAATGCGCACTAACGTTTGCGTCAATAATATTTAAAGCCCAAGCCAAAGCCATTCCGATATAAGTAAAATCACGATTCCGTCGAAATCCGTCATTAATTCGCTTTAATTGGTTAACGTCCAAGTTCCTGGTAACCCCATCTTCATAAAGTACTGGTACCGTAGCAGGTGGGATATATTTGGGATCAGCCGGACGAGGGGAGACAACATAATAATAATTGCGGTACTTGGTATAACGCACCTGATTATAATTGGCAATAACCCCCAAGGTAATAAATGCACCCGCAACCAAAGGTAATTTCCAATATTGCCGATTATAAATCTGACCCCATCCGGGAATCATCAAAGACTTTAACGTAGCTTGTCTTGGGATAATTTTATAAGCTTTTTCTGCCTTTAATGTATCTACATTTACAGCATTCAAAGAATCTACCTGGTAAGAGAAGCTTTGAAAAGCAATCATTAAAGAGCAAAACACAAAAAATATTCGGTGACGCATAGATTATGATCGGATAGCCTCCAACAGTTTCATTAAATCTTCCTTCGACTTAAAGGATATCTTCATTTCTCCCTTACCTTGTTCATTCATTTTCAAAGAAACAGGTGCATGGAAAAAATCGGTTAATGTACTTTGCCATTGCCTCAACTCGCTCGCATCTACTTTGGAAGTACCTCCAGTGGGTGTATCAATGGCTGGAGCCGCCGATTGTCGGACAGCATCTTCAAGTCGGCGCACAGACCACTCCTCTGAAATTGTCTTTAAATATAATTGCTGTTGAACCTCGCTATTTTCGACTGAAATTAAACAACGGGCATGTCCCATCGAAATTTTACTATCGCGGATCGCAACCTGAATATGTGGTGGTAATTTCAATAAGCGCATGTAATTTGTTACCGTAGATCGGTTTTTACCTACGCGAGAACCTAAATCCTCTTGACGTAAATTACATTCATCCATTAATCGCTTATAGGAAAGCGCAATTTCAATAGCATTTAAATTTTCACGTTGGATATTCTCAATCAAAGCCATTTCGATCATCTGTTGATCATCCGCTGTACGTACATATGCTGGAATTCGGACCAAACCTGCAATCTTTGATGCCTGTAAACGTCTTTCACCTGAAATCAACTGAAACTTGCGTGGTGCAACCTTACGAACCGTAATGGGCTGAATAATGCCTTGAATTCGAATTGACTCGGCTAAATCCTGCAAAGCCGATTGCTCAAAATGCTCACGTGGCTGGTAGGGATTCGTCTCAATGAATTCCAACGGAATTTCCTCCATTAAATTCACGCCATCCAATCCCCCAAGGCTATCAGAACCTTGACGTGCAGAACTTTGAAGATTCTCTGAATCTTCTAACAAAGCGCCCAAACCCCTACCTAAACCAATGCGCTTCTTATTTGTTTCTTGCTTACCGCTCATGTATTAATTTATCAAATGGTTTGTAAAAGGCCATTTTTTTGGATAATCTCCTTGGCTAAATTCAAATAACTAATAGCTCCTTTACTATCTGCGTCATGCAGAATCGCCGGAATACCATAACTCGGGGATTCAGACAAACGAATATTCCGAGGAATAATGGTTTCAAAAACCATGTTTTTAAAGTGGGAATTCACCTCATTAACCACTTGATTTGACAAACGTAAGCGCAAATCATACATAGTCAACAAAATTCCTTCAATAACTAAGCCAGGGTTTAATCGGGATTGAATAATCTTAATTGTATTCAATAATTTCCCCAAACCTTCTAAGGCATAATATTCACATTGTACTGGAATAATAACTGAATCTGCTGCGGTAAGACTGTTAATTGTAATCAAACCCAAGGAAGGTGAGCAATCCATAATGATAAAATCATATTGATCCTTTATGCCTCCTAAAGCTTCCTTCATTTTTCCCTCTCGATTCGTCAAATTTATCATTTCAATCTCGGCACCTACCAAATCAATGTGTGAAGGGATAATATCTAAATAGGGTACTTCGGTAGCTAAAATACTTTCTGAAACCGTTGCTATTCCTACCATACATTCATAAATACTCCGACTCACTTCTTTGGGATTAAAACCAAGACCTGATGTTGAATTTGCCTGTGGGTCCGCATCGATCAAAAGCGTCTTAAACTCGAGTGCAGCCAAACTCGCAGCTAGATTAATAGCTGTAGTAGTTTTTCCAACACCACCCTTTTGATTTGCAATTGCGATAATCTTACCCATGAATGAATTGAATTAATTTTTCGTTAACGAATTGAACCAACAATATTACGAAAAAGGTTTCACATCTTTTTTCAAAATGAAAAACGATGAATGAAATTTTATCATTCAACTTTTGCATGAATTAAACAAAGATATTTTATCTTGCTCGCCGATTATCAACAACCTATTTATGACCCAAAATACTACTTCACATCCTAAAGGTCTTTATGTACTTTATTCCACCGAAATGTGGGAACGATTTAATTTTTATGGCATGCGTGCCATTTTATCGCTATTCCTAGTCAATGCATTAGCCTTTAAACAAAACGAAGCATCGATTCTATACGGGGGATTTTTGGGATTAAGTTATTTAACCCCCATGCTCGGTGGTTATGTTTCTGACCGGTACCTTGGAAACCGTAATTGTATCATATTAGGTGGATTTGTCATGTCAATTGGCCAATTATTCCTTTTCGGATCAGCAAGCACCTTTTTGAATAATTTACCTCTCGCAAACATTTTGATGTGGACAGGTTTACTATTCCTTATCCTTGGAAATGGATTTTTCAAACCCAATATTTCTTCCATGGTGGGCTCCTTGTATCCAAAAGGTGATAATCGCCTAGATTCTGCTTTTACTATATTCTATATGGGCATAAATACGGGAGCGTTCTTGGGTATGTTGATTTGTCCTTTGTTAGGTGATGTTAAAATACATGGCGTACGAAATGTAGAAGCATTCAAATGGGGCTTCCTCGCTGCTGGTTCTGCTATGTTATTTGGAACCATATTATTTCATTTTTTAAAGAACAAATACATCGTATCCCCATCGGGTGAGGCTGTGGGACTAAAACCTAGTTTCAATGATCAAGCCCAACAAAATGAGGAATCAGAGAAAGCAGAATTTTCCACAAAATCCATCTTATCTACCTGCGCATTGTTTTTGGTACTGGTTTTGGGAATACATGCCTACATCGTAACGGAAGAAGCTAACCCAATTAAAGATTGGATTTATCCCATCATTTATTCCGCTGGCATTAGTTTAGCGTTTTTAATCATGACGGATAAAACCTTAACCAAGGTAGAAAGAGATCGGATTTGGGTTATGTACATCATTGCATTTTTTGTCATGTTTTTTTGGTCGGCTTTTGAACAAGCAGGTTCATCGTTAACTTTTATTGCTGACCAACAAACTGATTTACATTTCCTAGGAATAGAATTGCCTCCTAGTTCGGTTCAAAATGCTAATTCGATATTTATTATTTTACTGGCATTGCCATTTAGCTTCTTATGGGTAAGACTTCAAAAAAAGGGATTAGAGCCTAATTCCCCTACCAAACAATCCATAGGTTTGTTATTAATGGCAATCGGTTACTTAATTATTGCTAATCAAGTGAAGGATTTGGGTAGTAATAAATTAGGAGTAGGTTGGTTTTTTGTCATGTACTTATTTCATACGATGGGTGAATTATGTCTTTCACCTATCGGTTTATCTTTGGTTTCTAAATTGGCCCCAAAAAGATTTTCTTCTTTGTTAATGGGCGTTTGGTTTATAGCTAATGCAGCAGGTTATGCCTTAGCCGGAACCTTAGGCGCATTGCTACCACCTACCAAAATAATTAAAGGTGTAGCACTCCCGAGTTTCTTGGGATTTGAAATACATAACCTGTATGAGTTTTTCATGGTATTTGTCATTTTATCTGGCATAGCGGCTATCTTAATGTATATTTTGGCTACAGGACCTCTGAAGCGCATGATGCATGGCATTAAATAAAAATAATAAATATGCACGGACCTGATCACCATTTACACGAAAAGCATTTAAAAAGCTCTGATTTCATTACCGATATGGTGATTGGCATGTCAGATGGATTGACTGTGCCATTTGCATTAGCAGCAGGCCTATCAGGGGTTGCCGGTTCTGCATCAATTGTGACAGCAGCTGGTATAGCTGAAATTGTGGCTGGATCTATTGCGATGGGATTAGGGGGATTTTTAGCAGGTCAAACCGAACAAGAGCATTACGAAGCTGAATTAAAACGAGAATACGAGGAGGTTGAGCGAGTACCTGAAAGGGAAAAAGAAGAAATAAGGGAAGTGTTTGAAGCTTATGGCCTAAGCCCTGAAGCGCAAGAGATAGTGGTAGAGGCCATTTCAAAAGACAAAGATAAGTGGGTAGATTTCATGATGCGATTTGAGCTTGGACTGGAAAAACCTAATCCAAATCGAGCTCGAAATTCAGCATTAACCATTGGGATTTCCTATATCGTAGGCGGTTTCATTCCACTTCTACCCTATTTTTACGTTAACAATCCAGTAGATGGCTTACAATATTCAGCGGCAGTAACCATTTTAGCCCTATTAATTTTTGGTTATTTCAAGAGTAAAGTAACAGGTCAAAATCCTATCATAGGCTCATTAAAAGTGACCTCCATTGGGGCCGCTGCAGCGACAGCAGCCTTTTTAGTTGCGAAACTTTTTCAATAACCCAAGGCCGTATCATCCCCTCTAGAATCTGCTCCTCCTTGATATTTCCCATCGGGGAGGATTAAGATTCCCTCTACTAATCCAATTGCGCCCGAAGGTGTCAATTCATAGAATTTAGATTTAAGTCGGGCCACTTGTGCCTCGTCAAATCTTTTTGCCTCATAACGTGTCAAATCTGGAAGCCATTGGTGATGAAATCGAGGAAATTCCACCGCTTCCTGCATATTCATTCCAAAAACCAATGCATTCAACATGACTTGAAAAACACTTGTTATGATGGTAGAACCACCTGGGGTACCAACAACTAGTTTTAATTTATTTCCCTCAGTCACGATAGTAGGTGTCATACTGGATAACATACGTTTACGCGGTTGGATTTCATTGGCTTTTGTACCTACCAAACCATACAAATTAGGAACGCCAGTTTTGGCACTAAAATCATCCATTTCATCGTTCAATAAAAAGCCAGCACCACCTACAAAGACCTTACTTCCATAGGAATTATTTAAGGTAGTGGTAATAGCTACAGCATTTCCATCTTTATCTACGATCGAATAATGGGTTGTTTCGGTACTTTCATACCCTGCAAATTCACCTGCTGCTACATCAGAACTTTTCGTCGCTTTGCTAAAATCCAAGCCCTTAATTCGTGAAATCAAATAAGTAGAATCCAATAAACCTTTTAAAGGTACCTTGACAAAATCAGGATCTCCTAACCATTTAGCTCGGTCTGCATAAACACGACGTTCAGCTTCAATCATCACTTGAATTGTGGAATCAGACCTGACTCCCCAGCGTGCTAAAGGATAGGGTTTTATCATGGAGAACAATTGACCAATAGCCACTCCGCCACTAGATGGTGGTGGCATGCCAATGATGGAATACTGATTATAGTGACTAACAAGAGGTTTTCGCCAAATGGCTTTATAGGATTTTAAATCCTGATGTGAAATTATTCCTCCTTGTCTTTCCATTTCCTTCACAATCAGATTAGCCGTTTCTCCTTCGTAAAAGCCTTTGGCTTTATATTTTAATATGCGCTCAAGTGTAGTGGCCAAATCACTTTGAATAAATAGCTCTCCCTCTGCCCATAGCGTGCTATCGGCTTTCACCATATAGGCTCTACCCAAATTATACTTCATAAAATCTGAACGATTTCGATTCAAGCCCCTTGCCTCTTTTCCAGTTAATACAACGCCATTCCGTGCCAAATCAACCGATGGCTGAACAAGTTCTTCCCAAGGTAATTTCCCTAAACGCTTATGCATAGCAACCATGCCAGAAACAGAACCTGGTACCCCAGCAGAATGTATACCAACAAAACTTTTCCCAGGAATGACCTGTCCCAAAGAATCCAAGTACATGTCACGTGAACTAGCTAAAGGGGCCATTTCACGATAATCAAGCGTGTGGATTTTTCCTTTGGCAGAACGATACACTAAAAAACCACCTCCGCCAATATTCCCAGCAGCAGGATGACAAACAGCTAAAGCGAAATTCACAGCAACAGCAGCATCAATCGCATTTCCTCCTTTCTTTAAAATATTGAGACCAACTTGACTTGCCAGTGGATGCGTGGTAACCACCATCCCATTAGAAGCTTCAACCAGCGGTTTGATGGTAGACTGGCCATTAGAAAAGAAAGCTAGACTGAGACCTATAAAGCAGATTATTCGATTCATGGTAAAATTGTATTATTATTGAAATGATTTTTTTGCAAAGCCGAAGCGAATTAAAGTAATTATTTCATTAAAACCACGATTCAATAACATTGTGATAATAAAAATTTAAAATTACCTTTGTCTTATGTAATTAGTATTTACGAACCCAAAAGCAATTTAAAGTGGATATTTTCGAGAAAGTTGTCAAAAATATGGGGCCAATTGGAGCCCATGCACATTATTCCCACCATTATTTCTCTTTCCCAAAATTAACCGGTGAATTAGGTCCACGTATGACCTTCATGGGCAAGGAAATGCTAAATTGGTCATTAAACAACTACTTAGGCCTCGCAAATCACCCTGAAGTTCGCCAAGCAGATGCAGACGCAGCCGCTAAATATGGATTGGCTTATCCAATGGGAGCCCGAATGATGTCGGGAAACTCAGATGAGCATGAGGAATTCGAAAGACAATTAGCTGAATTTGTTGGTAAAGAAGATGCCTTCCTTTTGAATTATGGATATCAAGGTGTCATGTCACTCATTGAATGTATGGTTGACCACCGTGATGTTATCGTATATGATGCCGAGTCACATGCATGTTTAATTGATGGAATTCGTTTACATAAAGCAAAAATGGGTGATTACTATAAGTTCAATCATAATGATATGGACTCATTACGTAAGAACTTAGAACGTGCTACAAAGAAAACACAAGAATCAGGTGGAGGAATTCTCGTTATTACTGAAGGTGTTTTTGGCATGTCTGGAAAAGTTGGTTCATTAGACAAAATTGTCGAAATGAAAAAAGACTTCAATTTCCGCCTGTTGGTTGATGATGCACACGGATTTGGTACCATGGGCGCTAACGGTCGTGGAGTGGGCGAACATTTAAATTGTACCGAGGGAATTGATTTATACTTCTCAACTTTTGCCAAATCAATGGCGGCAGTTGGAGCATTTGTCGCTGCTCCGAAGGATATTATCATGTATTTAAAATATAACATGCGATCACAGACCTATGCAAAGGCACTTCCTATGCCTTTTGTTATTGGTGGGATGAAACGTTTGGAATTGATTAAAAAGCATCCGGAATTGCGTGATAAACTTTGGGAAAATGTAAGGGCATTACAAAAAGGACTTCAAGAAAAGGGATTTGATATTGGTGAAACGACATCACCAGTTACCCCCGTTTTCTTACATGGAGATTATGATATTAATGCAGTAACAAAGCTTGTTCGCGACTTGAGAGAGAACATGGGAATCTTCTGTAGTATCGTCGTTTATCCCGTTGTACCGAAAGGACAAATCATGTTGCGTATTATTCCTACATCATCACATAGCTTAGCAGATATTGAATATACAACGACTAGTTTTGCTGAAGTTCAAAAACGCTTAAAAGCAGGCTATTATCGTGATTAAAAGGTAAAAAATGAATTTTTGTGCTTTTTTTTCACTTTTTAAACTTTTTTTTGGCTTTTTTTTGCAGAATAATTTGCGAGCTATTCAATTTTTACTAAATTTCGTCTTATAAGCGCTTCAAACAGCGAATAAAGACAATCTAATTATTTTACAACCTAAAATTCAAATTATTATGAGCAGATTTGCACAAGTAAAAGATCTAGTTTTATCATTAGAAGGAGATTTCGAAAAATTCTACGAGAAGGGAAACCAAGCAGCTGGTACTCGCGTTAGAGGTGGTCTTCAGCAATTGAAAACTTTGTCTCAAGAAATCCGTACTGAAGTTCAAAACAAAAAGAACGCAGCAAAATAATTGCCGATTTCTAAGCAATAAAAAAAGCCCGAATTATTCGGGCTTTTTTTATTGGCAAATTTTTCAAAATAAATCAGAATGCATTACCGAAGCTACGCCATCCACCATCAATTTTCCCCTTTCCATTTCAAATACTTGGGTTTTTATTTCTGCGGTATGCTTAACATCATTAATCGATTCCACCTCAAATTTAGCTTGATAGCTTTGACCCACATACAATGGCCTTTTGAATTCAGACACCTGCTTTAAATAAACACTCCCCGAGCCTGGGAATTCCATACCCATCACACGAGAAAATACACTCGCAATTAAAGCACCATGAATAATCGGCTTTTTAAAAGGTGTATTCGCTGCAAAGTTCGCATCCCAATGAAGCGGGTTAAAATCACCTGATATTTTACAGAAATCATTTACCTGCTCCTGGGTAAATGAAAATTCAATTTCATAGAAATCTCCGACTTTGATCA
>NZ_JBIIQN010000036.1:0-18183 GCF_044342065.1 Aquirufa sp. | reverse complement strand
AATTTAAAAACGAATATAAAAATTCTTTGGCAATAAAAACGTTTTGACTTACTTTTGCCTAATACTCTATATATTATATAGACTTAATACGTTAAACTTACCCAATATGCAAAGTTTCCGCTCTGAGATAGAAAACCCCATCGTCGAAAAAGACATCCTGGATTTGGCCAAAAAGATTGCCCAATTCAAGGCTGGCGAGATTCACGAGGAGAAATTCCGCTCCCTCCGACTAGCTCGTGGGGTGTATGGTCAGCGCCAACAAGGCGTTCAGATGATCCGGATCAAATTGCCGTATGGCAAGATTCAGTTCCACCAATGGAAGCGTATCGCGGATATTTCAGATGAATATTCAACCGGAAACTTGCACTTAACCACCCGACAAGACATTCAAATCCACTTCGTTTCGTTGGACCGCACGCCGGAACTTTGGGCGAAATTGGAACAAGACGATATCACCTTGCGCGAAGCCTGCGGAAATACGGTACGTAACATCACCGCCTCCCCTACTTCAGGCATTGATCCAAACGAACTTTTTGACGTTAGCCCGCACGCAGACGCAGCTTTCCGTTATTTCCTACGCAATCCCATCTGCCAAGAAATGGGGCGTAAAATCAAAATATCCTTCTCAAATACCGAAGAAGATACATCACTCGCCTATCTACATGACGTGGGTTTTGTTCCCAAAATCCAAAACGGCACCCGCGGCTTTAAAGTTGTGGTGGGTGGTGGCTTGGGGGCCCAACCGATGTTGGCACATACCGCCTACGAATTTCTTCCAGAAAACGAAATTATCCCTTTCATGGAAGCCATCTTGCGCGTGTTCGATCGCCACGGTGAACGTAATTCACGCCACAAGGCCCGCATGAAGTTCTTGATTCAGAAAATCGGTTTTGAGGAATTCATGAATTTGGTGAATGCAGAAACCAAAGCCTTGAAAAATCACAACTTCGCGATTGCAGATGCATCGGCTTGGGAGGTTTCAGAACCGTCGTTAAAAGCAAACATTGCGGCACCCGCTACGGCTGAATACCAAACTTGGATCGACACAAATACCTTTGAACAAAAGCAAAAAGGATTCCACGCAGTATACGTGCGCATCCTAAATGGCAATATTTCAAGCGACACTTCGCGTTCCTTAATCGAGGCGTTGAAAGGCTACATCGGAGATGATATCCGGATTACGATTAACCAAGGATTGATGTTGAAGTTTGTCCCTACAGCGAATCTACCTTACGTATTTCAAGTGTTGAACGCGCATGGCCTAGCAGCGCCGGGGGCAAATTCGATTGCCAACATCACCGCATGTCCGGGAACGGATACCTGTAATTTGGCGATCTCGGATTCGACGCATATTACGTCAAAATTAGAGCAGGTCATCAACGAAGAATTTCCTTCTTTGATTCACGATAGCGCGATGAAAATTAAGATTTCAGGTTGTATGAATGCCTGTGGCCAACACAGCATGGCGTCCATTGGATTCCACGGCTCATCCTTGAAAGCCGCTGATAAGCGTGTTTTACCCGCTTTGCAGGTGTTAATCGGAGGAGCAACCTTAGGAAATGGCGACGGCCGCATCGCGGATAAAGTGATCAAGGTTCCGTCCAAAAGAGGTCCTGAAGTATTGCGTGTGTTGTTGAACAATTTTGAAGAAAACGCACAAGACGGCGAATACTTCCACGAATATTACGATCGACAAGGCGAGAAATACTTCTATAATTTATTGAAACCAATTGCTGATTTGACCACATTGGTAGATTCAGACTTCATCGATTGGGGTGCGACGGATAGTTTCGCAACGGAAATTGGCGTAGGCGAATGTGCCGGTGTGATGATCGATTTGGTAGCAACCTTGTTGTTTGAATCGGAAGAAAAGTACGAATGGACGGCCGCGGCTTTGGAAGATAAACGCTGGGCTGATGCCATCTACCATGCATATTCCGTATTCATCTCAGCTTCCAAAGCCTTGTTATTGGATAAATCAGTCACCGTTGCGAATCAAAGTGCGGTCATCAATAAGTTTGAGGAGCATTTCGTAGCGTCGGGAGAATTTGCGATTGAGGCTGGGACCTTCCCGGAATTGGTTTTGCAGATCAACCAAAACGAACCATCGGAAGCTTTTGCGCGTCAGTATGCCGCACAAGCACAGACCTTTTTATTAGCAGCCACTTCATTCCGTCAAGCCATCGCATGAAAAATCTCAGTCACTTCAGAAAATTAGAACCGCAGCCTCGCTTAACAGTGGTAGGTGCGGGCCCTGGTGATCCGGAATTGATCACGTTAAAGGCGATCAAATCGATTGCATCTGCGCAAGCAGTATTGTATGATGCCTTGGTGGATATCAGTTTATTGGAGCATTGTTCACCTGTTTGCGAAAAAATATTCGTTGGCAAAAAGCCTGGCGATAGTCATTCGCAAGCAGCCATCAACGAACTCATCGTGGAAAAAGCCTATGCTTTGGGACATGTCGTTCGCTTGAAAGGCGGTGATCCGTTTGTTTTTGGCCGGGGTCAGGAAGAAATCGAATTTGCGAAATCCTACGGTCTTTTGACTGGATATATTCCCGGCATCAGTTCCTCCTATGCAGCGGCGGGCGCAGCGGATATTCCATTGACCGTTCGCGGTGTTAACGAAAGTTTTTGGGTGATGACCGGTACCAAATCGGACGGTTCATTATCAGAAGATTTGAAACTTGGCCTGCAATCCACGGCGACTTTGGTGATTCTGATGGGGATGAATAAATTAGGTGAAATCGCTCAATTATGCCAAGCCTACGGAAAAGGTGACATCTCTGCTGCCATCATCCAAAATGGCACCATGGAAAATCAGCGCGTAGGTATATCCACTGCGGCGGAGCTTGAAAATTTGGCCAAAAAAGAAGATCTTCGAAACCCTGCGATCATTGTGATCGGCGAAGTAGTTCGCCACGCTAAGCCGGAGATGTGGGAGAAAATTGTAAATTTAAAGTAGAGACGCGATACCTCGCGTCTAATAATTACAACCTCGCGATATTTCGCAACAAAATGTAGAGACGCGATACCTCGGCGTCTATTTTAAATTAAGACGCAAAGTATTGCGTCTCTACAAAACCATGACGCAAAATTTTGCGTCATCAAAACAAAAAAATAATGTCACAAAGACTCAACATCTCCTCCGGTTCCCCATTTGAAGACGTTTTCGGCTATTGCCGTGCCGTAAAAACAGGAAACTTATTGGAAATATCAGGTACCGTTGCCATCATCGACACTGAAAAAGTTACTGCAGATGATTTGTATGCACAGACATACAACATCATCGAGCGTATCGCTGTAGTTTTAGAGGAAGCTGGATCATCCCTAAATGATGTCGTACGTACCCGCATTTTCACCACCGATATATCGCAAAATTTAGAAATCGCTCGTGCCCATGCGCACTTCTTTCGTGATATAAAACCAACGACAGGTATCTACGAAATTTCTGCTTTGATTGCCCCACAATATAAAGTGGAAATTGAGTTCACGGCGTGGGTGGGATAGATTTCTTGGGCAAAGCCAGGAGCTTTGCCCAAGAAAAAATTGTAGAGACGCGATACCTCGCGTCTTAAAAACAAAAAAGACGCAAGTATTGCGTCTCTACAAAACAAAAAAAGACGCAAGTATGCGTCTTAAAAACAAAAAAGACGCGAAGTATCGCGTCTCTACAAGCTACTTGCTTCCCTTTTCAACAACGCCGCCTGTATAGGCACCACACCCAAAGACTCACATACCAAGCCTCCGCCCAGATTCGCGAGTTCCGCGATTTGCGCGGGACTAGCACCCGCCGCCAAAGCACAGGCAGCAATCGAAATCACCGTATCACCAGCTCCGGAAACATCCGCAATCTGACGAATGTGTGCTGGAATAGCAACCTGCTCACCACGAAAATCCATATAAACTCCACGCTCTGAAAGCGTTACAAATAATCCCTCAAAACGCTGAGACTCTTTAAACTTCTTTACCGTTGCCGGCAAGGCCAAAGCACTCAAATCCGAAGAATCCAAGCCCAAACCATCCCGCAACTCATGTAAATTTGGTTTAAATAAAGTCGCCCCTTGGTATGCAAAGAAATTCTTCTTCTTCGGATCCACGACCGTCGGGATTCCCGCCGCTTTCGCCAAATCCATCACATCCTGAATCAAGCCTTCACCCAAAACTCCCTTATCATAATCCTCGAAAATAATCACATCAACTTGTGATATAGCCGATGTAATCGCCGCTAATAATGCCCCAATGGATGCTGGTGAAATTTGCGCCTCCGTCTCCGAATCCACCCGAATGAGTTGTTGGGACCCCGCAATAACACGCTCCTTAACTGTAGTAGGCCGACCGGCTTCCTGAATAATACCAGCTACCGACAAGCCTGCATCTACTAAAATTTGCTTCAACGAGGAACCCGTCGCATCATCACCAATCACTGAAAAAACCATCGGTTGAGCACCCAAACTCGCCAAGTTCAACACCACATTACCCGCTCCGCCCAAACGGGACTCGCGCTTCACGACATTTACCACAGGCACTGGAGCCTCCGGTGAAATACGCGTTACCTTTCCCCATGTATAAGCATCCACCATGAGATCCCCAATCACCATCACCCGAAGCTTCGAAAAGCCATCAATAATTTCAGCTAATGCGCTCATAAATTAACCTCCTATCGTCGTCATCGATTCATTGATAACGCCTTTTCTATTTTTTTCAGCCTCAAAACCATCGAGAGGCCTCTTTTGATATAACCCTAACAATACTTTCCGTAGCTCCTCATCTGAAATACCGCTGCGAAGATACGCTTTCAAATCAAAAACGCCATCATCATATAAACAGGTTTTCACCTGACCTTTGGCAGTCAATCGAACCCGATTACAACTCCCACAGAACGTTCGCGAAAAAGCTGCAATGATTCCCACATCTCCCAAATGCCCCGGAATCGCATAGCGATTTGCCGTTTCGCCTCCGCGCATCAGAACAGGTTTCGGGTCGGCATAAACCGTTTTCAACTCTTTTAAAATCCGTTCATGGTTCCAAAACAAAGTCCCTTCCACCAATCCCGAACCATTAAAGGGCATCTCCTCAATGTACCTTACCGAAACCGGTAGGTCTTTGGTCAAAGCCGCCAATGCCAATATATCTTGCTCGTTCTGCCCCTTCATCACCACCGCATTGATTTTTACCTCAAACCCTTCGGCAACCAAACGCAGTAAATTTTGGTATACCACCTCGTAATCATCCCGACGGGTTATCTGCTTAAACCGGTCGCGATCCAAAGCATCCAAACTCAAATTCACCGAGCGAATTCCCAAGACTTTCAATTGGTCAATGTACTCCCCAATCAATACGCCATTACTCGTCAAACAGACCTCCAAACCGGGTAAAGCCGTAATTTCCGACAGAAAATCCATCAAGCCATTCCGAACAAAAGGCTCTCCTCCTGTAATCCGCACCTTGTTTATTCCCATGCCGTGCATCACCCGCACCACACGCGACATCTCCTCCCAGGTCAACAATTCTCGCTCCGGCATGTAAACAATCCCCTCAGCTGGCATGCAATACGAACAACGCAAATTGCATCGATCCGTCACCGCAAGACGTAAATACGTCATCGGCCGACCGTGATTATCCAAGAGTTGATTATCTTTATGCATTAGTCCCGCAAATTACGAAAAATATGGCCACGTATACCCTGCTTCTGTTTGGCATTTGCCGCGATCTTCTAAAAAAAGATGAAATATCGATTGAAACGCAGGAGCTCGTTGATGCCGAAACACTTTTAAGCATCACAAAAAGTGCGCATCCGGCCTTAGTGAACTTACCATCATTGCGTCTGGCGGCCGACCATCATTTCCCAAAACCGGATTTTATCATCGAGGAACGCATGGAAATCGCTTTGATTCCGCCCGTTTCCGGCGGATAATTGCCTCGGATTCCCTACAAAATCAGTAGATTATTTTATCTTTACTACCTTAAATTAATTTATGCCTTTACAAACGATTTTCTTAGCGCTACTCATCCTGCCTTGGCTTTCCGCTGGCTTGGTTGCGTTGCTCCCTAAAAAAATTCAGGTAAATGCTTCCATTCTTTTAGCAGGGCTATTTACTTATTTGGCTTTCCAAGTAGGGCACATGCCGGAAAACATCACAACTTATCCCTGGTTTACCTTGGGAGGTAATGCCGTGGTGGCTAGTTTTTGGGTCACCAAATCCGCCCAATTATTGCTCTTATTAGTCAGCATCGTCGCACTTTTTGTCCAAATTTTCTCCAAATCTTACCTCGCGGAAGATCCCAAAATCGGGCGATACTATTGCTATTTACATTTATTCATCGGTTCGATGACCCTACTGGTACTCACCGACCAGATTTACATTTTCTACGGAGCATGGGAATTGGTAGGTGCTTGTTCCTATTTATTGATAAGTTTCTGGCATCAAAAAGAAGCTCCGATCAAAGCGGCTAAAAAAGCGTTTCTATTAAATCGAATCGGCGACATCGCCTTGCTTTTCGGATTAATAGGCTTATCCAGTTATTTCGGCACCACCGTATTTTCAGCCATGCAAGGTAGTGCACCTGCACTTATCGGCATCGCGGTCATTGCGGGAGGCATAGGCAAATCCGCCCAATTCCCCTTGATGTCTTGGTTACCCGATGCGATGGAAGGCCCTACGCCTGCTTCGGCCTTGATTCACGCAGCAACCATGGTCGCGGCCGGGGTTTTTGTGGGCATCCGTGTTTTCCCATTTATTGGGGAAGAAGCCCATTTATTCATGGGGGCTATCGGTGCGATTTCGCTCGTGTCAGGTGCGCTTTTTGCTATATTTCAAAACGATATTAAGAAGGCTTTGGCCTATTCCACTATTTCTCAGTTAGGTTTAATGTGGCTGGGCATGGGGTCCAGCGCCTCACTATTTCACCTCTATGCCCATGGCCTTTTTAAGGCAGGGCTTTTCCTCACGGCGGGTTCAGTCATCCATTATTTGCATCATCAAAAAGCATCACATCAGGCAGATGCCCAAAGCCTGAACAACATGGGTGGCCTTCGGAAACAATTACCCTTGAGCTTTTTTGCGTATGTGATTTTTGGGGCAGGGATGTTGGGCATTCCATTCACCACAGGCTTTTACAGCAAAGAAAATATTGCTGGATTCTTATGGGATTCGGCCCAACACAGCGCTTATGCGAATTACTATTATGTGCTCCTAGTGGCTTTGGCACTCGGTATGATTTTGACGGCGACGTACATGTGCCGACAAATTTATTTGATTTTCCTAGGCCAAAACCGTGCTGGACACTTATTTGAAAAATCACAACAAGATTGGCTACAGCTTATCCCAATCAGCTTATTGATATTCTTAAGCCTCTTTTTCTGGATTTCCATGAATCCCGTGGATGGACATCAGTCCGTTTTCATGGCCTTTTTCCATATTGAAAATTATCATATTCCTGGATTTTGGTTGGTCATTACAGCAGGTTCTTGGATTCTCGGATTGGGTATTACGTACCTAACGCGCTTATGGATTCCATCCGCAAATTATCAGTTCCTTGGATTTATTTGGCCTACGGTTAATCGAATTGCATGGTGGTCAGGCCAACAAATTCAACGCTTCGATGCACGAGTTGTGGATCGTACGGTGGTTAAATTCACGGAATTGCAAGTAATCATCGCACACCTAAGTGCATGGACAGATCGCCACCTCGTTGACGGTTCTGTAACCTTAATCGCATCAACGAGCCGCGGCTTAGGTGCACGTTTACGTACTTGGCAGTCGGCGCAATTACAACGCTACTGGTTCTGGGTATTCTTTACATTGGTTTTCATCCTAATTTACCTTTTGTATTAATGGGAAACTTATCATACATCATTCTATTGCCTTTGCTCGCCTCACTCATCGTGGGATTCGGGAAGTTGGGCGCGACCTACAGCCGCTTGGCGGCCTTGGGGGTTAGCTTTATTCAGTTATTATTATTGGCCAAAGTGTTGCTGGTTTTTGATGCATCACAAGCCTCATTCCAACTGATTGAAACCCAAGATTGGATTCATTTAAACCTGGGAAGCCTTGGACAATTTGTCTCCAACTATTCGCTTGGGGTTGATGGATTAAGCATCGGACTAATCTTGTTGACCGGTTTAGTGAGTTTTGTTGCCTTGTGGAACTCGAAAGAAATTCATGAGAAAATCGAAGGTTACTATGGTTTAGTCTTATTGCTTAACGCGGCTTTGATGGGATGTTTTTTGGCAAGAGACATGTTTTTGTTCTACATCTTTTTCGAATTCATGTTGTTGCCGATGTACTTCCTAATTGGTATATGGGGCGGACCACGTCGTAATTATGCGTCTTTGAAGTTTTTCATATATACGTTGGTAGGCTCCCTATTCATCTTAATTGTTATGCTCGGAATTTCCATTGCGTACATGGATCCGTATGAAACGGCATTATCCTTACAAAAGATTGGGGCCAACCAAAGCTTTGGTACAGAAGCACTGCAATCCATACAAACGTCATTGGCGGCGCATGAAATAGCTCCCAATCAAATCGTTCACAGTTTCGATATGCAAGCATTGAGTGATGTGAATAACTGTCAATCGAATAATTTATTCAGTCCAGAATCCGGGTTTTTATTAGGAGGATTATCAGGCCGTGCCTGGGGATTTTGGTTGTTGTTTATTGGCTTTGCGATTAAGTTGCCGCTCGTGCCACTACATACGTGGTTGCCTGATGCACACGTAGAAGCACCTACACCCATTTCAGTAATATTAGCGGGGATCTTATTGAAAATAGGGGCCTATGGTTGGTTGCGCATGGCAATTCCATTCTTCCCAGCAGAGGCTGTAAACGCGGCTAGCATCCTAGCGGGACTTGGCGTTTTGTCAATCCTCTACGGGGCCTACAATGCCTTAGCAATGACCGACTTGAAGAAATTAGTTGCTTACTCTTCAGTATCGCACATGGGATTTGTATTACTGGGAATTGCATCGTTCACGCCGGAAGGTTGGCAAGGAGCGATTTTCCAAATGCTTTCACATGGAATTTTGTCATCGCTGCTATTCTTATTGGTGGGAGTCTTGTACAGTCGGACAGGCAATCGACAAATTGATAATTTCTCAGGCCTAGCTACCAAGATGCCATGGTTCACAGTCGTTTCGGGGATTGCTATTTTTGCATCCTTAGGTTTACCAGGATTCTCTGGCTTCATAGGCGAATTTTTCAGTTTGATGGGAGCCTTTACAAGCCCTCATTTAACCCCAATCTATGCCATATTGGGAGGATTAGGAATTTTACTTGGTGCAGGCTATTTACTTTGGACCTTCCAAAAAATTTATTTGGGTGCCTATTTTGTACGGGAAAGCAGTTGGGAATTACCTGACTTGACACTCTTAGAAAAGTTGAGTCTTTTTGGCTTAGGGATCTTGAGCATTGTTCTCGGAATTTTCCCGGGAATCATTTTTGAGCTGAGTGAAATTTTCGTAACTAACAGCTTGAATTCAATTTTTCATTGATGAACGCGAACATCTTACCTTTAGTAGCTAGTTTAGATTTGGCGGAAGCCAATGGATTAACGCCGTTGTTAAAGGGGATGTCGAACGAACAGCAGAAACAATTCATGTCGATATATATGAGTAAACGAAGAGAGCCCGTTTTGATTCTTGTTTGTACGCTAGCGGGATTTGTTTGCTTTGCAGGCTTACAGCGTTTTATTACGGATCGAATCGGCTTGGGATTGCTCTATTTTTTTACGGGAGGATTTCTGTTTATTGGGACAATCATAGACCTATTTCGCTACAGAAAAATTGCTCAAGGATACAACGACAAGGTCGCCCGTGAAACGGCACAAATCATATCAAATTTTAATTAAAACCTATCAAACAAAGACTATGAAAAACAATTTGAGTCGGAGAGAAATCCTAAAAAGTTCGGCAGGATTAGCCGGTTTGGGAATATTCGGTTCATCCATGGAAGACCGCTTCAAGAAAGCTGACATCGCCGTGGGTGCGGACCTAAAAGGAAAAGTACAGCATTCGGCATGTCGTTGGTGTTATGATAAAATCCCATTTGAGGAACTAGTGGTAAATGCCAAACGCATTGGTTTGTCATCCATCGAGTTAACAGGTCCAGACCAATGGGATATTCTGAAGAAACACGACATGACAGCTGCGATTGGTTGGGGCAAATACCCGGATGGCATGAACATCCCCAACTTCTTCAACAAAGTCAAAAATCACGATGCCTTGGTAGGTTTTTATGAGGACATCATCCCCAAAGCTGCGAAAGCCGGTGTAAAAAACATCATTACTTTTTCTGGAAACCGCGATGGAATGAGTGATGAAGACGGACTTATCAACTGCAAAAAAGGTTTGCAGCGCATCATGAAAACGGCAGAACGTTATGATGTGACGATTTCAATGGAACTTTTGAACTCCAAGGTAAACCATAAAGATTACCAAGCGGACAACACCGAATGGGGTGCGGCGCTCTGTGAGATGGTAGGTTCCGATAAATTCAAATTGTTATACGACATCTACCACATGCAAATTATGGAAGGCGACGTAATTGCAACCATTAAGAAATACCATCAATATATTTCGCATTACCACACAGGAGGCGTTCCAGGTCGTAATGAGATTGATGATACGCAAGAATTGAATTACCGCGCGATTATCAAAGCGATTTATGATACGGGGTATAAAGGCTATATTGGCCAAGAATTCATTCCAGCCCGTGAAGACAAGATGGCGTCCTTAGCGCAAGCCGTTCAGATCTGCGATATCTAATATCCATTAACTTGATTTTCTTGCCAGCCTCCGTTCATCGGGGGCTGGCTTTTTTATGCCAAATAGTTGATAATCTACCGCAGGATTCTTTTTTAGAATGAGGCAGATTCATCAATCCCATTACCTTCATGGGAACAAGCTCAGGTTAGTGTAGAGACGCGATACCTCGCGTCTAAATATAACCCGAGGCTATTGTAAAGACGCGATACCTCATGTCTAAATACAGCCCTAGACTATTGTAGAGACGCGATACCTCGCGTCTAAATTTAACCCCACGGGGAAATACCAATGGCAAACAAAACCTAACCAAAAAATGAAACTTTTACCCCTGCTGCTCCTCCCCCTTTTCGCATTCCCCCAATGTCCGGTCATTACCCAACAACCCCAGTCGCAGACCGACTGCGATGGCAACTCCATTCGAATGATTGTTTTAAGCAATGGGACGAGTTTTCAGTGGGAAAAGAAACGACCACAAGATGCAAATTTCACCCACATTGCAGGAGCCAGCCAAGCGAATTATCAGATCATACCTTCGGGAAACATCTCCAATCCCAATGGCACCCAATACCGCGTAAAAATCAGCCTCGGAACTTGCTCCATTTATTCAGAACAAGTACAAATTCAATTACGAAAAATTAATTCCATCCTTAATCCTACCATTTGCGAAAGGGGAAACGGAGTTTTGGAATCCATACATACAGAAGGAGCCACCCGTTTTCAATGGACCCGCTCCGTGAATGGTGGGCCTTATTTGGATCTGATCGATAATGATCACTTTCAAGGCACCCAACAAAATCAATTACACATCATCCAGGCCAACCAAAATCTCGATGGGCAAAAATTCAAAATCCGAATCGATTTCAATATCAGTCTAAACAATGACAATGAAGGGTCTACACAAAACCTAAATCAAACAAGCACATGTCCGAGAACATCGACTGAAATAACACTTCAAATCAAACCCAGTCCCACTCCCCGACATGCCGCAAGCACTTACAACGGCTGTATGAACCAAGCCTTCACAGTAAATGCAACCGGATGCTCTCCCTATACAACCCAATGGTATGATGAAAAACGAAATCGAATAGGGACAGGTGCCCGATTAAACTTAACGCTCAATGATAGCATTCCGTATCCTGTATTTGCAACCTGTATCAATGCGGGCTGTGAAAGTTTACCTTCGACTGGGACAAGGGCACAAGCCTTCCCAAAACCCTCTCCCCCTTTGAACGCAGGAACACCAAGCGAAATCTGCCCTGGATTATCCATTGCATTTAAAGCATCCGGAGGAAGCAATAATATTTGGTATGTAACGCCAACCAGCACATCCCCACTGAGCACCGCCACAAACTATACTACAAAAGCAAGTCCCGCAAATAGTACCTTAACACGTTTCGTATCTCAAAATATTCGTGGATGCGAAAGTGCAAGAACACCTATAATCGTACGGGTACTCCCTACTAACCTATGTACACCAGAAGACACCACCATTACCCCACCTCCTATTGTTAATCCCCCTCCTGCTGATACCACCAGAAAGTTGCCACATGTTCACCTCAGTTACGAACTTCATCAAAACTGCGAGTCGGCAAGTTATTCGTTAACAATTAATGGCTGTCCAAATATTCCTTTGATCACAATCAACAGGCAATTCACGCATGTTGGCAACTATTATGCTTCTTATGTTCCCGAAAACCAAGAGCTACACATTACATGTCCTGAAAGTATCGGTTCGCCTTTAGACATATTATTACCGGGATTAAATGTCCCACAAATTCAAATGCAAACCAACTACCAAAACTTCTTATGTGAAGGGGATAAGGCCTTCTTAGGAATTCAGTTACCGCTTGGTGCCAATATGATTGGTTGGGAATTCAATGGTCATCTATACAGTCATCAAGTATCGATGCATGAACCCTTAGCAGCAGGAAACTATCAAGCAATTATTCAACGAAATTCCTGCACCTATCGAAGTGAAATCGTGGTAATTGAGGTGCTTCCAAAACCACAAGCACCAGCAGTAATCAGTGCTAAAAACAGTCTTTGCCTAGGTGATTCTTTACTGGTTCAAACGCAATCAAACCACCCATTTAGTTTATGGAATGGCAAAGAAAAAGCGCCCAAGTATCTCCTAAAAGCTAAAGAAGTCGGGGAACAAAAAATCCAAGTTCAAATTTCAGACGAAGGTCGTTGTTGGTCTGATCCTTCCATCCCTCTTTTCATACAAATACATCCAATTCCTGAAAAGCCTGAAATACTTGTTCCAAACAAGGGTGGGTTTTGCGCAGGAGATTCCATCCTTATCCAACTTAATAAAATAGGATTACAGTATCGCTGGTCAACAAATGATAGTACACAGTACCTTTATTCACGCATTGCTCGATCCTATGAGGCTAAATACCAGGATTCAGTAGGATGTTGGTCGCCTCCTAGCTCACCTATACATACCATCCTATTTCCGCTAGAACCTCAACCCCAGATACAAGTTAAAAGTCGGCAGTTTTGTCAAGGCGAATCCATTACGTTACATTCATCACCCGCGCATGCCTATGTGTGGAGTACGAATGAATATACTGACACCATAAACGTCAAAATAAGTACTCGCGTTAGCTTAAAAACACAAAATCAATATGGGTGCTGGTCCATTACCAGTAAATCCATTGAAGTCATTGCACAAGAAAACCCCTGGATGCCAATGCTAAAGAGGTTGGGTGGGTATTTTATTCAAGCAACAAATCAAGAAAGGGTCACCCGATATGAATGGAAACTTGACAATAAGAACCTGATAGATACTTCAGCCCTACTAAAGATAAAGCAATCAGGCCTGTTCCATGTCCGAGCCATGCGAACATACAAGCTGGTAGACGCGCCTTCAGTTCATTGTTATTCTTCGTATCAAGTTGGTAGTTTCGGAATTCCAGTAGATGACCCGGGCATTCGTATTTATCCTAATCCAAACCGAGGTGAACAAATTACGATTGAAATACAAGAAGACCTCACGAATGTAGAAATGGAACTATTTAGTTTGCAGGGTAAAAAAATCAAACATTGGGAGATAAATGATACCCTTCATATTCAACGTCTTTCACTTTCGGATGTCATCTCTGGGAATTACATTTTAGTCATGTATGCGAATCTATGGCTACGCGAAAAACGAATATTTATAGTATCGGATTGACAAAAAATGAATCAGATTATATCTTTGTGTTTTCCATCGGGATGTAGCGCAGTCCGGTAGCGTACACGTCTGGGGGGCGTGTGGTCGCAGGTTCAAATCCTGTCATCCCGACGCATAAAAAAGGCCAGCAAATGCTGGCCTTTTAATTTATTCGTAAATTCCTTTGGCAATTTTTTCACTAAGGGCTTTAGGGACAAGCCAAGCTAAAATCGCTCCTACTTTATTCACCATTCCTGTGATAACTTCAATTTTCTTGGCAAACATACCAGCTACAGCTAATTTTGCTACGGAGGCAGGTGTCATGGTGATCTTCTCAGCAGCTTTTCGAGCCTTTTCGGGCAAGTTCGCACGATCATTAAAATTGGTAGTGGTTGCTCCTGGACTTACAACTGTTACCGATATGCCTTTTGCTTTCCACTCATGGTACAAACCACGGGAGAAATTCAATACAAAAACTTTTGAAGCTGCATACAAGCTCATATTGGGTATGGCTTGATAGGCGGTAGAGCTGGCAATGTTCAAGACATAGGCTTGTCCTTTGCCAACCAAATATGGATAGAATTTTTGGCACATTTCAACCAAAGCATTCATATTAACTAGCATCATCTTTTGATTCTCATCAAAAGCATATTGCTCAAATTGTCCTATCAAACCAAAGCCAGCATTGTTGACAAGAATCCGTAAATCAATTTTCTTTTCTTCAACCCAAGCTACAATGCGATCTACCGAACCTATTTCAGATAAATCCGCTACTAAATAATCAACCTTCAATCCATACTTTTTCTCGAACTCTTCCTTCACCATTTGAAGCTCATACGAGTTGCGCGCAATAAGTAATAAATCATAGCCCTTTGCAGCAAGTTCATCTGCGATTTCTTTCCCTATACCTTTACTCGCTCCGGTAATCAATGCATATGCCATATTAGTGAAGTTTAAAAAAAGAAGCCCATTGCTGGGCTTCTTTACATATATTATCTTTTGGGTGCGGCTGGTGCTGCTGCAGGAGCAGGATTAAAGTACGCTTTAATATCGGGATCCTCAGGTTTGATTTCTTGAGCCTTGGTGAAAAAGTCTTTCACTTTAGCTTCATCTTTCGTAACTGATAAATGATATCCTCCCAAATATTTGTAAGCCTCAAACAATTGGCCTTTATCTTCCTTGAATGGATTCTTCTCCGCACGCAAGGTCTCAATTGTAGCTACGAACTTCTCATACCATTGCGCACCTAACCATTTTGTTCCTGTGTAATCAATAAAGTTATTCGCACGCGCGCGGTTGATGTAAAATGGAGGCCATTTATCATTAATTTCAATCGCTTTGGCAAAAACAGAATCAGCGCGCATAGCCATTGCTGGACGAGCAATTGTATCTGCTTTATTTATGTAAGCAGCCGTGAAATAATAATCCATTGCCAACTTAAAATAATCACCAGAACCTACTGTTTGAGCTTTCTTTACTTTCCATTGAATTGCATTCAAGGCAGCAACTGATGCATCAACATACCTTTTTTGCTTGTAACGAATATCATGAATGATATTATAAACATTATTATTTGTGTCCAACGGAGCAGCACGCTCAAGGTAAGTTATCGCTATGGAATCTTTCCCTAATCCTTGGTATCCTTTTCCAAAATACAAATCATCCATAAAATAGGGCTTAACACCAGAACGAACCATACCTTCTAAGTTATCAATTCCTTGTTGGTAATTCTTCATCTCAACGTTTGAATAACCACGCATGCGGTAGATATCATTGTCCTTTACACCTTTGCGATCTGCTTCATCAGTGAACTTCATAGCACCCTCATAATCCTGCGAAAGGAATAATAATTTAGCTGTTTCCAATGTCACTTGAGGAGTTGCCTCTGCTTTCTCTAAATAACGACGGAAATAACGTGATGCATTTTTATATTGACCACCTACGATCAAATACTCGCCATACTTACGCTGAGCTGGTGCATAGTTTGAATCTAAGTCAATTGCTTCTTTGTAGCGAGCTTGTGTTTCCTTGTAATTCTTCCCGCGTAAATACACAGAACCAATTTTTACTTTAGCCTTAATGTTACGCGGCTCTTGAGCGATAGCGCTTTCATAAGCTGTAACCGCATTACCTCCATCATTTTTAATCAAATAGGCATCTCCTTTGATCAGGTATTGCTCTGGGGTAGGTAATTTTTTATCTTTCATTAAACGATCTTGAATCGCATCAATCAAACGAATTGCTTCAGCAGGATCATTGTTTGCCGCATTGAAAGCTTCTTCTTTACCTAAGATGTAATACATTGTGTATGCCTCTGCAATACGAAACATAACATCGATATTTTTATTTTTCGTTTCAGCCAATATACGATCAAAGTCAATTTTTGCGTCATTAACCTTGTTTTGACCTACTAAAATGGAAGCTATCCCCACCTGATTTAAATAGTTTTTAGGCTCAGCGACTCTCCCGGCATCAAATGCTTTACGTGCATTATCCCAATCACGCTGATTAAGGTAATAATATCCTAGATAGAAAAAATTTTCACCCGTTGGTTGTGCAGCTACTAAGTTCTCAAAAACCTGCTTCGCCCGACTAGGCTGATGGCGGTCCATTAAATGTAAACCCTCTTGAACGGTTTGCGCGAAAGCCAAATTGGTCAATAACAAACCAACTCCCAAAAGCCACGATTTCATTTTCATCATTAATTAATTAAAAATTGTTTAAATAGTATTATTCTCAGGCGTAAACATTGAAAAAATTCAATTAATTACTTTAAAAGTTTAATAATTTTAGAATCACAAATATACTAATAAATCCATAAAAAAGTCAAGAAGAAAAGCGACAAATTAGGACTTATTGACTGATTTGGTACTGTCGTATCGTGACAGGTCGGGTCAAGGGAATCAATCCAGATTTCAATACAATCAGCTGTCCCATATCACCCGTGATGTAATTAACAAATCCGGTACCCAATCCTAAATGAGACTCTTTTAAAATAATTTTAATCTCGCGTCTTAATGGGTATTTTTTCAAAGCTAAATTATACCCAAATGGTTGGTAGAATTCTGCCTTAGGTAAAGAGGATTCTTTGGCTACTGACATCACCCTAACCGAACGAATAAATCCGAGGGAAGTAGGATTATCCCCATCACTTATCCAATTGGATCCAATAATACCAATGGCATTGGGATGCGATTTGACATGCTCAATTACATCCTTGTTCGACCCTGCTGCTGACACGGAAAGACCCGTATTCCCTAGGGCAAATAAATCAACTAAGAACTTTATATTACTTGAGTTAGCCTTATCTACGACCAACTCAACATCACCTGAACGAGACGCTCCAATCGATTTCCAAGATTTTTGCTTGCCGGAAAGCAAGGCTTTTAGCTGATCTAATCCAATAAGCGTATCGGCATTATTTGGATGGACCAATAGGGCAATTCCATCAGCTGCGAATTTAAAACTGCGGTAAGTAATCTTTTCCCGCGTAAAAACTACTTTTTCTTGATCCGTTAATTCCCTGGACACAACTACACCACGAACTTTATCGTTCAATAGGTCGGCAATTGCTTCATTCTCCGGCTTAAACAGCAAATTAATATTGGCAAAATGGTAATTATCTCGAAAAGCCACCTTCTCCGCTTCAATAATTCGTTGGAAAGATTCATCTACCCCAAGACTAATTGTTCCCGTGGTAGGCCCATCTTTAACTTCACTTTTTTTCGAGTTACAAGACAACATGGCAAAAACCATGAAGCTGTACACTAAGAGTTTAGTCTTCATATTCACCGTAATTTATAGATTCATCTGCTTCTCGAAAATACAAATAAGCACGCCAAATCCGAAACAAACCATACAAAACAAATAGAATACCTAATAAGAACGCAATGGGTATTCCGTTGAAAAAACCTAAATCAAAATCAGACCAAAAGGCAACGTAGGCACCCAAGGAAGTATAGGCCAAGGCAACAAATAAACGAAAAGAAATATTAACCCAAATGGCTATTGGACGTTTCATAAAGTAGTTTAAACAATCAGACCTGCCAAATAAAGATTTAGCAGGTCTGAAATGAACTTTCAAAAAAATTACTCAGATAATACGAAGGTAATCGGCTGCGTAAATCGAGAACGCACAGCGCGACCCGATTGCTTACCTGGCGTCCATCTTGGTACCGCCTTAATTACACGCATCGCTTCTTCGTCGCAACCAAAACCGACAGATTTCAAAATTTGAACGTCTTGTATGGTACCAT
>NZ_JBIIQN010000053.1:0-5442 GCF_044342065.1 Aquirufa sp. | reverse complement strand
CAAGGTCTGCATTTTCTAGTTATTTAAGGATCCAGCTACAATCCAAGATTTCATTTGGTTAATCTCACAACTACTCAACTGAGTGGTCGCAGAAGGCATGGGAAAATAGCCGGGTTGATGAACAATCGACCCATATAATTTACCATTTGCCGCATATTTAAGCACGTTAGCATGCGTGGTCAAATCTATATTCCCTGATGGCTTTAGACCGCTATGACACCCCGTTCAATTGGTCGCGAGGATAGGTTGAATCACCGTTTTGAAACTCACATTGCTTGTTATACAATTCGTTGCCGATGCATCACATCCGTTATTCTTCGCTCCTTGTTTAATCCATGTGAGCACATTGTTGATGTTTTCTGTCGAAAGTGGCCCTGCTGGTGGCATGCGATCCTCTCTGGTTTCAATCAATGATTTATACAAATCACTGCCTGCCGGATTCGAAATTTTTACCTCCCGCATGATGTTTGTATAATCAGTTAAGATGACGCCATCTTGTTTTGATATAGCATCATGGCATCCGCTCATCGCACAGTTCGAAACAATTAATGGTAAAATCTTTTGCTTAAAATATACCGTATCTGGGCTACAGTTGACCGCAATGGGTGGTTTAATCACCGGTACATCCACGACAGGGTTTATCGGATTTGTTGGGTTTATGTCAACTAAAATAGCGCCAGCAGGGGAGGATCCACGAATCCATTTTCGGATCATGGTGATGTCACAATTGTTCAACTTTAACGTTGCTGATGGCATCGGTTTATAGCCCACCGCATGCGTTAACGAACCATAAAGTTTTCCGTTTTTTACGTACGTCTGAATCTTGTCATAACTGGAAAGATCAACGCCTGCAGATGGATTGCTTGCGTTATGGCAAGAAACACATTGTTTATTCATGATTGACCAAACCGATTTGTCAAACGAAATTGACACCGTATCACAAATACTGTTTGTGCTGGGAATCACGGTAAGCACGGTATCTACTTTATTCCCCTGTGGGACGATTTCGATGTTTTTATCCTCCAAACATGCCCACAGAGACGCGACGATGCTGAGAACCAATATTCGTTTCATCTAACGTAGGTTATACTGAAATGAACCTTTTACTTTGATGACCTCTGCAATTTTCGCAAAAACGATTTTAGGAATAGCGATTTTGTATTCATCCAATTTGATATCAAACTGGCAATTCAAATTCAATGTTTTTCCCGTAGAAACAATGGTTCCTTTAAACTCTACCGTTCTAGAGACCCCGTGGATATTTGCTGTACCTAACGCGCTTACCGAATAAGTACCCGGTATTCTTAAGTCTACAGCCTCCTTGATTTTCCCTTTAAATGTTGCCGATGGATATTTATCTGTTTCCAAATAGTTTTCATTGAAATGTTCTTGCATTAATTTATTTGGAAAGATAAAATTCGTCACACGCATTTGAACAGCAACTTCATTATTTTCAGCATTGATAATACTTCCCACTTGTTTATTTAACGCTTGGATGTCCTCCATCGGGGTTTTTGAGAAGAAAGAGATTTCGCCGCTTTGGGTAGCGAATAATTGGGCATTTGCAGACCATCCTAAAAGGCAAAATAAGGGAAGTATGAGGTAGCGCATTATTTTTTGGGTTTGGGTTCAAAACTAAAGGTTCTTGCCACGTTGAAGCCGTAAAATAGATCCCCGTTTTGCCAGGTTCCTATTGTTTGGCCGATAAAATGTTTTTCAATCATTCCACGTGAGTTTGTTACATGAAGCTGAAACACGTGTCCCCCCGTTTCGATATCAAAGCCTATCGCAAGGGAATTGTGATAGGGATATTTTTGACCTGATTCATCTTCGTATTCTGCTTTGTCTATTAAATTATAATAGTATTCCGCAGAAATACTGACGCGATTACTCAATTTATATCGTCCACCAAATCCCATCGATGCCTGCGTGTTTTCCATGTATATATTCTCTGCCAAATTATTGTGAAATACCGTTGGCATAACTTGTACGGATAACTTATCAGAAAATTTACGCGCAATTAATAGTTGACCCATGAAGGACTGCCTCTGTAGGTTGTTATTAAAGCGCATAACTGTGCCAGATTCCATCGTATAACCCGTTTTCATCGTATTAGTCGCAACACTTCCATAAGCCGTCACAGTCACAGGCATTTTGTTGGATTGCCTGATCGCCTTGTACTTAAAATAGGTATCGTACGTCTTTTCTATCGTAGATCGCCCTGCTCCCACCAGCAGTCGGTCAGTTAAGGCATATTCCAAACCCAATCGGATGCGCGCTTCATCTAATCCAAAAAAATTATCAATAAACCCTGAATTTATCGCGCCAAAGCGGTGCGAAATCCAAAAATTCAAATGCTGTTTGGCAATCGTCTCTACCGTTTGACCATTGATCAAACGAGATCCTTTAAAGGTAGCCAGGGTATAATTGGTTTGCTTAGCATCCTCTTTTTCCAACATGGCCATAAGGTCATCCTGCGCTTGAAGTTGGAATGTGAACAAAAACATTATCCCTAATACATAGATCCTAAGCATAAACGCGTAAAGAAGTGCCCGTTAGAGCTGTTTGATAGGTCTTTAATGCTCTACTCGCCACAGATTCAGCTTTTCCACTCGTACTAAATGTAGCACCATGTGCCGTACAATAAAATTTACTTCCATTGTAGATTACTTGCGCTTGCCCTTCATGCGTACAAATTTGGGTAACCGCGGCAAAGCTTGTCGAGGATACACGCGCTACGACTACTTGGTTATAAATCACATATTTACCTACGGTATTTAATGCGGAATATGCGGCATTGGATAAGTCAAGTGTAAAATCGATGGCGGACGCTGGGGTCACAGCCTCGTTTTCACACGAACTTAAAGTAGCTGCTCCACAGTAAACCGCTAATAAAGAGGCCCCTTTAAATCCCAAAGATTTTAGGAATTCATTACGTTTGATTTTTGATTGCATATTTTTCTAGGGTTAGTGAATGCAATTTAGTTTTTTATCAGGATAATCTACGGCATCCCATGTATGATATTTGTCATAATCGACTGCTTAGCGTAATTCGGCTATCAATCTTTGTTTTGCGATGATATCATTTTATATACTTTAAAAATTCATAATCTTCCTTGAAATACCTCCATATAGGACAATTTATTCCGTACATTTGAAAAATTTATTTACCTATGATTGAGCTTTTTGCACTGCGATTTTTGATCAATTTGTTTTTTACCTTTTTGGTCATTCGATTTATCTATTATCCCCAATACAAGAATAAGGATTTTGTATTCACCTTTTTTCTTTTCAATTCCATCTTGTTTGTGCTTTGCTTTTTATTGGCAGCGGCCGACTTGAAATTCGGGTTTGCTTTTGGACTTTTTGCCATGTTTTCGATGTTCCGTTACCGCACTGTCACGGTTCCGATAGGCGAAATGGGCTATTTTTTCCTGGTGGTAACGCTCGGAATTATTAATTCCATCGCTTCTTTAGAGAATTATCCGATGTTGATTCTAGCCAATTCCCTTTTAGTAGGGGTAACCTTCCTTTTAGGGCGTTTTTTAACCCTAACCCATGAAAATTACCAAGTACTTACCTATGAAAATTTAGAACTCGTTAAGCCGAATCAAAAAGCCCTGTTGATTCAAGATTTGATTGACAAAACAGGCCAGCCCATTCACCGGGTGCAAGTGGTTAAGGTAGATTACCAACGAGGTGTGGCCCAACTAAAGGCCTATTATTATTCAAAGGATAACGAAACTTTTTCTGCAGATGCGGAAGCGTAATTTCCTTTTCCTTTTGCTTTTTCCCTTAGGCTGCTTTGCTCAAGTAGATACATTAATGAATGTTGAAGTTAAAGCCTCTAGGCCGGAATTTGGGAAACAGGTTTTTTATCCCAGTGCCAATCTGACCAATTTAGGAGGTAACCTGCAAGATGTACTCGCGAATATCCCTTCTATTTATGTGGCGGGTGATGGGAGTATTCAGTACCGTGGAAGTCAAAGTCTAACCATTTATTTCGATGGTAAACCTTCTGGAATTTTGTCCTCTTCCCGCGCGAATGCCCTTAGTCTTTTTCCTGCTGATCGCATCGAATACATTGAAATTATTTCTGCCCCCGGAGCAAAATATTCTGCTGAGGGAAGTTCAGGTATCTTAAATATTGTCTTAAAAAAAGGGGATCCTTCACAACAAGTTCAAGCGAACTTGCAATGGGGTACGCATGATCAAGTAGCTTTTTCTTCTCGCTATGGCAATGGATATAAGCGCTTGAATTATTCGTTTGATTATAATTTTAAACAGTCCATTCGCGATAATTATCAATACTTGTACCGTGAAAATACAAGCCAATTCGGTTTGCTTCAGATTGAGCAAAATACCTTTGAAGTAAATAGAGATTATAATCATGCACTGCAGGGCCGTGTGGAGTATAGCCTTAATCCGGGTTGGAATTTAGGTGTTCAGTGGATCGGTCGGTTTTCCTCAGATCACAACGATGAAAAGCGATTGAATAAGTCGCAATTTGTTCGAGCTCCGGATCGCTTCTATATTCGAGATGCTGATAAACGAGGGGATGACCAAGGTATGGATGTATTGGTTTCATTGGGTACAATCAAGAAACAAAGGACAACAGCCCATTTGGATTTTCTATGGATTCGTAACCTAGGTTCTGATCAAAATGATTTTGTCCAACGTTATTTTTTTGATGGATTTGAAATTCCCAACAGCAATATTCCCACGCGATTAGAGCAATCTTCTGCGCTTAGCTCCAACTATACCCTTCTTTTCCAGGGCGATTGGGAAACACAATTGAATAAAAAAACAAGCTTTGAATATGGCTTCAAATTCACCCAGCGCCTTTTTGATACGGACTTTCGTTACGAACGCTTCAGGCTTGTTTGGGACCTAGATACCCGAAGGAGTAATGCTTTTACTTACCTAGAACGTATTCAGGCAATCTATGGGTCTACCCGTTACTCAGGAAAACAATGGGAGTTTCAGGGTGGTTTACGGTTGGAGGCCACACAAGCTAATCTGAATTACCTCCAACTATTCCCTTCCTTATCGCTTAAACGCAATGTGTCTAAAAACCAAGAAGTGGGATTCCGATTTAATTCGCGCGTTAATCGACCGTCATTCAAATCTTTAAATCCCTTTATATCTTTCGCGGATCCATTAAACTTGCAATCAGGTAATCCGATGTTGCAGCCGGAAAGAACTTACCTTGCCGAAATCGAACACTCCATGGATGTAGGTACGTTTCATACGAGTAATCAGGTATTTTATCGTCGGGTAAACCAGTTGGTAGGCCGTGTGAGGAGTTTGATGGAAGGTGACACTACCTTAACTCGTTTTGAGAATATTTCGCATTCTGAGACTTGGGGATTCGAAAGCATTAGTTCATTTAGTCCCTTGAAAAATTGGAAAGTTAATCTGACGGGTTCGATCTATCAAACG
>NZ_JBIIQN010000014.1:0-58513 GCF_044342065.1 Aquirufa sp. | reverse complement strand
TGAATAATTGGGCAACACCTTCGTCGGTTAATTGATCAATCCCCTTTTCCAATTGCTTGGACTTCATCGGATCCAAGTTGATGAGTTCCTTGAAAATCTCCGGCGAAAAGCTCGGGATTCCTTGATAATTCATTACTTCCCCTTCCGTCAGCGTATCGCCAATTTTAAAGGTACCCGTGTCGTATAAACCTATTACATCGCCCGGGAAACCTTCTTCCACCACCTCTTTATCTTGGGCCATGAAATTGTAGGGATTCGCGAAACGTACGTTTTTCTTTAATCGAATATGTTGGTAAAAAGTATTCCGATGAAACACCCCCGAACAGATGCGCAAAAACGCGATCCGGTCACGGTGTTTCGGATCTAAATTGGCATGTATCTTAAACACAAAACCGGTAAATTTCTTCTCATTCGGCTCCACCAAACGCACATCCGTTCCGCGGGCTTGGGTGGGTGGAGCGATTTTGGTAAAGGTGTCCAACAATTCTTGTATACCAAAGTTATTGACCGCCGAGCCAAAAAACACTGGCGCCAATTCCCCACTTAAATATTCTTCACGGTCGAAGGTTTCGTACACGCCTTCGATTAATTCCACATCTTCACGCAATTGGTTGGCGTCACGCTCTCCCACGCGTGCATCCAAATCGGGCGTTGCGATATCCACCGAAACCACATTCTTTTCAATCTTCGTTTTATTCGCTGAGAACAAGTTCAATGAGCGATCCAATAAATGGTAAACGCCTTTGAAGTTTTGGCCCATGTTAATCGGCCAAGTCAACGGACGCACCGAAATGCCTAATTTTTGTTCCAATTCATCCAGTAGGTCAAAAGGATTTTGACCTTCACGGTCCATTTTATTGATGAAGATAATAACAGGCGTCTTGCGCATGCGACACACTTCCATCAAACGCTCCGTTTGTTCCTCGACACCCTTCACGCAGTCGATCACCAAAATAACCGAATCCACGGCCGTCAAGGTCCGATAGGTATCTTCCGCAAAGTCCTTGTGACCCGGTGTATCCAGGATATTGATTTTTACATCATTGTACTCAAACGTCATCACGGATGTCGCAACCGAGATACCTCGTTGGCGCTCGATTTCCATAAAGTCGGACGTTGCCCCCTTCTTAATCTTATTTGATTTCACCGCCCCGGCCGTTTGAATAGCCCCTCCAAAGAGTAGCAATTTTTCCGTCAGGGTCGTTTTCCCCGCATCGGGGTGAGAGATGATACCAAAGGTCCGTCGTTTGGCAATTTCCGCGTCAATCTTTTGCATAATGATAAATCAAGGTGCAAAAATACGCCAAAAATATCGCTTAGGCAATTTTGTAGACATGCGATACCTTAACGATATGTAGAGACGCGATACCTCGCTTCTTACAAAAAAATAGACGCGAGGTATCGCGTCTCTACAAAAAATCCTCCAACGTCTAAAGTCTAATTGTTTGCAAGTCCCCCACACAATCTGTAGTTTGCAACATAATTCACAAGCCATCCATGAAAAATATTCTATTTTTTCTATTCGCAAGCTTCGCCGCAAGCGCGCAAATACTCTCTCCTATTCAAAAATCGCATCCCCAAATGGATGACAGGCGTCTAGCTTACATAGACACCGTGATGGAGGAATACATTCAAAAAAATTGGCTCGTTGGGTCTACGATACTCGTTGTCAAAGACAATGCGGTCGTTTATCATAAATCACACGGACTTGCTGATTTAGCGAATAAAAAACCCATGCCCGCCGATGCCATTTACCGCATCATGAGCCAAACTAAGGCCATCACCAGCGTAGCCATCATGCAACTTTTCGAACAAGGAAAACTGCGATTAGATCAAGCCGTTGGCGATTTTATCCCCGAATATGCAAGCCAAAACGTCCTGAAAGAGTTTAATCCTGCGGACTCATCGTACACCACGGAACCGGCGAAACGAAAAATCACCATTCGTGATTTATTGAGCCATCGTTCTGGCATCGACTATGCGGGAATTGGCTCCGATAATATGAAAGCCATTTATGCAAAAGCTGGTATTCCATCGGGATTAGGCAATATTAATGCACAATTACTAGACAAAATGAAAGCTTTAGGGCGCCTGCCTTTAGTACATCAACCCGGGGAAAAATTCACCTATGGATTAAACACCGACTTGCTAGGTTGTCTCGTGGAAGTCATTTCAGGCAAAACATTGGACGAATACTTCAAGGAAAATATTTTTGAGCCCTTGGGCATGAAGGATACTTATTTCACGGTTCCGTTAGAAAAATCTTCCCGTATGCCAAAAGTCTATACGGAAAATGCTGAAAACCAAATAATTCCTTGGGACCCTACTTTCCGCAATTTGGACCCCAACTATCCTTTGTTCCCACGCACCTATTTTTCAGGTGGCGCAGGACTATCCGCTTCGACCTTCGACTATGCCATTTTCCTTCAAATGCTGGTAAATGGTGGAATGTATAATGGTAAGCAAATTCTTGGTCGCCGAACCATCGAGCTCATGACAAGCCCACAAATCGCTATTGGGAATGATCATTTCGGATTAGGGTTTAGAATTACATCGAAGAAATCCGCTGACCAGAATATGTTTTCCGAAGGAACGTACAGCTGGGGCGGCTACTATGGAACGAGTTATTATGTGGATCCCAAAGAGAAGTTAATCACGTTGATCATGACGCAACATACACCTAATTCACATGGGGAATTCAATCAAAAAGTAGAAAACATCATCTACAGCAGTTTGAAAAAATAGCTTCTACGCACGGGTTGACGCCTGAAGGCCCGTGCGGTGGCGAACGCTGCCGGGGTCATGACCCCGGCAGCGTGGTCACACCAGGCGCCAAAGCCCTAACGATTTTCAAATTACATTTCGTATTTTTGAAACTGATAATCTGAAGCATGCAAAAAATCGTCATTACCATCTGTTCCATTAACTACCTCGCTCAGGCCAAAACGCTCGGCGACTCCTTAATGAAACATAACGCAGATTATACGTTTTTAATTGGATTGGTAGACAAACTCGATGCCTCTCAGGTGGACAAGAACCTTTTGCCCCCTTACCCCCTCGTAGAGTTGCACACCATTGGCATAGAAGACCTCGATGAAATGTGTGCGCGTTATGACATCACCGAACTAAATACAGCCGTAAAACCGTACTTTTTAGACTACGTCTATCAAAACTTTCCTGAAGCCCAACACGTTCATTATTTTGATCCCGACATCACTATATACCAACCGCTTACGGAAATTGAAAAGGGACTTGAAAACCACAGTTTGTTTTTGACCCCACACACGTTAAAAGCCTACCCAGATGATGCCTGCACCCCGAATGAACGCGGACTATTAAACACGGGTTTATATAATTTAGGATTTATTGGCACCAAACGCAGCGAAACCACTAGCCAATTTCTCCAGTGGTGGAAAGACCGATTATTTGATCAATGTTACATCGATTTGGCCAATGGGATGTTTGTCGATCAATTGTGGGTAAATTTTGCTCCCATTTTTTATGAGGACGTCTACGTTAGTAGAAACCTTGGACTGAATATGGCCTATTGGAACCTACATGAGCGCCAGTTGACAAACGATAACGAACCCTATTTAGTCAATAATAAGGATCTCTTGGTGTTCTTTCACTTCTCGGGTTACTCCCCAGAGAAACCCACCAAAATTTCAAAATACCAAGACCGATACACCTTCCAGGAAAAAGGGGATGTTGCCAGCTTATTCGATTATTATGCCCAGGCCTTAATCGCTAATGGCCATAAAGAATTAAAGCAATATAGCTGCTTCTACATCAAACCTATCGCAAAAGCCCCTGTTAAACGTTATTTACGTGTTCGCAAATATATGAGCATGCCTTTCCGCTGGATCATAAAGCTCATTGAGCATGCATAAAAAAAGTCGTACATTAAAAACGCACGACTTTCTCTACTCTGTGTTCTAAAATTTAATCTTTATCGGAAAAAACGAGCAAGCGCTTCAATCAATATATCCTTTGAATTTCAATAGCTCAACAAAGGTCTACATTTTATTCTCCAAAATTGTTTAACTGGGTGTGGACTTGTCCGACTTTCGAAAATTTGGACAGCAAGAATTATTAATTCGCCATTTCCGATATCTTTGTTGTGTTATAACACAATATCTGTTCTAAAATATCAATGTTTCTATTTAATGCCCTTTTGAGTTTATTTATCTCTGTCATACTCGTTATTTTTAATTGGCGAGAAAACAAGAACACCATTTATTTGGGCGCTTTTTTGATTATCATTTCCATTTATAGCCTAACACATTACTTTTCCGTATTTGGTAATTCCACTTTTTGGTTGGCAATCTTTTATGGAAATTTTTCGCCCATCATGATGATGGCTGGGCCATTCTTATTTTTCTATGTTCGAGGCATTATTCGAGATAACTATGTAATCGAAAAAACCGATTTCTTACATTTTATTCCGGCCCTAATCGTTTTTGTAGGTAACATCCCCTATTACCTAACCCCATTTTCAGAGAAACTTGTGCTTGCGGAAAGGATAATAAATGATATGGATCAACTGAAGTATGCGAGCATAAATTTCATTTTTCCTATTTCCGTAAACTACGTCATGCGGGTTACAACCTTGCTAGTATATGGAATCTACAGTTATTACAAAGTTTGGCAATACCGACCTAGCACAAAAAAATCACTCCCGACCGAGCAATATTTATTAACCTATCGCTGGTTAAATATGTTCTTCATATCATTGATTATTTTATTATTTGCCTTTGCATTAATAACTAGTGATTTCATCCAAAAAACCCCCAAAGAAACCTACGGAGAATTGAATTTAGTGCATAGCCTTAGTGGTATTATGTTCACCTTGCTATCAGGTAGTCTGCTGTTTTTTCCCCAAGTCTTATACGGTTTTCCGGTGTATAAAGACCAAAGCAACATGCGAAAAACCAAAATACCCGCTGTTCAATCAAAACGTCTAAACCATCAAGACGACGATTTAGACGAAGAAGATAACCCATTTATTGAATTGAGAGATCAGATTAATGCCTATTTGGAGGACGAAAAACCCTATTTAAATCCAGATTTTTCAATTGGAGATTTAGCTATTGCGCTGAAGGCTCCTCAACATCACGTCTCCTATTGCTTACGGGTATTATTCAAACAAAGTTTCCCCAAACTAAAGACAACCCTACGCATTCAGTATGCGATAGAAATGATGAATTCTGCCGAATTTGAACATTTAAGTATTGAAGGAATAGGCCAAATGGCTGGATTTAGCTCGCGATCAAGTTTTTACTCCGCTTTTCAGGCTGAAATAGGCTGCTCGCCTGGGGAATACCTTGAAAGGAAGTAAGAGGTAAGAGGTAAAATGCCTTCGGACTGACAACTAGCGACTAACCTACAAGATCGAAAACTCTACCCGTCTATTCTGTGCTCTTCCCTCCTCCGTTTCATTTGTGGCTTTTGGCTTCTTAGATCCATAACCTTTCGACTGAATCCGCGCCGCCGGAATACCCGCCGTTAACAGATAGGTTTTTACCGCATCCGCACGCGCCTGTGATAAAGCATTGTTAATTGCATCGGTACCCGTATTATCCGTATGTCCGCTGATCTCAATTCGTAGCGCTACATTGTCAAGCATCACCTGAACCATCCGCTTCAACTCGGGCTCTGATTCGGGCGTTAGTGTCGCCTTGTTTAATTCAAAGAACAAATTATTCACCGTAACCGTACTTCCTTTTGCAATCGGCACGAACGATAAATCCCGCCCGTCTAACTCCAAATATCGGCCCCGCATTTGGCTTAAATCCAAATGCAAGGAACTTGGTAAAAACCCATCAGCTTTCGCCGTGATTCCATAATTCGTACCATATGGCAATACCAATTTATATTGCCCAGAACCAGGATCAGGAGTTGCTTGCCCAATGATCTTACCCGTTTTCAAATCTTCATAACTCACCGAAGCCCCCGTAGGCACCTTACCCGTTGCATCACTCACTTTTCCGGATAGCAAAACAACCGCCTCTGAACTCTCTGAAGATGTAATCCGTGGACTCGACTTAACATCCTGTTGCAAAATCGGCTTCGCCTCCGCTGCATCGACTGCCGCAGGTTCAGGCTCTTGCTCAATCGCAATTCGGAAAATGTCTTTTTTCCCAGACTCCGTCGAGGATAAAAAGTACGCGTAGTCCCCTTTGGCCGCCAAGGTATAATACGCATCATATGTACTCGTATTTACCGGAGGGCCGATATTCACTGGTTTACGCCATGATGACCAGCCATTTCCTAAACGCTTCGTTAAATATATATCGTGAGAACCCTGACCCCCTGGCCGGTCCGACGAAAAATACATCGTCCGCCCATCAGCTGCTAAATAAGGTGTCGTTTCAGAAAACTCGGTATTAATTCCATCGCCCAGGTTCTCAGGTCTAGACCATCCCGAAGCCCCCAAAAGGCTAACATAGATATCATCCCGATCGCTATTTTTCTTCTCAGCAAAGGCTAATAACAACGCCTTCCCGTCCATGGACAAATAGGCATATTCGTTTTTCCCCCGACTAAGCTTCTCGTAACCTGGAATATTGATTTTTTCAGGAGTAGCCCAGCCTCCCACAACCTTTTGAGATAAAGAAAATCCACGCGATTCATATACCCCATTGATATAAGCGCCCTTCAATAGAATGGTTTGGCCATCTGGCGAAATCGATAAAATCGTATTGTACTGATCACGATTTAATACGTCTGGCATCCGTCGCGCCGTACTCCACACATCCCCAACTCGCTCACTAAACCATATGTCCTGAGAGCCCGCGACAGTCTCTGAACCCTGCGTCCCAAATCGATTGGATGGATGACTCTTCCGGCCAAAGTACAAGGTCTTTCCGTCTGGCGCCATGACCGGATTCAATTCCGCGAATTCGCTGTTTACAGCCGAACCAAGATTCTCTGGCTTTTTTTGGCCAAAACCGAGGTAAGACACCAACAAGAAAAGCAAAACTACCCGCGATAAATCCATTTTTTTTCCATTTTCTCTGGCTCATACGCCATGATGTAATCAACCAATGCCTCCGGATTATCTTCCACTTGCAATGCTTCTAAATTAGGGGATTTCAAAAACCCTTCATCGACCATGTGTTGCAATTGAGCTAATAAATGATCATAATATCCATTCGTATTTAGAATGGAAATCGGCATTTGATGTAAATCCAATTGCTTCCATGTCAACATCTCAAACAACTCATCCAAGGTTCCAAAGCCTCCGGGAAGCGCGATGACGCCATCAGCCAACTCCGCCATTTTTTGTTTCCGACTGTGCATCGTTTCCGTCACATAGCATTCTTGAATTCCCTTATGCTTTACCTCCCAAGGTTCCATAAACGAAGGAATTACGCCAATCACATGTCCGCCTAAACGCAAATATTCATCTGCCAAAACCCCCATTATACCCACGCTTCCCGCACCAAAAATCAAATTACAATCGTACTTTTTAAAGGACTGCATCAAGGCTTTGGCCTCTGCCTCATAAATCGGGTTATGCCCTTTAGAAGAGCCGCAATAAACTAAAATCGTTTTAGACATGTAGTATTTGTGTTAACGCATCCTTCAGGCGCGTATATGTAAACGAAAAATGTAACTCTTTTTGTATTTTCTCCGACGAAACAAAATTTCCTCCCGTAACCAAAGCCGCCATCTCGCCTAGTACTAAACGCAAGGCCCAAGCCGGTACCTTTGGCCACCAAACAGGACGATGATAGACCGCCGCAATTTGTTTTGTCATTTCCGCATGTGTTACCGGTTCTGGCGCAACGGCATTATACACTCCCCTCGCACTTTCATCCGTCAGCACACAAGCAAACATCTTGACCAAATCCTGAATATGAATCCACGATTGACCTTGAGTCCCTCGTCCTAAAATCACGCCAGCAAACCAGCGAATCGGTCGAGCCAATACAGGGAAAATTCCCCCATGTGCCCCTAGGACTAAACCAATCCGTAGTTTAACAACGCGATACACAGGTACTTCATCTACTGCCTGTTCCCAAGCAAGCGTACAAGTACTTAAAAAATCGTGGCCAGCAGGTGTATCTTCCTTACATAATACCTCCCCAGAATCCGCTCCATAATATCCAATTGCCGATGCAGAAACTAAGGTCCGCACCTGATGTTTTCGGGTTTTTAACGCCTTCGCCAATAAAGCAGTCGAGGCTACACGCGAATGAATTAATTCTCTCTTCCGCGCTTCCGACCATCGTTTATCCGCGATGCCCGCTCCTGCTAAATGCACAATCGCATCGATGTTTTCAAAAGCATCTTCCACTAAATATCCCGTGGAGATATCCCAACCATTCCGGCGTGATAAAACGCGCGTTTGGTGCCCCAATGCCTCCAAGTGGCTTTGGAGTTCTTTCCCTATAAAACCCGTTCCACCGGTGATGAGGATGCGCATTAATTTCCTTTTTTGATGGCTTGGTAAATTACCTCATTAATTCCTGTCCGAATATTGGCATCCGATATTTTGCTATTATTGCGCGTTGGGTAAACCCGATTCGACAAGAAGACATAAACCAAATCCTGTGTTGGGTCAACCCACGTATAGGTTCCTGTAAATCCCGAATGACCAAAACTGGCCCCACTCGCGGATGCTGCCGCTGAAATACCAGCCCGCTTTCGATCGGGTTTGTCAAAGCCAACCCCGCGCCGCGAATTCTCTTCTACCGAAAGCGGGTATGATGTCCATTGTTTAACCGTCTTTTCTTCCAAAAACTGTTGGCCCCCATAATACCCATTTTGCAAATACATCTGCATCAATTTCGCTAGATCATTGGCATTCCCAAACAACCCCGCATGACCACTAATTCCATCCAATAAAGCCGCTCCCTCATCATGCACCTTCCCATGAATAAGTGTCTTTCGGAATAAAGAATCATATTCTGTAGGAACAATGCGCGCCATTGGAAAATACTTATCTGCTTGGTAAACCAGCGTACTTGCTCCTAAAGGTTTATAAAAGGTTTCCGACAGGAAATTAGTCCAGGTTTTTCCGGTAATCCGAGGGGCAATTTGGGGCAATAAATAGTAAGATAAATCCGAATAAATATATTCCTTTTTGTCCCGAAGCGCCGAGTTTTTTATCGCGTCAGTCACCTGCGCACTGATGCTACGGTGTGCCCACAAATTCGGAGCCACCTGAATCGGATACTCTTCAGATGATGCATAGGAAAGCGTCTTCGGTTTCCAGCGCGTCACTTCATTCTTGATATCAACACATGCTTCCCAAAGGTTTTTTTGAGAACGAATGATTTTCTTAACCCGTTCTTCGCCTGCATTCTTGGTTACATACTTTTCCAAAACGGAATAGCCCATGTCGCCTTTGGCATACAATTGATTAAACTTCTTGCTATGAACGATCATATCCGTACTATCGATGTAATCCTGCCAAAAAGGAATCCAAGCCCGTAAACGTGCCTGGTGGGTTAGCACATCCAAGTACTTCAAATCTTTCTTGTTGCTCTGCGCAAAATCAGGAATTAATTCTCCCATGGTCGCATCCAAAGAAAACTTACCCTGATCTTGCCATTTCATCAATGCCGGAACAGACGTTGAGATTTTTGTTATAGAGGCTAAATCATAAATGTCGGTCTTCTTCAAAGGTTCCTTAGACTCGTAGGTCTGAGATCCAAAAGCCTTGTGGTAAATTACTTTTCCTTCTTTGGCAATCAATACCACAGCACCCGGGGTAGCTTTAATGTCAATCGCTTTCTTTGCCAAAGAGTCTACATGCTTATTCAAATATGCGCCTGAAATTCCCACGGATTCAGGTAACACATTGTATTGTAAACGCCCTAAGCTCGGGGTAATTATGCCCATTCCCGCTGGATAATCTGCAGATGCACTAACGGGCATTTTGCCTTCCGCTGAAATACCACCAAATAATAAAGACGCCGCCGCTTCTTGTTGGGCCACCCCATCCTGATAGGTCATCACCAAACCTCCCAAATTCTTTATATTCTCAAAAGATTTCAAGGTGAAAGGGTTTGCAAAATAAGATAGGATGGTTTTGGGCGTTGAGAAGCGCTTCACCAATGCCTGAATCTGGGATTTAATGCCGTAGTTATTGACCGGCCGATAAGAAATCCCGTGCAAGCCCATAAGAACCACATTGTAGTTCGTCAGCGCCTTTTCTACGCGTGAAATAGTAGTATCAGCACTTGATTCGTCTAAGTAGAAATGATCCATTTCCACATAGTTTTGCGCTAATTTTTGGAATTCCGTAGGAAATGTTCCGCCATAATTAGCCTTACCTATAGCCAATGTCGCAATCTTCAAGGTATCCAAGCGACGCAAAGGAATTAAATCGTAGGGGTTTTTTAGTACCGTTGCCGACTTCTCCGCGAGGGTTCTTTTGAGTAAATCCGCTTGAAGTGGATTGAGGTCATTGATCAGATTTGTCATATTAATCGCTTGGTAACGATCCAATCCCGCCCATGCTTTCGCATTCAAGATACGCCGAACACGTTTATCAAGTTCGGCTTCGGTAATTTCGCCTTCCGTTAAGGCTTTCTTGATTGCATTAAATGCGGCAGGCACGTCAACGAATGTTTCCAATATATCATTCCCAGCTAAGAATGCTTTCACATTTGCTTGGCCTTCAGGGAACATTTTGGTAGCCCCTTTCATGTCCATAGCATCCGTAAATACAAGACCCTCAAATTTTAATTGGTCACGAAGTAAGTTGGTCACGATAGGTTTAGACATGGAAGAAGCCAAATTCGCTGTTGAATCAAGAGATGGAATGCTTAGGTGAGCCACCATGACCCCTTGAAGACCTTTTTTGATGAGTTCAGCATAGGGAAACAATTCCAGGCTATCGAGGCGAGCGCGGTTGTGGTTAATCACGGGAATATCGTAATGGGAATCAACGCCGGTATCACCGTGGCCAGGAAAATGCTTGGCAGAAGTTATTATGCCGCCTTTTTGCAATCCGCGCATGTAGGCAAGTGATTTGCTTGTGACCGCATCGCGATTTTCCCCAAAAGAGCGGAAGTTGATTACGGGATTATTCGGATTGTTATTCACATCTACTACCGGTGCGTAATTTATATGAATGCCCATGCGTTTGCATTGTTGGGCAATTTGAAATCCCATTTTCTCAATGAGAGCTTCATTGCCTTGCATGGCTCCGAGCGTCATTTGGTAAGGATAACGGACAGTGGAATCAAGGCGCATGTTGAGCCCCCATTCTAAATCCATGCCGATAAACAAAGGTACTTTGGACATCGCCTGAAGCTTATTTACCAAACGCGCCTGGTTGGTGGGATATCCAGCAAAAAGGACAAATCCCCCCACGTGGTATTTGCGCACAATCTCATAAAGCCTTGCGGTGTCGTACGTTATGTTGGTATTCCCTCTTGGCATTAGCACCTGGCCGATTTTTTGATCGACCGACAGGCTTTTCATGACGGAATCCACCCATTTTGATTTGGTATGGGGGAAGAGGTCGGTTTGGCTAAAAGCTTTATTGCCTACGGAGAAAAGCAGCAGGCCGAAGAGAATACGTTTGATCATGATAAAAAAGGTAATGGATTGTGAAAATACGGAATCTTTGGGATTTTTTTGCTTGGATTTTCGTAAGCGGGAAAGGAATTGTATTTTTGAAGCTTAATTAAGATGAACGTATGAGAAAAAAAATTGTTGCTGGAAACTGGAAAATGAATAAGACGGCTGCTGAGGCATTCGTGCTAGCTACCGAAGTAGCTCAATTAGTAAAGTCGGAGGTTCCTTCTGACGTACAAGTAATCATGGCGACGCCAGCCTTGTATTTAACCGGTGTTTCTCAAGTCGTTGAGGGCATTGAAAATTTAGCTGTTGCGGCACAAAACTGCCACGAAAAAGCGTCTGGTGCTTACACAGGTGAGATTTCGGCGGTACAATTGGCATCAGCTGCGATTCCTTATGTATTAATAGGTCACTCGGAGCGTCGTGAATATTTTGCAGAATCGAATGAACAATTGGCATTGAAGGTAGACGCAGCTTTAGCCAATGGCATTACACCTATTTTCTGTTGTGGAGAGAGTTTATCCTTACGCGAAGGGGGTGATTTCTTAGCTTATGTCGCGGATCAATTAACGGCGAGTTTGTTCCATTTATCTGCTGAGGAGTTCGGCAAAGTGGTTATCGCTTATGAGCCTATTTGGGCGATTGGGACGGGCTTAACGGCTTCGGCTGGGCAGGCACAAGAGATGCATGCGCACTTACGTGTTCACATTGCTGCAAAGTACGGCGTAACGGTAGCAGATGATTGTTCCATTTTATATGGCGGTTCTTGTAATGCTAAGAATGCACAAGAAATATTCGCGGGTCCAGATGTGGATGGCGGGTTGATCGGTGGAGCTTCGTTGATCGCCGCAGATTTCATTACGATTGCGAAATCATTTTAATCGGTAAACGCTGCCGGGGTCTGAAGACCCCGGCAGCGTTACTCCCCGAACGCATTATATTCCAAAAAAGTATATCATTATGTTGATAATCGCATTTGACGCGGACGACACCCTTTGGGTAAATGAGCCCTATTTTCGTACAAGCGAAGAGGCGTTTGCGGCGCTATTTGAAGATTATTTACCACAGCATACTACCCAGCAAGAACTTTTTAAAACCGAGATGGACAACTTAGCACTTTATGGCTATGGGGTGAAGGGTTTTATGCTGTCTATGGTGGAAACGGCCATTCGGATTACAGATGGGAATTTGTCTGCTGAAGGCACAAATCGGATTATAGAAATTGGGAAAGAATTACTGAATCGGCCTATTGAAATCTTGCCGCATGTGGAAGAAGTCCTACAAGCATTATCATCAAAATACCGTCTTGTTGTAGCCACAAAGGGTGATTTATTAGATCAAGAAAGAAAATTAAAAAAGTCTGGTTTAGCAAAATACTTTCACCACATAGAAATTATGTCGGATAAAAAACCAGCTGATTATCAGAAATTACTCCAGCATTTAGACGTTGCTCCGGATCAATTTATGATGATTGGAAATTCGTTGAAATCAGACATTCTTCCGGTGTTGGACTTGGGTGGACATGGAATTCACATTCCATTTCATACTACTTGGGCACATGAAATGGTGAGTCATCCGGTAGAACACCCAAACTTTCGAGCGATCGAACACCTAGACGAAATTCTCGCGTTTTTATAAATTCAAAACTTTAATGAAAAGGATCAGGCAGTTTATCAATAACTTGATATGGCTTTGTCCTATTGTGGCGTTTAGATTAAAATCAGGGCTAAAATAATCAGTTTATTCGGCAGAAAAGTTTTTCTGGGAAGAGGGGGTGAAAAGGTGACGCTGCCGGGGTCTTCGACCCCGGCAGCGTCTACCAACGACCACGACAAGGTTATATTGTCCAATAAAATGATTTAAACGCCCTCTGCGACAACTTCTTTCACCGCTGGGACCATACGAGTCATCAAAGTTTCAATGCCCTGTTTAAGGGTCATTTGAGATGAGGGGCAACCCGAGCAAGAGCCTTGCAACAATACCTTCATTTGACCAGTAGCTTCATCAAAGGAATGGAACGAAATAGCACCGCCATCTGATTCAACGGCAGGCTTTACATATTCTTCCAGCACTTGCTTGATTTGGCTAATAAGTTCTGAATCTGAGGATTCCCCTTCCTCGGCAAATTCAGTAGTAGGCAAAGAAAAAACAGGCTGCTTCTCGGCAAAATACTTCTTTAAGTACTGCTTGATTCCGAACAACTCATCCTCCCAAGCCGCATTCTCCGTTTTGGTCAACGTGATGAAATTCGAAGTAATAAAAACCCTACGAACAAACTCGAAGCCAAATAATGCCACGGCCAACGGAGAGTTTTTCTCTTTGGTCAAGCCATCAGATGGTTGCGTGTAATCGAAAGACATGCCATCAGGCAATAATTCCACATTAAAAACGAATTTCATCGAATGTGGATTGGGCGTAGATTCCGTATAAATTGTAACAGGTGAGGTAAGCATAAAAGGGGAGTTATATGGCTTAAACCGACAAAAACGGAATAAGTTTGCTAAAAATAAAAAAAACCTGACACTTTCGTATCAGGTTTTCCATAAAATTTTAACTGATTACTCAGCTGCAACTTCTTTTTTCTTTGCTGGAGCTTTTTTAGCTTTTGGAGCTGCTTCAACGGCAACTTCAGCAACTGGCGCCGCCTCCACTGCTGGAGCTGCTGCTTTTGCTGGAGCTTTCTTTGCTACAGGTGCTACCGGAGACGCTGCTGCCACTGATGGCAAAACGTGCACGAATGAACGACCTTTAAATCCTTTTTTGAATGCAACTACACCATCCGCTAAAGCAAACAATGTGTGATCTTTTCCAAGACCTACATTTTCGCCTGGATTGTGTGCTGTTCCTCTTTGACGAACAATTATGTTCCCAGCGATAACTGCTTGGCCTCCAAATAACTTAACGCCAAGACGTTTACTATGTGATTCGCGCCCGTTTTTCGACGATCCGGCGCCTTTCTTATGTGCCATGTTTTTTTATTTTATGCGTACAATACGCTAATGTTCAATTATTTAACAGAAATACCCTCAATTAACACCTGTGTCAAATCTTGACGGTGTCCATTCATTTTTTGGTAAGACTTTCTACGTTTCTTTTTGAATACCAAAACCTTTTCTCCACGAACGTGAGCTAAGATTTTAGCTTTTACAGTCGCACCAGCTACTGTGGGTGCTCCTACGGAAATCTTTCCGTCATTGTCAACAAGTAATACCTTGTCGATAACCAGTGCAGCGCCTTCCGCTCCCGCCAAACGGTGGGTATATACGGTACGGTCTTTTTCTACTTTAAATTGCTGCCCGGCAATTTCTACGATTGCGTACATTTTATATGTATTTAAGTGAAACAATCCCACGAGGCCAGGTCGTTACCTTTATAAAGCCTTTTAAATGGGGTCGCAAATATAAAAAGGATTTGCCAAAAAGCAAAGCCTTAGTCGTAAATAAATTCTCCGTTTGGACTTTTTATCGTTAATTGCTTCTTTGGCGAAGCCTCTACGCGACCCACAATTTGAGCCGGAATACCAAATGACTCCGAAATCTGAATGATTTCTTTTGCGAATTCAGGTGCCGCATAAATCTCCATCCGGTGACCCATGTTAAACACCTTATACATCTCTTGAAAACTCGTTCCACTCTCCTTTTGAATTAATTCAAACAGCGCTGGAATCGGAAATAAATTATCCTTAATCACATGGACGCCCTCCACAAAATGCATCACCTTCGTCTGCGCCCCACCTGAACAATGCACCATGCCGTGAATTTGCCCACGCAAGGCCGCTAAAACAGCTTTAATAACCGGCGCATACGTACGTGTAGGCGACAAAATCAGTTGGCCTACATTTAACGGAGTACCAGGAACCGCCTCCGTCAACAAGCGAGAGCCTGAATAAACTAATTCCGAAGGAACAGATGGGTCAAAACTCTCCGGATATTTACTAGTCAAATAATTCCCCAAAACATCATGGCGCGCCGAAGTCAATCCATTGCTGCCCATGCCACCATTATAGGTTTTCTCATAGGTCGCTTGGCCATCTGAAGCTAAGCCGATAATCACATCGCCCGCCTGAATATTGCCATTCGAAATCACATCCGAACGCTTCATCCGACCGATCACCGTACTATCCACAATAATTGTCCGTACCAAATCCCCTACGTCAGCCGTTTCGCCACCGGTACTATATATGCCTAAACCGTTTTCACGCAACATCTCCAACACCTCTTCGGTCCCATTAATAATCTCCGCAATCACTTCGCCTGGAATCAAATTCTTGTTGCGACCAATCGTACTCGAAAGCAACATTTGGTCCGTCGCACCCACACAAATCAAATCATCCGTATTCATGACCACCGCATCCTGTGCAATCCCTCTCCAAACAGAAATATCCCCCGTTTCCTTCCAATATAGATAGGCTAATGACGACTTCGTACCCGCTCCATCCGCATGCATGATGTTGCAGTAATCAGCATCTCCTCCTAAAATATCGGGCGAAATCTTGCAGAAAGCCTGCGGAAATAAGCCCTTATCTAGCTTGGCAATGGCCTTGTGAACATCTTCTTTAGAAGCCGAAACTCCCCGTTGCATGTAGCGATCGGTCGACATATTACGCTTTGGTTAATTGAGCAAATTCTTTGGCAAAATACGTCAGGATTACCTGAGCACCTGCCCTTTTAATCGATAATAAACTTTCCAACATCGCCTTTTCTCCATCCAACCAGCCATTTTGAGCCGCTGCTTTGATCATGGCATATTCCCCTGACACATTATACGCGGCAATCGGCAAATTCGAATTTTCGCGCAACAGCGCAATGATATCTAAATAGGCTAAAGCCGGCTTTACCATCAGAAAATCAGCCCCTTCTGCCTCATCTAATTCCAACTCTATCAAAGCCTCCCGACGATTCGCAGGGTTCATTTGGTAGGTTTTTTTATCACCAAATTTAGGTGCAGACTCCAATGCGTCTCGGAACGGTCCGTAAAAAGCAGAGGCATATTTCGCTGTATAAGCCATGATGCCCACCTGCGAGAATCCTGCCCCATCTAAGGCTTCGCGTAAATAGCCCACCCGGCCATCCATCATATCCGAAGGCCCTATCAAGCGTGAACCCGCTTGGGCCTGCGCAATCGCCATGTTGGCAAGTATCGGCAATGTCTCGTCATTCAAAATTTGACCGTCCTTCACAATCCCGTCGTGTCCGTCCGAACTATAGGGGTCCATGGCCACATCAGTTAATAAAGATATTTCTGGAAAACGACTTGAAACCGCCTGAATAGCCTCTAAATACAAGGAGCCTTTACGGTAGCTTTCTGAGGCCATCGAATCTTTTAAAGACTCGTCTACTTGGGGGAAAAGCGCAAAAGAACGAATACCCAAAGACACACATGCTTCGATTTCCTTCAACAATAAATCAACCGAGTAACGATGTATTCCCGGCATCGAAACGATAGGCGTTTTTACCCCGGTGCCCGATTGAACAAATAAAGGAAACAGCATATCCTTCACCGATAGGCGAGTCTCCTCAACCATATCACGAATGACTGTACTCTGACGATTTCTACGTGGCCTTTGTAACATATCGAATGATTTAAGCGACAAAGGTAGGAATTTATTGCGGCAGTTTAGAAAGGATATCGCTTAATTGTCGTTCAAGTAAATTCAATTTATCAGCTTGTTGGATAAATTCCGCACGTGTGACTAAACCATAACCGAATTTTATGGGGTCCTCTACCAAAGTCGTCGGTTCTGATTCAAAAAACTGAGGTAATTCGAACTGCAAAATTTCGGCTATTTGGACAAGCCGACTGATGGTTAACTCTGTTTTCCCGCGTTCGATTTTCGAATATGCCGAAAGTGTAATTCCCAACTTCATTGCCATATACTCTTGGCTGAAATCGTGAGAAACTCGAATTTTGCGAAGTCGCGAAGAGTAAAGGTTCATAATGGCAAGTTAACGAATCGTATATACACTAACGTTATGGCACCATCGACAAAATATTTCCAAATACGACATAAATTAGCCTTAAAAGGCGCGCGAGAAATTATTTAAATCTTCCTCATGAATGCAATGAAGTAATCCGTCTTGCGTAAAATCCAACCCAACATAGGCCAATAAATCCCGAATATCTCCTTCCAATGGTTCAGCCGATTCCACCCATTTTATCCAAAAATGAGCTAATGAGCCCTCAAATACCTCCTCCACCAAGGCATAAAAATCCTGTCGGGTATAGCCCTTTTTCAGTTGGCCATAACGCGACTGCATCAGCAACATCACCTCCCGAAGGGATTTGGTATGATTAAATTTCTTGCGAATCAACAAGTCTAATCCCAATGCAATTAGCGCCCCCTTAAAATAAATCGAAACCCGTTTCCCCGGCAAAGCAGCGCCATACCCGTCCAGCCACAAGTCGATAGAACTCTCCACCAAGGACTGCTTGGAGGATCCGTCGCGTTCAAAATGTAACTTCAAATTACCAAGTAACAAGCTCAAATATTCCGCTGTACGAACAACGCCTGACGCCCACAAAAACCAATCCCCCAAATACGTCGTAATCCCTTCAATAATCCAACCCGTATCAAAAATAACCGCCTTGGTATAATCATAAGGCAATAATGCCTTGGGTCGAATCGTCGCTACATTCCAAACGTGAAACAATTCATGCGACCCCAAGCCAATCAAATCTTCATAAGAATCGCGATCTTCAGGCCCCAAAACCATCATCGTCGACTTCGTGTGTTCCACCCCATGATAAAATGGTTTAGGGCAAATCCACAACATAAAACGGTACTCACGAACGGGAAACTCCCCCATATAGGCCAATTGATACTCCACAAACTTTTGGTATGCTTTAACCAGGCGATCCGAGAAATGATTCTTTGGTCCAAGACCTTGCAGGTAAAAAATAGCACCGCCTGATTTCCAACGATGTGAATGAATTTTAGGAGCCGCTAAGTACGGCGAATCTACCAGCTCGCGATACGATTTGGCGCGAAATTGATTTTCATAAGTCCTTAAAGAACAGGAGGTTTCGTACCCCCCTGCCGGGGTATTTCGATGTAATATTTCCACCACGCAGGGGCGATTTTCGCCCCTCTTTGGAAACAATAAACAATTCACAAAATTGATATAGACCATCGACTCGTCCACCCACGAACCGCCTGCATCCGGCTGTTCTGCATGGTAACAGTAACGAACAGTTATGGGCTTGATTTCATGAACCTCAAGCGTCCAAGAAGATAAATCTGACTTGATAACAGGCCCATGCGAACTCGAGACCATGGCAATGTTTTTGGCAAAATTTTGTACCTGATAACGCCCTGGCCTCCAAATAGGTAAATGCAATACCATCGCCCCTAAGCGCGAGGGAACAAATGTCAACTCAATATTCAACGCCCGGGGTGTAGGTCTAATGAAATAGCTTAACGTTCTCATGACATGACCTCCTGTAAAATCTGCAATGATTTCAATTCTCCGAACGATTCCATATGCAATCCATAATAATAAATCAGTGCTCGTAAAATAGCGGCGCGCTGAGCTCGGTTAATTCCAATCGCTTCCCCATAGTGCGAATCAAATAAGTTCTGAACAGCTTTAGGGTCCAACTCGCCCATCCCCGGAACGCCCGCCTCGCGCAATTGGTCCAAAAACTCCCCAACTTGGCCAGCATGAAAACCCAAAAACTCGCTCAATCGCCAAAGAAACTGCAAATGAAAATTTTCCATATGCCCAGAACCTTGATCCAACAACTGAAAAGACTCTTCTAAAAACTCAAATAAAATCGGGTTTGCCTCCTCTTCCTTCAATACCTTCCCCAGCACCTCCGTTAAAAACAATGCAATACTTGAAAAGGCAATATCAAAGGGAATTCTGCGATATGGGTAATAACACTTCGCCTCTGAAATACGGTGTAAGCCCTTACTCGGTTTGTGATAAACCTCTAAATCCAATAAAGTCAGCGGCTGAAAAAGGGCTATTTTATGTTTGGCTTTGGCTGAGCGAACCCCGTTCTCAACATAAGAACTTATGCCAAATTCTGCCGTGTAAATCGTTACCAGTAGCGAAGATTCTCGGTATTTCATGTAGTTGATAACGATGCCTTTCGTTTTATTCAACATGATCTAAACCTATTTCTTGCTGTAAACGAGCTAATATTTCTTCCGTAGTATCTTCGGAAGAAAAGCGAATAGGTTCCCGGAACTCTACCGTTAATGTGGTATTTCGCTTACGCCACAATAATCCTTTTTTATCAAATGCGCGCCTGAAACCATTAATCCGAACCGGAACGACAATGGGATTCTCTCCTTTAATCAAATGGGCTGTTCCTTTTCGTAAAGGGGCAAAAGGGCGTGTTGTTCCTTGTGGGAAACTGATAACCCATCCGAATTTCAAACCCTTGCCGATCTTCTCCACCGCAGCCAAATCTACATCCCGCTTCACATCTACTCCCTCTGCGCGCCAAGAGCGATTCACCAAAATTGCTCCTGCTTGGGCAAGAACACGAGGTAATAATCCATCATTTTTCATCGTTTCAGAGGCCGCAACATAAAACAAATTAGATCGTGGGGCCAATAAATACAAAGGATAATTCAGGGTATTTCGAAAGCCCCACTTGACGGAAAAAAAGATGTGATATAAACAAACCACATCCATAAAATAAGTCTGGTGATTCGGTAAAAACAATACCCCTTGATCAGGTAGGTTCTCCAAATATTCCGTCCCCGTTATCTTTGTTTTATTGTAAACCGTCAACCGATTATAAGAAATAAAGCCAAGGATCATCACGATAATCCGCTTGAATAAAATCGGATTACCAAAGGGGTCCCGCTCACCCAATCCGAGCGTATCCATAAACTGAAAAACCTTGGCCAACTTTGACTGACTCATATTAAAATCCTCCTTTTTTCGCTTTCGTTGGTGGTGTAGTTGATTTAGTAGGCGTAGCTTCTTTTTTTGTCGCTTTCTTAGTTGGCGCACTACCTTTATAAAAGGCCAAAAACCGCTTCAAGAATGCATCTTTCTCGTCTCCTGCCGCCTCCACAACCACCAATTTACCCTTTTTATCTGATTTAACCGCCTCCCGTATCGTTGCTAAAAACGCTGGGTCTGAAGAATAAACACCTAATTCGCCATTAAAAAAGGCAAAATAATACCATAAATCTTCAGAAAGCTCCCAATATCCATAAAACTCCTCCTTACTTGGCTTCTTAATTACTTCCAGGTAACCCTTAACCGTAATATTCAAATCTACCGGCCCTACATTCACCCATGGAATGCCTCCAACCGAATAAAATGAGGATGTATTGGGTGACCAATTCCATTTAATTCCAGAAAAATTGATCGAATTAGAAAATTCCGGCGCCAACTTATCCAAAGCCATGTGTACTTGATCCGCCTTTGTTCGCATAGGTTCCTGAATAGATTTACCCAATACCTGCTCCAATCTTTTCAAATAAGCATCCCTTCGTTCAGGATCGTCGGCTGGCTCACTTTGAATGCCTTCGTTTAATTGATATTTTACGATGCGATCTCCCATGACCTTTAGTAATTTAGCAGGAAATGGAAACTGCAAACTTAGCCACGTATCTAACCGAGGCAACAAGCTGTCCGTCGACATTGTTAAATTCCCAAAAGACCGAATAGATTGATTCCCCGTAAATAATTGAATAGGCCCTTCCGCCTCCACCCGATGTTTGTCGATAAACAACTTCATATCCGCTTGCTTGCCCTTCACCTCATAACGATCACTCGACTCAATCACATCCCCTTCTGCCTGGAATAAAATTGGGTCTAAATCATCAGATTGCGGACTTAAAAAAGTAGGATATAAGCGGTTTTGAGCATTAATGAAAATGCCTGCTGTGATAGGACGCCCGGCTTCATCTTGCAGATCTTTATTTAAAATTAAATGCGGTTCTTCTCCTTTGGCATTCTCAAAAGGAATCCATGCCGCTCGGAAATTAGGCAAACCTATTACCGGCCGGATAAATCCCTTAAAATTCAAATTCGGATTACGCGTATCAAGGGAGACTTCTCCCTTAAACTGTTGATGCTTACTAAAACGTAGCGGCACCTTCTCCGACAATAGACCATCAGCCGTCACATAATTTTTGCCTTCAAAATGAAAATTACGCAAAGCAATACTTACCGTATCTCCATCGCTGCGAGGAAATTGATAATTTGCCTCCCCCTTCCAGCCGGTCGAATTCCCCTCCACGATTTTTAAATCCTTTAACAGGTGTTTGCCGTTCAACAACGCTTTTGCCCCTGAAAATGGCTTAAATGCCCCATCTTTTTGAATACCCAAAACCCCCTTTTCTGGATATAACAAGGCTGAACCCACCTCAACTTCCTTCACACCACTCAATGCCAAATATTGTGCTTTCAAATCGTAAGACGCTGTCGTTGCTTTAATTGTAGAGCCGCTAATCCCTAGGCTATCGATGCTCTTGAGCTCGAAACCTTGTTTGCCAGCCAACAAAAACCGTTGATTTGTCAAATCCCACGTTGCTTCCGAAAGGCTACTTTGGTAAGCCACAAAGGGAAATGTGATTTGCGTTCCTAAGTCGCCCTTCATCGGTCGAATAAAAACTTTATGCGTTGTCATATTGGCCTCTAAAGCAACATGATCCATAAAAACTGAAGGCGAAAACAATTTCATTTGTTTTCCAATTTTTAAATTCGCTTCGTTGGCATACCAATTTTGCGCGTCAAATCGAAATCCTGAAGATTCCATTACCCCATCTTGTAAGGTCAAATTTCCTTTCCCGAAAACCTGTTTTTGATGCATACCAATGGAACCGGCCAATTGAACCTCCTTTCGATACAGCTGAATAGGCTTATTCGGGTTAATCCAAAGGCTGTCGGACAGTAAATCCCAAGAAAGACGATGTTCTGCCAACTGCACCGATGGAAAACCCTTTCCTTCCATGGTCGCGTCGACTCCATTTGCTATCAAGGAATCCGGATAAAAATGCGTTTCCTTTTGATTTGAAATTAAGCCCAGATAGGTAAGGGCTCCTGAAGCCGAAAGCCCTGATTTATTCATCAAAATAGGACTTTTTTGTTGGTAAGACGCTTTACTCCGATAAATGCTCAACGGCAATTTCTGATTATACGAAAACCCAAAGGTCTGGTCTGGCATTAAAACGAGTGACGATTTGAGCGTTGGGAAAAGACCATCAGAGAAAAAGCTTCCTTCAAAGGTTATTTCCTTTTGCGTCAGGGAGTCTAACTCAATTCTCGGCACTTGAAAAAAATGTTTCTTGTTATATACTCCTTGCGCACGCCATGGGTCATCAAAATAAGAAACTACCCCCTTGGGTATAATCAATTTTGGATAGGCACTAAGGCCTAAGCGACCTGATTTATTATTTGGCGGTGCCAATAAAATATGACCTGCCTCGTAACGAAAATGGCCCCCAAGTTCTCGGAAAGTTCCTTTGCGTACAAAGGTAATCGAATCTATCTGAGGCAGATTAATGGAATAATCTGTGAAATTAAATCGGAAACCTTGACCACGGAATCGGTAATTGCCAATTTTAATTTCGCCCATGAAGTCAAAATCCCTGCCTTGCCCGAATACAATTTGATTGTTGGCCGGGATAAAATTCGCCTTTAGCGAATCCGAAACCATGACCTCCTTGATTCCCCGAATCACCAGTTTTTGTTGGCCTAAATCCAACGAAATATTCGCTGAATCTTTCGCGAGCATCGCTCCAAAAGAAGGAACAAAAAACCGGTCAAAATCTTTTTGTGCAAATTTTACTTGGGCATAGTGGCGCCCTAGCCGAGTAAAGGAAACGTCACTCGTTTTGTCGTCGAAATTTAAATACCCTGCATGTTTAAACTGTTGAAATCCTCCCCTCAGCCATTGAGCATCCTTTTTGTTTGCCTCTGCGATATCAAATAAATTGGCTTGGCTTCGCTTAATCTTTGCTAAATGATTATACAAGATCCTGATCGGATCATAGGTCAAAATTCCCTGTTGGCTATCTAGTCGATCCGCGTCATAAAAATCAAAAGACTCTACCCAGGCAGGGTTTTGGCTCTTGCCAGACAATCGGAAAAAATCCATTTTCTGTGTATCCGCATGCAAAATCCCGATATCAGCCGATATAGAAACTTGATGAAAGCTATCTTCAAATAATACCTGTTCTTGGGTAGGCTTGATGTGCCAAGCGGATTCGCTCGGAATCCAACTTGCTGTCACAAATCCATGATAAAGGGAATCCTTTTTGCCTACGTAACCAATAAAAGAGCCCTCCTTAATTTGAATAGATTCGTTGGGCTGAAGCATGGCTTGTTGGGTCCATATTTCACCTAATTTCCGCTGGGTACCCCAAATTTCCAAACGCGCGGGTTGCGTTTTAGAACCTAGCAAGCCCCGCTGGTCTCCAATCACGTACAGACGACCATAACCTTTAAAATAATTTCCCACAAGTGGTTTAGTAAGAAAATCTTTAGATTTAAACTCAGCTCCAAAAGTCCGAGCGCCTGTCTTTTTCTTCAGAGGCATGCGCAATGCGCCTTCGATTTTTTGATCTCCATCCTGCCAGGTCATTTGTTCGCTCAGTAAATACCCCTTTCGCGGATTAATTTGAAAGCGCGGCATTGCCAATGTTCCTTGTTCAAGGTTTCCCTGTTCACCAGAAAATAAGCGATCATTAACGGAAAAAGCCAAGCGTTTAACCTGAATTTTAAGGCTATCTTGGTTGATAAACGACGTGCAGATTGCATCATCCCAAACCAAAGCGGGCCCAGGATTTACTACTTGATATTGAATCCAAGTTTCCCCTGCACTTTCCGATGATGGGCTATCCCAATTGTCCGACTGAACCGCCGTGCTATCGGTATCTTTCCAGCGTACCGATAAATTCCCTTGAACTCGAATGGAATAATTACCCGTTTGAATTAGCCTCTGATCAAATTGCCAATTGACAAGTTGCTCCAATAAGGCCGTTAAGGATTTAGGGTCTTTTTTATCTATGAGCACCTGGGTGATTTGAATCAAATCTGCCTGAAGTGATGGATCTGCTTGTAGAAAACAACGGGCCATTAAATACGCCGACTGGGGCGATTTAACTCCTGATTGGCGCATACGAAAAGCTAAATCAACAAAGGCCTTGCTCGGATTGTTCTTTGCTTCTTGGGCCCATTTAACAGCATCCTGGTATTTACTTTGTTGGATGCTGGAAAGAAATTCCAGAAACACCAATTCCGTTTTTTCAGCCTCTTGGGCATGCAGTATCCTAGGGCAAATCGCCAAGGCAATGCAAAGTATAGTAAAACGGACAATCCTCATAAGGAGTAAAAATACAAAAAGCCACCACGAATCGCACCAAGTCTTTCCGCATATTTATGTAATTTAACGGTCTAATCCACGCTTATGTCCAACGCACTTACACAATTTGCGCAAATTAAAGCCTTCGTTTTCGATATAGACGGTGTCATGACTGATGGCAGCGTTCATGTATTAGAAACAGGGGAACATTACCGAACTTTCCATATTCGAGATGGTTATGCAATCGAAAAGGCACGGGAAGCAGAATACAATTTATGTGTCATTACTGGCGGTGGCCATAAGGGCGTCAAAAAGAGGCTTGAAAATCTAAAGTTTCAAGATATTTATTTCGGATTGGGGGGGAAAGATAAGCTTGAAACATACTTGATTTGGTTAGAAAAAATAGGCCTGGATGAATCTCAAATTTTATATATGGGCGACGATGTTCCCGATCTAAAAATTCTATCGCGTCCAGCATTATTAAGCACCTGTCCAGCAGATGCCATTCCTGAAATTCAAATGGCCTGTAAATACGTTTCGCCTTTTGGTGGCGGGAAAGGTGCTGTGCGCGATGTGATTGAGAAAGTAATGAAATTGCAGGGACACTGGCCTGCTTAATGATACGATTATGGCATTAATTATTCCCATAAAAGGGGTGTCTCCGCAATTTGGTGAGGAGAATTGGCAAGCGGCAAACGCGAGCATCATAGGGGATGTGCAATTTGGCACACACTGTACCGTATGGTATAATGCGGTAGTTCGAGGAGATGTGAATCGAATTCGCATAGGCAATTATAGCAATATACAAGACGGTGCTGTAATCCATTGTACCTACCAAAAAACCGAAACGCATATAGGGAATTATGTGTCTATTGCCCATAATGCGATTATTCACGGCTGCACGATCGAAGATTATGTTCTTGTGGGCATGGGGGCTATCATCATGGATGGGGCTTTAATTGAAACGGGGTCCATCATTGCTGCTGGCGCTGTGGTTACCCAAAATACCCGCGTTCCTGCAGGCAGTATTTATGCTGGAAATCCGGCCAAATTTCTTAAACCCGTAAGCCCAGAAGCTGCCGAAATATTCATGCGGACAGCGATGAATTACTTGGATTATGCAGGGTGGCAAAAATAGACGTTAGACAAAGGACGTTGGTCGTTGGAAAGTATATATAGAGACGCGATACCTCGCGTCTTTTTAGTATTACAGGTGAGGGTCTATATAAAGCTCAATTTATCCGCAATCGCCCGATCATTCGCCAAACGTGGAACTTTATTTTGGCCCCCTAATTTGCCTTGTGATTTCATGTAATTTATAAATGCCTGGGCAGGGAGAATAGTCAATTTCAACGGCTGTAATACCTTGCCGATAATCAAATCCTTGTAATAGATGTTTTGAGCAATCATAGAGGCCTCTAGAGCAGCCTGGAATTTAGCGATATCATGCGGCGCTTGGGCAAATTCGACCAACCACTCATGATAGGGCAATTCACCCGCCTGCGGATTTACCTGTGGCGCAAGTGTAAATTCCACTAAAGAGGCTTCAGGGCAAGCATTTAAAGCTTCAGCCATGGCACGTTCAGCTTCCTCCGCAATAACATGCTCACCAAAAGCCGAAATAAAGTGCTTAATTCGGCCAGTGACAACTATTCTGAATGGGTTCAAAGAAACAAACTTAACCGTATCTCCTATTGAATAGGACCAAAGTCCCGCATTGGTTGTTAATAAAAGGGCATAATTAACGCCCAACTGGACCTCTGAAAGCATTAATCGCTTAGGCGTTGCCGTAAAATAGGTTTCAGTAGGCACAAATTCGAAGAAAATTCCACCGTCCACATTCAATAATAAACCCTCCTCACCTGTCGAATCTTGAAAGGCGATAAAGCCCTCAGAAGCCGGGTATGTCTCTACTACATCTACTTCGCGACCTATCGATTCCATGAGTTTATGGCGATATGGATCGAAATTCACGCCCCCCGTGACAAACAATTGAAAATCTGGAAAAAGTTCACCGATCTTTTGGCCCGACAAGGCTTCTAATCGGTCAAAATACATTTGAACCCAAGGTGGAATTCCAGAAATCAAACTCATCCGCTGGTTAATCGTCTCATGAACAATGGCCTCCAGCTTCTCTTCCCAATCCTCGATGCAGTTCGTAGCATAAGTGGGCAATTGATTGCCTCGTAAATACCCAGGCACATGATGATTAACTATACCTGACAGGCGCCCCGTAGGGATGCCATTTTTCTGCTCCAAAACAGGAGACCCTGACAAGAATATCAACTTTAGGTCGAGAAAAGTGGCGTTTCCTGAATGATAGACATAATGTAATAACGCATCCCGCGCACCCGTTATATGAAAAGGCATGGAATCCGTGGAAATAGGAATGTATTTTGCCCCTGATGTTGTTCCGGAAGTCTTGGCAAAATAAGCGGGTTTTCCAGGCCAGAGAATATTGGGAGAACCCAAAACCATTTCGTCAATGTAGTTTTTTAAATCCTCATATTCCGCAATGGGGACGCGGATTTTGTACTCAAGGTAATTGCGGATTTTATCAAATTCATATGCCTGGCCGAAGATGGTCTGCTCCGCCTTTTTAAGGTTATTCTTTAGCCAATCTTCCTGAATTTTTATCGCCTGACCGTGACTCTTTTGGTGTTTTTTAACCACCCGTCGCGCAAAAGGTTTAGCAAATAAGGATCGAATTCCCATGGTTAATTACTTAAATACCCCCTGTGGATCAGGCATTTTTTCAGCTAAACTGTGACCTAAATTTAAATCCAGTTGGGTAATATCAAGCTTCCGACATTCATGTAAGTATGCCCAAGCATTCTCGTATTTTTCTTGTAAAAATGCCACTTGCGCGCGCTTCATCCAAGCTGTTGCATAATTGGGTGTTTGAACCAACGCTTGCTGCAATAGCACATCTGTTTCATCCAAAGTACCACAATCCATCGATTTCAAGAAACAACTCAATTTAACAATCGCCAAATCCACACGAAGAATGCTTTGCGCACTATCCAATGCCAAACCTTTAGATAAAAACTCGATGGCTTTCGGGAAATCTTGTTTTTGAAAAGTAATTACACCAAGGCCCCAATATGAATCAACTGCCTGGCTATCAAGTGCTTGAACCAAATTAAACCGATAGGTTGCTGTATCTAAATATCCAGATGAAACAAACTCCCAAGCGCGTTCTGAGAAAAACTGAACCGCCTCCTTTCTCGAACCAAAACTGGCATCACAAGATTCTACAAATTGATTTAATTCCAATTGATCTTTAGCCGATAACGCTTTTTGGCCATATAGTGGCAAATATTTTGCCTCCTTTGGCAGGTCTGATTGTTGGGCAAGCGCAAGGCTGCTCACCAGGGTGAATAAGCTGAATACTAGTACTTTCATTGTTACAAATCTACCTTTTCTTTTTAGATGATGAAGCACCCGGACGAAATTTTGCATTTTTTCCTGGGCGATTATTCCGCTGTTGGGGTTTAGGAGCAGAAACCGCCCCTCCTTTCGGACCCGTTTTGGTCACCGCTTTTCTCTGAGGAACCTTTTTCCCGCTAGCCCGCGCCTTGATAATCCATTTTTTCTCATGGAACGCTCCTTGAAAATCGGGATCCTCGCGCTTCCGTTGGTCGTCCACCGCGCGCAGCATATCTTGTTGTTCCACAAATGGCGTCTCTTCGCGCCCTACTTGATCCGGAAGTTGCTGAATTTCAATAGTTTGTTGAATAATCTCTTCAATCTTGGCCCAATGATATTGTTCCGCCAAGGTGATAAATGTGATTGACTCGCCTACTTGATCTGCCCGGCCAGTCCGACCGATTCGGTGGACATAGTCCTCGTAGATTAGGGGAACATCAAAATTAATGACGTGAGAAACCTTGGGGATATCGATTCCGCGAGCGGCCACATCCGTGGTTACTAACACCCGAATAGAACCTTCGCGAAAGAGTTGCATGGCGTTAATTCGTGTGTTTTGGCCCTTGTTCGAATGGATAGCCCGAACTTGGTCCTCAGGGAGAACCTTGCGTATTAAAAACTTTTCTACTTGATTCGCCACATCCTTACTCCGACAAAATATCATGACGCGCTCAAAAGATTCCTGGCTTAAGAAATACGCCAAAGCATTAATTTTCGTACTTAAATTTGGCGCCTCAAAAACGTATTGGGTAACTTGGCTAGCTGGCGTGGCTTGACGGGTAATCTCGACTTTAATCGGAAATTCTAAAAATTCATGCGACAAGTTCTCTACTTTTTCGGGGAATGTCGCCGAAAACAAGCCATTTTGGCGTTTTTTATACGGTATTTTTTCGAGTATTTCACGAATCTGAGGCATGAAACCCATGTCCATCATTTTGTCGGCCTCATCCAATATAAGGATCTTTAAATCCTTTACTACAATTGCATCCTTGCGATATAATTCTAAAAACCGCCCCGGCGTAGAAACTAAAATATCAATACCACTTTCAAGTGATTGAATTTGTGTTTTTGGGCCTAGGCCTCCATACAAGGCTAGCATGCGCAAATCCGTTTCCTCGGCCAAGCCTACAATAACTTCGTGAATTTGCATGACTAACTCACGCGTAGGGGCTAAAATCAAGGCGCGGGGGTTCTTCCCTTGTGCATACTTACAGCGCATCAAAACAGGCAAGGCATAGGCGGCTGTTTTCCCCGTACCCGTCTGCGCAATCCCGAGCACATCGTGTCCTTGCAACATCAGCGGTATCGCTTTCTCCTGAATGGGACTTGGTGAAACATAGCCCAAAGCGTCACATGCACGACATAGTTGGGGATTCAAACCAAGTGAAGAAAAATCAGTCATATGATAAAGATTGATGAAGGAACAATATCCTTCTTGGAAATTCGTTCGCGAACGCCGCCGGCGCCCAAAGGAAGTTCCAGGACAAAGGTAGGCAAAATAAAATTGCCTACCTTTGAAACAAAAATTCTCTTAATCATGCGAATTTGGGGCATACGAATCTTCTTATGGGCCATCATCTCCTTTATGAGCGGAAGCTTTGCCTCGCTTTTCCTATGGGGGCTTGACCAAATTACAAATTATCGACAAGCCTATTTTCTCTTCGCGCTTCCACTAGTTGGTTTATTGCTAAACTGGACTAAAAAATTCGCCTTCTCACAGGGCAGTTCAAATGATTTAATTAAAAATCTTCAGGGCAAAGCTAGCAACATATCGTTTGGCCAAGTGCCATTCTCCTTATTGTCATCTTGGCTAAGTCATTTTGCTGGAGCGTCTGTAGGAAGGGAAGGGGTAGCCGTATTTATGGGCGGCACCATAGCCCAGTCAAGTACACAAAGATTCAATATCACCGAAGAAGAAAAATCTATTTGGCTACGCGCTGGAATGGGCGCAGGCTTTGCAGCGATTTTTGGTACACCTTGGGCGGGCTGCTTTTTCGGTCTTGAAATAAAGGAAGTAGGAAAAATTCATTTGCGCGCTCTTTTCGCATGTGTAACATCGGCTTTTGCCGCAAATCTGGTAAGTCTCCACGTGTACGGCACAAAACACGTTTTGTTTCCACCTATTTTCTTGCCCTCTATTTCGCCCTCATTTTGGGCCAAATTAATACTTATTGGCCTTTTTTTAGCCCTTATTGCTCGCCTGTATAAGCGCTTAGAATCGATTATTTATTTTATGGCTGATAAATTACCCGTACAAGCTTACCAAAAAGCGATTCTCACGGGCCTGCTTTTGGCTGCACTCTTCCAATTTTCTTTTTTCAAAGAAAGCATTGGGCTGGGATCAGAATTTTTGCTGAGACCATTTTCTGAAAATTTCCAAGGGGGTATTTTCGCCATCCAAAAATTAATTGCCACATGTCTTAGTCTTGGGTTTGGCTTCAAGGGGGGAGAAGCAACGCCCTTATTTTTGATAGGCTCTCACGCAACCGCTGGACTTGCGGACCTTTTACAATTACCGGGTCCGTTCTTGGCAGCAATCGGATTTACCAGTTTGTATATGGGATTAACAAAAACTCCCATAGCGGGCATGATGATGGGTGTCGAATTATTCGGTTCTGAAGCGTGGTTTTGTTTCCTTCTTGTCACCGTAATCGTATGCTATTTTGCTGGAAGCAAAGGAATATTTAAATCTCAAACTTGGGCCAACTACTTGCCTAAACTATCCTTTTAATATGTATCATTTCTTTTTCGACAACTACTTTTCTTATCAAGAATCGCGTATTAAAAAACGCAGGTTTGACGAATCTACCTGGCAAGAACTTATCGATAGATGGGCCGAATCACCTCATCTACAAATAAGGACCGTAGGCGAAACCTATGAGAAAAGACCCATTCACGAAGTTCGATTTGGAGAAGGTCCCATTCAGATTATCGCCTGGTCGCAAATGCATGGAGATGAAGCCACAGCTACAATGGCATTGTGTGATATATTCAACTTTATCAACTCGAATAACCCAGAATTCAACAAAATCAGGGAAATATTGCATCAGAATTTGAGTATTAGCATAATCCCCTATTTGAATGCAGATGGAGCTGCGCGGTGGACCCGCGAAACCGCATTAGGCATCGATATGAATCGGGACGCCTTACATCAATACAGCCAAGAAGCCAAGCTGCTGTCTGCGTGGGCAGATGAAATTCAACCTCAGTTTGCATTTAATTTACATGATCAAAATAGGCTGTATTCCGTTGGAAATTCTGCTCATCAAACGCATATCGCGTTCCTCGCTACCGCAGGTGATGAGACAGGAACCTGGACAGAATCTCGCTTAAGGGCCGGCAAATTGGCCAACAGGCTCACGCGTTTTATTGAAGAAATTATTCCAAATAAAGTGGCTAAATGGAGCGATGAATATAATGCACGCGCCTTTGGGGACACCTTTCAAAAAAGAGGATACGGATTGTTATTAGTTGAATCTGGGGGATCAGGCTGGGACTTAGAAAAACAATCCTTGCGCCAACTAACTGCAGCGATCTTATTAGATTCCTTTTATTGTATTGCCACGAATGAATATGTGAACGAAAATCTAGATGCTTATCAAGCATTAGCAACCAATGAGCGCCAGCTATTTGACATTAAATTAAAGCAGGCACCGCTAGAAGCCAGCGGACAAATACGCGCTGATATTGGCATCAACTTAAAAGAAACGGGATCCAATAAAACCGATATCACCTACAGCTGGACCATAGAAGAAATAGGGGATTTAACCTACATGCATGCATTAAATGAATTGGATGCCAGCAATTGGCATTATACACAACCCGTATTCTTAGGCGAAGAAATAAATGATTTAATCTACGAGAAAGCGGGAGAAACAATCTTTGATTTGCGTACTTTTACAGCCAAAATAAAATAATCTTATGACATCATTACCCGTAATCATTATAGGCGTTAATCCCTTCGCCCTGGAAGTGGCACACATATTTCAACAAAACAACGTCATTGTATATGGCTTTTTAGATGATGATGTAAAGAAAAAGGACACCATGATTGGTGAAATTCCTGTATTGGGAACAACAGAAGATGAAAATTATTGGGGATTAATAGGCAAAACGTGTGCGGTATTTGTGGCTTTAGAAAACCCTACAGAACGCAAAAAAATGATCGAATTAATTGAAGAAGATCGTAAAACAAAACCCGTACACGCCATACACCCAAGCGCACAGATAGCCCATGTAAAAAGCCTGGCATACGGAATTTTCATAGGAGCTAATGTCGTTGTGGGTGCTGAAGTAAAAATAGCAGACCATGTAATCATAGGTCCTGGATGTATCATAGAAACCGGTGTAAACATTGATGAATTAAGTCAAATTGGCGCCGGTTCGGTCATTGGGAAAGAAGCACAAATAGACAAAAATGCTTTCATTGGCATTCATTCCACCATCGTTGGTAGCATCAAAATAGGAAAAGGCGCAACCATAGGTGCTGGCTCCGTTGTAATAGAAAATATCCCCGCAAGTAAGCGTGCGTTCGGAAACCCTGCCAAAATACTATAGTTTTTGGATATTGTGTGGCTCTACAAGATTCATGAAATGGAATCGCAAATACAGCTGGGCCACGACAATCACATCCTCCCGGCAATAAGCTTCAATGCGGGCTAAATTACCCTCCTTATAATACACCCGGTGTACCTGATTGCCAGATAAATCTGATTTCACTCCCTCAATTCCCATCATTTCTGCCAACAACTCTAAAGAAGTATAGTTTTTTCGATCCCCAAATCGCCACATCTCCATGGTGTCTTGATGGATGATTTCCCATGGTTTTTTACCCTGAACTTGTAGTGATTTGGGGATTTCAAGGTTATTTGCCAACATTCTTCTGCACAAATACGGGAAATCAAACTCCTTACCATTGTGTGCTACGAGTGTTAACTCTTTTGATTTATACGTCTTATTTATAAAAGCGGCGAACTCATTTAGAAGCTCTTTCTCGTCATGGTGTGCAATGGTCTTCACCTTTAAGCTTAGCTCTTGATCCGAGTTTACATACAAAAACCCCATGCCAATTACAATTACGCGCCCAAACTCTGCGAACAATGCAGCTCGGTCGGCATACAAATCTTCTAGGCTCAAATTGTCTGTGTTGTATAAATTCTTCGCCTTTTTTAGCCAGAACTCTTGCATCCGTTCTGAAATCTGGGAAAAATCCGCTTTTCCCGATACGGTTTCAATGTCAAGAAATAGCGTATTTTTAAAATTCATTTTTTATGGGGGTTGGTAATGTTTCACGTGAAACATGTTCAGGGATAAACAAGAAAAGCTCTTGAAGATTCTGCAGGACGCGCTCCTTGACTTCGTTGATATTGACGGATACCCCAAGCTCTTTATGCAAGGATGTTACGCCCTTTGTAGCTATGCCACAAGGGACTATGTGTGCAAAATACGAAAGGTCGGTGTTAATATTGAAGGCGAAACCGTGCATACTAATCCAGCGAGAAGCCTTTACGCCGAACGCGCAGATCTTGCGAGGGTCTTGGGATTCGTGATCAATCCATACACCCGTTAGCCCCTCGATTCTGCCTGCCACGAGCCCATATGTTGCACAGGTCCGAATGATTGCCTCTTCAAGCGTTCGGAGGTATAAGTGTATGTCCGTGAAGAAATTTTCTAAATCAAGAATTGGGTAACCTACTAGTTGGCCAGGGCCATGGTACGTAATATCTCCCCCGCGATTAATCTTGAAAAAGCTTGCGCCAATGGTGTGCAAAAACGACTCTTGCATCAGTAGGTGCGATTCATCGCCGCTTTTTCCTAAAGTATAAACATGCGGGTGTTCACAGAAAAGCAAAAAGTTGGGCGTGGGGCGGGCTTCTGTGTGGTTTCTGTTCGCCAGTTTGATATGCACCGTGTGTGCCATTAGGGCTTCTTGAAGATCCCACGTTTCTTTGTATGGGACTAGTCCTAAATCAACAAACTGAATATTTTTATTGGGCATACCGATTATCAAATAGCTGTTATGCTTCCGCTGTAGAAAATGATTCTTTTGGGAAAACAAATATACAAGAATGGCCAAACATTTAAGACTGGGGAAACGAGCAGAATGTCTGGCTTCTGATTATCTGCTAAGTAGGGGCTATTACATTCGAGACAAAAACTATCGAAGCGGACAATCAGAAGTTGACATTATTGCCCAAAAACACCAAACCCTTTGTTTCATAGAAATTAAATCAAAGCACTCATTGCAATTTGGCGAGCCAGAAAATCAGATTGGAATACGTAAAATAAAACTATATCACCAGGCCGCAGATAGCTTCCAACAAGAGGAAAAGTGGCATGGAGAAATCCAATTTGACTCTATTTCGATTACTTTTTTTCCACAAGCTGTTAAAATTGAGCATTTCGAGGATGCTTTTTCGTAAATTCGCGGTTTATTAAACGAATATGATCAGTTTCCATACAGAAGATGTTTCTTTTACCCTGCAAGACAAGATCAAGCATAAGCAATGGCTGCAAGCGGTTGCCAAAGAAGAGCTTAAGAAAGTAGGCGCGTTAAATTATGTCTTTTGCTCCGACAGCTACTTGCTGGAAATTAATCAAAGCTATTTGCATCACGACACCTTTACGGATATCGTGACTTTTGACAACTCGGACGAACCGAACGTTATTGAGGGAGATATTTTTATCTCATACGATCGTATCCTAGAAAATGCGGCAAAATTCGGCACAGAAAGCAGTGAATTACAGCGCGTAATGGTTCATGGGCTGTTGCATTTGTGTGGGTATAAAGACAAGGGGAAGGCCGACAAAGCGTTAATGACAAGCAAGGAAAATTATTATTTAGCAAAAAGATAATACGTGTTCCACGTGAAACATAAATAAAGATGATGCAGAATTCATATGATGTAATCGTAGTAGGAGCAGGGCATGCGGGCTGTGAGGCGGCGCATGCGGCAGCGCAAATGGGCTCGAAGGTATTGCTGATTACAATGAACATGCAAACAATTGCACAGATGTCCTGCAATCCGGCGATGGGGGGTGTGGCTAAAGGTCAAATTGTGCGTGAGATAGATGCGCTTGGGGGCATGTCGGGAATAATTTCCGACAAAACCATGATCCAGTTTCGAATGCTTAATCGTTCGAAAGGCCCCGCTATGTGGTCACCAAGATGCCAGTCAGACAGGGCGCGCTTTGCGGAAGAATGGCGCTGGGCATTGGAGCAAAATCCGAACGTTGATTTCTGGCAAGATTCTGTGGAAGGATTGGTTTTAGAAAAAGATGTCGTGAAAGGGGTGAAGACGCGATTAGGCATGGACTATTTTGCTCCAACGGTCGTGTTAACCAATGGAACATTTTTAAATGGATTAATACACATTGGTGAAAAGCAATTTGGTGGAGGAAGAATGGCAGAACCAATGGCCGGAGGGATTACAGAACAATTGGTGCAATTGGGCTTTGAATCCGGCCGAATGAAAACGGGAACGCCACCCCGCGTAGATGGAAGGAGTTTGGATTACTCCAAAATGGAAGAACAAAAAGGAGATGAGGATGCGAGTTCGTTTTCGTATTTAACTAAGACCCATATTCAAGAACAACGCTCATGCTGGATTACCCACACCAATGAAAAAGTGCATGAGGTGTTACGCAAAGGTTTCGATCGCAGTCCCATGTTTGCGGGAAGGATCAAAGGTTTGGGTCCGCGTTATTGTCCATCTGTAGAGGATAAAATAAATAGGTTTGCCGACAAAGATTCACATCAAATTTTCGTGGAGCCTGAAGGTTGGAATACCGTCGAAATATATGTCAACGGTTTTTCTACATCACTCCCCGAGGACATACAATTCGAAGCCATCCGCTTAATACCGGGATTCGAGAACGCCAAGATGTTCAGACCGGGCTATGCCATTGAATACGATTATTTTCCGCCAACACAACTGAATGCCACATTAGAAACCAAACGTGTGTCAGGTTTATTCTTTGCGGGTCAAATAAACGGAACAACGGGCTACGAAGAAGCGGCATGTCAAGGATTAATGGCCGGCATTAACGCACACCAAAAAGCACATCAGTTAGCGCCATTTACCTTGTCAAGATCTGAAGCCTATATTGGGGTCTTAATTGATGACCTAATTAATAAAGGCACCGACGAGCCTTACCGCATGTTTACCAGTAGAGCAGAGTTTAGAACCTTATTAAGACAAGACAATGCCGATGAACGATTAACCGAGAAGGGCTATGCGTTAGGCTTGGCGACACAAGTTAGGCTAGAAACCTACCTAGAAAAAAAAGAGCAGGTTACTGCATTAATCGAGGTTATTCAAACTACAAAGGTAAAGCCGATAGAAATTAACGATTGGTTACAAAGCCAAGGCACCGCGACGTTAAAAGAAGGGGCGCCATTGATTAATTTATTAAAGCGCTCCGACTTAAGTTTTGAACAAATTTTACAACACGAAATAGGGCACGCGATTAAAGAAACTTTTTCAAAAGAAGTAATTGAACAAGTGGAAATAATTGTGAAGTATGAAAGCTATATAGAGAAGGAGCGATTAATGGTGAACAAGATGAAAAGCATGGAAGACTTGGCAATACCCCCGAACTTCGACTTTGATAAAATTAAAACCCTATCAACCGAATCGCGAATAAAACTAAAATCTATTCGCCCGCAAACCATCGGACAGGCAAGTCGGATCTCAGGAGTTTCGGCAGCCGATGTCTCCATTTTATTATTATTTATGGGTCGCTAATTATGGAAACATTAAAAAGTTGTCCGGCGTGTGGAGAGAAAAAAATGACACGCGTTTTACAGGCCAAAGATTATACCGTTTCGAAGAACACATTTGATATTGTTCGTTGCGCTTCCTGTAATTTACTTTTTACTAATCCTCGACCAGAAGCTGAACAAGCTGGCTATTTCTATAAGTCTGAGAATTATATTTCGCACAGCAATACACAAAAGGGGCTTGTCAATAAGCTTTACCACGCCGTTAGAAACATTACGCTAAAACAAAAAACCCATTTGATACAAGGCTGCCAACAAGGCTCAAAAAACTTGTTGGACGTTGGCTGTGGAAATGGCCACTTCTTGCATGCATGCCAACAAAGCGGTTGGAATACCTATGGGATGGAACTAGATCCCGATACGGCAGCGCGCGCGGCGGCTTTAACCCAACAAAGCATCTATCCAAATTTAGAAGCTATTCCAAATGACATTACATTTGAGTTAATCAGCCTGTGGCATGTACTAGAACATGTATATGAGCTTGATGCGTATTTCAAATTCTTTAAAAACCGAGTAGCCCCAAATGGGAAATTGCTTTTGGCGTTGCCAAATTCCAATTCTTATGATGCTACCTATTTCAAAGAATTTTGGGCGGCTTATGATGTGCCGCGTCACATTTACCATTTCAACCCGGAAACAATTCAATCGGTCGCAAAAAAACATGGGTTTAAATTAAAAACCCAGCGCGGTCAAATTTTTGATAGCTTTTACATTGCCCTGTTGAGTCACGAATACAAAACGGGGAAGAAAAAACTTCTTTCTTCGTTTCTCATCGGGCTACTTTCAAACGTGTTGGCTTTTTTCAAAACGGGAAATTATTCGAGTAATATCTATATTTTTGAACATGCCTAAATACTTGTCAAAATTAGCCTTTGCTTTCTTTATCATGCTCTTAAGCTTAAGCATGTTTCAGCGTTGTGCACAAACGGCTAGCCCTCCCGGTGGCAAGAAAGATACATTAGCGCCCAAGATTGTTTCAAGTATTCCCTTAAACAAGAGCAAAAACTATTCGGGCAAAAAAGTCGAGTTAAACTTTAATGAATACGTTGGAGTGCGCAACCTAAATCAAGAATTGCTAATTACCCCAAACGTAGGCACATATGATACGCGAATCCGCCCAATGGGAATTACGCTGATCATGGATTCAACACTGAAACAAAATACAACCTATACCTTCAACTTTAGAAATGCCATTGAAGATGTGTCGGAGCGAAACATTGGTAAAAATATCAAGCTTGTTTTTAGTACCGGCTCAGACATCGACTCCTTACAAATTAGCGGGCAAGTAAAACACCTGGAAACAAATAAAAAGCTAGAATCGGTTTTGGTTGGCCTATATCCATATACAGACACCTTGCGAATAGACAAGGTTAAACCGTATTATTTTACAAAAACAGACACTTCTGGAATTTATCAAATCGAAAACGTTGCCGCGGGCAAGTACTATATGGCTGCGTTTGCCGACATCAACAATAACCTATTATACAATTCGAATAAAGAACTTGTCGATTTCATTACACAAGATTTTATCGATTTGAACAAGAACCAAACTCAGGATTTCAGAGTTGCTTTGCAAAATCAAGATCCAATTAAAATAAACAAGACAACAAGTACAGCGAAAACAGTCTTGTATGAGCTGTCGCGTGGTGTTAAATCATTAGACATCCAACCAAAAACACTCGCCTATCAGGTTGAAAATAATCGTAACCTGCGATTCTATGTAGGAAACGTGGAACATCAAGATACCGTACGTATATCTGCCATCGTTACAGATTCCTTAAACCGCGTAAGCACACTAGCACTAAAGGTAAAATTTAGGGAGTCCAACAAAAAAGAGAAAATTGTCAACAATCCCATGCGAATCGAAGTGTTGCCAGCGAGTAGTCAACTTCTAAGTCCTAGCGATTCGATTATTATCAAATTTCCAAAACCTATTGCTTACGTTAATACCAAGCTAATCTCGTTCATTAGCGGTCCTGACGAAGAAATACAATTGCCGGATGAAGCTTTTACTTGGAATAGCTATGTGAATGAATTGAGCATTGACAAAGGATATTTGCCTTTGCGCCAAAAGTTTGATTTAAAATTTGCTAAACATGCATTTGTATCCGTGGAAAAAGATTCATCGCAAGTATTTACCCAGGGATTTGAATTTCAAGATTTAGAGAACTATGGCAGCATCTCGGGAGGCATCAATGTAAAGCAAGGTAAGTTTATTTTCCAATTGATTAAATCTGACAATAAGTCCATAGCCTACCAACAAAAATCCTCCAATAGCTTCAGCTTTCCGCATGTTGAACCCGGTTTATATGAATTACGGGCTATCGAAGATCGTAATGGAAATGGGCTTTGGGATTTAGGCAACTTTAGAACAAAAGAAAAACCCGAATCCATCTATTTCTTTCCTACCAAAATTAAGTTAAAGGCGAATTTCCAGATTACGGATCTGTTGATAAGTCCCGAATAAACCCGCTTTTTATCCACAATTACTGTTGACGAATGTGGATAAAATGAACAGCCTTGTTGACAATGTGCATAAGTCCAGACTTATCCACGGATAGACAAAATGTTATCCACAACGAAAGGGTGCTTCTAAAAAATATATAGGTTTGATAATAAGCTATTTACAAACCTATATTTGACTTATCCACTTTTCCACATTGAACAACAAAGAGAAACAAAGAAAAGATTTTAAAAAGTTTTTCTTTTTTTAAATTATGTATGTGGATAAAGATTGAATGTTAAAATTAGTTAGCGTCTAATTTCACTTTTGGTGTTATTTTATATATAAATACGTTATTTTATTATAATAAAGATAAAATAGCATAATTTAATAGGTACTAGTGTGGATAAGTTGTGGATAAATACATACAAAAGAAGCCTTCGTACAAAAAAATCGTATAAAAATGCAAATGAAGTAGCTGTTTTATTAACTTTGGGATAAGTATCAACCAACTAAATCTATGCTAGACTTTAACAATTTCACCCGCGTTTTTGATTTATTACCTATTTATGACCAGCTTCATAAATCCGATTTGTTTTGCATGAAGCGAAATGGCGAATGGCGAAAGTACAGTTCGGAAGAAGCCATCGATACGATTCATGATGTAGCGCTAGGTTTGTTGTCATTGAAGATTAAGCCAGGAGATAAGGTAGCTATTATTTCAGGTAACCGACCTGAATGGAATTTTATAGATTTTGGTATTCAATTGATTGGCGCTGTTTCCGTGCCCATGTATCCTACCATTACGGTTGAGGATTATTCTTTCATTTTTGAAAATGCAGAAGTTAGCTATGTTTTCGTAGAAGGGGAAGAATTATATTTAAAAGCAAAAGAAGCGTCGAAAGGAAATAAGAAAATTAAGAAAATTTTTACGTTTGATCCTGTGGAGGGAGCCGATATGTGGACAGACGTTAAAGACGCAGGGGTTGGTATGGATAGGTCACCCATAAAGGTTTTGCAGGATGCTGTAAAGCCCAGTGATTTATTGACGTTGATTTATACTTCAGGTACGACTGGCAGACCCAAAGGGGTTATGTTAACACATCACAACATTGTTTCCAATGTGAAGGCTTTGATCCGGGGTAAATTTTTCGGGTTAGCTTCAGATGATAAGGCACTAAGTTTCTTACCGTTATGTCACATTTACGAGCGTACAGACATTTACATGTACATGTCCTATGGCGTGTCGGTTTATTATGCTGAAAGCATGGAAACCATCGCTGATAATATCAAAGAGGTTAAACCATCTATGTTTGCTTCGGTACCGCGTTTGTTGGAAAAGGTCTATGATAAAATTTTGGCGAAGGGAAATGAGTTAACGGGTATTAAGCGTAAACTCTTTTTTGGTGCAATAGAATTTGGTTTGCAGTATGACCCTATGGTGAAGTTGGGCCTAATCGACTCACTTAAATTGGCATTTTATCGCAAATTAATTTTCAGTAAGTGGCGCGAGGCTTTGGGTGGAAATGTGCGCTTGATTGCATCAGGTTCAGCAGCGTTACAGCCTCGTTTATCTCGTGTATTTTGGGCTGCGGGTATTCCGGTAAGTGAGGGATATGGTTTAACAGAAACCTCGCCTGTTATTTCGGTTTCACAGGTTAGTCCGCCCGACTTCAGAATCGGATGTGTGGGAACTTTAGTTGATAGTATGGAATTAAAAATTGCCGAGGATGGTGAAATTTGTGTTCGTGGTGATTCGGTTATGGTAGGTTACTATAAAAATCCAGAGGCTACCGCTGAGGCTGTTGATTCAGATGGGTGGTTCCATACGGGTGATATTGGCGAGATGGTAGAAGGAAAGTATTTGAAAATTACGGATCGCAAAAAGGAAATATTTAAAACGTCGGGCGGTAAATACGTCGCGCCGCAATTGGTTGAGAATAAACTTAAGGAGTCCGCTTTTATTGAGCAGTGCATGGTGGTAGGTGAGAGTCAAAAATTCCCTGCGGCATTAATTATTCCAGAATTTGCTGCGCTGGGTGTGTGGTGTAAACAACATGGAATTGCAGATGGCACGCCTGAAGAGCTCATTCAAAATAAGGACGTTATTCGTAAAATTGAAGAAGAAATGATGTCGACCATGGCGTCGGTTGCGAAGTACGAGCAGGTTAAGAAATTCGTTTTATTACCGCGTCTGTTTACCGTTCAAGACGGAGAAATAACGCCAACCTTAAAGTTGAAAAGAAAGGCAATTTATGCGAAGCACGAAAAAGCGATATTGGCTTTGTATGAATAAATGAATGTGTTTTCACGAATTAACTTTAGTGCTCGGCTAAATTTTCGTAATTTTGGGGTTTGAAAAACATTCCGCAAGGAGTCATTTAATTGGATGTATGTCACAGCATAAAAAAGTTGCCTTAATTACGGGTATTACGGGTCAGGATGGAGCCTATTTGGCAGATTTGTTGTTGAGTAAAAACTACGTTGTTCATGGTATTAAGCGAAGGAGTTCTTTAATTAATACGCAGCGGATTGACCATTTATACGAAGATCCGCATGTAGACTCCTCTAATTTCCATTTACACTACGGCGATTTAAGTGATTCAACTAACATCATTCGAATTATTCAAGATGTACAGCCGGATGAAATATACAATTTGGGCGCGATGTCCCATGTAAAAGTTTCTTTTGACGAACCAGAATATACAGCGCAGGTAGATGGATTAGGAACTTTGCGCATATTAGAGGCGGTACGCTTGTTGGGAATGACTCAAAAAACCAAGATTTATCAAGCCTCAACCTCTGAGTTATATGGGTTGGTGCAGGAAGTTCCCCAGTCTGAAAAAACACCATTTTATCCGCGCTCGCCATATGCGGTGGCTAAACTATATGGGTATTGGATTACGGTGAATTACCGCGAAGCCTATGGCATGTTTGCGGTGAATGGGATTTTATTTAATCATGAATCTCCACTTAGAGGCGAAACATTTGTTACGCGTAAAATTACACGAGGTGTGGCGCAGATTGCGCTGGGCCAACAAGATAAGTTGTACTTAGGAAATTTAGATGCGAAGCGCGATTGGGGACATGCGAAAGATTATGTTGAGGCGATGTGGCTGATTTTGCAGCAAGAAAAACCAGAGGATTTCGTAATTGCGACAGGAATTACGACGACCGTTCGCGATTTTATTCGCATGGCATTTAGTGAGGTAGGGATTGAAGTTAAATTTTCCGGCGAAGGTGTAAACGAAGTGGCAACAATTGCAGCATGTAATAACCCCCTGTATCAAGTAGAATTAGGCAAAGAGGTCGTGTCCGTAGATCCGCGCTATTTCCGCCCTACGGAAGTGGAATTGTTGATTGGCGACCCAACAAAAGCAAAGGAAAAATTGGGATGGAAATTACAATATGATTTACCGGCTTTGGTGAAAGACATGATGGCGTCAGACGTAAAACTTTTTACCAAATAAGATGAATCCATCGATTGCTATCATAGGTTTAGGTTATGTGGGATTCCCGCTAGCGGTGGAATTTGGTAAACGCTACCCGACACTCGGTTTTGATATTGACGTGTCGCGTATTGCTGAATTACAGTTGGGCCAGGATCGTACCCAAGAAGTAAACGCGGCCCAATTAGCCGAATCAAAAAACCTCCGCTTTTCTTCTCAGCCTGCTGATTTAGCGGCTTGTAATACGTATATCGTTACGGTTCCTACTCCGATTGATCATTTTAAAAAACCGGATTTGGGCCCACTGTTGAAAGCCTCTGAGATGATTGGAAAGGTCTTGAAGCAGGGCGATGTTGTGATTTATGAATCAACAGTTTATCCGGGTTGCACGGAGGAAGACTGCGTACCGGTACTCGAGAAATATTCAGGATTGGCATTTAATCAAGGGTTTTTCTGTGGCTATTCGCCGGAGCGCATTAATCCTGGGGATAAGGTAAATACCTTGACTAAAATTAAAAAAGTGACATCAGGCTCCACACCCGAAATAGCGGAATGGGTGGATCAGCTTTATCGGTCGATTATTGTAGCTGGCACTCACAAGGCCTCTTCATTAAAGGTTGCAGAGGCAAGCAAGGCGATTGAAAATGCGCAGCGAGATGTTAATATCTCGTTTGTAAATGAGCTTTCACTCATTTTTGATCGGATGGGCATTGATACCACCGAGGTGCTGGAGGCGGCAGGAACTAAATGGAATTTCTTAAATTTTAAGCCCGGATTGGTTGGTGGCCACTGTATTGGGGTCGACCCCTATTATTTATTGCATAAGTCAGAAAGTTTGGGCTATTATCCACAAGTTATTCTGTCCGGCCGTCGGGTTAATGACAACATGGGAATTTTTGTTGCCAATAAGTTGGTCAAACTACTGATTCAAAAAGGCAAGAAAATAGGTGGTGCAAAGACCTTAATGCTTGGAATTACCTTCAAAGAAAATTGTCCTGATATCCGAAATTCCCGCGTGGTTGATATTTACAACGAGTTGATTGATTTTGGTATGGATGTAGATGTTTACGATCCGTGGGCGAATGCCAAAGAGGTTGCCCATGAGCACGGAATTAGTCTTGTTTCGGAATTGGGTCGTGCCTATGATGCGATTGTTTTAACCGTTGCGCATCGTGAATTTTTAGATCTCGCGTACAGCGAATTAAAAGCCCACGATGGGGTGCTTTTTGATATCAAATCCGTATTGGATAAATCCATCGTAGACGCGCGATTATAGCATGGCCTGGTATGCGGTTTACACGAAATCTCGCACGGAGAAAAAAGTGGCCTTGCGCTTAAGAGAGGAAGGAATAGAAGCCTATTGTCCAGTTAAAAGACAGGAAAAACAATGGTCGGACCGGCGGAAGGTCACAGAAGAACCCCTTTTTCGTTCTTATGTATTTGTTAACATTGATTTGGCTATGCAAAGTGCAGTCGTTCGCCGAACGCTCGGTGTTGTCAATTTTGTCTACTGGCTGAATAAGCCCGCCGTCATTCAAGATGACGAAATTGTAGCCATCCAGCAATTTTTATCAGAACACGCTTCAGTTGAGGTTTTGGGAAATACCTTACAGGTGGGCGATTTTATCACAATAGATGCGGGTGCCCTGAAAGGTCAAAAGGCCGAAGTAACCGGGATAAAAAACCGACACGAGGTAAGGTTGCGCATCGATTCGCTTGGATTTGAGTTGGTGGCGCGGGTGGAATAGAGTTGCCAGTCGTCAGTCTAAGTCGATAGTCCGTAGGCTTAATGAGAATGCGGCAATAGTAGAGACGCGACACTTCGCGTCTATCTTTTTTCTAAAGCTTCGAGGGTAGACGCGAGGTATCGCGTCTCTACATAATACGGAGCATATCCTGTTAGACGCGATACTGTGCCTATCTACAATCACAAAAGCTCTCAACTCTTAATTCTTTTTTTGTATTTTGCGGTCCTAAATCTTTTTGCATGCGTCTTTGCGCGACATTCTTTTTTCTTTTAATGGCTTTTTGTGCACTTGCACAAGAAAAAAAAGCGCCGAGTTTTGAGTTGGGAGCCGGTATTTCTAGTGGTAAATATATGCCTTTTTGGTTGCGCGCGAATCAATACGGCGCAGTTCCCACAAAGGAAAGCTATGCGACCGCAGCGGTTTCATTTAGCGATTTTGTGCAGGTTAATAAACGCGCGAGCTGGGGCTATGGTGTTCGTGCCTTGGTCAACTTAGCGGAAACGCGTGCAGATGTTTTATTGCAGGAAGCATATCTAAATGGCCGATTTGGTATATTTGAGTTACAAGCGGGACGCAAAAAACAATTACAAGGATTAATGGATTCCACGTTAAGTTCGGGGTCTATTATCTGGTCGGGGAATGCGTTACCCATGCCCATGATTAATTTAGTTGTGCAGGATTATTGGGCTCCTAAATTCGTTCAGGGAATTGTGGGATTTAAGGGCAATTATGCGCACGGGTGGTTCGATAACCAACGAAGCGATGTGTCCAATTTTTATTTGCACCAAAAATCATTTTATGGCCGATTAGGCAAGCCGAATGGTCTTTTCAAGTTTTATGGTGGATTTAATCATCAGGTTCAGTGGGGCGGCAAGCTAAAATATGCTGACCCGGGCAATTTCTCAGCGAAAAATGGAAAAATAGCGAGTAGCCCGAAGGATTATTTTTACATAATTACAGGCCAAAGTATGAACGTGGTCGGCGGAGATACCGCCACCTACGGCATAAATGATGGCTGGAATCGCCTTGGAAACCACTTGGGGACAATTGACGTAGGGATGGAAATTGATTGGAAAAAGGCCAAATTGTTTCTCTATCGTCAGAGTATTTATGAAGACGGCTCGCTTTATTATGGTAATAATATTACGGATGGGCTACACGGGGTAGCGTTCACCCAGAAAGCAGATCAAGGAATTATCAAAGTTGTTATCGAATACCTAAATACCACCTCACAAGGAGGCTCGGTTTTTAATGGTTCTAGCGTCTTTCGTGGACTAGACAATTACTTTAATAATGCCGTTTATCGAGATGGCTGGACCTATAATGGCATGGGGTTGGGAACGCCTATGTTGACGCTTGATTCTGAAACCGACCTGACAAATACCGATGGCACCTTTTACGACAACAACCGGGTGGAGTCCTTCTATATGGGCGTGGAGGCCAAATTAGGCGAAAATGCCTTTATGCTTCGAGGATCAATGTCTAATTCGATAGGCTGGTTTGGTCAAGAAAATATTCCTGCAAAAAAGCAGTATTCCGTTGGCCTGCAATGGCAAAGACCCCTTCAACTAATGGGATACAATACCCAGCTCAAGGCGACGCTAGGTGCCGACAGAGGAAGCTGGAAACCTGATGTTATCGGAGGGAACGTGTCTTTAATCGTGCCTTTGAATTAAGCAAAAAACAAGTAGCTTACCCAAATTGCCGTTACAATTCCAACAAAGTCGGCGGCCAATCCCGCCCATAAGGTATAGCGAATATTGCGCACCTGAACCGATCCAAAGTACAGCGCTACCACATACAAGACAGTTTCGGCGGAACCTTGGAACACACAAGACAGTCGGCCAACAAACGAATCAGAACCAAAGGTTTTCATGGTATCAATCATCATGGCACGCGAACCGCTGCCACTGACAGGGTGTAATAAGGCGGTAGGCATGGCGTCTACCCAGCGGTTGTCGATGCCTGACAAATCCACCAAGTACTTGATTCCGTCCACCATATAGCCTAAAACACCGGAGTTACGCAAACAGGAAATAGCGACCAACATCCCCACGAGGTAGGGAATAATTTTAACCGAGGTTTCAAAGCCTCCTTTGGCACCCTCAACAAAGGTTCCGAAAATGTCAATTTTCTTACGCATCGCTGCGGCGATAAAAGAGAAGATGAGCAAGAAGAGTATGCCGTTTGAAATTACTTTGGATTGTATCTCGATGGCCTCTTTTGGCAGGGAACTAAAATACCATAATATTCCGCCAAGAAAGGCTGTTAAACCTGCTAGCCAAGCGAAAAGTACAGGTTCCAATAAATTGATTTTTTGTTTTATCGAAACAATAATCAAACCGGTTATGGTTGTTGCATAGGTTGCCATGAGGCACGGGATGAAGATATCCGAGGCATCTTGGGCGCCGTAAATGGCTCTTTGAGCCATGATACTCAAGGGAATTAAAACCGGGCCAGCCGAATGCAGCACCAGGAACATGATTTGTGGGTTGGATGCTGTTTCTTTGTTGGGATTTACCTCTTGTAAGCTCTGCATGGCTTTCAGCCCGAAAGGTGTTGCTGCGTTATCGAGGCCTAACAAATTAGCCGAAAAGTTCATAATCATTTGACCATGGACGGGGTGATCTTTGGGAATCTCAGGAAACAGGCGGGTAAAAAAGGGTCCGATTCGTTTGGCCAAAAACTGAATAGCACCGGCCTTCTCGCCTACTTGTAAAATCCCCATAAAAAAGGTCATTACTCCGGCCAGCGGCAAGGCAATTTTCATCACCGCTATTTCCGCTGAATCGAACATGCCATCAACGAGAATTTTGAATATTTCGGAATTGCCGAAGAAAAGGTATTGAATAACCGCGACAACAAAAGCCACACCAAAGAATAAAAACCAAATCCAATTTAATGCCATAGGGTCGAGGAAATTTGGTTAAATTTAGGGAAAATCTCGGATTAATATGCGGACGATTGTCATCCTACTACTTTCCTTTGCTGCTTATGCGCAAAAAACAACCTGTTCTTATGAGCTTGCCATGGAGAAACAGGGCCTCTTAGAAGTTACATCAAATGCCCCCCGGGTGCTAGTTGAATTGAAATACGCAACGGCAGATAATTTCATGGGAAGAGATGTTTATGGATGCCTAACACATGCCTACGTTCAAAAGCCGGTTCTTCATATGTTGAACAAAGCGCAGGCTTCGCTTGAAAAAAAACATCCGGGATATCATTTGTTGATTTACGACGCTGCCCGCCCCTTGTCTATACAATGGATATTGTGGAATACACTGACACAGTATAAGCCTGCGGAACGCCAAAAATACGTTGCTAATCCCACGCAGCATTCTATACACAATTACGGTTCAGCGCTTGATTTAACCGTTGCGGATGCAAATGGAAAACCCCTAGATATGGGAACGAAGTATGATTTTTTTGGTGATTTGGCTTATCCTTCCAAAGAAAAAGCGATGTTGGCTGCTGGCAAGCTGAGTGAACAAGCCTATAAAAATCGCCTTATTTTAAGAGAAGCGATGCAGTCGGCGGGATTTATGCGCATTGAATTTGAGTGGTGGCATTTTAATGCTTTTTCACGTGCAGAAGCCAAACGCCGTTTTCCTGTGGTGCAGTAATCGCGGATTTTATCAGCGACTCTTGCCGTTTATCCAAAAATCAAGTTTGCTCCCAATCCATTTATGTATTATTGTGATCTAATTCTTTTGACGCCTATGTCTATCAAAAAATATTTTTCAGTAGCCTTGTTGGCAGGAATGTCGTGGGTAGCGCAAGCGCAGACAGCTGTTCAGGGTAATGCGCAGTTGGTGCATTTAGGTTTAAGCCAAGCGGTGGACATCGCACTTCAGCATAATTTGACGGTTAAGTCGTATGAGGTAAGCCTGAAAAATGCGGAGTTGAGTTACCAGCAAGCAAAATTTAATCAATTGCCATCATTGGGGGGCAATATTAATCAGGCGGCGAGTTTTGGTCGTTCGCTAAATCCGTTTACCAACGGGTTTGATTCGCGTAATATTAATTTTAATAATGTGGGGTTGAATGCCAACGTGCTTTTGTTTAATGGTGGCCAACTGAAAAACACGGTGTTACAAAATGAATTTGCCTTGAAGGCGACGCAACAGGATTTGCAATCGATGCGTGAGAATATAGCGTTACAGGTTGTTCTTTCTTATTTATCAATATTGAATGCGGAGGATCAATTAGCGATTGCCAAAGCTCAAACAGAGATCACGAAATTACAGATTGAACGGACACAGAAGTTGGTTTCTGCGGGAACTTTACCGGTATCAAATGTCTTGGATTTGAAGGCACAGCTCGCCAATGAAGAGTCGAATGTGGTTTCGTTCCAAAGTACTTTGGACATCAATAAATTAACCTTGTTACAATTACTAAACGATTCGAATATTCAGGCGTTTGATTTACAGCGGATTCAGGTTCCGGTTCCTTCATCTAAGGCTTATGATGTATCTGTGAATGAAGTTTACGCCAAAGCCCTAGAGATTCAACCTTTGGTTCGGGCGGCTGATTTTCGGGTTCAGGGAGCAGCGAAGAGTGTGGATGTGGCCAAGGCTTTTCGTTTGCCTACGCTTTCGATGAGTGGAAGTTGGTCAGCGAACCAATCAAATGCATTGCGGACGATTGAATTTTTGGGAACTCAGACGGTTAATTTGGGATCAGTTGCGATAGGAGGAACGAATTATCCGGTATCTACGACCCAGCCTAAGTATGGCGAGGGAGCGACGGTGGGTTATTTTGATCAGTTGAACAATACACAGAACAAGGTGATATCTTTGAATTTAAATATTCCCATTTTCGCCAAGTATGCGAACCGCACGCGGATTATGCAGGCGGGCTTGCAAAAGGAAAATGCGGAGATTGAAGCAGAGCGTGCGCGTTTGACATTGCGTCAAAACATTGAACAGGCGTATGTAAATATGTTGAATGCGGCGAATAAATATGAGGCGTCTGCCCAGCAAGTATCGGCTTTAGAAGAAAGTTTCCGGGCATCAGAAAGCCGATTTAATGCGGGAACGATTGATTTTGTGAGTTATAATTTACAGAAAACGAATTTGGATAAGGCGCGTTTGGGATTGATTCAGGTGAAATATGATTATGTATTTCGGACGAAGATTTTGGATTTTTACCAAGGGAAGAGCTTGACATTTTAGAGTTACTAGTAGAGACGCGAAACTTCGCGTCTTTATTTTAAATTATTTTTTGCAAAATAGACGCGAGGTATCGCGTCTCTACAATTAGGACTGATTAACAATTAAGAATATGAATAACAAAAAAACATGGATTATCATTGCTGGTGTGGTGATATTGATTTTTGGAGGTTTGGCATTGGCGAAGAAGATGGAGTGGATTGGAAAAGAGGAGCCTACGGAGGTGGAGTTTGCCAAAGTCGCGAAGGCAACGATTGTAGAGAAGGTTTCTGCATCAGGAAAGATTCAGCCGGAGGTTGAGGTAAAAGTATCGCCGGATGTATCTGGAGAGATTGTTTCATTGAATGTTGCGGAGGGAGATTCGGTGGTAGCTGGGCAGGAATTGTTGAAGATTCGTCCGGACAATTATGTGTCATTATTAGCTCGTGCAGAGGCGCAAGTGAATGCGCAGAAAGCTGGTTCGGAGCAAAGCAAGGCGGTATTGGCGCAGAGCGAAGCGCGCTTAAGCAAGGCAAAAATCGACTTTGATCGGAATGATCGCTTGCATAAGGATAAGGTGATATCAGATTCTGATTTTGATCAATTCCAGTCGGCCTATTTAGTTGCCAAACAAGATTTGGAAGCGGCGAAAGCTAATGTAAAGGCTGCGAATTTTAACGTGAAATCAGCGGAGGCGGCATTTAAAGAGGCTAAGACCAATTTAACGAAAACGACGATTTATGCGCCACAGAGTGGTATTATTTCGAAGTTGAATGTAGAGTTAGGGGAGCGTGTGGTGGGAACGTCGCAAATGGCAGGAACGGAGATGTTGCGCATTGCGAATTTGAACAACATGGAGGTTCGTGTGAATGTGAATGAGAATGACATAACGCGGGTGAGTTTAGGAGATACGGTATTGATTGATGTGGATGCATTCTCATCGTCAGAGCGTAAGTTTAAGGGGGTTGTTTATGAGGTGGCGAGTTCGGCGAATTCGTCGGGAACGGCAGCTTCGGTGACGACGGATGCGGTAACGGAGTTTGAGGTGAAGATTCGGGTATTGCGTAGTTCGTATGCGGATTTGATACAGGGTAAATTATCGTATCCATTGAAACCGGGCATGACGGCATCGGTGGAGATATTGACAAATACGAAAACGAATATTTTAACGGTGCCTTTATCATCGGTAACGACGCGCGAGTTGGGCGCACCTACGGAAACGAAAGAAGGCGATGGTAAGTCAGGGGGAGACGAGGCTGTAGTAACAACGCAGGAAGACGCCAACACGGCTAAGAAGCGCAAGGAGAGCACGAAGGAAGTGGTGTTTGTGGAAGAGAAAGGCAAGGCGAAGCAGGTAGTTGTGAAGACGGGTATTTCAGACTTTGAGAATATTGAGATTATCTCGGGATTGAAGGAGGGTCAGGAGATCATTTCAGGTCCTTATGCTACGGTTGCTAAGAAGCTGAAGGAAGGCGAAGTCGTGAAGAAAAAGGACGCTAAAAAGGCGGAAAAGAAATAAAAACAAAAAAAACAGGGGGCTATCTTGCATTTAATGATTTAGCCCCCTATTTTTGCAGTCCCAATAGGAACAATATTCCTTCTTAGCTCAGTTGGTTAGAGCACATGACTGTTAATCATGGGGTCCCTGGTTCGAGCCCAGGAGAGGGAGCAATTAGAAAAGTCATCAGAAATGGTGACTTTTTTGTTTATAATCATTCTCTATTTCTTCTATTCATCGATTTTCTTGGTTTAAGCCCAGTAGAGGGCTTAGTGTTTTTTGACTATTTTAGTTGAGAGTTATACCTGTGGTTTTCAAATTGTGCCAAGAATGTGCCAAGAGTTGGTTTTAGTCAATCCGGTTTCAACTTTTTAAAGAGAGAAATCATCCTGTAAATTGGAGGAAGTAAATGTCGCTTTCCAATGATAAAAATTAATGATTTATCCCGCAAATCTCCTAATAGATGAATTTTGGATTAGTTAATCAGCCATAGCCCTTGGGTGCTTTCTGACCAAGACTATTCATAGCAATACGGGTTAAATTAGTTGATTTCGCTCATTTCTTCCCCCAAAATCATTTACTTATTTTTAAACGGAAACTCAACGCTCAAATACTCCCAGCTCAATTTTATTTTGCCTTCGTTAGCATTGGTCGGCATTACTTCATACGTAAGGGCTTCAACTAATTTATCGCTTTTGAAGGGTTTTACCTTAATTCGGATGATGTCATTTTCTTCTTTATAATCGTCCGATAAGTGCATATCCCACGTTTTACTCAAAATCAAAGTCCACGTTTCTCTATCAGGAATAGTAAAAAATCCATATTTACCTTTTGTAATAACTTTACCTTCAACCATTATATCATGACCAAAATCTATCCAAGTAGCTTTGTGAGCTCCCGATGACCATACTTGATTGAAGGCAACTAAACCATTCCAAATATTCCGCCCTCTCACACTCGGTGAACCGTATTCTATATGTACATGATTTGTGCCTACCATTGTCATTGCGGTCATTTTGGGACTTTTGGGTTTGACCGCTGTTTTACTGGTATCGGCTGGGGGTTGATGGTTTTGGTGTTGGGCAAAAACACCAATAGGAAATGCCAACAAGAGGTTTAAAACAATGATTTTTTTCATGATTTTGTTATTTTGAATTCTCTCAATATACAATTTAAAAGTTTTTAATACGAAAAAGTAATTCCAGCTCCCAATCCCATATCACTATCATAATGCGATGTAATTCCCATGTTTTTGTTTACGATGTAACGAAAACCGGCCATGTATTCCTTATCGGTATTAAGCATAAAACTCATTCTAAGTCGTTTGGTAATTGGCATATCTTCTCTCATAAGTTGAAAACGAATATTTCCATCTTGATAGATTTCAGCTTGTCCTACAATAAGTAACGGCAACGTGTAATTTACACCGACCGTAACAAGACTTCTTAAGTCCTTGCTATTGGTTTGTCCAAATATATTTGTTTCCTGTTCATCTATTCCAAACTTTCTATAACGCCAATCAAAGCCGATAAATGGCATTAACCACTGCATTTTACCGATGTATCTACCAATATGTGTTTCTACCTCATATCCATGAAAATCATGATACCCCAATCGCCATTCAGAGCCAATGCTCCACCTTGTATTTTGTAACATAGCCATTCCATCATTACCATTTGTTGCAAAATCATTCTCAGCCATAAAATGAAATTTACGGTCATCTGCAAACAGTTTCCGCTGCGCAAGTTTGGGATTGGGAATCAATGGATTGGGCATCTGATTTTCATAACTAAATACCCTCCCCATACCACTCATCATGTGGTATAAAATATGACAATGAAAAAACCAATCTCCCTCAACATTCGCATTAAATTCTAATGTGTCTGTTTCCATCGGCATTATATCAACTATGTTTTTTAAAGGAGCATTTTGTCCTTGACCATTCAGTAATCTAAAATCATGTCCATGCAGGTGCATTGGGTGGCGCATCATGGAACCATTGTATATTACAATTCGCACATTCTCCCCTTTTTTGATGAGTATTTTATCCGACTCTGAAACGACTTTATTGTCTAAACTCCAAACGTACCGGTTCATATTACCCGACAGTTTAAAGTATAATTCTTTTACGGGAGCTGCCTTGGGCAATGCTGTTATAGTAGGGGACTTCAACATGGCATAATTCAGAGTTACAATATCTCCCAGTGCATTGGCATTATAACGATTGGGGTCATTGTCATCTTGTTTTGGTTTAGCATCGCCCGTTATTTCAGGATACATCACCACATTCATGTCCATTTGATTTAAACTCATGGCCATACCCATATCATCCAGTTCACCATTCATCTTCATCATGTCATTCATCATCTTCATCCCTTCAAAATACTTTAATCGGGGTAAAGGTGATTTCAACTGTTTTATTCCATTCCCAATATAAATGGATGCGGAATTTGTCCGGTCTTCCGTAGTTGCTAAAAATTCATATGAAGTCTTATCTGCTGGAATGGTAACAATGACATCATAGGTTTCCGAAACTGCTATAATTAATCTATCAACTTCAACCGGCTCCACATCATTACCATCATTCGCAACCACAGTAATTTTTCCACCTGCATAGGTAAGCCAAAAATATGATGATGCACCACCATTTGAAATTCTTAATCTAACTTTATCACCACCTCTTAATTTGTATCCTGAGATACTTTTAAGCTGTGAACTCGGTTGACCATTAATGAATATTTTTTCATAATAGACATCACTCACATCCATAGCCAACATTCGCTTCCATTCATTTTTCAATTTAGTTTTAAAATGACCTGCAGAAATTGCTTCACTATAACTTTGAACGGAGTTCTTTTTCAATGCAGGATAATCATTAGCATTATGGAGCATTCTATGGATGTTCTCAGGTTTTAGATTGGTCCACTCACTCAAAACGATGGGGAGTGTTGGTAAATCATCTATTCCCTTTCTAAAGGTGGGGTCATTGGGTCTTTTTAACATGACAAAATTCCCATACATTCCTATTTGCTCTTGTAATCCTGAATGCGAATGATACCAATGCGTACCATTTTGAATGATGGGAAAACGATAGATATGAGTTGTATTTGGCCGAATAGGCATTTGTGTCAGGTTGGGAACCCCATCTTCTTTATTGGGTAAAAATAGCCCGTGCCAATGTAACGATGTTTCCTCCTTAAGCTGGTTATGAACATGTATTTCAGCCGTATCTCCTTCGGTAAAAGTCAAAGTTGGCATAGGTATTTGACCATTAACCGCAATCGCACGTTTTTCTTTGCCGGCAAAATGCACTAAGGTATCTTTCACGTAAAGGTCGTAACGGACTACATTTTGTCCATATATATTTATCGAAAAAAGGAATAAAATGGCAATTATTAGTATCAATCTCATGTTTAAAATAAATTTAAAATCATATATCCACTCATTACAATCATCAATGCATCTTCGATTATTGTAACAGTACTCATTGGCAAATTAAAAACTGCCCCCAAACAAGCACATTGTATTTTCTTATTATCAAATACCGACTGCAAAACCCCTAATATACTTACACTCATGACTACAAACGTACATGTATTTGTTATCAATGGATTGTAATTTAAAAGATAAGAAATGCCCAAGCCAACTTCTACAAAAGCGTATAAATATGCCCAAATGGGTATTTTCTTTGCTACCACATCATACATTACATAACTTTCAGCAAAACCTTTTAGATTTAATAATTTGAAAAACGAGAACACCAAGAAGAACCCAGCCATAAAATGCTGCATCGCCTCCATTAAAATAAATTGTTCGTTTTTTAGTTGAATTAATAATGTAATAGTAGTGATATAGAGAAATATTAACAGAATAGGAGTATAGGTTTGAAACCAAGATTTTGCTTGCTCCTCTAATTCAATGTGTTCTATTGCAGAAATGGTATATTTTGCATCTAACACTTTCTGAAAATCTGACAAGCTAATATGCCTATCCATTGAAATTGTCACCCTACTGTCCTCCTTTGAAACTTCCACCTTAGTTACGTTTTCAACCCTCTCTAACGATGATTTTACTTTTGCTTCACAACTTGTACAGGTCATTCCAGTTAATTGATATGTATGTATCATATTCGTGTTTTTTAACAGAGTTATTTAAAACGGAAATTTCCTAAATTAAAACTATCGGGATGTTACGTTATTTTTTAAAAATTATATAAGATTTCCTGTCTTATAATCTGTCTATACCGGTTCTTTTACTTGATTTAAGTTGCTTAAAAAAGGACGTTGTAAAACCTGTTTCCCTTTTAAATTGATTACTTAGATATGCAACACTACTGTAATTCAATAGGTAGGCAATTTGGCTCAATGTTAATTCATCATATATGAGCAATTCTTTTACTTTTTCAATTTTTTGCTTGATAAAGAATTGCTCAATGGTTTGATTCTCCACTGCTGAAAAAAGGGCACTTATAGATTTGTATTCTTGATTTAGGTGTTGTGATAAATAATTAGAAATATTAACTTTTAAGTCATTGTTTTTTTGATGAACCAATTCTATAATTAGATTTTTTAATTGTTCAATTACTCTTACTTTTTTGTCATCAATTAATTCAAAACCAATAGACTTAAAGATTTTTATTACCTCAAACTTTATGGAATCTATATTTTCTTCTTTTATTTCCACCTCACCTAACTCAATGTCAATTGGGTGAAGTCCAAGTTTTTCCAACTCAGACTTCACAACCATTTTACAACGATTACAAACCATATTTTTTATGTATAGCTTCATTTAGTTCAAGGTTTCAACAGTTTTACCACATCCCATCATTTTAGAGCCATAATATGGATTTTTAACGATGTTTTCCTTACTCAACCAATTTGCACCTTCCCCTTTGTTAGCCATCGGACAAAATTGATAATATATCGGTACATCTTGTTTGGACACTTTCATTACCGCATACATATTTTTGGATAAAGATGTGAAGTGGTCTCTTTGATGACCCACATCTTTAGTTTCTGAAATATGTTCCGCATCAAAAACCAAATCTTTCATCACTTTCATCCATTCGGAATGTTCATCTTTCGTTAAATTTTCCATTTTAACTGCGTTTATGGAATTTAAAAGTAAAATGGCTTTAGTTGCTGCCATATTGCCGTCTGTTTTAACTAAAGCATCTTTCACTGCAAAATAAGAATTGAAGACTTCTTTTAGTTGTAGTTGCTCCCCTTCTGTTTTTATCTCTAAATTTGGTGCGACAACTTTTTCTTCTGAGGCAAGTATTACCGTTTTTACGTCTTCAACTTTTGCAACAACTTTTCCTGCCCGTTCATATTGGCAACAGGTTTCAAGTTTAGAATATACATTGTCTGGAGCGAGAAATTTGTCGCTGTCATACCCCGCCAAACCGATGCGCTTTAAGATTTCATCTTGATTTGTTTGTTTTTCATCATAGGTAAGGACTGCCATTTTTGTGTCCTTATTCCATTCTACCTGGACCACATTCTTTACATAGGCAGCCGTTTCAATGGTTCTTTTACAGATGGAACAATTGCCATAGATATGCACCGTTTCCACTTTGGCATTTTTAATTTCTGCGAAACATGTTGAGATGGATAGCAATAATACCATTGCCATCAATAATTTTATTGATTTCATTTTTTAAGAATTTTACTGTTAGAAATAATTGATTCTAAAGCAATATTTTGCTTCCGTTGAGACAGTCCTGTGGCTGTCATGGCAATAAATTAGCCTATATTGGGAGGGGTCCAAATGTAACCAAAACCAAAAGAATGGTAGGTTTCGTTATAATAAGATTTTACTTTTTCTCTTGCCGTAAAGGTATTAATGTCTATGGGGACTAAAAAATTGGACAAAACCAGAGAAGTTAAAGTTGAGGGACAACTACATTTAGAATTATCACAATTCCCTCCACAACTATTGTCTTCCTTTTGTTGGGTATCTTTACGATTATTGCAACAATCCTTTTTGTTAGATTTCTCAGGCATGTCTTTTAAACAGCAAGATTTCTCCGCTTTCTTTGATTTTGTTCCACACGCATAGGATTTCATGGGCGTCGTTAGACAGCCAAGAAATGTAATTATGAGCAGTATGTAGAATTTTTGTAACACAATGTTTAAAACGCTTAAATTACGAATTTGTTTCATTTTTTAATTAATTGGCTCTAAATTTTAATACTTCCTTCAAATTAAATAAAGTGCTCTTAGATTAATTTCACAAATAATGATAAAACGTGTAATTTCTTAAAATGAAAGAAATGATGATGAATGTCATATGGCAAAATTAGTTCAGCGGTACTTAATTCGTTACGTTTGGTTTTAACAATGTAAACAAACAAATCATGAAAAAGTTATCAATTATTTTGTCGATTGTATTCAGCATGTTTATTGCGCTTTCAGTGTCGGCACAGCAGGTAAGAGATAGCAAAGGCCATTTGATACTAAATTCCAAGGGGGATATATACTTCGATGGAGTAAAAACCGGTACTGTTTCGAAAGATAAAATTATTAGTGATTCGAAGGGTAAAAAACTTGGGTTTCTTGGTGCTGATGGAGTTTTAAAAGACGAAAATGGGAAGATGATGGGAAAAATGGGTAAAGACGGGAAAACCTATTTTGATGAAAAAGGTAATATTATTTTGACCATTGTAGATTTTGACAAGGAAACGTGTAACATCAAAGATGCCAAAGGGGTAGTTATTGGCAATGTTCATAAATCACTAAAAGGAGTGGCCTGTGTTTTACATTGTTTCCAAAACCAAATGGATATGAAAACACATTCCAAGCATTAGTGAATAGAATACCCGAATAAAAATTATTTGAGTAACATTTTCGATAATTTTGGCTGCAACATTCCACCTATTAAGGGAGCAATATCAAAGTAAAAGGGTTATACTTGTATAGTGTAACCCTTTTAGATTTTATGAAAAAGTATTTTACTCTCTTACTGATATTTCTGTCGTTGAACTTGTATGGACAATCGGTTCAAAATAAGAATTGGGAGTATTCAAAAGTTGTCTATAATTCTTCAGTCAAGAATAAAATAAGTATTACAAATAGTTTACCTAAGGGAGGTGGAATCGTTTCCTATAAAGGAAAAGAGTACAATTATTTCATTTTTTGGACTAATGTACGCAATGAAGCATCATCGCCTCTAGATTTAAAAATTCAATTTCCGACAA
>NZ_JBIIQN010000013.1:0-62560 GCF_044342065.1 Aquirufa sp. | reverse complement strand
GTCTTGAATGCTACTTATTCTGATTAGCTCATTTAAAGAACTAACCTCGTCTTTATTTCTACCAACACGTCAAAGAACTCTTTTAACTTCTTGCATCTCAACCAAGTAAAAACTCAGTATCCATACCGAAAGTCAATGCGCTAGAATCGTTTTCCTAGCAATTGGGAGTGCAAAGATGTAGGAATAATTTAAATATACCAACATGCCCCCAAAAATAATTTCACTTTTTTTCGTCCAAGCCCTATTTGCTGAACTATTTAAAGGATAAAATGTAATTTTTTTGCTTTCCATTCCCCACCAAAACATATTTGCCACGGATTCTCTCAAAATCAAGTGCCGCATTTGGATCCGTAACCTTTACTTTATTAATGCTTATTGCATTATTTTGAATCGCTTTGCGTGCCTCTCCTTTAGATGGGAAGATTAAATTGTCTGTGCCAACACTAATGAGATCAGTCAAATTTTTGCATTCCGATAATAATTCACCCGAAACTTCATGTATCGGTAGTTGGGCCAACAATGCATCAGACGCACCAGCAATTAATTCAACCGCATCTTTGGAAAACAATAGGGTAGAAGCTTCAATCACCAAAGCACATACATCAGTACCATGTACGCGTGTAGTAACCTCTTCCGCAACCGCTTTTTGTAAGATGCGTAAATGTGGTGCCTCTGCATGTTCTTTTTCTAATGCTTCAATTTGCTCCTTTGTATATAAGGTAAACACGCGAATTAGTCTTGGGACATCGGCATCTGCAGCGTTCAACCAAAATTGGTAGAATGCATATGGACTTGTCTTATCCGCATCCAACCACACATTGCCGGATTCTGATTTACCAAATTTCGTACCATCAGCCTTGGTTACTAAAGGAGTCGTTAACGCGAAAGCTGAACGCTCTGTGGAATCTTCATCATGGCCTTCTTTCCGTCGAATAATTTCTGTGCCAGTTGTAATGTTACCCCACTGATCTGAACCACCCATTTGTAGACGTACATTCTTATTCTTATATAAATGATAAAAATCGTATCCCTGTAATAATTGATAGGAGAATTCAGTAAATGATATTCCAGTCTCTAAACGTTTTTTAACCGAGTCTTTTGACATCATGTAATTCACCGTCAAAAACTTCCCTGCCTCACGCAAGAATCCTAAGAAGCTAAACTCCTTAAACCAATCATAATTATTGACAACCTCTGCTGAGTTTGCTCCCGAATGAAATTCTAAAAACTTTTCTAGTTGTTTTTGTATGCCAATTTGATTGGCACGCAAGGTATCTTCCGATAAGAATTCGCGTTCAGCTGCTTTTCCCGATGGATCCCCAATCATTCCCGTTGCCCCACCTACCAAAGCAATCGGCTTGTGTCCGCACAATTGAAAATGCTTCAACAACATAATTGCCGCTAAATTACCGATATGTAAACTAGGGGCCGTTGGATCAAAACCAATGTAGGCAACCGTCATTTCTTTTGCCAATTGATCTTCTAATCCAGGAATCATATCCTGTAACATGCCTCGCCAGCGTAATTCTTCAATGAAATTCATATCTAGTGTATTTAGTCTCTAGTCGCTAGTCTCTAGTCTCTAGTACGTAATTCTCAATTTCTAACTAACGTTCAACTTCTAATGTCCAACGTCCAACGTCCAACGTCCAACGTCCAACGTCCAACGTCCAACGTCCAACGTCCAACGTCCAACGTCCAACGTCCAACGTCCAACTAATAAAGCGGCCCCAAAATTAGTGATTCTTTGGAATTATATTGACTTTTTGAAAAACAAACACGCATCGCCGTAACTCAAAAAACGGTAATTCTTCTCAACAGCTTCCGCATAAATTTCTTTCCAAGCATCACCAATAAGTGCAGAAACAAGTACCAAAAGCGTTGATTTTGGCTGATGGAAATTCGTAATTAAGGCATCGCAAAAGCGAAAGCGATAACTTGGCATAATCAATAATTCAGTTTGAGCCATCCATTGGCTTTGTTGGTTTCTGTCCATAAAGTCCAACAATGCCCGCAAAGCTTCTTCATTCTGAATCTCATTTCGATCATGATAGGCATACTCTTTAGGAATAACTAAACCATTAACCGGTATCTCATTTTTTTCCAATACCCATACACCTGACCAATATAGACTTTCTAAGGCCCGCATAGCTGTTGTACCGACCGGAATATAGGTACCCTTGTGATTTAGCAACTGAACAATAAAGTCTCGTTCGAAAATAAGTTGCTCGCGGTGCATCGGATGATTTCTGATTTCATCTTCTTTAACTGGCAAAAACGTGCCAGCACCCACATGTAAGGTTAGAAAACTTTGCTGTATCCCTTTTGAACTTAAGCGATCTAAAATTTCTGATGTAAAATGTAGGCTTGCCGTAGGTGCAGCAACAGCCCCCAATTCTTTCGAAAAAACAGTTTGGTAGCGGTCCTGATCGGAAAGCTCTGTATCTCGCTCCATGTAAGGCGGTAATGGGATTTTGCCAATTTCATTCAAAATGCTTGCGAACGAATGTTCACTATTCCAACTGATTAATATTTGATTTGATTCACGATCAAGCCATTGGAAGGATAAGTCAACTAATTGGTCCGAAAGATCTAGTTTTTTTGTTAAAATTTCACTTGGTTTCCAACGCTTCTTATTTCCTACTAAGCATTCCCACCGGATCTCTTTGGTTTGCTCCATCGCCTTTTGGGTAGGAACATGGTCTTCCACGGGTTTAAGTAGGAAAATTTCTATGGTTGTGCCACTTGGTTTAGTTAATTGAATTCGTGCTGGAATAACTTTCGTATTATTAAATACAAATAAACTATCCGTTGGAACTATTTCTGGCAAGTTTTGAAACGAATGATGACTAGTGTGACCCTGTTGGTGTACTAGTAGTCTAGATTCATCCCGCTTTTGGCTTGGGAAGAATGCTATGTGTGAATCGGGTAATACGTAATCAAACGCCTGAATCGAAATGTCGGGCATATTTTTAATCATACTTCTTCAGAATTGTGATTAGGAGTTAAAAACAAGCGAATAGGCAGGTAAATTAACCATACCAATATTAGAATAATGCCCAATTTAGGCATGTAGGTATAATCGGCATCATAGGTGCGCTGATCATTTAATAAAAGTAAAACACGGAACACCAATATCAAGAATGTATTGATTAAGGCTGGTAAAAAATGGAGCCAATTTATAAGGGTGTTTTTGATATTTTGGTCTCCTTTCGCGGCAAATACATAGAATAACTTGCCCCAAACAGCCTCAGGAACATTGGCAACACTCTTAATCAATAACAAGGCTAATACATTTAAGGCAGTAACGATACCGGCTGTTAGGTAAAAGATTTCTTCTTTAGGCAAAAAACCATCGCCTCGACCCGTTTCTCCAAAATGTACTGCCGCAGGATCAGGTAATCCACGATAAACAAATAATAAGGTAATACCAAAGGCTACCATGGATAAAATGCGCCAAACACGCGAAATGAAGTGATCTATCGACATATGATTCTAAATGTTCTCAAAATTAGTTCATCAACTTGGAAGTGCCTAATCTTTCTTGTTTTTTGATAAAAATGGGCTTTCCTTTGGATTCAAGGTCGAAAAAACTATTTTTGTTATTCTTATCACAATTATGAAGATCTATACAAAACAAGGTGACGGTGGCTTTACTCGATTGGCCGACGGAAAAGGATTGTCAAAATCCGATTTTCGCTTAGAGGCTATTGGAGATTTAGATGAGTTGAATTCTCATATAGGTCTACTTATTTGTAAAGTTGACAAGGACCTAGGTTTAAAATTACAAGCCATTCAATCAAGTCTATTTGTTTTGGGTGCACACGTGGCAAGTGATTCCAAAGAGGCACTAGGGAATATGGAATTAATTTCACTCCAGGATATTGTAGCTATGGAAGATAATATTGATGCATTGGATGCAAAATTAGAGCCGATGCGTTTTTTTATCCTACCCGGTGGAAATGAGTCGATAGCAACTGCACAAATCGTTCGAACAGTTTGTAGGCGAGCAGAAAGAAGCTTAATTCGTTGGGTACAAGCCTCCGAACACAAGGATTATGAAGTCGCCATGGCTTATTTGAACCGATTGTCAGATTATTTATTTATGATTTGCCGTTATTTACATCATAGCCTAGGTATCCCTGAAATTCCTTGGAATTCAGGAAAATAAAAAAAAACAAACGTATGCAAATTCAAATTCAACCTGTCTCAAAATCAAGAATCGATCAAGTAGATTTTGATAAACTCGTATTTGGTCGCAGTTTCGCTGACCATATGTTGGTGGCAGATTATGCCAACGGGGCTTGGCAATCGATTTCGATTCAGCCTTATGGTCCCTTGGAATACCAGCCCGCTATGATGTCATTGCATTATGGGCAATCGATTTTTGAGGGAATGAAGGGCTATCGTTCAAAAGATGGTGATATTCAAGTTTTTCGACCTGAAGAAAATTTAAAGCGATTCAATAAATCTGCTCTTCGTATGTGTATGCCTGAGGTGCCCGAGGAAATATTTTTAGGTGGTTTAAGGGAATTGTTGAAGTTGGATCAGGCATGGGTTCCTGCCAAAGAAGGTTGTTCCTTGTACATTCGCCCTTTTATGTTTGCTACGGATGAGTATGTAGGGGTGACACCTTCAGCAACCTATAAATTTATCATTTTTAACTGTCCCGTTGGTTCCTACTATACAAAGCCACTTCGTGTGCGAGTTGAAACTGAATATATACGTTCTGCGAAAGGTGGCGTTGGTTTTGCTAAAAATTCCGGGAATTATGGGGGTTCTTTATTTGCTACGCAAAATGCCATTAAAGATGGCTATGATCAAATTATTTGGACCGATTCCGCAACGCATGAATTCGTGGAAGAAGCAGGTACCATGAACTTGATGTTTGTGATTAATGGCGCATTGGTTACCGCTGCAACGGGGGATACCATTTTAGATGGGGTAACTCGTAAATCTGTTATGCGTATTGCACAAGATTGGGGAATTGAGGTTCAAGAACGCCAGCTAGCGGTTAAGGAACTGATTGAAGGTATAACTAATGGTTCAGTTACAGAGGCTTTTGGTGCTGGAACGGCTGCTGTTATCGCACCGATTGCTACCATAGGATTTGAAGGTAAGGATTACCATTTGCCTGAACGCAAAGATTCGGATTTTTCTGTTCGCGTCTATAATGAAATCAATCAGATTCGTTTGGGAGAAATACCCGATATGCGTGGGTGGATTTGGAAAGTCTAAGGTTTAGCCTTTAATAAAATTATAAAACCTGCGTCTTTTGATCGACTTGCGTCTTCCAATTCGACATGGGTTTTTTTGTCTTTCAACCAAATAAGCTTTTCCCCTTTTTCTACTGAAGCTCCAAATTTGACGTCAAAATAAGACTTGAAATTTTGCATTAGCTCAATTACCTTTTGGCTATCATCAAAAAATACATTCATTTCTATTTCACTTAGTTGGCCCTTGTTGTTTGGCCGGTAAGTGATATCTACGAAATTTAAATCCGTATCATCAAAATATAATGAATAAGACTTACCCGTGTCCGGTTGAGACTCAGCAAGTTCTAATTGATCATTTATCAGATTTATATCCGTTCCCCAGTTTTGGTTTCGAATTACTAATGAATCGCTCAATGTTATTTTTCTAACCAAATCGCTACTTGCTTTCCAGGCAATTTGACTTTCACTTTGGTTAGGCCCATTACTTAATTGACTATTTTCTGAATTGCTTGTATCCTGATTACATGCGTACAAAAAGATACACAATGGTAATAGTAAAATGAGCGTTTTTAGCGTTTTCATGTCGGATTAAATTGAGTTGTTATTCCAAATTTAAATAAATTCAAGGTGGCTTGATTCATACTATTGAAAAATATTCCTATTTTTGGAGTTAGGAAAAGAAACGAGTGCATTACGCATAACAATATTAAAGATTATTAGTGGTTAGGTATTTTAAAAAGAAGCCGGTCTATGACTGGTTTTTTTTTGTTTAAAACTCTCGTCCTATGCTAACCACCATTCCAGTTTTTCCTCCATTGGTAACGGGAAAGCCTACCTTACAAACGAAATTATAGTAGGTAACAAAATCAAATCCCAAACCTGTTCCAAAGAGCCATTGATTCGTACTATTGCGTGTTTCTTTATTTGAATTATACACGTAGCCTAAGTCTGTAAATACCGTTGGGTAGAGCATAATGGGCATTTGGTTGAACTGTTTATACTTAATAAACGGGATTCGCAACGTGGTCGAAATTAACTGGAACTTAAAGGTATTTCTCCACAGAAAGAAGTTTGTGCCATCAATTACATTTAGCTCAAAGCCGCGAACTAGGTCATTGCCATATCCGAGTCCTCGCGTAAGCGAATAGGGGATAAATCCTTCTCTACTAAGTTTGCCTTTCACTTGTGAGGCTAAAAAGAAGCGACTACCTAAATCGATGAAAAAGGCTGCTGAGGCAGTAGCCTCCCAAAAATCTACCTGGTCTGACGGAAGAATCCCAAATTTGGTGAAACTTAAATCAATTTTTTTGCCGCGCAAAGGGTAGGTAATAAAATCGCGAAAATCATATGAAAAGAGGTAGCCCAATTGTGCAAAGTTTTGTTCCGTTTTTTTATTGCCAAAAAAGGACGGGTTTAATTGCGCAATTGTATCGGCCACGGTGGAGCGATTGTATTTAAATTCTAAGGTTTGAAAATCATAGAATTTAAATCGCTTTCTTAGTTGAATTCCACCTATCCACCTTTCCCGAAGTATTTCATTTGAGTTAAAAAAACATAGTGTATCATTTTGGGTTTTAAAGGCTAAATTTTTTTGATTATTGTATGCTAAATTGACTGTTAATCCCAACGTTTTCTTAGGGTCTAGGTAAGGGTTTTGGTAGCTTAATTCAAGCTTTTGAGTAAATCCCGTTTCAGCTTTTATTATCACTTTTTCATTTCTGCCCATAAAATTATTGTGCAGAAAATTAATGCCATAAATCGTTCGTTTTAAATCATATCCTCTCGACCACCAATCATTTAAATTGCGGTCGGCCAATTGTACCACGGGGAAAGCGAGAACATACCATTGTTCCAAACATTCAAAGTTGATGGAAAGATTCCCATTAGGTAATTGATGGTAGTCGGATTTTACCCAAATGAACAAATCCGTATTCATCAATTTTCTTCGATTGAATTCAATGCGCTCGTTTAAATTCTGAACAGAGATGGAATCATTTTCTTGAAAGTCCAGTTCTCTTCTTAATATGTTTTCACGCGTTTTCTCATTACCTAAAAAATGAATGGAGTCAATGCGAATGGATTGCCCCGCAGAGGTAAAGCTTAAGAGGATTAGGCTAATTTCAATAAATCGAGAAATAATTCGCATCTCCTCAAGTTACACAAAAGCAAAGGGAAAATTGGTTACCTTATTCGAAAATGATTGTTTCTTTTGCCTGATACCAAGATTCGATTCGATCTTCTACATTTTTCTCAATTTGCATGCGTCTAATTTTTAAGGTAGGAGTCAGGCAAGCATTTTCAACAGTCCAGGGTTCTTTTAAAATAATTAACTTTTTCAAGTGTTCATATTTTTTGAATTGTGGATTTGTTTTCACTAACAGCTCCTCCAAAGAATTTACAAGATCGCCTGAATCTACTTTGTTCGCTTGAGGACTTAATAAAACTAAACCTAATGGCTGTGGGAGGTTGACACCTACGACACAGGCCACTTCAACAAGTTCATGAAGTGATAAGGCATTTTCAATTGGAGCCGGTGATACATATTGTCCTTTGGCAGTTTTAAAGTTATCCTTTACACGGCCTACGATGCTTAGGAAATTATCATGGTCCAACTGACCCATATCGCCGGTCTTTAGCCATGGTCCATCAAACAATGCTTCTGTTTGTTCAGGATTTTTATAATATCCCAGGCAATTGTAGTCGGCCTTCATCTGAATTTCCCCTGTTTCAGGGTCAATGCGTGTTTCACATAGTTCGTGAACACGGCCAACCGTTCCCAACTTGATTTGATTGCGCGGCATGAGGCTATTTAATCCCATGTTTTCGGTCATGCCATAAGCCTCCTGGATATAAAGTCCAATGGACTGAAACCAAGCTGTTAATTCTTGCGGCATGGGAGCAGCTCCCGTAATGACCATGCAAGTTTGATCTAAACCGAGGCCTTTTTGAATCTTTTTTTGAATAAATCCTTTGACCAAAGGAATGGAAAGTAAGCGGTTAAGTTTTTTTTGCCCACCGATTTTTGTCAAAATTCCTTCTTTGAATTTAGCCCAAATGCGTGGTACAGCTAAAAAATGACTCGGCCTAGCTTGAACCAAATTTTGTTGAAAGGTATCTAAGTTTTCTACGAAAAAGATGGATCCTCCTGCCGCAGTACATGCAAATTCAACAAAATTTCTTTCTGCTATATGGCATAAAGGCAAATAGGATATGAATCGATTATTCGGTCGGTCTAAATGGGCAATTTTTCTTGCCAAATTTAACGCCTGCGCAATGGCACCATAGGTGATCATTACCCCTTTGGGTATCCCAGTCGTGCCAGATGTATAAATTATGGTTGATAAATCCGCAGGTTGAATCAAGGCAGGTTCAATTTCTTCATGCGATTTCTCAACGAGGTCGTTCCAGGATGAACCCGTTTGACACGGGCTATCCGGGGTATAAATAATTTGAACTGATGCCGGGATTCCCTTTTTTATTTCATCCCAATGGTCGAGTTTGCCTACGATGAGTATTTGACATTCTGAATGAACCAAGACCTGATTTAATTGCTCGCCAGTCAACGTGGGATAAAATGGTACCGAAATGGCGCCTGCATAGGAAATGGCTAGATCAGCAAGAATCCAATGCGCACAATTTTTTGATAGAATACCGATGTGTTTGGGCTTCTCCTGAATCAAGCTTTGATTGAGGTGGCTACCTATTTTCTTGACAATTTGTAGGGAATCGTGATAAGAGTAATCTTGATACTTATTCCCGTAAGGTTGTTTCAGATAGGTGTTTTGAGGTGTATGTTTTGCCCAATGTATGAAGTTGAGCAAATTGCTTTCGTAGGTTTGAATCAAGGTCTTTGTGAGGTTAGTCCTTAAAAATAAAACTTAATTCTTTGATTTCATAGTTTTTGACTCCATGGTTTTTTTCAATTTGGATAAGTCCTTGGTCATCAACACGTACAATTTTACCTTCAAATTGTCCATTTTGGTCTTCGTACAAGTGCCAAGTATTCATTTGAAATAAAAGTTGATGATACGTTTCATCAATGGCTTGAAAGGATTGAGTTAGAAAAGAATCGTAGGATTTTTCTAAGCCCGTTGAAAGGTAATTAAAGACCTCACTGAGGTCGATTCGCTGAGGGTTTTTTAAAAATTTACGAATCGAAGTGGCTCGCAGGCCTTGGAATTCCAATTGATTAATGTTTAAACCAATTCCAATAATTGAAAATGCCCATTTCCCTGCTTGAAAATTGCTTTCAATGAGAATTCCTCCCATTTTTTGGCCAGCGAGGTAGATGTCATTGGGCCATTTGATTTCGAGAGGCAAATCTTCTCCAAAAGAAGCATTTGACCATGACTGAAGCCCCTGAACAATTCCAATGGCAATTGCTTTACTAAGAAAAAATTGAAAGGGTAATAAATCGTGGGAGGGCTTTAGTAAGAAGGAAACTAAAAGATTTTGATTGGCTTGCGTAAGCCATTGATTGCCTCTTTGGCCTTTCCCGGCAGTTTGTTGGCCCGCTATCCAAGCATAACCTTCTGGAAGGTCTTGAGTTGTCGCTTCCTGAAAGCCTATTAAATTAGTCGATTCGCAGCAATCTAGGTATTTTGTTATTTTGCCGATGAAGCGAGTGGGTGCTTGGTAATTGTTCAATTTTTATTCGTAATTTTAGGTTTACAAGAAACAAATTTAATTTTTTATTCGTTATAAGAACTTTACATCGGTTCGATAATGCGATTTTAACAAACATATGAGCAAAAGTACAAAGAAGACCACTACCATCGAGGCATCAGAAGAATTAGCAATGTGGGTAGTGAAGGGTATGCAGGAGAAGAAAGCTCAAGATATCGTGGTAATGGATATGCGTGGCGTAGCTAACGCATTTACAGATTTTTTTGTAGTCGCTTCAGGTACATCAGATACACAGATTGAAGCTATTGCAGATTCGGTGGATAAAGAAGTGTGGGAGTCTGGAAAAATACATGTGCATGCCATGGAAGGTAAAGCTAATCGGGAATGGATACTTATGGACTATTACGATGTTATTGTGCACGTATTTTTAAAAGAAAAACGTGATTTTTTCAAGTTAGAAGAGCTTTGGGGAGATGCGAAGTTTACGCATATTTCTGAAGATTAAATGTCAAATCGAACTTTTTTAATAGTTCTCATTGTTAATAGCCCAAACAAATTATTCCAATGGCAAAACAAGGTAATAGTAGAAATAATAAACGTTCAGGAATTCAACCACGCATGCCCAAGAAGCCAGCGGGTGGAATGCAGAGTTGGATGATAATTGGTTTGGTAATCGCCATGGTGAGTATGTTTTTCTTTACAAAACAGCGCACATTACAGCAGATTAATCAGGGACAATTTGAAACCATGGTAATTCAAAAAGAGGTTCAGTCTGTGGTTATTGTCAATGATAAGCTAGTTGAGGTAAGCCTCAAGCCCAATTTTGTTACAAAATATTTCAAGAATTCTCCTCAGGGTTTGGTGTCTGTTAAACAGGGTCCGCACTTTGAATTTCCGATTATATCGAAAGAAGGGTTTGAGCAATTTCTAGAAGATCGCCAAAAAGATTTCCCTAGGAATGAGCGTATTTTTGCTACGCCAGAAACCCGAACAGGCCCATTGGATTGGTTGGGGACATGGGGCTTTTTTATACTGATGGGTTTGAGTTTTTATTTCCTATTCTTCCGCATGGGCGGTGGCGGTGGAGGTGGAGGCCAACTGTTTAACATTGGTCGAAGTAAGGCTACCCTGATCGAAGGAGAGTCAAAGGTGCGTGTGACGTTTGATGATGTTGCTGGATTAGATGAGGCCAAAGAAGAGATACAGGAGATTGTTGAGTTTTTAAAATTCCCTAAAAAATTCACGGATTTAGGGGGTAAAATCCCTAAAGGAGCATTATTAGTGGGTCCTCCAGGAACAGGTAAAACTTTGTTAGCAAAAGCCGTTGCTGGCGAAGCAGGAGTTCCATTCTTTTCTCTTTCTGGCTCAGACTTTGTTGAAATGTTTGTCGGGGTGGGTGCAGCTCGCGTACGTGATTTATTCAAGCAAGCCAAAGAAAAGGCGCCTTGTATTATTTTTATCGACGAGATTGATGCCGTGGGTCGTTCACGTGGGCGTGGTCAAATGCCCGGTTCAAATGATGAGCGTGAGAATACGTTAAACTCATTGTTGGTTGAAATGGATGGTTTTGCGACCGATTCAGGCATCATCATCATGGCAGCTACGAATCGCCCTGATGTTTTAGATGCTGCCTTACTTCGTCCAGGTAGATTTGATCGCCAGATATCCATTGATAAACCTGATATCATTGGCCGTGAAGCGATATTTAAGGTACATTTGAAACCATTAAAACTAGCATCTGATATTGACCCCAAAGAGCTTTCGGCGCAAACGCCCGGTTTTGCTGGGGCTGAAATTGCTAATGTTTGTAACGAAGCAGCATTGATTGCCGCTCGTCGCAGTAAAACGGCTGTGGATATGGATGATTTCCAAGAAGCAATGGATCGAGTAATTGGCGGTTTGGAGAAGAAAAACAAGATAATTAATCCTTTGGAAAAGAAGATTGTTGCTTATCACGAGGCTGGACATGCGATTGCTGGTTGGTTCTTAGAGCATGCAAATCCATTGGTTAAAGTTTCTATTGTACCACGTGGCGTAGCCGCTTTAGGTTATGCGCAATACTTACCGAAAGAACAGTTCTTATATCGTACAGAGCAGCTGATGGATGAGATGTGTGTGACATTGGGTGGTCGTGCTGCCGAAGAAATTGTGTTTGGTAAAATTTCAACTGGTGCGCAAAATGATTTGGAGCGAATTACAAAACTAGCGTATTCGATGGTGACCGTTTATGGGATGAATGACAAGTTGGGCAATATTTCGTATTACGATTCAAAAGGTTCTGATTATCAATTTAATAAGCCTTATTCGGAGACCACAGCGCGTGAGATTGACGAAGAAGTGCGCAAGATTATTGCAGAGGCCTACGCGCGAACCAAGAAATTGTTAACGTCTAAGAAGGACAAGCTAACAATTTTGGCAGAGCAATTATTGAAGAAAGAGGTTTTATTTCAAAGTGATTTGGAAGAGCTCGTAGGCCCAAGGCCTTTTGAGCAATTAACTTCTTATCAGGAGTTCATTAAAGGAGAGACGGAGAAAAAACGGAAAGATGCCAAAGATGAGCGCGAGTTAGCAGAAACAGAGAAACGTGCCGCTAAAAAGCCTGCGCCTACCAAAGAGGTTGTCGCTAACGAAACGGTGGCAAAGAAGAAGCCGGCTCCGCGGAAACGAAGTCCAAAGAAAGAAGATTAACCGAATGGGGTGGGTATTCCCTCCCCATTTTTGCTCATTATGAAGCAGCTAATAATTCCTTCGGGAAAACATGTTTATTGTATCTCAGATTTGCATTTGGGCTTTCCGGATGAGGATACTTCGCGGGATCGCGAACGTGTTTTGGCGGCTTGGTTAGCTGATATTCAGGATGAGGTAAGTGATCTATTTCTGTTAGGGGATTTATTTGATTTTTGGTTCGAATACAAAAAAGTCGTACCAAAGGGTTTCATTCGTTTTTTGGGAGCTTTAGCTCAGCTTTCAGATCGAGGTGTGCGTTTGCATATTTTTGTGGGTAATCATGATCTTTGGATGCGCGATTACTTCATTCAAGAGTTGCGCGCTAATATTTATTTTGAGCCCAGTGATTTCGAGTTTCAATTTTCAGCTACATCATTTAAGGTTTGCATGGGTCATGGGGATGGAATGGGTCCCGGAGACATGGGATATAAGTTGTTAAAAAAAGTTTTTGTTAATCCGGTAGCGCAATTTTTATTCGGCTGGTTACATCCTGATTTAGGAGTACGAATGGCTCATGCTTGGTCGGGTACCCGAAAGACTTCGACAATTAAAGCCGGTGAAGTACCTTTTGATCCCGATTCAGATTATATTCTTTCGGCAGTGCGCGAACGTTTTGTCATTGATCAAAAGGAAAATAGGGGGATAAAGGGCTATGTTTTTGGTCATCGACACCATCCTGTTGCTTTGGAGCTAGGTAATGGCGTTAGTTATTATAATTTAGGGGATTGGTTTACGCCTGCATTTAAAAATGCCTACATAGTAAAGATTGGTGAGCAGGGGTTTGATTTTGTAAATTTTCAGGCTTAATCCTGATTTTTCTACGTATCTTCAGAAATCATTCTGTTAACCAATCGAATTATGTCTCAATTTCACACGCGTTTAGAGGTTATGTCCGAGTTAGCCAAAAATATGGATAGCTACATGAAGGATTTTTTAAATCCGATTGACTCCAATTGGCAGCCATCTGATATGCTACCTGATTCGACGAAAGATAATTTCTTTGATGAAGTAAAATTATTGCAACAAGCTGCTCAAGAACTCCCTTACGATTATTGGGCTGTTTTGATTGGTGATACTATTACGGAGGAGGCATTACCTACTTATGAGTCATGGTTGTTGGGTATGGAGACTGTTGATCATTTAGATCAAGAGAATGGTTGGGTTAAGTGGATCCGTAGTTGGACTGCAGAAGAAAATCGTCATGGTAAGCTTTTGGGGACGTATCTTTATTTATCTGGGAAAGTTGATATGCGCTCTGTTGCTATTTCGACTCAATATTTAATTGCAGATGGCTTTGATATTGGTACAACAGCTGACCCCTATCGAAATTTTGTGTACACTTCTTTTCAAGAGTGGGCAACAAACATTTCACACCGTAGAACAGCCTCATTGGCAAAGCAGCATGGCAATTCGAATTTATCACGCATGTGTGCCCAAATTGCTGCAGATGAATTGCGTCACGCGAAAGCTTACAAGGCCTTTGTATCTGAGATATTTAAATTAGATCCTTCGGAAATGATGTTGGCTTTTGCCGATATGATGAAGAAGAAGATTGTGATGCCTGCGCATTTCTTACGTGAAATGAATGGTGTAAAGAGTTCATTGTTTGATCATTTTTCTGATGCGGCCCAGCGTATCGGAGTATATACGACAGCTGATTATACCACCATTATGCGTGGTTTAATTCAAGATTGGGACTTAGAAAGTGTTCGAGGCTTGAGTGACCAGGCGGAAAAGGCACGTGATTATGTGATTGCTTTGCCTTCTCGTTTAGAGCGCTTAGCTGAGCGTGTAAAAGTCCCTGAATTAGCATATCCGTTTAGCTGGATTGTATAAATATGCCCCAGAAGTTATCTTTGGATGAGCTGAATCGGCTCGATGTAGATGCATACAAATCGGTGGAAAAATTTCCCTACGTATTTGTGCTAGATGATATTCGTAGTATGAATAACATTGGTTCGGCATTTAGGACTGCCGATGCTTTTCGTTGTAGCCATATTTATTTAATTGGAATTACAGCACAGCCGCCTCATCGGGAGATAAGTAAAACGGCTTTAGGTGCGGATGAGTCAGTCGAATGGACTTACTTTGAAACAGCAGCGGAATGTCATGTACATTTAAAATCCCAAGGATATGAGGTCTATTGCGTTGAGCAGGTCGACCAATCGATTGCTTTGAATGACTTTCAGCCAATTATGGGTAGTAAGTATGCCTTTGTATTTGGTAATGAGGTGTTTGGGGTTAATGATTTTTGGATAGAATCTGCCTCAGGTAGCCTCGAAATCCCTCAGTTTGGAACAAAACATTCGTTGAATGTATCAGTAACCATGGGTGTGGTAGCGTGGGATTATGTCTTTAAATCTCATTTCTAGCTTGTTCAATATTAAATTATTTGATTTCACTGAAAACTTAATACGGATAAATTTTTAGTTTTCAATTGTTTACTTAGATTTAGCAAAAATTTAACATTAACATAATGAACGGCCAGAAAAAAACATTATCGAATCAGCTTTCATCGCTTGTTTTACCTAAACTGAAAGGCTTGTCTGAAAAGAATGCCAAGAAGGTATTATCTATAGTTGAAAAGTCGGTTGCCACTATCGCTAAAAAATATGTGAAGTTGGTACAAGATCAAGAAAAGGAAGCAGCCAAGGCCAAAGAAAAGGCTGATAAAGCGAAGAAGAAATTAGCAGAAAAGGAAGCAAAGAAAAAAGCGAAGTTGGCAAAAAAAGCTGCTGAAATTAAACAAGTCGCTCAATTAATGGCAAAAGAATCTGCTCCGGCTGTACCTAAGCCAGTTACTAAAGTTCCTGCTAAGCCAAAAGCGAAAGCTGTCAAGAAATAAGGGGTCATTTATCCTCGAATCAAAGCGTTCATCCCAATAGTACTTTTGGGTGAGCGCTTTTTTTTATATTTGAAAAATCTATTTAGTAAGAAATGTTATTATCAATTCGACATTTAGAAAAAAATTATGCTGATCATGTGGCCCTACGTGATGTAAGCTTGGAAATTCCTAAAGGTAAAATTTTTGGCTTATTGGGTCCTAATGGTGCTGGAAAAACGTCCTTGATTCGGATTATTACCCAAATTACAGGACCTGATGCTGGGGAAATTTATTTTGATGGAGAGCCATTGCGATTAGCGCATGCGGATCAGATTGGGTACTTGCCTGAAGAACGTGGTTTGTATAAAAAGATGAAGGTAGGGGAGCAATTGTTGTATTTAGCTCAGTTAAAGGGTATGCGCAAGGAAGAAGCTTTAACAAAACTGAAAGAGTGGTTTATTCGATTGGATATCAAGGAATGGTGGAATAAGCCAGTAAATGATTTATCCAAAGGAATGCAGCAAAAGACCCAATTTATTGCTACAGTGGTTCATGAACCCAAGTTACTAATCTTAGATGAGCCTTTTTCGGGCTTTGATCCGATAAATGCCAACATGTTAAAGGATGAAATATTAGCAATTAAGGAAAGAGGAACAACCGTTTTGTTTTCTACGCATCGAATGGAATCTGTTGAGGAATTATGTGATGAAATTGCGCTCATTAATCATGCAGAAGTTGTTCTTTCTGGAAATAAAGTGGAAGTACAAGCTCGTTACAAGAAAAATCAATTTTTTATACGGTATGAGGGTAATTTGGGTGATTTGCCGGGCATAGAAATACTATCATATGACTCTGGTAAGGCGGTGTTACGTTTTACGGCAGGTTTGTCAACAAATGAAGCCATTGCTCTATTGATTAGGCAAGTAACTTTATTGGAGTTTAAAGAAATGATTCCAACATTTAATGAAATTTTCATTCAAGTAGTAAGCGAGACAAATTAATATGAATAAGGTTTTATTAATCATTCAGCGTGAATATGTGACACGTGTATTGAAAAAATCCTTTTGGATTTCGTCTTTGTTGGCACCTGTTTTAATTACGGCAATTTATGCGATTCCGATCTGGTTGGCTATGAAAGATAAGGAGCTAAAGAAGGTTGCCTTATTAGATCAAAGCCACTTATGGAAGCCGAGTGATTTGAAAAGCAAAGAGCTGGTATTTACCTATGTTTCAAAGCCAGAGTCAGTTTTTAAGAAGGAATTTGCTACAGCAGGATATGACGCATTTGTCAGTATTCCAGCGGATGTGTTGACAAATCCCAAAGGTGTTCACATCTATTCTTCGAAAAACATCGGACTTGCTTTAAAGGAATCTGTGGAACAATTGATTCAGAATAGAGTCCGACAAGAATTAATGTACAAGGCAGGTATATCGGAAAAAATCTATGAGGATACGCAAGTTGATGTAGACAGTGAGACGATTACCATCTCGGCTACAGGCGATGAGACGAGTTCCAGTTCAGCAGGAGCAATGATACTGGCTGGGGTCATGGGTTTGATTTTATATGTGACACTCTTGTTGTATGGTTCTCAGGTAATGAATGGGGTTATTGAAGAGAAGAGTAGTCGGATAATTGAGGTCATTATTTCCTCGGTAAAACCCTATCAACTGATGTTAGGTAAGATTATTGGTGTGGGGTTGGTAGGACTTACGCAGTTTGTATTATGGATTGTTTTAACAATAGGTTTGACACAGGTTACGGGGAAAATATATGCCTCTAAATCCAAGTCTATGGTAGAGCTTAGTCAAGGAAAATCGACGGAAGATATGTCAAAAGTCATGCAAGATTCACCTATGGGTGAGGTGACAAAAGTACTTGAGAGTACCAATATTCCCCTTATATTGGTTTCCTTTTTGTTTTACTTCTTTGTGGGATATTTATTGTATAGTTCCTTGTTTGCAGCTATTGGGTCAGCTGTAGAGAGTGCCACGGAAGCTCAACAATTCAACTTTATTGTCATGATTCCCATAATTCTTTCTTTTATTTTAGCTCAATATTCCATGCAAGACCCAGACAGTTCCATTGCTTTTTGGTCGTCTATGATCCCGTTTACCTCGCCTATTAATATGATGGTTCGTTTGCCTTATGGGGTTCCTGTATGGGAGTTGGTTTTATCTATGGGCTTATTGGTATTGGGATTCTTGGGTTGTAGTTGGATTTCAGCCCGAATTTATCGCATAGGAATACTGATGTATGGCAAGAAAATAACTTGGAAGGAGCTGGGGAAATGGATATTTTATAAAGGGTAATTAAATATTTAGCCATTTATCTAATTCTTCAGAATTAAACCCAGCGATAATTCGTTTCCCATCTGTCAGAATGGGGCGTTTGATCGCTGAATTTTTTTCAAGCAAGAATTGAAATGCCTCTTTCGTATTGTTGATTGATGCTTTCGTATTGTCTGGCAACAGTCTGTAAGTTGAACCTTGTTTGTTTAGGATCTTATCTATACCCAATTGGTCTATAAAACCCTGTAAAATAGGTGCTGAAATACCTTCTTTTTTATAGTTGTGAAAGGTGTATTCAATACCTTTTTCGTTTAGAAATTCGAAAGTTTTTTTCATGGTATTGCACGCTGGAATTCCGTAGATCGTAATCATATTATTTTTTATTAAAAATCCTTCCCACCTTGTTGGTTTTGGTGGTATTTTTGTGAACTGCATACAAAATTAATACAAATAGCCATTATGGAATATAGAATTGAAAAAGATACGATGGGCAAGGTTAACGTACCTGCACATGTCTATTGGGGCGCACAGACGCAGCGTTCGATTGAAAACTTCCCGATTGCCCAAGATATCAATAAGATGCCGAAAGAAATTATTCGGGCTTTTGCGTACTTGAAGAAGGCGGCAGCTATTACGAATTTTGAGGCAGGCGTGTTGGATGAAGCAAAAAAGAATCTAATTGCTCAGGTTTGTGAGGAGATTTTGGAGGGACAATGGGCGGACCAATTTCCTTTAGTAGTTTGGCAAACAGGTTCAGGTACACAGTCCAACATGAATTGCAATGAGGTTATTGCGTACCGTGCACATGTAATTCAAGGTGGTGATTTACTGGATGAGCAGAAGTTTGTTCACCCGAATGATGATGTAAATAAGTCCCAATCATCGAATGATACATTCCCAACGGCTATGCATATCGCAGCTTACCAAGCTTTAGTGGAGGTTACGATACCCGGTATTACCAAGTTGCGCGATACCTTGGATGCGAAGGCCAAAGCTTTTAAAAATGTTGTAAAAATAGGCCGTACTCATTTTATGGATGCGACTCCTTTGACATTAGGACAAGAATTTTCAGGCTATGTTTCACAGTTGAATCATGGGCTAAAAGCCATAAATAATTGTTTAGATCATTTATCAGAATTAGCGCTAGGAGGGACTGCTGTTGGGACTGGAATAAATACGCCTAAAGGTTATTCAGAAAATGTAGCCAAACACATTGCTAGCTTAACGGGATTGCCATTTAGAACCGCTGAAAACAAGTTTGAGGCATTGGCGGCGCATGATGCTATTGTAGAGGCTCATGGGGCTCTAAAGACGGTAGCTGTTAGCTTAATGAAGATCGGTAACGATGTACGTATGTTGTCGTCAGGACCTCGTTCAGGGATTGGAGAGATTTATATTCCTGATAATGAGCCAGGTTCGTCCATCATGCCAGGTAAAGTAAATCCTACGCAATGTGAGGCAATGACGATGGTAGCAGCGCAGGTTTTAGGGAATGATGTAGCCATTAACATCGGTGGGGCTTCAGGTCATTTTGAGTTAAACGTGTTTAAACCGCTTATGATTTATAACTTCTTGCATTCTGCACGCTTAATTGGTGACGTTTGTGTAGCGTTTAATGATAAATGTGCTGTGGGTATCGAACCTTTACACGAAAACATCGCTAAGCATGTAAATAATTCATTGATGTTGGTAACTGCGCTAAACACCAAGATTGGTTATTACAAAGCAGCAGAAATTGCTCAAACAGCTCATAAAAATGGCACTACGCTAAAAGAAACAGCTATTTCCTTGGGTTATTTGACAGCTGAAGAATTTGATGCTTGGGTTCGCCCTGAGAATATGGTAGGTGAGAACAATGTATAAGTAAGATAAAAATACGCGATTCTCGCGCCGCAAGCCTTTAAATGCCCTTTACGACTCGTATGGGGCATTTTTATGCCATTTCACGCAATTCTAGAGAATAAAAGTTGTTGGGGAAGGGAAAACTCTCTGCGACACGTGTTGCTTCTTCCCATGATGACATGATGAGGGTAATGACTTGAGAAATTTCACCACCGTCAATAAGTTGAACTATCTTTTGTTCAATTTTTCCAGTGGACGCTAAATACAAATTTTGTCCTGAAAATTTCTGATATAGCATGTCTTGGTATTGCTCTTTGACTGCCTTTAACCAAGTGCGAATTTGTTCTAATTCTTCAGATGTAGCTAAGCTGTTTGCTCCTGAAATTCCTTCCACTGGCCCACGAATAATGATAACAAATCGTTTCATAAAAATTGTATTATTCTTCTATTAAAATTCGCTTTGGAATTTGTCAAATGGATTTTCTACTTTCACTTTTGGTGTACGAATTACGCGCTCTTTAGGTGTAGCTTTTGTCACCTGAGCTGATACTGGGAGTAGGGGGTTAAGCCATTGCGACAGTTTTCCTAATGCCTCCTTATCTAATGCATAATAGATGAATACACCATTTCTTCGAGTGTTTACAATTCCAGCTTCTTTTAATACTGATAAATGTCTTGAAATTGTAGGAGCAGCATAGTCGAATTGATCGAAAATGCTACTGGCGGGCATTTCGCCATCCTTCAACATTTCAATGATTTTACGCCTGGACTCATCTCCAATTGCTTTGCTAATCGCCTCGATTGTCATATAATTATTACTTATTTAGCTAAGTTAATATATTCCAATTAGATATCAAAATCAGCTAATTGACAATAAAGTCAGCATATTTAGTAGTAAAGCTAATTAATTAGCCTTTATGCTAAGTTATAATTAGTGGTATTGCTAATAATTTATACGAGTCACATTAAATATTTAGTTGTTACGCTAATTATTAGGTTTCTCGTGTAGCTGTATTTGAGAATCGCCTGTTGGTGATTTTTTTTGATTGTTTCTTGTGCTTTTCAGTAATCAAAAAAAAGAGCCATATGAAAAAACATATGGCTCCTCTTTGAATGGTTTTGGATTATTTTTTAATCCCTTACGTAGATCCGTTTTACTCTTGATGAGATGCTCGTCATCATTTCATATGGTATAGTTTGAGCTGCTTTTGCTAATGCCTCTAATTGTATTTTTCCGCCAAATACAATAGCCTCATCTCCTTCATTTACTTCCGCTATGTGGCTTATATCTACCATGCATAAGTCCATACATATACTGCCTATCGTTGGACATAATTGTCCATGTATTTCAAATAAACCTTCTCCATTTCCTAAGGTCCTACAATAGCCATCGGCATAGCCAATTGCTAAGGTTGCTATCCTCCCGTCTTCTTTGAATTGTCCTATTCTACCATAGCCTACCGTTTCACCTTTTTTTACATTTTTCACCTGTGAAACGTATGTTTTTAAGGTTAAAACATTTTCGAGTGCTTTTTTTTCTATTGGATTACCTGAAATTCCGTACATACTGATACCTAATCTCACCATATCCATATGCGCTTCTGGATAATTTTGGATTGCAGCGGAGTTTGCAATATGCCATATTGGTTTATAACCTAATCGTTCACTTATGGCTCCTGCTGCTTCTTTAAATTGAGTTATTTGGTGTAGAGTGAATTCCTTGTGTTGTGGATTTTCTGATGCTGCTAAATGACTCAATATAGTTACCACCCATAATTGGGGCATTTGGTTTAATTCGTCTAATAATTCGGGTAAATCACTCATTTCAAATCCTAGACGTTTCATTCCGGTATCTAATTTGATGTGTATTTTAATATTTTTATTTTGATTATTGCTGTAGTCATCGATTGCTCTTAGCATACTGAAATTATATATTTCAGGTTCTAGCGCATAGGATACCATTTTATCAAATTCTTCCACTTGTGGATTCATGACCATTATTGGCGTATAGATGCCATTATTGCGTAAATGTACGCCTTCGTCTGTATAGGCTACAGTTAAGTATTCAATTCCTTGTGTTTGTAATATTTTTGCTATTTCTACCGCCCCTGCTCCATAGGCCTGTGCCTTTACCATGCCCATGATTTTGTTTTTTGCTCCAAGTACTTTTCGGTAATAACTTAGGTTGTTTTGTAAAGCTTCTAAGTTGATCTCCAATTGTGTACAGTGGGACTTATTTTCAAGCGCATTAACTATTTTTTCAAAGGCGTATTTTCTTGCCCCTTTCAGTAAGATAACGGAATCTTTAATGTTGTTTAAATCTCCAGATTCTATTAATGATTCAGCTGTAGGATACGTTTCTATATGGTCAAAATGGTGTTTATTTCGATCTATTTGTGCTCCTACACCAACGATTTTTTCTATGCGTTGATTTCTAATTAATTGGGCAATACTTTGGTATAATTCTGTTTCATTTAACCCTGTTTCGATAAAATCACTAATGATTAGTACTTTCTTTTTTTCTTCATAGCGTTTGAATAAGGGAAGTGCTAATTTTAAACCATCAATGTCATTGTTATATGAATCATCAATTAGTTGATTATTGCGAATACCTTCTTTTATTTCCAAGCGCATTGAAACAGGTTTGATTCCTGTTATTGCTAAAGTAAGTTCCTCGCTTTTTATGCCAAGTACATGCGCTTGAATGAGGCAATGACTTAGATTTTCAAGAGATGCCTCATCATGAAGATTGGTTTGTACGGATAAAAAGGTCTCTGATTGGTTTCTTTTTTGAAATTTTATCTGACTACTTTTTCCTGTGATTTTCCAATATACATAAATCGATTGATTGGGGTCTTGGGTGCTCCAACTGATCAATTCGCATTCAGGATTTATTTTTTGCATTGTTTCGCCTACAATTGGACTTGTATTGGGTGTTGCCCGGTATATAAGTTTCTTTGTATGTCTGAAAAGTTTTAGCTTTTCCACGAGTTTTTCAGATTCACTTTCAAAGTTCTTGCCATGGGCTTCTCCAATATTGGTTAAAATGCCAAATTCCGGACGAATAATAGGCTCTAAACGATCCATCTCATTTATGCGCGAGATACCTGCCTCGAATATGCCTAAACGATGTTGTGAACGAATTCCCCAGATGGAAAGCGGTACCCCAATCTGTGAGTTAAAACTTTTTGGACTTCGCACAACTTGAAAGTGTGATTTTGTAAGGGTAAATAACCATTCTTTACAAGTTGTTTTACCATTTGAACCCGTAATGCCAACGACTGGAATATTATAAGCGATTCGATGTAATTGGGCAATGTGTTGTAAGGTATCGATGCTATTAGCTACAACCCAAATAGATGTATTTTGCCAGGTATTGGCCTTCTCAACTAATGGTCCATTCCAAGCAGATTTTTCTACGATAAATTCACGAACCCCTTTTTGGTATAATGATTCAATAAATTGGTGACCATCGTGATGCAAGCCGCGAACAGCAAAAAATGCGGTATCCGCTGGTTCATATATTTGCCGACTGTCTAAACTGATGTAAGTCGATTTTAACTGATTTGGTTCGTTGTGGTAAATCATGTGTAATGTTTGAACGAAGGGCTAAAATACAAAAAGGCGAGGAAACATTTCCTCGCCTTTAAAAATAAATATCTGTCAACGATTATGCGTTTAAAGCTGCTACTCCTGGTAGGATTTTTCCTTCCATGTATTCCAATAATGCGCCTCCACCAGTAGAAACATATGAAACACGATCACCGTAACCAGCATTGTTTACTGCGGATGCAGAATCTCCTCCACCAATCAACGAAAAAGCCCCATTTTCTTCAGTAGCTTTTACAACGGCATCTGCTATCGCATTTGTACCAATGGCAAAGTGTGGGAATTCAAAAACTCCCATAGGGCCGTTCCAAAGTATCGTTTTTGAATGAGCAATTACGTCTTGGAATAATTTTACCGATTGAGGTCCGATGTCTAATCCTTCCCAACCATCTGGTATTTCACCACGATTAACTATTTGGCGGTTTGCATTGTTACTGAAATCATCTGCACAAACGTTGTCCACAGGCATGATAAGATTTACACCTTTAGCTTTGGCTTTTTCGATTAACTCTTTCGCTAACTCAACCTTATCAGGTTCAGAGATTGATTTACCAATTTTACCACCTTCTGCTAGCGAGAATGTATAGGTCATTCCACCACCAATAATCAAGTTATCCACCTTATCAAGTAATCGTTCAATAATTAAGATTTTATCAGAGATTTTAGAACCTCCCATAATTGCCGTAAATGGTCGTTCAGCGTATTCTAGAATCTTTTGGGCATTTTCAAGTTCAGCTTGCATCACATAGCCTGCAACTTTTTCGGTAAAGAATTTGCCCATAACCGCTGTAGAAGCATGTGCTCGGTGTGCCGTACCAAATGCATCATTTACCCAAACATTACCTAATTGTGCTAATTTTTGAGCAAAATTTTCATCCCCCTTCTCCTCTTCTTTGTAGAATCGTAGGTTTTCCAATAATAATATTTCACCAGGCTGCAATTCAGATGCCAAAGCTACCGCATCATCTCCGATACAATCCGAAGCAAATTTTACTTTAACCCCGAACACTAAAGAAAGGGGAGTTACTAGGTGTTTTAAAGAATATTTCTCTGTTGGGCCATCTTTTGGTCTACCTAAATGCGACATTAAAATCGCAGAACCACCATCTGAAAGTATCTTTTGAATCGTAGGAATCGTTGCTTTGATGCGGGTATCATCTGTAATTTCAAACCGCTCATTAAGCGGAACGTTAAAGTCAACACGAACTAATGCTTTTTTACCAGCAAAGTTGAAATTTGAAACCGTTTGCATAAATTTTATTACTTTAGATTAATGTGATAAACCCAAAAAATATTAGGTGTACAAATATAACATCATTTCCTATATTGTTGAAAAAATCTAATTTTCTGTTGAAAATTTTGAAATTTATACCCAAATAGTCCTATTTTGTTAAATATTATTTCCCAAATGCATGGAGAACAACGTAGCTTCTAATCTTTCTCCAACGTATTATTGGGACAACTTTCAGTATGTTTTGCGGTATGTGGATAAGCATTATAAAAATTTGCTAAATCCCTTAGAATCAGCATATATTTCATCCTATCAATCGCTTTCTTTTCAAGCCCAGTGTCTTTATCTTCGACTTTCTGGAAGGAGTGTTGCTTGGTATAATCTGACAAGTTTACACTATGCTGAAATTCAGTCAATTCGAGATTCCGTAGATGAGCTAATCAAACACGGATTTATTAGCACCTATTCCGACCAGGTTATAACCATGGAGTTGTTACAAGTTATGACGAAGCAGTCTTGTATAGATTTGCTTAAATCAAGTTCAGTGGTGAATCAATCCTTCAAGGCTTTATCCAAAGCAGAGGTAATGGCTTTGTTGATTGATTTACCTCTCCCATTACAATTTGATGGTTCTGCGTGGATTAGGCCTTTGCATCTTGATAGGTATCATTTCTGTTCTTTTTTGTTTTTTGGAAGTAAAAATCGGGATTTGAAAGAATTTGTCGTACGTGATTTAGGTCATCGTCAGTATGTAGAAATTGCGGAGGAGGATTTTCAACCTTATTTTAGCTCACGTGAAGAGATTGATCATAAGTGGGAACTCAGCCTTTGGAGGGAGTGGTTTTTCGATAGTCAAGACAAATTGGAACCTAGCCTTTTGAAGGCTTCCTTGTTTGAGTCAATTATTCCAATGGCAGCTAATCTTACCGAATTGGCTCTTCCAGCGTATGAGCGATTGCTGTTTCAGGTAGGACGTTATTTTGAGCGTCAGAAACTTTTGGAAGACGCATTGATGATTTTTGAACAGGCAGGTTCAGCTCAGGCGCTGGAGCGGCGGGTGCGAATTTTAGCTAAATTAAATCGGTTAGATGAAGCAATTCATTGGGCCGATTTTGGCCAATTGTATGTTGAAAATCCTACTGAACTTCATTTTTTTCAAGATTTTTTAGCTCGACAGCTCGCTAAAAAACAAGTTAAGCAAGTAACAGCACGATTAAAAAAAGCAGATAAGCTTGAAATTGATGTTTCCTATCAGGGTAAGGTCGAACAAGGACTGATAGATTATTATCAATCTTTGGGTTTTTATGCGGCATTTTCTGAGAATGGAGTTTGGAAGAATATTTTAGGTCTCTTAACCTGGGAACTGATTTATGCAGATCGGAGTGCTGGATTTCATCATCCATTTCAATACGCCCCTACGGTTGACTTTACACAAGTAAATCCAGAAAAGTTTGCCAAATTACTTAACATGCTTCAAGATCTACCCGCGGTAATGAACCATTTGCACACAGTTGCTGATGAGCATCAGGGCGTGATTAATCCCTTGGTTGATTGGGCTCACCTCAATTGGGAATTGATTGAAAAGGTATTATTTCATGTTGAATCGGGTGCTTTGAAACAGGTTTTAGCTATGATGTGGTCGCGGTTATCAACACACGCCAAGGGATTCCCGGATTTATTTATTCAGAAAGATGATTATTATTGCTTTGTTGAAGTTAAGTCACCCAACGACCATTTATCTGCCATACAGCATTATTGGCATGATTTTTTTGCCGATTTGGGTATTCCGGTACAATTGGTTCGCGTCATTTGGAAATAAAAATTTGTTAATTGCTTGACATCATTTCGAAAAAAATATACCTTTTCGATGAATCTAAAACGTTCTGTTTTTCGGTGGCTTTGCTAAGATTCCCAAAGCATCTTATTCACCCTTTAATTTTAATGATTATGAAAGTGCAAGTACACGCCATTCACTTCAGTGCTGATCGTAAATTGTTGGATAGCATTCAAGCTAAGTTGAATAAATTAGATACTTTTTATGATCGAATAACCGGCGGAGAGGTATTTTTGAAACTTGCCAGAGGCGAAGGCAAAATGCGAGAAAAGTTATTAGAAATTAAAATTGCTGTTCCTGGTGCTATTTTATTTGTCAAGGAAACAGCTCGCTCTTTTGAAGAAGCTCTAGATTTAGCCTTAAATGCGCTAGCCGAGCAAATAAAAAGATTTAAATCTAAAATTAATCAAGTGAAAACGGATAAGCTCAGTCTTACCATTGAATAAATTAAAAGCGCCCCAATCGGGGCGCTTTTTTTATAGTATTCCCAATAAGTCTTTAAACTGGAAACCATCCTGCAAGCGCTCTTTGCCTAGTTTATGATGCTCAGCTAATGCCCATAACACGAACTCCCCAACAAAATAACGGTCTTTAGCTGATGTATCAGGTTGGTACTTTGAAATCAAAGCTTTCAGCGGTTTTAATTCGTCCAACGTAGATTGGTAATCTTTATCTGCCGCCTCATCATATAAGACCATGCCGCCATCTGAGAATATTGCTTCTAACAAATTACTGTATGGACTTTCTTCTATTTTCTTACTTAGCTTTTCAATTTTTGGGAATAAGCCGGGCAAGAATGTTTTAATGGCTGATCCAATTAATTGCTCAGCTACAAATGCGGCCCCTTCTTGCTCACCTTCATAGACAAGCTCTACTTTGCCTGTGATCGCTGGAATGATGCCCATAAAATCAGCTAAACGCACGCTCGTATGCGTTTCTTTGTTCAATAATGCACGTCTTTCTGCTGTGCTTACTAAACTTTCTAACATCGAAATGCTCATTCGCGCACTGACTCCACTTTTAATGTCAATGTATTCACTTTGACGTGCCTCAAAAATGATTTGCTCCAGTAAATCATACGCAAGATTGGGTATGTAAACGCGATCTGTTTGGGATGCATTTAAGCGCGCTTCTTGTGAGGATATTTTTCGCGCAACAGCAATACTCTCGGGATAATGGGTTAAAATTTGAGATCCTATTCGATCTTTCAATGGGGTTACGATACTCCCGCGGTTCGTGTAGTCCTCTGGATTTGCCGTAAAGATGAATTGTACATCCAATGGCAAACGCAATTTGAATCCTCTGATTTGTATATCTCCCTCCTGTAATATGTTAAAAAGGGCTACTTGAATACGCGCTTGTAAATCCGGGATTTCATTTATAACAAAAATACACCGGTTAGCCCGTGGAATCATTCCGAAATGAATGACACGATCATCTGCATAGGACAGCTTTAAATTTGCCGCTTTGATGGGATCCACATCACCTATTAAATCGGCAACGGTTACGTCCGGGGTGGCTAATTTTTCTGCGAATCGATCCGAACGATGTAACCAAGCGATAGGCGTTTGATCCCCTTTCTCTTCGATTAGGTTAATCGCAAAACGTGAGATAGGGCTCAATGGGTCATCATTGATCTCAGAACCAGCAACAAACGGAATGTATTCATCTAGTAAATTCACCATTAATCGTGCCAAACGCGTTTTTGCCTGACCGCGAAGTCCGAGTAAGTTGATGTTATGTCGCGACAAGATGGCACGTTCTAATTCCGGAATCACTGAATTTTCAAATCCATGTACACCCTCAAAAACAGTAGTTCCAGCCTGCAAGTGCTGTATTAAATTGTCCCGTAATTCATCTTTAATGGATTTACTCTCGTAGCCAGAAGCTTTTAACTCACCTAACGTGTTGATCATCTTATTTTAGTCTTTTCTTTCTATTCGTTTCGTAATCTTGAAAAATCATTTCACCTAAACCACGTAAACCTGTATAAAAGGCTTTCCCTTGATTTGCTTCTGTAAATTTGTCCACAAATTGTTGGAGATAGGAATCTCGGGCAATCATGAAAGTGGTAATGGGAATATGTAATTTACGTGCTTGGGCCGCCTGCGTGTAACATTTTTCTGTCACATAGGGGTCAAGTCCATTACTATTCATGTAATAAGTGCCATCTTTTTCCTTTACACAACTCGGTTTTCCATCCGTAATCATGAAAATCTGCTTATTGGTATTGCGTTTTCTGCGAAGTATATCCATGGCCAATTGTAACCCGGCAACCGTATTCGTATGGTATGGTCCTACTTTTAAATAGGGGATATCTTTGATTGAAATGCTCCAAGCATCGTTTCCAAAAACGAGAATATCAATGGTATCTTTCGGATATCGCGTGGTGATTAACTCCGCCAAGGCCATAGCAACTTTTTTAGCTGGAGTGATTCGATCTTCCCCATATAAGATCATGGAGTGGCTGATGTCGATCATCAAAACAGTACTCATTTGAGATTTATATTGCGTATCCTCTACCACTAAATCCTCTTCTGTTAACTCAAATTCGCCTATTCCATGGTTAATTTGTGCATTCTTTAGACTTTCAGTCAATGAGATTTTTTCTAAGCTGTCACCAAAATGATAGGATCTAAATTCACCTGTCAATTCATCTCCTTGACCAGACGCTTTGGTCTTGTGATTTCCGGCCCCACTTTTATTAAGATTTCCAAAAATGTTTTCTAATGCTGTTTGTCGGATAGCTCTTTCGGTTTTTGCTGTAATTCCCATGCCTGAACCTCCGTTTTCGTCTACTTCTTCACGAATGTATCCTTTGGCTTTAAGGTCTTCTATGAAATCCTCAATGGTGTAATTTTCATCCGTTAATTCGTACTCCTTATCTAATTCTCGAAGCCATTCTATTGCTTCATCAAAATCCCCGGATGTATGTGTGATCAGCTCTTTGAAAATACCAAAGAGTTTATCGAAAGGAGAGATGCTTTTTTCCTCAAATTCTTTAAAATAAAAACCTTTTTTACCTTTCGTGCTCATGCTTAGTTAACTCTATTAATCCTGAATTTGTTCAAATAAATTCGTATTTAAATCATAAAAAAAAGGCACTCCTTTGGAGCACCTTTAAATTCAATAGATTCTACATTTATATTCCAAATGCTGATTTAACGGCATCAACGTAATCTAATTTTTCCCATGTGAATAATTCCACTTCTTTAGTTACTTTTTGACCACCTGGACCATGGAATGTTTTCGTAACAACTTCATTCTTACGTCCCATATGGCCATAAGCAGCAGTTTCAGAATAGATTGGGTTACGTAATTTTAAACGTTGCTCAATAAAGTATGGACGCATATCGAAGATAGCTTCTACTTTACGTGCAATTTCTCCGTCAGTTAAGTTTACTTTTGCTGTTCCGTACGTATCAATGAACAAACCACATGGTTTAGCAACACCAATCGCATAGGATACTTGAACTAATACTTGGTCACATAATCCTGCAGCAACTAAGTTTTTCGCAATATGACGTGTCGCGTAAGCTGCTGAACGATCTACTTTGGATGGATCTTTACCTGAAAATGCACCACCTCCATGCGCTCCTTTTCCACCGTAGGTATCTACGATAATTTTACGGCCCGTTAAACCGGTATCTCCGTGTGGTCCACCGATCACAAATTTACCTGTTGGGTTAATGTGGTAAGTAATTGCATCATTGAACAAAGCTTGTAATGCAGGCTTTAATTTTGCCTTAACGCGAGGAATAACGATTTCAACGATGTCCTTTTTGATTTTGGCCAACATATCCGCTTCCGTAGCAAAGTCATCATGTTGTGTCGAAACAACAATGGTATCAATACGTTGTGGCGTATGATCATCACTGTATTCGATGGTTACTTGAGATTTTGCATCCGGACGTAAATAACCAATTAAGTTAGGCTCGTTATTACGGATGTAGGATAATTCTTGAAGGATTTTATGGGCTAGATCCAATGCCAAAGGCATGTAATTGTCTGTCTCTTTTGTTGCAAAACCAAACATCATTCCTTGGTCACCTGCTCCTTGCTCTTCTGGATTCGCTCGGTCAACGCCTTGATTGATATCGGCCGACTGCTCATGAATGGCTGATAAAATACCACATGAGTTAGCTTCAAACATGTATTCTGATTTAGTGTAACCAATCTTGCGGATTACCTCACGTGTAATGGCTTGCACATCTAAATACGTTGTGGTATTTACTTCACCAGCTAAAACAACTTGACCTGTGGTAACCAGCGTTTCACAAGCTACTTTAGAAGTTGGGTCAAACGCCATAAAATGGTCGATTAACGCATCTGAAATTTGGTCAGCTACTTTGTCGGGATGCCCCTCGGATACTGACTCTGAAGTAAATAAATAAGCCATTGGGTATTGGTTGTTAGATTTAAAAACGTGCAAATTTAAGATTTATATTCGGGCAAGGCAATCATTTTCTAGGAAAAGGTAGCTTAGTTAACCCGATTTTTAGTGCTGCTTGTACAAAGGGGAGGGTAGGAACGCTCGTCATTAATTTTAAATCCTCCCGCATCGTGGTTTGTTCTTCGAGAAATCGTAAAATAAGTTGGGGTTTGTTTTTTTGAAATAGCGATTCAAACACGCGGTTTCCTTTTATTTTTTGGTCTATCAAAACTTGTAGAAACACTCGATCCATCCATTTCTTGAATGGTTTTGTTTCATTCACTGGCACATCTAAATGTCTTATTTCTAAGTTGGTCACCAGTTCTTTTAATTTTCGTTGGGTCCGTAAAAAACTATACCCAGTTGTCGATTTAACAAATCCTCCCGAGGTTCCAATCTGTATGATTTTCGTATATAAATTTTGAGGTTCCGCATCCGACATGGTCATAGGGATAATACCCGACTCCTCCTCCAATATTAAATAATCATCTTCACCCAATCCATAGGCACCGAATAAATAGGCCTTTATTTGATCCAAATAATGCTGCTTTTCTTTCAGTTGGCCTGAAAAATAGGTGTGCTCAAATAATGCGATTCGATCTGAAGTTGGCAATACATAAATAAACTCACACGCTGTTGTGTGGGCGATTCTAAAATCAAATAAATGAGCTGCCTCCGGATCGAATATTGGGAAGTTGGCCTCTATGGTAATCCCCACAAAATGTTGCTTAAGATGCTGCGGATTATCAAGCTCGCAAGGAAAGGCACTAATACTGTCAAAAATCTTTTCGGTTGCGGTGAATTCACCCGCATCTGTTCGAACATTAGCAAAACGCCCTTCGTATGAAAAGCCAAGTACCTTAGTTTGAATAAACTGAATTTTTGGATTTTGTTTCAGCTCTTTTTGGATAAATGCGTACCAGGAATCACTTTGTATTTTACGATAACTAAAGGGTAGAATCGAGAATTTGTCACTCCGATTGTCGAATGAATGAAACCAAAGCTGGTCCCAGGAATGTTCGACCACCGAGTCAAAGGTTTCTAGTTGATCTGACCAATAACACCAGGTTTTATCCCGGGTATTTTTCTCAGCCTGATCTATGATTAATATCGAATCAAAGGGTATGCTACTTTGATTGAGGTAATATGCCAACGATAATCCGGCCATACCGCCACCCGCTAGGATATAGGTGTATGTAGGCAGATTATGTGTAGGCATATCGCTCATTTAAATGTGTCGTTCTGCGTGATAACTTGAACGGACTAAGGCACCGGATTCCACGTAAGCAAGCCCGCGCTTAAGTCCTTCTTCTTTGTACATCGCGAACGTATCTGGATGAATCCATTCAATGACTTCGTGGTGCATTTTAGTTGGCTGTAAATATTGTCCTAAAGTCAACACATCAAGCCCATGGGCCACTAAATCATCCATGGCTTGAAAAACTTCATCTTGGGTTTCACCCAATCCCAGCATAATGCCAGATTTATTGCGTTTCCCAAATTCTTTTGTTCGTTTGATTTGTTCCAAACTCCGCTCATACTTAGCTTGTGGACGTACATAACGGTACAAACGTGCCACCGTTTCCATGTTATGAGAAACAACTTCTTGTCCTCCTTCAATCATACGAATCAAGGCGTCCCAATTTGCCTTTACGTCTGGAATTAAGGTCTCAATAGTCGTGGCAGGTGTCGTTTCTTTGACAGCTCGCACGGTTTGATACCAAATTTCAGCTCCTTTATCTTTTAATTCATCGCGATTGACCGATGTTATTACCGCATGTTTTACTTGCATTAATTGAATCGCTTCAGCCACACGTCTAGGCTCATCCTCGTCATATTCCTGTGGTCTTCCCGTTGCTACGGCACAAAAGGTACATGATCTTGTACATACATTTCCTAAAATCATGAAGGTTGCAGTACCTTCACCCCAGCATTCCCCCATGTTTGGGCAATTCCCGGATTGGCAAATGGTGTGCAATTTATACTCATCCACGAGCTTACGTACTTTCGAATAATTCTCACCGATTGGGAGTTTAACTCGAAGCCAATCGGGCTTGCGATTTGTAGGTACTGGATTTACTTGAGGTAATTCAATCATGATTTAGGCGTTTATTGACTTTTTCCAAAGAAAAATGTTAGGTAACCAGTCGTATAAACGTTACGACCCTCGGTTTGGTTTAACATTTCGATGGGTTTACTAAAATAATCGACACAAAATCCAAGTTCCAAGCTCATGTGATTTTGTTTAAATGACTCTAATTCGAGATTTATAGCAGATTTTATGTGCCATCCCGGTATGGGTTTTATTTCAGCAATTCCCTCAAAAATACTCGCTGAGCCAATAATAAATGATTTAGGATACGAATTGTCTAAGGTTCGGGCGTAAGGGACGGCAAAAGTTGCGGTACTTGAGGTGGTGGTATTTGTGTAAGAAATATCAACATAGTACGGTTTTTGTAATCCAATGCTTGGTCCAGTTGACAAAATGCCATTTAACGCGGGACCACCTTGGGCAGATTTTTGCAATAAAGTCCAACGTTTTCCTAATTCAGGCCGAATTACAATTAGTTGATTCAACTTTCCTTCTGTATATGTTCGTCCATTAAAGGAATATGGAGATGTGAACTCTCGATAATCATTGATTGCATCCGCATCTAATTGGGCGAAAAACTGACTATTTTGGCCATTAAGCCAATATTTACGGAGGCTAAATCCACCAATAATTCCCGAGTTTGTGGTCGTAGTTATGCCCAATGCCCACGTGCTAGAAAGCTTATCTATGGGCAGTTTTGTTTTCGTTGATTTAGGTTGTTTACTCGATATTTGCAAGGTAGTTTCTGCTGACGTTGCTTTTCTTTGAGCCCAAGAGTTCAAGGAAAAAATAAAGCATAGAAGAAGCAGGGAATACCGTATCATTACAAGTGAAGTTTGATTTCATCCATTGAAATATCCAAATGAGTTGCAGAATAGCTGCATTTTCCCTGGTTTATGACCAATACTTGGGGGGATTGGTGTTCTACGTTAAATTTTTCTGCAATCAATCCTGAAATAGGTCGATATGCAATTAAGTCTAAATAATAAGCCGAAGTTTGAGTTGAACCCCAAGCCCGTTCCAATCGATTCAGCGCTGTGGATGAAATAGAACAACGTGTACTGTGTTTAAAGATTAACGTCGGCTTTGATGCAGACATATCGATAATTTCATCTAGTTGGGCTTCAGTAGTTAGGGGAATCCAATTCATTTTTTGAGGCAGTATGATGCTTATTTAGTAATTTTATTGATTCAACATCAAATTTAGTAAAAACTTGAGAGTTTGGTTGTATTCTTTTGCCTTGTTTTTATACCGACAATTGGTTCGGCTTGTTTCCTATGTGAATCCCAAAGCTCAATTATGGAATGCAGGCCAATTTGAAGTATGGGAAGGCTTAGAAAGTATCTTTTCTACGAATCAGCGACCCGTTGCCTGGTTTCATGTGGCTTCATTGGGAGAATTTGAGCAAGGGAAACCCGTCATGGAAGCCTTTCGCAGTAAGTATCCAGCCCATTTTATATTGCTTACCTTTTTTTCGCCATCAGGTTATGAGATTCGGAAAAACACATCCGGTGCAGATTATGTTTCTTATTTACCCTTGGATGGATCTTGTTCAAGCCAGCGATTTTTGGATTTAGTTAATCCTCAAATAGCCCTATTTGTTAAATATGAATTTTGGTATTTTTATTTACAGGGCTTGGCTAATCGCCAAATCCCAACCTTATTGATTTCTGCAATTTTCCGCCCTAATCAAGTTTTTTTCAAGTGGTATGGAGGTTTTTTTCGTTCACTTCTGGGCTGTTTTTCGCAAATATTTGTGCAAGATGAAGAATCAAAAAAAATGTTGGAAAAGATTAATATTCAACATGTTCAAATTGGTGGGGATACCCGCTTTGATCGCGTTGTGCAGAATTTACGTCAACCGAAACCATGGAAGGTATTGGATGAGTTTGTGGACCAACAAGCATTTATGGTCGTAGGCTCTGCCTGGCAGTCCGATATGGACGTTTTGATTCCGCTCATTAATTCAAAAGAGTTTCCCTTTAAATGGGTGATTGTACCTCATGAAATTCATCTTGAAGAGTTGAAAAAGTGGGAGTCGGCGATTCATTTGAAAACCCAGTTTTCTACTGATGCACCCCAAAAAGATGCCCAGGTATTAATCGTAAATCAAATTGGCTATCTGTCTCAAATCTACCGAGGCGCATCTTTCGCATTTATTGGTGGGGCATTTGGTATGGGATTACATAATACTTTAGAGGCGAGTGTGTTTGGGCCAACGGTATTTTTTGGTAATAAAAATTACACTAAATTTAAAGAGGCGAGGGATTTGGTCGAATTTGGTTTGGCCTACCCTGTTGAAGGTACAGCATCCCTTGCGCACAAGATGAAAGAAATTTATGATGCAGAGGATGTATTTGTCAACAAACAAGTTCAGGCGCGCACCTTTGTGGCATTGCAAGCGGGTGCAACGGATAAAATCATGAATTACTTGAACGAAAATAGCCATGGAATTAAATAAAGGACTCATTATGCGTTCGACGGGTTCTTGGTATGAAATTCGTTCGGAAACAGGAAAAGTTTTTGCGGGCAGATTAAAGGGGAAATTTAAGCTGAAGGGACCCAAAACTTCAAATCCAATAGCGGTAGGGGATCAGGTTATGTATGCGATGGAGGATATTACTAATCAGACCGTTGTGATAGAAGAAATTTTACCTCGAACAAATTACATCATTCGCAAATCAGTTCATAAGACCGCTCAAGGCCAATTAATGGCCGCCAATGTTGATCAGGCTATTTTCGTTATGACATTAAAATCACCTAAAACTTCTTTAGGCTTTTTAGATCGTTTTTTAGTTACCGCGGAAGCTTTTCGAATACCCGTTCAAATTGTCTTTAATAAAATGGATTTACTTTCAGAGGAAGAAAAAGATCAAGTTTTTGAATATGCGGCTCTTTATCAAGAACTAGGCTATGGAATATTATTTACTTCCATTCCGGCTAATCAAGGTATAGAGGAGTTTAAAGCTATTTTTCAAGGAAAGGTATCGTTAATTGCTGGTCATTCTGGTGTAGGGAAATCAAGTTTATTGAATATTGTTGCCCCGAACCTAAATATTAAAACGAAAGAAATTTCGGATTTTGCCCAAAAAGGGGTTCATACGACCACGTATTCTACCATGTGGGAAATGAATCCGGGGACCTATTTGATTGATAGTCCTGGCATCAACGAGATGGGGATATTTGAAATGGAAAAATCGGATTTAGCTCATTATTTTCCTGAAATGCGTGCCTTATTGGGAAAATGTAAGTTTAATAATTGCCTTCATTTATCTGAACCAGCGTGTTCGGTGCGTAAGGCTGTAGATGAAGGGGATATTTCCACAAGTCGCTATTTAAGTTATTTAAGTATATTCGAAAATGAAGACAACCGACGCTAATTTATGGGGTATTGATTTAGGAGGCACCAAAATTGAATGTGCCGTCCTGAACGCAGCAAAACCATCAGAAGTTTTGATTCGTGAACGAATAGATACAGAAGCTGGCCAGGGCTACGAGCATATCTTAGCGCGGGTAAAGATTCTTGTGGATATCGTTTCTTCTAAATTGGGTCAGCGTCCTACACATATTGGCTTTGCCACCCCTGGCGTTTTAAATCCGAGGACTCAAACCATGAAAAACTGTAATACGGTTTGCATGAATGACCAGCCAATGGCTAAGGATTTGGCGCAAATTTTAGCTTGTGAGGTTAAATTGGCGAATGATGCCAATTGCTTTGCCTTGGCTGAAACCTTATTGGGCGTTGTTCAAGAAGTCAATCCATCAGCTGAAATGGTATTTGGTATCATTATGGGTACGGGTGTTGGCGGTGGACTAGTAGCGCACGGCAAAGTAGTTCAAGGGCTACATGGTATCGGAGGCGAGTGGGGACATAACATTTTAGAGGAAGGTGGTACACCTTGCTATTGTGGTAAGGCTGGTTGTGTTGAACATGTTATTTCAGGGCCGGCATTGGAGCAGTTTTATTTCAATCAAACCGGTGAATCTAAACGCATGCCCGAAATTATGCGGCTTTATGCGGCTAAATCTGACCCGGTTGCTGAAGCTACTGTGGAACGCATGTTGGAAAATTTCGGTCGGGCAGTATCCACGCTTATCAATGTCATTGATCCTGATGTTATTGTCGTAGGTGGGGGTTTAGGGAACATCGATTTGCTCTACACCGAAGGATATGACCGCATAAGGAAATATATATTCAATTCAAGAGAAGTCTTAACGCCAATTGTTAAGCCCAAACTTGGCGATAGCGCAGGGGTTTTTGGTGCAGCCATGTTATTTGCCTAAACCTTCAAGAACCACTTTTTGCGGTAGAAAATATAACATAGAGTCCAGCAAACAAGCATGAAGCTGATTGCAAATGCCAATGAGCCGTTGTATTTTCCAAATATGGGTTCAAAAAAATGCCAATAAGACCATGAGGGTAGGTCGGTAACGCCATTGCTTTCTGTTACCTCTATTTTTCCCATTTGGATGGTTAATACTTCGGATATCGCATATGCAAGAATTGAATTCTTCCCAAATACTAGGAAGAATGTATTGGCAAAAGGACGTGCTTTTGTTTCCACCCACCAACTTATTAATCCGATAAGGATGAAGTCAATACCTGCACAAAGCAGCACAAATGAACTAGTCCAAAGCTTTTTGTTGATTGGAAAGGCCTTATCCCATAGTATCGCAATGCCTATGAGGATCAGGCCGTATACCAATAAATTAGGTAAGGGCGATCTATTTATAGCTTGCTGTTTTTCAAGGAAAATACTAGCTTGGTAACCCAACAAACAGGTTGAAATGGCAGGTAATGTGCTTAAAAGTCCTTCCGGATCAAAAGGAATTCCATTGCCGTCATATAGATGATTTGGGCCGAACAAAAACAAATCCAATTTTAACACGGCATTGGATCCGAGTTCATACGGTACACCAGTATCACCAAAATAGAACATAATGGCCCAGTAACTAAGTAAAATCAGGATATTTATGCGTGTGAGCCATTGATTTGAAAATCCCAAGGTAATAAAAGAAACGGCACAATATGAAAGTGCGATTCTTGGCAATACATTTAAGAATCGCAATTTTTCAAAAGAAAAGTCTGTAAAGGGGAAGTAAAAAATCACGTAATTAATCAAGAAAAGTAAAATCGTCCGTTTAATGATTTTACTTTTTACAAGTGGTGTCAATGTGTAATTATGTGCCTTGAAAGAAAATCGCATGGCTACACCTACCATGAATAAAAAGGTGGGGAAAACGAGGTCTGTAGGGGTAAATCCATGCCAGTCAGCATGTTTCAGTGGTCCATATGTAAAGTCGCCATTCCCTGAAGTATTAACTAAAATCATACTCGCCAAAGTTATCCCGCGGAAAATATCCAATGATAAAAATCTTGACTTCATTATTTATAGGTTTAGTAATACAGGTATGGCTTGAACACCGTTATCTGATGTAAATCTAAAATAATATTTTCCAGAAACGAAAGGCGGAAGGAAAATTTCTGCCTTCGGGGGGATATTGGTAAGTGTTTGGATAACAGCACCTTGTGGTGATATGATTTCTAGGTTTACCAAACCTGAGGCATGATGTTCTATCTGTATGGCTTGGCCAGTGCTTGTTGGGTTAGGGAATATTTTAATATTTTCAACTCTTTGTGGTTCATTTCCCAATATGGGGTTAATTATCTTGCTTGCACGTTCAAAATGCGGAATTCCATAGCCTAATAAATTATCAGGGTTAAGCGTTAAAGTACCTGATTTACGCATTCCTTGCATGATTTCCCATGCATTCTTTGTGGGATGAGCTTGAACTAGACCTGCTGCTAAACCTGCCATTAAAGGTGCGGAAAAGGATGTTCCATTCACGTTTGAAATATTTCCGTTGGAAAGGCTTACAACCGTACCAAGGCCCATCGCGGAGACGTCTGGTTTGATTCTTTTATCAAAGCTAGGCCCCGTGGAGCTGAATGATGCTCTTAATCCAGAACGATCTACAGCTCCTACGCTTAAAATGGAATCTGCATCTGCTGGGGATGAGATGAATTTCCAGTTCCCAGCCCCTTCATTCCCCGCCGAAATGGTGCAAATGATACCTCGTCTACTCGCCCATACAGCAGCTAATGTGCTTAGTGCTGTTTTTCCGTTCATATCTTGGTAAGCGTGGTCATAAATGGGGTTGTCAAATTTTGTATATCCAAGCGAGGAATTTAAAATATCGGTTCCCAAACTATCTGCCCATTCAGCTCCTCGAAGCCAATTAGCCTCTTCGACGAGTAATTCATGTTGGCTTTCCTCTGTCTGCGCCAGTGCAAATTTAGCCATATAAGCTGTTCCAAAAAGTTTCCCTGGAACTTGCGCTGCTATGGTACCTAATACGGCTGTGCCATGGGAACCTGATTCGTATACCGACTTTCTTGTTGGGTCAGTAGTTAAGGTTGCTGAAATTCTTTTTTCTTGATATAAAGCGGCAAGCGCTTGAATCTTATTAGCATCTAAAAAGCCATCATCTAATAAACTAATTAGGATATTTTCTCCTCGAAATCCCGATTTATGCATGGCATCGACACCCAATTGAGTTATTTGAGTCATGGATGTACCATAATCTGGTTGGGCATCAGTAATTATCGTACGGTTTAAGGTGTTTTTTAATTGATTTGGCAGGGAATCCAAGGCCATATTTTTGTAGTATCCCTTTACGAAGCTTAAATTTAATATGCTTTTTAGGGTTGTTTGATCCATTTTGACAACCGCGCCATTAACCCACTTTAGTGGATAGAGTACTTGAGCACCTTGGGCAGTTAATTGGTTTAGGTAGGTTGGATTAACAGGTAAATCTTGTTCATTAACTTTGATTTTCATTTTAGTCCGCCTTTCAATGGCACGCGAACTTAAGAATAACTGAGGCTGGGTTACAGCGTATCCGTTGTTCTTTTTGTCTTTGAATAATACCAAATACCGAAATTTAGTTGCTTGAGAATATGCGCCTTCATTTAGGAAAAATGTCAAATACAGGTAAAGAAGATAAAAAAGGGTTGCTCTTTTCATTTGGTCTAATTTACCTATATTTGGGTTGAATTTGAACAATTAATGCGATTTATTCGTTTAAATTCTTTCGAAACCATAGGTAATGCGCACATTTATTCAACGTAGCATATTATACTTTTTAGTTGCTTGGCTTTTCGTGTCAAGTGTAGGTTTATCGTGGACACAATCTACCTGTGTATTTACGGGTGTTCAAAAATCTTCCTGGAGCTCCAAGGTACGTTGTTGTCAGAATTCCAAATCTGGAGGAAATTCGGGTAAATCATTCTTATCTCGCGCATCTTGCTGTCACCATAAGCATTTTCAGGTTAAGCAACAGGTATCTGTTTTTCAAAAGAAGGAATCGCAAATCATTTCATCAGTAACTTTTTTTTCGCGTGAGGCATTTAGCCATGCGATTATAAATTGGCTAATTGTAAAGGTCGATTACCGTCAGCTTCCTCAACCCCTTCACCCATCGTCTGGTAGGGCATATTTGCAGATTTATTTGATTTAGGAATTTGGACAATCTTTTTTGTTCACCTTAATTTTCGCTAAATCATGTTTATTCGATATCTATTTATTTTTTTGCTGTTTTGCTCGCAGGTATGGGCTCAAGAAATTACCGGCCGGGTAATGAGTTTGGATGATGCTGGTAAGATGGAAGATTTGCCAGGTTCAACGGTATTTTATGTTCCTGATAGTCAGGGTGGTATCGTAGGTGCCAATGGCATGTTTTCCATCAAAGTACGCCAGTTTCCTGGTTGGTTGCGCATCCGTTCGGTTGGCTTCGCTCCTGATTCGGTTTGGGTTACCAAACCGCAATTTTTTCATGTCCATTTACGTGCGAACGGCGCCGAGTTAAGTGAGGTTAAAGTGGTAGCTAGTCCCGGTGGGCACGATATGCAATCGATTCAGAGTAGAGAGATTCTAACGATGAAAACCTTGGCTAAAGCCGCTTGCTGTAACTTGTCAGAAAGTTTTGAAACTAATGCGAGTGTATCTGTGAATTTTACGGACGCGGTTACTGGCGCTAAGCAGATATCATTATTGGGCCTTTCGGGCACCTACGTACAAACCCAGGTAGAAAATGTGCCGTCGATTCGTGGTTTAAAGTCAACTTTTGGTTTGAATTACATTCCAGGCACTTGGATTCGATCCATTGATTTGGCTAAAGGCCAAAGTTCCGTGGTGAATGGCTATGAATCGATGACCGGAGCGATAAACATGGAATTAGCAAAGCCTGATACTTCAGAAGTTTATTTTTTGAATGCTTATGGGAATTCGCAAGGACGTTTTGAGGTGAACCAACAAGCTGCGCATAAATTTAATGGGAAACTTTCCACGGCATTGTTGACGCATTATTCCCAACAAGTATCCCGACTAGATGGGAATAAAGATGGATTTATGGATTTGCCTTTGTTTAATTTGGTCAATGTGATGAATCGTTGGAAATATGCAAGTGACAAGTGGATGGTGCAATGGGGGGGCGGCTATTTGCACGAACAACGTGTGGCAGGACAGATGAATTTCGAGGAAAAAACGTCTAATCGGTACTTTGTGTATGGTTTTGGAAGTGCAACCACGCGATTTGAGAGCTTTGCCAAAATAGCTCGCTTATTTCAAACCAAACCTTGGAAAGGTTTGGGGCTTATTTTGTCGGCTGCCGACCATCGAAACGATTCCTATTTTGCGTTTAAGCAATATTTGGGTCGTGAGCAAAGTGTATTTGGTAATTTAATTTATCAATCCATCATTGACAATACGAATCATACTTGGAAGGCAGGTTCTAGCTTTTTGTATGATGCTTACCAAGAACGTTACCTTGATTCTACCTATGCACGAACGGAACTCGTTCCGGGATTTTTCGGTGAATATATCTGGACAATTCCGAATCGATTTACTTTGGTACTAGGAAATCGCGTTGATTTTCACAATCAATTGGGAACAAAATGGGTACCACGTGTGCACGCCAAATGGGATATTACGCCAACATGGTTAGCTCGTGCCTCTGTGGGCAAAGGCTGGCGCCGAGTAAATCCATTAGCGGAAAACATGGGATTCTTGGCGAATGCGAGGTCGATCAAATTAGTCGGGGATCTTAATCCATTAGAAGAGGCATGGAATTATGGATTCTCATTGTCGCACGAATTCCAGTTGGCCAACCGCAAAGCGAATCTCGTTTTCGATTATTTCCAAACTGATTTTACGCATCAGTGGATCGTAGACATGGAAATTGCCCACGCCATTCGCATGTACTCGAATCCAGGGGCGTCCTATTCAAAAAGTGCCCAAATTGAATTTAATTATAGCCCATTGCCGCGCTTGGAATGGAAAGCTGCCTATCGCTTCCAAGATGTGGCATCCGATTATTTGTCAGAAAGTGGAGGTCTAAGGCGTTTGTCTAAACCATTTTTGAATCGGGATCGTGTGCTTGTCAACTTAGCTTATGCGACTAAATATGATATTTGGAAGTTTGATTTGACTTGGCAGTGGAGTGGACCGCGAAGAATTCCAAATGCCTATGTGCATGCGGGTGATGCGCCAGAGGTGAACGCGCCAGCCTTTTCGATGGTTTATGGACAAGTAACACGTCAATTTAAACATTGGGAAATGTATGTAGGTGTAGAAAATCTATTTAATTTTACGCAAGCAAATCCTATCATGGGGGCAGCTGACCCTTTTGCAAGGGGATTTGACGCGACCATGGTTTGGGGGCCCATAGCTGGGCGCATGGTTTACACAGGATTACGTTATAAAATCAACTAAAAAATAATATGAAAAAATTCATTTTGGTTTCCGGAATGGTTTTTGCAATGTTTGGAACATTTGCACAAACACAAGAGTCGAAAAAAACGAAAACAGAACAGAAAAAAGAAGTGTATCAGTGTCCTATGAAGTGCGAAGGGACTAAAACTTATGCGAAAAAAGGGAAGTGCCCTGCGTGTACCATGGATTTAAAAGTTGTCAAAAAATAGTTTAGGCTTCCCAGGCTGAAGCCTGGGGTTAAATAAAATAGAATGAAAACAATATTATTAGTGCTGCTCTTCGGATTTTTAGCAGGACCAACACAAACCGTAAAGATTAAAACATCGGCTATTTGTGAGATGTGCAAGGAGCGCATCGAAAAGAATTTAGCGTTGACTAAAGGGGTTGAAAAATCTGATTTGAATCTCGAGGATCAGTCCAACATCACCGTAGTCTACAATCCAGACAAAATTGATGTAGCGAAAATCAAACAAGTGATTGCAGAAACAGGCTACGATGCCGACGATGTTAAAGCAGTTAAAAAGAGTTACGAGAAACTCCCGAATTGCTGTAAAAAGTAAAATGAAAGGCCATCCGCGGATGGCCTTTTTTATTTCTTCATGCTTAGTGCAATGCGTTTACGGGCTTCGTCCACCTCGGTCACGGTAACCATGACTTTTTGAGCTACTTTGACGATTTCGTTGGGGTCTTTGACAAATTTATCTGCCAACTGGCTTACGTGGACTAATCCGTCTTGATGTACGCCAATGTCCACAAAAGCACCAAAATTGGTAATGTTCGTTACGATTCCTGGGAGTTTCATTCCTACCCGTAAATCCTTAATCTCATTCACGCCTTCGGTAAATTCAAATGCCTCGAATTGTTCACGCGGGTCACGACCTGGCTTAGCTAGTTCAGCTAGGATATCGGTTAAAGTAGGCATCCCCACTTCCGTAGTGACGTATTTCTGTAACTGAATTTGCTTACGTAAGGAATCATTCGCTAATAAATCAGCTACTTTACAGTTGAGATCTTTGGCCATTTTTTCTACGATTTCGTAGCGTTCTGGATGAACGGCACTGGCGTCCAACGGATTTTTGGCGTTGCGAATGCGCAAAAATGCCGCGGCTTGTTCGTATGCTTTCTCGCCTAGTCGGGCTACTTTTTTCAAATCGGACCGCTTAATGAAGGGGCCATTTTTAGTTCGGTAGTCGATGATGTTTTGAGCCAGTTGCGGACCTAGTCCAGAGACATAGGAAAGTATCTGTTTGGAGGCCGTGTTTAGTTCAACGCCCACGGAGTTTACGCAAGAAATTACAGTATAGTCTAGCGAGGCTTGTAATTTCTTTTGGTCAACATCATGTTGGTATTGTCCCACGCCAATCGATTTCGGGTCAATCTTAACCAACTCAGCCAAAGGGTCCATTAATCTACGCCCGATGGACACCGCTCCACGCACGGTAATATCTTTATCTGGGAATTCATCCCGCGCGGCTTCGGAGGCAGAATAGATGGAAGCGCCGCTTTCATTGACCATGATGATGGTGATTCCTTCGAGTTTTAGGTTGCGTACAAAGGCTTCTGTTTCGCGTCCCGCTGTTCCGTTTCCTATCGCAATGGCTTGAACTTTATGTTTCTTTACCCAAGCGCTGATGGTATGGGCTGCTTCTTGAGCTTGGCCTGGTCCTGTATGCGGGAAGACGGCTGTATTATCGAGTAAGGTACCTTGTTCGTCTAGGCAGACTAATTTACATCCGGTACGGAATCCTGGGTCAAGTGCAAGTACGCGTTTTTGGCCGAGTGGAGCTGCCAATAATAATTGACGTATGTTTTCTGCAAAGACACGAATCGCTTCCTCGTCGGCACGTTTCTTCACTTCCGCGCGCATCTCGTTTTCCATCGCGGGCATGAGCAGCCGTTTGTAGCCATCTTGAATGGCGAGCGTTACTTGTCGGGCGCAAGCATTATTTCCTTTGATGAACCGACGGTCTAATTTATCGAGTACCTCTTGGTCGGGGCCTGTCAAGTTTAAGTTCAAAACCCCTTCGTTTTCGCCTCTAAATAGGGCTAAAACGCGGTGGGAAGGTGCTTGAGCTAGGGATTCGGACCAGTCGAAATAGTCTTTGTATTTAATGCCCACTTCTTGTTTGCCTTTGGCTACGGTAGATTTGACGTTGGTTTTTCGGGCAAATAGGTAGCGTGCTTCTTCGCGTACTTCGGCCGTTTCCATCATTTCTTCAGCCAAAATATCGCGTGCTCCAGCTAGGGCTTCTTCGGTGTCTTCTAAGAATTCAGCTGCTAAGACTTCTGGGTCGAGCATGCGCTGTTCGAATAGTTTATCTGCCAAAGCCTGCAATCCTTTTTCCCTTGCGGCCATGGCGCGAGTTTTGCGTTTGGGTTTGTAGGGAAGGTAGATGTCCTCGAGTTTGGCAAGGGTTTCAGCTCCGCGTACGGCTTTTTCGAGTTCAGGGCTGAGTTTATCAAGTTCTTTGAGTGATTTTAGGATGGCTTCTCTGCGTTTTTCTAATTCCACCAATTGATCACGCATGTCACGAATTTGGGCTACTTGTACTTCATCTAAGCTTCCTGTCGCTTCTTTTCGATAACGGGAAATGAAGGGAATTGTGGCGCCTTCATCGAGCAGTTCGATGGTTTTGCGAACTTGGTTTTCATTAATACCTAAGCTGGAGGCTATTTTGGAATACATAATTATTAGACGTTAGAGCTAAGAAGTCCGGAGTCCGAAGTCCGGAGGGGTATTTTAGATTTGAAATCGTTTTGTCTAAGCCTTCGGACTTTTATTGCCTTTGGCCTTCGGACTCATTTCCTTCGGACTTATTTTCTTCGGACTTTTATTACCTTCGGACTTCGGATTCATTCCCTTCGGACTTGCTTGGAAAATCACTATGAAAATACCCGGCGAACTTCCAGATTTCTTGGATTTCAGAGCCGAGAATCGGGTAAGGGTCATAGGTTTTGTTGGTCGAATTGAGGATTAATACTTTGCGGTCGGCCAAGTGATTAATGACTTGTTTTAATACTACGCCGTCCTCACGCGTCACCACGATGCAGATGGTTCCGTCTTTAATGGCGGTCCAATCTTCCACGTATTCAGCGAAGACAAGGGAGCCGGGTTGTAATGGCAACATCGATTCGCCTTTAATCGGAAATACGCGGTATTTTTTGTCGCGTGGTAAGAAGGGTACTTGGAATGTGGGTAATTCTTGAATGAATTCTACGTCGTCGTAGGAAGCGGTATATCCTGCCAAAGCTTTCACTGGAACCATCTCGATATTCTCCTCATTATTAGAATCTACCGTGGTGGCTAAAATACGTAGCTTAGGCTTATTGGCCATCCCGGGAAGTCTTTTGGAAAGATCTTCCTTGAGTAATTCATCCACCTCTATCTTGAAAAACTCAGCTATTTCGATGAGATCGGCATATTTAGGTTCTGCTCTGCCGGATTCGTAAGAGCCCAAGGTGGGCTTTTTGATTTTGATTAATTCAGCCAGTTTTTCTTGCGATGTTTTCTCTGACATCTTGCTGCGTAAAAAACGTAAATTCTGACTAAAAAAAGTGCTCATGCAATTTGCTTATTTAAGTAAAATGAATAAAATTCGTATCCAATATTTAATCGTATACTCACCGAAGTTACGAAAGGTATTCGAATTACCCAAATAGCTACCAATTTTATGCAAGATCGCGCCATTGTGCACATGGACTTAGATTCGTTCTTTGTCTCCGTCGAGCGACTCCGAGATCCCCGTCTCGTGGGGAAACCCGTGATCGTGGGAGGCTTGTCGGACCGTGGCGTCGTCGCAGCTTGCAGTTATGAGACGCGTGCGTTTGGGGTACGTTCGGCGATGCCGATGCGCATGGCCTTGAAGTTATGTCCGGATGCCATTGTCTTGCGGGGAGATTTCGAAGCTTATGCTCAGCATTCGGATTGGGTGACGCGGATGATTATGGACCGTGCGCCCGTGGTCGAGAAGGCGTCGATCGATGAGTTTTATTTAGATATGACGGGTATGGAGCGGTTTTTTGGTTCGTACCAATTTGCGACGGATTTGCGTAAACGTATTCACACGGAAACAGGTTTACAGATTTCCTTTGGCCTATCGGTCAATAAAACAGTTTCCAAAGTGGCCACGAATCACGTCAAACCTGCCGGGCAGTTTCAGGTTTTGCCGGGAGAAGAGAAGGCTTTCTTAGCACCGATGACGGTTGGGAAGATACCGATGATCGGAGCCGTAACGGCCCAAACTCTCCGCAACATGGGCATTGTGCATGTAGGTACGCTCAGCCAAATGCCACTTAAAGTCTTGGAACGGACTTTTGGTAAATCCGGTGTTATGTTATGGGAGCGAGCCAATGGCATCGATTTACGTCCCGTCGTCCCTTACTCCGAACAAAAGTCGCTCTCGAAGGAAATCACCTTTGAGCAAGACACGACTGATGTGAAGTTGTTGCACCGAATCTTAGGTTCATTGACTGAGCAGTTGGCCTATGACCTACGCAAACTCGGCCAATGCACCTCCTGCATTACGGTCAAATTGCGCTATTCGAATTTTGATACGCATACCCGACAAATCAGCATTCCTGCGTCTGCGAGTGATCATCGTTTGATTCCAGCGGTGCATGAGTTGTTTGAGAAATTGTATGATCGCCGATTGTTGATTCGGCTGATTGGGGTGCGCTTTTCCAAATTATTGCAAGGGCAGGAGCAGTTGAGTTTGTTTGATGACGGGGCGCGGCTGGTGCCTTTGTATGGAGCGATGGATAATCTCCGAAATCGCTATGGGGATTTCTCGGTTTTGCGAGCGAGTGGTTTGATGGAGCGCGGAGAGCGTCGAAATGCGTTAGGACCTAAGTCGGAATAGCCCATGTACCTGAATTGTCACTCCTTTTATAGCCTCCGTTATGGAACGCTTTCGCCCGAGCAGCTGGTGGAAGCGGCCGTTGCGCGTGGAATTCAGGTGTTGGCCTTAACGGATATTCACCGGACGTCGGGCATTTTTGATTTTGTGCAGGCCTGTACGGCAGCTGGGATTAAGCCAGTGGTGGGAATGGAATTTACCAAAGGCTATGTCTGCCTCGCCCGCAATCCCGCAGGTTTGGTCCAGATTAATGCCTTTGCATCCCAGATTTTATTGGCCGGCGGCGATTGGCCGGAGCGCCCACCGGAATGGGAGGATGTCTGGACGATTTTTCCGTACAGTCGGCGCAGGTCATTACGCACGCTAGGCCCCAATGAACGCTGGGGTGTTCGCGGGACGGATTTGAAGGCTTTGTGGAATGTGCAGGATTTGAGTGGGATGGTGTGGTGCCAACCGGTCACCTTTTTAAATAAGCAGGGTTTTTCGATGCACCGGTTATTGCGGGCGATTGATCAAAATGTCTTGTTGAGTAAGCTTTCCCCGAAGGCGCAAGCGCAGGAGGATGAGCGTATGTACACGCCGGAGGAACTGAGGGAGGTGTGTCGGGATTATCCGGGTTTGTTAGATGCTGCTGAGCAGTTACTGGCCGACTGTACGTTTAGCTTTGATTTTAAAATGCCAAAGAACCGTAAGCTTTTTGGCTCGAGTCGGGAGGATGATTTGGCGCTATTGACGAAGTTGGCCTATGAGGGTTTACGCTACCGCTATCCGCGTTCGGATCGCGAGGCGAAGGCGCGGGTGGAGAAGGAGTTGAAGGTGATTCATGAGTTGCATTTTGATGCGTATTTTCTGATTACGTGGGATATTATTCGCTATGCACGTTCTAGGGGTTATTTTCATGTAGGACGTGGTTCGGGGGCGAATTCGATTGTGGCCTATTGTTTGGGGATTACGGATGTGGATCCGGTGGCGTTGGATTTGTATTTTGAGCGTTTCATTAATCCGCATCGAACGAGTCCGCCGGATTTTGATATTGATTTTTCATGGGATGAGCGCAATGACATCATCGATTATATCTTTAAGCGCTATGGCGCGAAGCATGTTTGTTTGCTAGCGACTTATGTGACGTTTCGGGATAAGTCGATTTACCGGGAATTGGCGAAGGTTTTTGGTTTGCCTAAGGCGGAGATCGATGCGTGGTTGGACCCGGCCACGGCGATGCGGGAAGTGAGTTCGGAGATTCAAAGTTTGATTGTGAAGTACGGGAATTTACTGTTGGACTACCCGAATTACCTCAGCATTCATGCGGGGGGTATTTTGATTTCTGAGGAGCCGCTGTTTGCGTATACGGCGTTAGAACCTATGCCAAAGGGTTTTCCCATCTGTCAGTTTGATATGTATGTGGCGGAGGAGATCGGGTTTGCGAAGTTTGATATTTTGTCGCAGCGTGGTTTGGGGCATATTAAGGAGTCGGTGGATATTATTCGCGCCAATCGGGGGGTGGATGTGGATGTGCATCGAGTGCAGGATTTTATGCAGGATGAGGAGATTCGTGGGCAGTTGATGCGCCACGAGACGATGGGTTGTTTTTACATTGAATCGCCCGCCATGCGGCAATTATTGAAGAAGTTGGACTGCCAGGATTACATAACCTTGGTAGCGGCCTCGTCGATTATCCGACCGGGTGTGGCTTCTTCGGGGATGATGAAGGCGTATATTGAGCGGTATCATGCGCCGGATTCCTATGAGCCGGTGCATCCCTTGATGGGGGAGCTGATGAAGGAGACGTATGGGGTGATGGTGTATCAGGAGGATGTGATTAAGGTGGCACATTATTTTGCGGGTTTGAGTTTGGCGGAGGCGGATGTGTTGCGGCGGGGGATGTCGGGCAAGCATCGTTCGCGTGCTGAATTTGAGCGAATTCGGGAGGCATTTTTTACGAATTGTACGGCGAAGGGTTATGCGGAGGCGGTGTCGCGGGAGGTATGGAGGCAGATGGAGAGTTTTTCGGGTTATTCATTTTCGAAGGCACATTCGGCGTCCTTTGCGGTGGAGAGTTACCAAAGTTTGTATTTGAAGACGTATTATCCGCTGGAGTTTATGGTGGCGGTGATTAATAATTTTGGGGGATTTTACCGGACGGAGTTTTATGTGCATGAGGCGCGGCGATGTGGTGCACAAGTGGAGGCGCCTGAAATTAATGCGAGTCATTATTTGACTTCGATTCAAGGGTCGGTGATTTGGTTAGGCTGGGTGCATGTCAAAGGATTGGAGAAGCGGGTGATTCAGGATTTGTTGGAGGCGCGGAGGCAGGGCGGTCCGTTTCGGTCCTGGGAGGATTTTGTTCATCGGGTGTCTTTGGGGTTGGAGCAGGCGATATTATTGATTCGGGTGGGGGCATTTCGGCATTTGGGTGTGGAGAAGAAGCCTTTGTTGTGGGAGGCGCATGCACGTTTTCAAGGGAAGGTGGCACCCGTGGTGGCGATGGAAATGTTTGGGGATGAGGTATCGGATTTGGGTGTATTGCCAGAATTATTACATGATCCGGCGGAGGATGCGTTTGATCAATGGGAGATTTTAGGTTTTCCACTTTGTTCGCCGTTTGATTTGGTGTCAGATCTGCCGCAAACGTTGTTGAATGCAGATTTTGCGTATGATCGGGGAGATATTTTAGGCTATTTGGTGACTTTAAAGCCAACGCGCACGAAGTCGGGCGACCGCATGTATTTTGGGTATTTTGTAGATGTGCGGGGTGAGTTTTTTGATACGGTGCATTTTCCGGCGGATCTGAAAAAGTACTCGTTTCGAGGAAATGGGGTGTATTGGATGCAGGGTGTGGTGATGGAGGAATTTGGGCACCGCACGTTGCGGGTGCAGCAATTAAGGAAGTTGGGCTGGCGGGTCGATCCGAGGAGGGAGGACTAAATAAGAGAGTAGAGAGTAGAGAAGTGTCAGTCGCTAGTCGCTAGTCGTCAGTCAAGAAGTCTGGAGGGAAATAGTCCGGAGTCTGGAGGGAAATTTAAAGATCTCTTACTTCTTAATTCCAACGTCCAGCGTCTAACGTCTAAAGTCTAAATCCTTAATTTTCACCTCTCACCTCTCACTACCTTTTCTCCTCATATGAAGGATCGCAATAATATAAATAGCTTGCTTGCCTTCATCAACTTGGTAATGTATCATGTAGGGGAAATGGGAAATAATGCAGCAACGAATTTGGGGTGAATACCGAATGTAGGTTACATGTGGAAATTGACTTATGAGTCCGATAGAATTAGAAATCTGTTTTAAGAAATGTCCACCAAGCTGCGCAGCTTGTCTGTTGTACCACAAGACGCTTCCGTTCAATTCGGCATAAACCAATGGAGCGGAATGAATTTTATAGCATGTCATGTTGATTTTTAAGTCTTAGGATGACATCTTCCCAGGGGATATCCAAGCTGTTTGATTGATTTCTGATGCGGAGGCGTTCAGCAACGATTAATTTATGCCAATGCGGAATAGAAGGGTTTTCGGATTCTTCTAAAATCGATAATTCTAAATCTAAATCGTCAAAGGAATAAATGTGAGGCTTTTGCATTAGTTGGTTATTTGAAAACAAACATAAGGGCAAAAACTAAAAAGTCTAATTCAAAAAATGACTAATAAACTGATAAAAAAAAGTCGCTAGTAACTAGTCGTTAGTAAAGAAGTACGAAGGGAAATAGTCCGAAGTCCGGAGGTGAGTTTAATGACCTCTTACTTCTAATGTCTAAAGTCTAAAGTCTAAAGTCTAAAGTCTAAAGTCCAGCGTCTAATAATAATCGCCGCATTGCATGCGTCTCAAACTTTGGCAATCCTGAAAGGTTTGCCAAAGAGGCTAAGGTCCAGCGTCTAATAATAATCGCCGCATTGCATGCGTCTCAAACTTTGGCAATCCTGAAAGGTTTGCCAAAGAGGCTAAGGTCCAGCGTCTAATGTCTAAGGTCTAAAGATAATCGCCGCATTGCATGCTTCTCAAACTTTGGCAATCCTGAAAGGTTTGCCAAAGAGGCTAACGTCCAGCGTCTAATGTCTAAGGTCTAAAGATAATCGCCGCATTGCATGCGTCTCAAACTTTGGCAATCCTGAAAGGTTTGCCAAAGAGGCTAAGGTCCAGCGTCTAATGTCTAAGGTCTAAAGATAATCGCCGCATTGCATGCATCTCAAACTTTGGCAATCCTGAAAGGTTTGCCAAAGAGGCTAACGTCCAGCGTCTAACGTCCAGCGTCTAACGTCTAAATTTACGGTGCTATCCGATACCGATCCCATTCCTGTCCTTCTTTCTCATACACAATACGGTCATGAAGTCGGGAGGGGCGACCTTGCCAAAATTCGAAATAGTCAGGAATCAATTCATATCCTCCCCAGTGAGCCGGTTTGGGGATTTCTTTGCCTTCATACATTTTTGCTAGTTCCGCATAGCGCTCCTCCAAATATTCGCGGGATTCCACGCGGGCACTTTGGTCTGAAACCCAAGCGCCTAATTGGGATTCACGCGGGCGTTGGTGAAAATATTCGGTAGAAAGGACTTCCGACATCTTATGAACATGGCCCTCGATGCGCACTTGTCGCTCTAATTCACCCCAAAAGAAAGTCAAGGATGCATAAGCATGGTTCGCTAATTCGGTACCTTTGCGGGAATGGTAATTGGTGAAAAAAGAAAAAGCCTCGTTCACATGTTTTAATAAGACAATGCGCCCTGCAGGTTTATTATTATGTCCTACTGTACTTAAGAACATCGCATTAGGCTCGATAACCTTCGCATGACTAGCCTCCTGAAACCAAATTTTAAATTGTTCAATCGGGTTCGCATGTACGGTAGTTTCCAAAAGTTCACCTTTTTGATAATTCTCACGAAGGGCAGCTAAATTCATAATTCAGAATTTTTATTTCTTATCTTTGAGCGGGCTTTCTGCTCGTTCAAATTTAGTTAATTTCTATGAAAAAATTATTCCTTTTTGATGCCATGGCGCTGATTTATCGTGCCCATTTTGCGTTCGCCAAAACTCCCCGGATTTCATCAAAAGGCTTAAATACAAGTGCCGTTTTTGGTTTTACCAATACCATTTTGGAAGTTATTCAGAAGGAAAAGCCTGATTACTTAGGCGTTGCCTTTGATACGTCGGCCCCTACCTTTCGTCATGTCGAATATACGCCATACAAAGCACAGCGCGAAAAGCAACCCGAAGATATTACCATCGCCATTCCTTATGTGAAGAAATTGGTCGAGGCTATGGACATCCCTATTTTAATTTTAGATGGCTATGAGGCCGATGACATCATCGGGACGATTGCCAAAAAAGCGGTACGTGCCAATCCGGACATTGAGGTGTACATGATGACTCCGGATAAGGATTACGGCCAACTAGTCGAAGAACGAATCAAAATGTATAAACCTGCCTTCATGGGTAAGGGCGTTGAAGTTTTGGGACCCAAAGAAGTTTGTGCCAAATGGAACATTCAAAATGTGGACCAAGTAATTGATATGCTCGGTTTGATGGGGGATGCCGTTGATAATATTCCGGGTGTACCGGGTGTGGGTGAAAAGACTGCACAGAAGTTGATCGAAGAATATGGTTCCATGGAGAACCTCTTTAAGAATACGGATAAGTTGAAAGGGAAATTGCGTGAAAACTTGGAGAATTTCCAAGAACAAGGCATGCTTTCACGTCATTTGGCAACCATATTATGTGAAGTGCCCATTGAATACGAAGAAGAAAAATTGGTTAAAACCGAGCCTAATCGGGAATTATTAGAACCCTTATTAGATGAATTGGAATTCAGGACCCTACGTCGGCGCATATTAGGGGAAGATTCAGAGCCGGTAGCTGTAAAACCCAAAGCAAGTCCTAAAGTAGCATCCAATCAAATGGATATGTTTGGTGCTCCTTCCGCTGCTCCTGCTGATTTCATGATGGCGGAAGAGGAAGACGAAAAAGTTTCTCATTTTAATAATTTGGCCAATACGGCGCATCAATATCATTTAGTTCAGGGGGAAGCCGCGATTAAATCTTTGATTGGATTTTTAGGCCGACAAACTACTTTTTGTTTTGATACCGAGACAACTAGTTTAACGGCCGTTGAAGCGGAACTGGTGGGGATGTCTTTCGCTTACCGAAAGGGAGAAGCATTTTACGTTCCATTCCCAGAAAGTCAAGCGGAGGCACAAGCCCAAGTGGATTTATTCAAGGATTTGTTTGCGAATGAAGCCATTCAAAAAGTCGCACAAAATATCAAATACGATATGAGTGTATTGGCTAATTATGGCCTAGAAATCAAGGGTTCTACCTATGATACGATGTTGGCCCATTACCTTATCGAACCCGAAAAGCGCCATAACATGGACGCTTTGTCTATGGCTTATTTGAGCTATGAACCTTTATCTATTGAAACCTTAATCGGGAAAAAGGGAATTAAGCAAGGCAATATGCGTGATGTAGCCTTGGAAGATATTAAAGAGTATGCGGCAGAAGATGCTGATGTCACTTTACAATTAAAACCTTTTTTAGATGAGCAATTGGCTAAAAACCCGAAGGCCATTGAATTATTGAATGAGGTGGAACTTCCGCTTGCACGTGTTTTGTCCAAGATTGAATGCGAGGGGGTTAATTTGGATGTAGCCTTTTTGCAGGAAATGTCAAAGACGCTGGAAGTAGATTCGCGAGAGGTCCAACAAAAAATCTTTGAGGCAGCTGGACAGGAATTCAATGTGGCATCTCCAAAGCAATTAGGGGAGATATTATTTGAAAAACTCAAATTAGATCCGAAAGCGAAGAAGACAAAAACGGGTCAATATATGACAGGGGAGGAGGTTCTTTCCAAATTGGAGGCTGAGCATGAGATTGCGCGGTTGATTCTTGATTTTAGAGAATTACAGAAATTGAAGTCGACGTATGTAGATGCACTTCCACTTTTGATTTCGCCTAAGACTGGTCGGATTCATACATCTTTTATGCAAGCAGTTACAGCGACGGGGCGTTTGTCTTCAAAGGACCCGAACTTGCAAAACATTCCGATTCGTACTCCTCGTGGTAGAGAAATTCGTAAGGCATTTATTCCAAGGGATGAGAACTTCCAGATTTTGTCTGCTGATTACTCCCAAATTGAATTACGTATTATGGCGGCTTTTGCAAAAGATGAAGCGATGTTGAACGCCTTTAATCAAGGAATTGATGTACATAAAGCTACTGCTGCAAAGGTTTTCAAGGTCAATTTGGATGAGGTTACTTCAGAACTGCGCCGACGAGCCAAAGCGGTCAATTTTGGAATTATTTATGGTCAATCGGCTTTTGGTTTAGCGGGTTCATTGGGAATATCGCGTACCGAAGCAAAGGAAATAATAGATCAATATTTCGTAGAGTTTCCTGGAGTCAAGGCCTTTATGGATACCACAATCACCCATGCACGTGAATTAGGCTATGTGGAAACGGTATTGGGTCGACGCCGGTATTTGCGTGATATTTTATCGGCGAATATGAATGAACGGAGTTTTGCGGAGCGAAATGCCATAAATGCACCGATTCAAGGTTCTGCCGCCGATATGATCAAAGTAGCCATGATTCAGATTCAAGCATTTATAGAGCAAGAAAATTTAAAATCGCGGATGATTTTGACTGTACATGATGAATTGGTTTTTGATGCGCATATTTCAGAAATTGATTACCTTCGTGCGCACATTGATGAAATCATGTGTAAGGCCTTGGATTTAGGTGTTAAAATTGAGACGGGTATTGGGGTTGGAATGAATTGGTTGGAAGCCCATTAATGATTACGTTTTGAAGATATCGGTTGCACTTTGTACCCTGAATGGAGAGAAATTTCTCCGGACTCAGTTGAGTAGTTTGGTTGACCAAACCTTACCGCCTGACGAGGTTATTGTGTGCGACGAGGGTTCATCAGATAGAACCATGTTGATTCTTGATCAATTTAAGGATCGTTTACCTTTGCAAATTCATCAGAATCCGACACGCTTAGGTACTTATCAGAATTTCCAAAAAGCATTGAAGCTTTGTACGGGTGATTATATTTTCCCGGCCGATCAGGATGATTTTTGGGATCCACAAAAAATTGAGCGTATCGCTACGTATTTTAATCACCATGAGGATACCGAAGTCGTATTTACGGACGCTGTGTTGGTGGATGAATTTGGACAGATATCTGATAAGCGTTTATGGTCAACTTTCCGTTTTCGTGAAGAGCAACAACGCGATTGGAAATTAGGTAAATCGGTGGATATTCTATTGAATGGAAATCGAGTAACGGGTTGTACGATGGGTGTTCGTAAGCGTTTTTTGGATCGTATCACTCCGTTTCCAACGAATTTGCCGAGCTATTTCTTACATGATGCTTGGATGGGTTTAGCTGCCGCTTTAGAAAATAAGATTGATTTTATTCCAGCAACTTATGTGCAGTACCGTTTACATTCAGAGCAGCAAGTAGGAGTTAAAGGAAATCAAGGTACACCACCTACACTTTGGGAGCGTATGCAACGTCCTCATGAGGATAAGGTTGGGCCATACCGGAAAAAACTGGAGTTTTTAATTGAACTTCGTCACGCGGTTTCTGAAAAATTTCCGAATCAACGCTTTGAACCTTTGGATACCCGAATTGATTATTGGGATCGCCGGGCCAATTTGCCCAAAGCTCGTTGGAAGCGACTGAAGAAAACAATTCAAAATTTGATTTTAGGTAATTATCACCGCTACAAAGATATTGATGCTCCCGCGGAGACTCCTTATTTAATGTTTTTGGGTGATTTGATTGAGTAAAACAATTCCGTTTAATTTTCGTTTATTTCTAAACGAAATGTTATGAAATCATTTTCTTATTTCTTGTTTGTTATGGCACTTGCATTTCAAGCTTGTAGCCAGACACCTAAATCAACCAAACCCATGGATCAATTACCCACTTCCGAATCAGAATGGAAGGCTAAATTGAGTGAAGAAGAATTTTATATTTTACGCCAAAAGGGCACTGAACGCCCATATACGGGCAAATTTCTCATGCACAACGAGCAGGGATATTATACCTGTCGTGGATGTGGCACGCGCTTATTTAAATCAGATTCCAAGTTCGACTCGCATTGTGGCTGGCCTTCGTTTGACAAAGAAATCAAGGCTGGTGTTATTAAAGAAACAGCCGATTTAACCTTGGGCATGCGTAGAATTGAGATTACATGTGCCAAATGTGGTGGTCACCTAGGGCACGTATTTGATGATGGTCCTACGGAAACAGGTTTGCGTTACTGTGTGAATTCCGTTTCTTTGGGATTCGAGAAACAATAACTCATTTCATGGCCAAAGAATTAGTCGAACATTTAGTACATATTTCAAGCTTGTCGACAGAAGCTGTATCCGCGTTAAGTTCGATTATTCGTACCCAGCAGGTTTGTAAAAATCAAGATCTCCAACAAATTGGCCAGACATGTAAGACGCTTTACTTTTTAAAGTCGGGCATGGCACGTATATATTATTTTCATGAAGGAAATGACATTACAGAGGGCTTTTATGGCCCTTTTTGCTTAATTGCGCGCGCAGAAAGTTTGTTTGCTGGATTGCCTAGTAAAAAAGCAATCCAGGTGTTGGAAGATGCGGAAGTATGGTCAATTTCAACCAAAGACTTATTCGCTTTGTATGATTCGCATCGCGATATTGAGCGCTTATTTGTACGCCAATTTGAATTAGCCTATGTTCAGACTATTCAGCGTATCGAAAACTTACAGTTTCATACGGCAGAAGAGCGGTATCAATTATTGCAGAAAGACCAACCGGAGGTGTTGCGTCGGGCTCCTTTGAAATTTATTGCATCTTATTTGGGAATCACCCAAGTTAGTTTAAGTCGCATTCGCGCGAAGAGAACCTAATTTAACATTTGTTAAATACTTCTGAGCTGCAATTTGTCAATTTGCAGGAAATCCGAAGTATTCATGAAAACTCAATTAGGGTTACGTCAAAATTGGCAACAATTCAGCTTATTGGTTTTAGTTAATGCCTTTGTGGGCGGTATGGTTGGGCTTGAGCGCTCAATCTTACCCCAACTCGCTTTACAGGAATTTGGTATTGCTTCCAGCGTAGCCGTGTTTTCCTTTATTGTCGTTTTTGGATTAGTTAAAGCGGTTTCAAATTATTATGCGGGTCATTTTGCGAATCAGGTAGGTCGGCGGAAACTATTGATTTTGGGATGGGTCTTTGCTATTCCGATTCCCTTTTTATTGATGTGGGCGCCTAGCTGGAATTGGATCATTGCTGCGAATGTATTGTTAGGCTTAAACCAAGGTTTTGCATGGTCGAGTACAGTCACCATGAAAATTGATTTAGTTGGGGATAAGAATCGTGGTTTGGCCATGGGAATCAATGAATTTGCGGGCTATATATCGGTTGGCTTAGTTGCTTTTTTAACCGGTTGGATTGCGCAAAACTATGGCATTCGACCATACCCTTTTTATATCGGTATTGCGTTTGTAGGTCTGGGTTTAGGACTAAGTATCTTTTTTGTGCACGATACGCAAGGTCATGTGGCTACGGCAGTGGGGGAGAGTCATGTACCACAATTGAAATCTATTTTCTGGGAAACGACCTGGGCTAATCGAAATTTAGGATCAATTACGCAAGCAGGATTGGTGAATAATTTAAATGATGGGATGGTATGGGGATTATTTCCGATGCTATTGCTATCGAAGGGATTTAGCTTAGCCGAAATTGGGGTTATTACAGCTATTTATCCGGCAGTTTGGGGATTAGGCCAACTGGGAACAGGTAAATTAGCTGATTTGATATGCCAAAGAGATTTGTTGACCTACGGCCTTCTCCTTCAAGCGCTTGCCTTGGTTGGGCTTATATGGGCTGTTAGCTTTTTTCAATTCGTTGGCTTGTCTGTTGTATTAGGATTAGGTACGGCAATGGTCTACCCAACGTTCTTATCGGCAATTGCAACGCATACGCATCCATTGGATCGGGCGAAAAGCTTGGGGATATTTAGACTTTGGCGTGATTCGGGCTATGCCGTTGGGGCGCTACTCACCGGTGTTTTAAGCGCTTATTTTTCGTATTCAATTTCCATTGCGAGTATTGCAGGCTTAACGGTCCTATCGGCGGTGATTGTTTGGAAGCGGATGCGGTGTTAGTGTAGACGCTATTTGGTCAATATCTTGTAGAGACGCGATACCTCGCGTCTAAAATATATTATGTAAAAAAAGACGCGAAGTATCGCGTCTAAAATATATTATGTAAAAAAAGACGCGAAGTATCGCGTCTAAAATATAATGTAAAAAAAGACGCGAGGTATCGCGTCTCTACAAATAAAGTAGACGCGAGGTATCGCGTCTCTACATTTCAATTACAATAACGTTTTTGTCCACTGCTTGGTCATGCTGGCTGCATCACCCATGCCAATTTGCTTATCGACCATCTTGCCGTCTTTGTAGAATTCCAAGTAGGGGATGGATTCAATTTGCTTGGCTTTTGCCAATTCCTGGTTGGCATCCACATCAATCTTAATCAATTCTACCTGGCCATTTTGAGCCTTAATCCACGCTTCTAATACGGGACTTAATTGCTTGCATGGGCCGCACCAAACCGCATTGTAATCCACAATTACGAGTTTCTTACCTTTGATTTGATTGTTGAAATCAGCTAGGGTCATGCCTTCAGCTGCTTTTGGACTAGTACCGTCTGTTGATACGGGTAGGTTGGCTGATTGCCAGGCCAACATCCCTCCGCTGAGGTTCGTGATGGATTTGAAGCCCATTTCTTTCAACTGATTCGCTGCAGCACTTGAACGGCCACCAGATAAACAATACACAAATACAGGTTTGTCTTTATCCAGTTTCGAAGCGACCTCTTGGAACAAATTGCTCGAGATATCGGCTAAAATAGCCCCCTCAATATGCCCGTTATTGTATTCGTCGACCGTACGAACATCTACTATTTGCTTATCATCTGAGGATACTAATTGGCTTTGAAATTCTGTTGCTGACACATCTTGTAATCCTGCTTGTTTAGAACAAGCGATTAGCGAAGATGCGATTAATAGAGAAAGGATTAATTTTTTCATCTGGTTAGATTGCGTTGAGTAAGGATTTTTGTAAATGTTTGGGACTAGCGACTGGAATGCTGTTTAATTATTCCTTCCAACGTACTCGCCTGAATAACGCCTGATTGTCGCCAAACAGATTTTCCATCTTTAAATAATATCAAGGTCGGCACAGACCGAATCTGGAATTTTTCTGCCAATGATCGATTTTTGTCTACATCGATTTTAATGATTTTGGCGGAATCACCCACTTTGGTTTTTAGTTGTTCCAAAATAGGTTTCAATTGCTTACAAGGTCCGCACCACTCGGCTGAGAAGTCGACCAACACCGGTTCTGGTGATTTTAAAAGTTCTGCGAATTTGCTCATATATAAGTCGCTAGTATCTAGATTTTAATTGTCCAACGTCTATTGTCTAACGTCCAATGTCTTATTTTTTAATGGCGTTCCACGGCCCACCATTATACACTTGCGTAAATCCGGCAGCTTGTAATTGTCGGCGCGCCATACCACTCCTGCTTCCAGACCGACAACATGTAATAATAACTTGATCTTTCTTCAATTTGTTCATTTGGCTACCTAATGTTTGAAGTGGTAGGTTCATGGATCCTTTTACATGACCATCTTTAAATTCTGCCGGTGTACGAACGTCCACGACGATTGCGCCTTGTTCGATTAGGGCTGAGATATCTACTTTGGGTCCGAATCCCAAAAGGTTTTTAATGAATTGTAGCATGTTATTCTTGTTTATATTCCAAAGATAAGGGACTGAAAAGGACTGAATCGTGATAATTGTCTCGAAGTATGGTTTCTTACGTCAATGTTTTTGTCGCGCAGAACTGAATGACCTCTGCCATTCCTTGGTGTAAGGGCCCTTCGTTCAATATCCGCTGTTTTTCTTCATTTAGTTGAATCTCTAGCGATTGAAAATCAGTGGCAAGGATTTCTGACGAAAATAGCCATTCGATATGTTTAGGCCCTCCGGATGTGAAGGAGAGTTGGCGTTTATTAAATCCCTCCAACAACAATGTGCCCCCTGGCTTTAACCATTTAATGTATTTGGCATGAATTTCAGGTCTAACCTCTGGTGCCGTGTGAAAATAGGTCGACATAATCACATCGAATGATTCGATCGGAAATTGGATTTTTAACGCATCTGCACTCATATAATGGATTTGAACCTGTTGTTGGTGCGCTAATTTCATGGCCTTCGCTTCTCCTTGTTCACTGAGGTCAAATGCATAGACATCCCAACCTAATTTTGCGGCATAAATTGCGTCACGCCCTTCGCCTGCGGCGGGGATTAATATTCGGCCAAGGGGCATATTTCTGATTTTTTGGGCAAAAAAATCATTTGGATTTATTCCATATTGGAATTCTTCTTGTTGATATCGCTCATCCCACATTGCTTTCATGTGACTAAATGTTTAGTATTGTAAAAAAAATATTTATGAAAAAGATTCTATTAACCTTAATTATTGCCATTTCAGCTATTTCGGCCACACTTGCCCAAAATCCTATTCACAAAGTTGTCATTCAATTAAATACGAGTGATACGCTTGTTTGGCATGGCGCATTGAAAAATATCTCTAATCTTCAAACGGCTTTAGGGCCAACTACTCAAATCGAATTAGTTGCCCATGGTTCTGCCATTGGAATTTTGGTCGATGGTAAAACTACTCAAAAAGCGAAAATTACCGAACTCGCAGCTTCAGGTGTCTTGTTTAAAGCTTGTGAAAATACGATTCGTGAACGAAAAATTGATCGTGCAACGATTTTACCTCAAGCAGGAACCGTACCCTCAGGTGTTGCCGAGGTCGTCCTCAAGCAAGAAGCCGGTTGGGCCTATCTCAAATATTAATCGAAAGGCCGCTACGTTTAGTGGCCTTTTTTATTACATCTTACCCGTTAATATTTGATTCCAATACAAATACGGCAACATGTATTTCTTCATTTGGTACATCGACCAGCGTTCTTTGGATTGATCAAAAGGAAATGTTTCTACTGGTTGGTTATCATAATCAAATTCAGCTAACACCAATTTGTCATATCCGGTAATGATCGGACATGATGAATAACCATGATATTTAGTGGTTAGGAGTTTTCCTTGCATCGCAGCTATTAAGTTATCCACTACAACAGGTGCTTGTTTTCGTATGGCAGCACCGGTTCGCGAGGCGGGTAAACTTGCTGCATCCCCAGCCCCGAAAATATTGGGGTATTTAGTATGTTGTAAAGTATGTTTGTCAACGTCCAACCAGCCTGCTGCATTAGCTAAGGGGCTATTTTTAACAAAATCAGGAGCTGATTGAGGAGGTGTGACATGGAGCATGTCAAATTCCACCCAATATTCTTTGTCTTTGTTGGCCTCTCCAATCCCCATAAACTTTGCTTTTTTGTTTGGCCCATCCACCTCATCAAGTTTTACAAAAAACTGGGTGTTAATTCCGTAACGTTCGATGACTTTTTTTAAGGTGAGTTCATATTTTTCAACGCCAAATACCCGAGTACCGCCGCTCCAAAATTCAACATGTGTTTTAATCTTATTTTTACGGAAATAGTCGGCTGCCAAATACATGATTTTCTGAGGGGCACCCCCGCATTTTATTGGGGTATGGGGAGTGGTGAAGATCGCTTTTCCTTTTTTTGTTTGCTGGATGCATTCCCAGGTATATGGTGCTGTTTTAAAGCTGTAATTGCTGCAAACCCCATTTTTACCCAACGTCTCAGGTAATCCTTTGATGTCTGTCCAGTTTAATTGAATGCCCGGAGCAGCTATTAGGTAATCATAGCTTAGGTCTGTGCCATCAGCTAAGGTGATTTTATTTTCGTCAGGCTTGAATCCGGAAACCATTTGTTGGACCCACGTCGCACCTGATGGAATCACGGAAGCTTCCTCGCGTTCGGTATCTTGTATATCAAACTCACCTCCACCAACAAGTGTCCAGGCAGGTTGGTAATAATGTTTTTTAGCTCCATCTACGATAGCGATGTCCAAAGAGGCATCTTTTCTTAGTAACTGTGAAGCGATAGAAATGCCTGCGTTTCCTCCTCCTACGATCAAAATGGCGTGATGTGTTTTCATGGTTAACCAATTAAATTTTAGTAGGCAATATTAGTCATTACCAAAAGTGTAAAACGTGATTATAATCACTTTCGGG
>NZ_JBIIQN010000059.1:0-20661 GCF_044342065.1 Aquirufa sp. | reverse complement strand
ACCAAATGCCTCCAGGCTCCTTCAATTCCTAGTTCTCTTACTTTTGAACTTGTCATTCCATACTGATCACTATTTGCCGTATTAAATCCAATACTACCATCAATCACTAAAGCGTCGTATATATTAAAGCCAAAATACATGCCATTTGCAATTGAATTCGTTCTCACCCACATGTCCACAGTCACTACATTAGTATTCCCAATATTGGCATTAAAATCAGCATAGCTAGATGTTCCATTAAATGCAATGGAACCACCGCCAGCTGCATTATATGTTGTGGATGTTAATGTTACATGCGAGCCATTGCCCGACAAATCATTCCATGTTGTTCCAGAGCCAGGGTAACTTGCCGGATTTCCTGCATCCAAATGCAAAACCAATCCTGAATTTGAAAAACAAGTAATCCAAACGGATCCATTACCCGTATTGTTCATAGGTCCATAAGAATTTAAATTGGTTGACGATTTGGTAGCACCACCAGCGCCTCCACCACAAGCCGCACCACCACCGGCACCGGCACCACCCCCGTAAAAACCAGCACCTCCTCCGCCGCCGCCATTCCATGTGCTCACCCCTCCAGTAGTTCCACCTGCACCACCGCTAATATCGCTACCATTTCCACCTCTCGTTCCTGGTTGAACATCAAAGGGTTCTCCTCCTAAGCCAGCAGATGAATTAGTAGCGGCATAGCCAAATTGGGATCTACCATTAACTACATAAGGTGCAGGATTTTCCTCATTTCCATTACTTGAACTCCCTGATAAATTATTTCCAGCATTACCCCCCGTAAAATTTGTCCCTGTCGCGTTTCCTGAACCGCCTCCTCCTCCACCAGCGACAATCATCGCATTGGCCACAGCAGGAGAGGAGCTAGTAAAAACACCTGATAGTCCACCGCCTGCTCCTCCGAAATTCGTACCAGAACCCCCATTTCCACCAAAACCGTAGGCAGCAGTGGCCGACTGGCCCGGAAATCCACCTACAACAATCCATAAGATTTGTCCAGGTGTTACATTTAAACTTGATGTAATATTCGCGCCGGCTCCGCCCACCTGCCCTCTGGCACCCGTTCCGCCTCTAGCCCCGATGGCTGCAACTTGGATACTCGTAACTCGATTAGGTACAACGAATCGCTGAATCGCGCCGGTATAGGCAAACGTATACGTATCAGGAACACGCGGTTTTTTGACCGCTAAACTTTGCAGGTTTAATTGCGCCTGAACCTGAAAGGATAGGCAAAAAATTAAAAAAAGAAAAATTCTTGAGCGTATCATCTAGAATATACTATCACCAAAGACAAATCCGGATGTGGTTGAATTCAATACCAAACCAATTACACTATTAGTCGTTCGTGTCGTTAATCCGTTCGCCGAATTTAATGTAACGCCAGACCCTGCGAAACTCAGGGTTCCTGCTCCTCCTTGAATAACCTGACAACTGAATCCAACAGGTAATGATGCGGGTACGGTAATCGTTACAGCAGATGCTGATGTAATTAAAAAGACTTTGTTGTTGTCTGCGGCAGCTAACGTAAAACTGGCAGATTTGCTATTATCTATGATTAAACCACCAGATATTTGAATCCAAATGCTTCCATTCCAATAATAATACCCTGGAATGACATTGTTGGGCGCTGTACCTGCCGTAGCAGTATTATAGACCAATAATCCCGCAGCGGCGGAAGATGTTCCTGTAATAGGACTGAAGGCATTCGCCGCGGTTAAAGTCACGCGAGGAGGAAGAAAACCTCTGTCTGTTGCGCTTACGTCTAATTTAGCCGATGCATTGGGTGTGGTGGTGCCGATACCTGTTTGGCCAAAGGCTGCCTGTGAAACAAATAATAAGAAGAATAATAATACTTTTTTCATTTATCGAATATATATTTCAACGCGTGCTGAACGATTAATGCCTTGAACCCCGCAACAACTATATTGATCCCCTGCCGAAAAATTAATGTTGGTGGCAAAAAGCCCCGACATTCCTATTCCACCTGAAACGTCATTGGATGTCTGTTCACCGCCTGGATATAGACCACCCCCATTTTCATTCCAACCAAATCCCCAACGGACTCTGGCCGTTGAACTGGCATTTACGTAATTAAATCCATAGAAACGTACATCAGTTTGCGATGAGAATGCTGTTCCTTTTCCGGCAAATGTGTTGGCGTCCCCAAAAAACAGTCTATCAGCGCGGGTAAAGAATTGTATAGGAGTAATCCTGATTCCATTATTGAAATTATTTTGAAGCCAGCACCAATTATTATAACTGCTTGCTAAGTTTACACTTCCTCCCGTAGTGCTGGAACCGTAGTTGGACGCGATATCAGGAAATAGCGCCATGATATCTTTCGCGAAAAAGTAATTCATGACATCAAACTTGGCATCCCCATTATTTCGATTGAAAGCACTTGGGTTTAACGTATTGACCGCGGTCCAATATGTACTTGCATAATTAAAGGTTGTCCCCGTCGTCGCCTTCATCATCATCATCCAGCCACCACCGTTAATGGTATTGCTCATAATACAAAAGACCTGGGTGGGTCCTACGATCGGTAAATTAATCCAATAAACCCCATCTGTAAAGTTATTAAAAGCTGTTTGAATGTATTTTGCACTTGGAGCTGCTCTAGCTGCCGTGGTACCATCCCGATTGGGAACGGTAACCATTTCTTCTAAATTTTGAGCCCATGTAGCAAAATAGGTATTCGCTGGATGTATACTGGTATAGGTGGTTGGTACCGCTGCTTGGGTTGGGGAACGCCAATAAAACCGTAAACCAGCGCCTCCAGTGCCTTGTTGCATTCGTATTTCATAGCGATACCTTTGACCCGCCACAACCGATAAGGTTCCCGTTCGTGTACCTAATGCTGCTACTGCTTGACCAGTATAGGTAGAAATAACATTCGTTCCTTCGATTGTTAAATCACTGGCATCATCTGCTTCCAAGGTAAAGGTATATGTACCCGATTCAGTCGGAATAAAGGTTCCTTGAATCTTCATCGCAAAATATAAACCTGAATTGGGGGTGGTTAACCCGATTGTTGATAAATCTGATGTGCTGATCCAATCTATAATTCGAGTCGAATTAGTACGTCCTGAACGAAACAAAGTGGAATTCGTATTATTCGTATTGAATAATTTGTCCATTTCAGATCTGCTATTGGGCGTTAATAGGTACTGACTCGTATTTCCATTTCCAGCATGTGTACTGTAAATCCAATAATCAAATTCTATTTTGGGCTGGTTCTGTGTCCCTTGATAGGTCGCAAACATTTGAGCATTACTTTGAAATGCGCAAATTAGCCCGAAAAGGAATAGAGAAATCTTCATGTGTTTAGTTAGTCATGTCGCCCGATGCGATGTATACGCCTGAAGCAATACATACCAAAGTTAGAATGGAATGTTGGCCTGCTGTTTTCGTAAAACCATAGCGGTTGCTAATCGTTACTCCCGAAGCACTCAAGGTTACTTGCCCGGTACCTCGTTGAACGATTAGGCAGTTGAAACCCACCGACAAAGACGGCACGGTGATTGTTGTAGCACTTGAACTGTTGAGGACAATAATTTTACCGTTATCTCCATTTCCTAACGTGAAACCAGCTGATTGCTCATTGATAACAGAGCTAAAATTGGCGATGGTGCTCGTGGTTCCATTGCCCGTAATCGTGCTTGAGGTTGTTGACCCGATCATATTTATCCAGGCACTTCCATTCCAAAAATAATAGCCTGGAGTTACGTTGTTGGGCGCCGTCCCTGACGTATTGGTGTTATAGACAATTAATCCTGCCGCAGATGCGGCTGTACCTGTAATGGGGGAGAAGACGTTACTCGCTGTCAAAGCAACCCGTGGGGGCATGAAGCCTTGAGTTGTGGACGACACGTCGAGTTTTGCTGAGGCATTCGGTGTGGTGGTGCCTATGCCCGTTTGAGCGAAGGCACCTGTAGCCATGATTAAAAAAAAGAATATCAGTTTTTTCATTTTAATTTTTCTTCGATGATTTTTAATCGATTTTCTAAATCGCTTTGCTTGTTTTTCAATGCCTCTATTTCAGTTTGTTGGGCCTGAATAACTTTTAAGGATAACGCATGTAAGGCTTGATAATTGACCGATTTAGTTTGCATGGCATCTGTACCTGTATTGACCATTTCAGGAAATATAGATTCAATTTCCTGGGCAATGAATCCATATTGTAATTTGGTATCACGTTGCTTATCCGGATTCCAATAAAATGTAACAGGTCTTAATTTTAAATACTTGGAAATGCTAGAACTATCAAGATCAACGATGTTATTTTTTAGTCGACGGTCTGAGCGTGTGTTAAACGAATTTCCTAAAACCCCAAAAGCTAAAAAATCGTATGTCGCAATTCCTCCCCCCCAGCCTCCAGGCCAATCCGATGCGACAAGTCCTCCTTGTTCGGGGATAGACACGCGCGATTGACCAAATCGATTGATCGTGATGGCATTGTTTGCAGCAGCAGTATTAAAATTCCAGGTGGTATTAATGATCATTTGATTGTTGGGATTATTGATGCCCATGGAAAAACCAAAAGCCCCATTAACATCCAAACTATAATAAGGTTTTCCACTTCCTGTACCAGCTGTTCTAACTAAACTGGTAGCATGCGCTGAAGTAGATGCGTTATTCGTATTGTATACATAGAGGCTAGGAATTGTATTCGTAGCAGGATCATCCGATCCACTAAATACATTGCCGTTCTGTACATGTAATGCGACCGTTGGGCTCGAAGTCCCTAAACCTAGTCTTCCTATGTTCGTTAAACGAAATCTTTCGAGTCCAGCTGTTCGCATGACTATTGTATTGTTCATATCAGCAACTTGGGAAAAGCCAGAAATATCGATAGAAGATTGAGCACCTGAGGCAGCCCCTCCTCCGGCTGATAAGCGTAAAAACCCATCATCTGCTCCATCAATTTGGGAAGTGCCGGCACCTCCGGAACCTACACCTCTGATTTCAAATGCACCAATTGTACCTGTATTTATGGCTGGTCTTGTTCCTGCATTGTTAAATCCTGTAGCCATTCGAATTCCACCACCTACTAAGTTAAGTCTAGCCGTGGGGGTTGCCGTTCCAAGCCCTACATTCCCATTTTCTAAAATGATGAGGCCACTGCTTTCCGTGGTTCCATTGAAAATTCGAAAGCGCGCATCTGCTGAAGTGGTACCATACTGGTCTATTGTCCAATCCTGTGTACTGCCATTTCGCGATCGCTTAATAAATATTTGCCCCCCTTCATTCGTTGCTGCCGCTGGATTTAATTGAAGTTCAGCGGGTAGGGAGCCATCTTCCCGCCCGACCGTTAATAACTTCGCAGGGCTTGTCGTTCCTATTCCCACATTCCCGCCGTTCGGATTTATTCCCAATGAAAAAACGGTTCCATAAGCAGCTTTAGAGCGCATCTGTAACCAACCAAAGGTGGATGTGCTGCTTAGTCCAAAGTCCATGACGTGATTTACAGACAGGCCTCCTAATCGTAAGTTTCCGTTGGCCGCAATTCCCGAAGTGGCTGGATCTGCCGTAGTGGCTTCTACCTGAAATTTATTGACAGGTGTGGTGGTACCTATACCCGTTTGGGCAAAGGCGCTAAATGAAATCAATAAAAAGAAGACAATTTTTTTCATTTTTATCTTATCCATATTTGATGATAGGTATTATAAGCAAAATTACCCGGGAAATCATCTACTTCCCATCTACTACCTCCTCCTTTAATACCCCAGTGATACGTTCCCATCAACCAAAATGGAAACTCAGTCATTGAACTATTTCCTTGGTTGGTAAAATAATGAGCGGTGGAATTAGGCAAATACGCCGTATGCCCAGTTAATGCAGTATAACTAGTAGCAATACCAGACATACTACCTAATCCGGTCTTAAAATAATTGATAGTATTGGCATGGGATGTTTTGAAATTTATAACCCGATTATGCAAGGATGTTTTTGCATAAAAACGTAATTGGGTAAAATTAAATTTGTTTAAATATGCTGGTGTTGTGTGGCCCCAGGTAGTTGCGTTTCCTTGTTCATCCACTCCTAAGGTTGTAGAACCTAAGAGTGGTAATGCGTTTGTCTTTTCTGTCAATGCAGGATTCGTATTTCCGAGGTGTAAATAATTCAATACCAAAGTCCAGCCTCCGCCATCCGTTGTCATATCGCAATAGCAAGCAGTGGCAACAGTTGCACCAGCGGTTCCATCTGGATCAATCACATAAACTCCATCTGTCGCATTAGGGAAATTTGTTTTGATTTCATTACACGATTTCAAATTATCATTGCGCAACAAGACTCCCATGCGCATGGATGCATGTCCATAGACACCGATTGGGATAACGCGAACGTAACGCGCATACATGACATTAGTGAAATTTCTATAAATCTTCGTATTTGAATCGGTATTCAATGTCAGACTTGTGGCAGCAGTTGCCCAATTGACATTGTCCGCACTAACTTCTACTTTGGCACTTGTAACCCATTGCGCCGAATTTGCTCGTCCTTGCGTCACAATCCCTTGAACCCAACGTGGACTTTTCAAATCATATTGTAAATAATCTGTACCATTATTGGTACTCCCTGCAGACCAGCCTTGATTAGAATCAAGCCACGGTGTATAATGAGCGGCACCAAATCCTTCATTTACCCAGACCGTATTGGCAAACCAATTCGTTTGAAAACTAAACGATTCAGCTGGTGGACTACCGTTCAAATTTGTCGCTGGCACCCATTTACTTGTGCTACCTTCCAAAACCAATTTACCCGAACCCGTAAACGTAATTTTATTGGCATATACCTGATTAATATTTGCAGGTATCGTTATCGTATGTCCGTCTTGAATATTAGCCGTCCCTGTGAGATTACTCGGACTCGTCCAACTAGCCGTATTCGTAAAGTTATTTGAACTGGCACTATTTGTAGCCGTTTGAGCAACCGACGAGGTTACGTACAATAAAAGAATAAAAACGAGTAATCGATTCATTTAGCTACTTGTTATTTTTTCTTTTTAATTGCTTGATATGTTTATTCAGGCGATCGATTTGTTTCTGCTGTTCCTTGATGGCTTCGACTAAAAGCGCAACGACTTTATCGTATTGCACCGACTTATATCCTTCCGTGGTGTTTTCGGTTTGAACAATCTCAGGCAAGACTTTTTCTACTTCTTGTGCGATGAATCCCACAGTTCGTTGATCCGAAAACATGCGTTGTGGAAAGTCAGCGGTATTCCAATTGAAATTCACACCACGCAAGGCCAATACTTTTTGTAAAGGATTTTGGATAGGGGTGATGTTGGTTTTAAAACGAACATCCGATGAACCTGCAATGGAGTTCGCAATGATATCTCCTGCTACTTGTAAACGTACGGAAGGTGTTAAACTACCCATTCCAATATTCCCATTTTCCCTAATGGTAATACCATTTGTTTCTGCAATGGAATTAAAAATGCGGAGTCTAGCATCGGTTGAGGTCGTGCCATATTGATCAATGATCCAGTCTGCCGTACTTCCATTCAACGATTTTCTAATATTGATTTGGCCTCCTTCATTAGAAGGAGCGGCTGGATTAATCGTAATTTCTCCCGCAATAGTTCCTAGCGAATTCCCTACCGTCAGGGTGCTAGTAGGCGCCGAAGTACCTATTCCTACATTGCCTAGATTGTCAATGCGTACGCGCTCTGTGCCCGCGGTGCGCATGACGATGTTATTTGACATATCTGCTACATTTGAGTAACCCGATAAATCGATAGAAGATTGTGCCCCAGCGCTAGAACCACCTCCCGCGGATAGTCGTAAAAATCCGTCATCTCCTCCATCCGCTTGTGTGCCGCCACCGCCCCCTCCAACGCCTCTAATTTCATAATTGCCTATAGTTAATGTATTGAGAGCAGGCCTCGCCGTACTGTTATTGCTAAATCCATTAAATATGCGAATTCCTCCACCCACAATATTCAGTTTGGCGGTAGGGTTAGTCGTTCCTATTCCCACATTTCCTCCTATGGGATTCAAGGCCAAATGATAGGTCGTTCCATACGCTGATTTTGATCTGGCTTGTAGCCACGAAAAAGTGGATGTGGAACTTAGGCCAAAATCTAATACATGGACATTTGTACCTGTTGCTCCAATCCTCAGGTTTCCATTAGCAGTGGCTCCGCTTGACGCTGGATCTGCTACTGTTGTCACCACCTCGAATTTATTCACAGGCGAAGTTGTCCCAATACCTGTTTGTGCCCAAACAGATCCCGATAGGAGCGTGAAGCAAACAAAAAGCTGTATGTGTATCTTGTTGATCATCGTATGTCACCTTAGGACATTAATTCATTTTAGAACAACTCCTTTGGGCTGATAAATCAGCCCAAAGGAGTTTAGGATTAGAACAAGGCACGGAATACAACCCAGTTACTTCCGTCAGAAACCAATTTAACCCAGTTGTTAGAAGCCTCTGAACCAATGGTGAATGATGATACGTTCACATTGGCAGTGTCCACATATATGGTTTCTGAACCACTTCTAGATACTGTGACTACCAATGAGGTTCTATTCTTAATAATTATTTCCTTTCCCGCATTTCCAGTCGCAGCAGGTAATGTTAATGTACCATTAGCCGACCCATCATAAAAGACATATTTGTCAGAAATTAGGATGTTCGCTGAAGCTGTTGGCCTAGCAACAGAACTTGTACCATAAGTCCAACTAGCTACACCATTGGCATCAGATGTCAAAACTTTTCCAAGGCCCGGAGAGCCTCCATCGATTTCAATTTGACTTGTCACGCGGACAACACCAGCCGTTCCACTACCATTAGCAGTACCCGGAGTTAAGATAATATTACCCCCATTCGTATTACCCGTTGTGAAACCGTCTTGAGCCTCTAAGGTAAAGTCTCTTCCATTGCCTGAAGCAGCTGTTGCGGGAAAGTTTGACAAACTCGTTGACCCATAAATGACCGCGCTTGTAGTAGCAGATGTACCAATGGTGGTTGTGTGAGATCCCAAGCCGACAGATGGTCCGGCTCCACCGGCAATGACTATTTGATTTGTCTCACCGTCCGCCGCTGGTCTTGTTTGGCTTCCAATAAAAATACTGTAATTACCTGTCGTATTTGTTCCAGATCCTGTTCCAAAATTATTACCAGCAGAACCTCCAATATTTATATTATTCCCACCTGTTGTTAAATTTGCGCCGCTACTCGTACCAATCCCAATGTTGCTGTTTGCTGAGGTAACTGCGCTCAAAGCCCCATAACCAATGGCAGTGTTTGAATGACCTGTTGTATTATATCTCATGGCTTGCGAACCAATGGCGACATTACCGGTTCCTGTTGTCAAATTCGTCGCGGCAATAGATCCTACTGCAACGTTATTTCCTCCGTCAGTATTTGATTTTAAGGCTTGATAACCTACAGCCACATTATAGGTGCCCAAACTTGTAATTGCTGCTCCTGCATCCTGCCCGAAAAGCGTAGTAAAATTAGCTGCCCCTTTTCCAACAGTCAAATTGTTTACTTTTAAGTCAGAATTAAATGTTTTCGCTCCTGCAAAAGTTTGTGCTGAAGTAGTTACCACACCTCCAAAATCTGCACTAGCAGGTTGTAAATTGAGTGTAGAACCGGAAATAGTAGCACCATTTGCATTAGCCGAAGATCCAATGGCTGCCAATGCCGTGATACCCGCAGGAGATGCCCACGCAGGATTACCACTAACATTAACTGTTAGCACCTGACCACTGCTACCTACACCTAATCTCGTTCCGGCTCCACTTGTGCCTCCATAAATAATATCACCTGCTGTTGTCATGGGCGATAGCGCATTAAATGCAGCTGCTTTCGTCGTTTGGCCTGTACCTCCATTGGCAAGGGGCAAGGTCCCCGTCACGCCGGTTGATAGTGGCAAATCTGTAGCACTAGTTAACACTAACGTTGTTGGCGTACCTAGGTTAGGCGTTGTTAATATTGGTGATGTTAATGTTTTATTTGTCAAGGTTTCCGTACCCGCTAAAGTCGCCAAGGTACCTGAAGCCGCAGGCAAGGTAATGGTTGTCGTTCCCGCTACGGCTGGAGCCGCTAACGTTGCCGTTCCTGAAGTAGAACCTGCATAACTAACCGTTGTCGCGGTTGCTACTCCAATCGTCGGTGTGACTAAAGTAGGCGAGGTCGCAAATACCAAAGCACCTGAGCCTGTTTCATTGCTTATTACACTCGCTAACTCCGAGGATGTAGTTGCCGACAAGGCACTTAATTTATCTGTTGTATAGACTCCATTGGTTACTGTCGCAGCATTGCCGGAGATGGAACCTACTATGGTAGATGAAAATGTTTTGGCACCTGCTATCGTTTGAGCCGTAGTCAAATCCACAAAGTTTTGAGTCGTAGATCCGGTACCTCCGGCGCTTACTGGTAAAGTTCCTGAAGTAATGGCTGTCGTACTCGTCGTATATAAAGCACCTCCACTCGTATAGGTGGTTAATCCAGTACCACCGGCACTGGTTGGCAAGGTACCTGTCGTCAAGGCTGAAGTACTCGTAGCGTACATGGCGCCGCCACTGTTGAATGAGGCCATACCCGTTCCGCCTTGATCGGTTCCTAAAGTTCCTGTACTTGTTAAACGTTTCGATGCATCTGTAAATACACCTTTGGAAGCCGTTAATGCTGATAAAGTAGTCGACCCTGTGATGGTAGCTGTTCCGCCAATCGTCGTATTTCCAGTGACATCTAAGGTGGTACCTATCGTCCCAGAACCACTGATATTGAAATCCGTACTGGCTTGTTGGGTCGTTCCATTATTGACATAATTCGTAGACCCCGTAGGTAAATCTGCCGCTACTAAGGCACGGAAACTTGGTGCAGAGGCTGTCGCTCCAGAAGTAGGACCTGCAAATACTAAATTGGCCGCTGTGGTGGTTACACCCGTTCCTCCATTGGCAACAGGCAAGGTACCCGTGATATCTGAAACGGCTACACCTGCCCAAACGGGTGCTGTCGCAACAGATCCATCACCGGATTGCGTTAGGAAACGCTTGGTTGCTTGTGTATTACCGGGTAATAAAGCTGTGGTATTGGCCGCTGATTGATAGGGGATAGAACCTATCGCCCCACCGGCAATATTGGTTGATCTACTCGCCGTTCCTGTTAAATCAGCCGTAATCGTACCCGCTACGAAATTACCACTGCCATCACGTGCAACGATGGCTGAGGCCGTATTCGCTGCAGTTGCAGTAGTAGCTGAATTGCTCACTTTACCTGCGGTAGCGATGGTGGCTAGTTTGGTATCCACGATGGCTGCTGTAGGGCTGATATCTGCATTTACGATGGTGCTATCTGCAATTTTGGCTGATGTTACCGCTGCATTGATAATCTTTGCTGTGGTAATGGCATTGGCTGCGACGGTAGGAGCACCTGCAGTACCGCTTAAATCTCCGGCCAATTGAATCTTACCTTTAACTGTTGTTGTAGCATCCGGCGCACCTGAAGTAACGCTGGCATCCACGTAATCTTTAATCGTCTTCACGGCTGGATACTTGCTCGTAGAAGCAGCATCTGCAGCGATATCTGTACTGATATTGGCCGAAGCTTGTGCACCTAAGGCAGTTAATGCTGCTGCTGCGGTTGTGGCTCCTGTACCTCCGTTTGTAATAGCTAAGGTTCCCGTAATACCCGTGCTTAAGGGAAGTCCTATCGCGTTGGTTAATGTTCCGGATATCGGTGTTCCTAAGGCAGGGGATGTGAAGGTAGGTGAAGTAAAGGTTTTATTGGTGAATGTCTCCGTACCATCCAAGGTCGCCAAGGTTCCTGTCACGGCAGGAAGCGTAATGGTCGCTGCACCAGAAACGGCTGGAGCTACGATTGTTGCAGAACCTGTGCTAGGTGATGCACCTGCGAAAGCAACACTGGTGGCGTTGGCTTCACCGATGGTGGGTGAAACTAAAGTAGGCGAGGTATTAAATACCACAGAACCCGTACCTGTTTCATTGGTCATGGCATTGGCGAAATTAACACTCGTTGGTGTCGTTAAAAATGTAGCTACATTGCCACCTAAGTCGCTAATATCAGTTGTTTGTACTCTCGCCCAAGCTGGAGGAGCCGATGTGGTGCCGTTTCCAGTTTGTGTTAAAAATTGTTTGGTGGCTGAAGTGGATCCTGTTAAAAGTGAAGTAGTATTCGCAGCAGATTGGTAGGGGATATCTCCCAATCCTCCACCGTTGATATTGCTTGCCTTACTTGAAAGACCTGTAACATTGGCGGTAATGGTGCCTGCGGTAAAGTTTCCGTTGGCATCACGTGCAACAATCGCTGATGCAGTATTGGCATCGGTTGCAGTGGTAGCTGAATTACTTACTTTTCCAGCGGTAGCGATGGTAGCTAGTTTGGTGTCTACAATCGCTGCCGTAGGGCTAATGTCTGCATTAACGATGGTACTATCTGCAATTTTCGCTGAGTTTACAGCTGAATTGATAATTTTCGCTGTTGTGATAGCATTTGCTGCAACGAGTGGAGCTGATGCACTGCCTGTTAAATCGCCGGCCAATTGAATTTTACCTTTGGTAGTGGAATTTGCATCTGGAGTAGCAGATACCACGGAAGCATCCACGTAATCTTTCACTGTTTTAACGGCAGGGTATTTAGCGGTTGATGCGGCATCTGCCGTCATATCGGTACTTAAGTTGGCGATAGATTGCGCACCCAATGCCGTTAATGCACCTGCAGCTGTAGAAGCGCCTGTACCACCATTAGCGATGCTGATGGTTTCAGCTAATTTGGCATTCGTAATGGATGCATCTGCGATTTTTGCTGTAGTTACACTCGCGTTTGCCAATTTTGCTGTGGTTACATTCGCATCTGTAATTTTTATTGTCGTTACAGCATTGTCTGCCAGTTTATCTGTTGTAATGTTTGCATCTGTGATTTTTGCTGTCGTGATGGCATTATCAGCTATTTTCGCTGTGGTAACATTCGCATCTGCTAGTTTGATTGTCGTAACTGCGTCATCTGCTAATTTACCTGTAGTAACATTCGCATCGGCGATTTTTGCCGTAGTTACGTTGGCGTCTGTAATTTTAACGGTAGTCACCGCATTGGCAGCTATTTTTGCTGTCGTTACATTCGCATCAGCTAATTTTGCTGTTGTCACATTTGCATCAGCAATTTTACTGGTGGTAATGGCATTATCACTGATAACTGGTGCCGCTGCTGTTGTTCCCGAACCGGCCAAGTCACCTCCTAATTGAATTTTTCCTTTGACTGTTGTTGTGGCATCGGGGGTAGCCGAAACAACACTAGCATCCACATAATCTTTAATGGATTTTACAGACGGATATTTACTTGCGGAACTACCGTCAGCAACAACGTCAGTACTTAAGTTGGCAGAAGACTGTGCCCCTAAAGCTGTTAAGGCAGCGCCTGCAGTTGTTGCACCGGTTCCTCCATTCGCAATACTTACTGCTTCGCCAAATTTGGCATTTAAGATGGTTGCATCAGCAATTTTTGCATTAGTAATTGCACCATCCGCAACCTTATCCGAGGTGATGGCATTGGGTGCTATTTTCGCGGTAGTTACGTTGGCATCAGTAATTTTGATGGTAGTTACGGCATCGTTACCTAGTTTCGCAGTTGTAACGCTTGCATCCGCAATCTTCGCGGTGGTTATGTTGGCATCTGCAATCTTCGCTGTTGTTACGTTCGCATCTGCAATCTTCGCTGTTGTTACGTTCGCATCCGCGATCTTTGCTGTTGTTATGTTCACATCTGCGATTTTTGAGGTGGTCACATTGGCATCTAAAATTTTAACGGTTGTAATGGCATTATCGGTAATTACGGGAGCGGCCGCCGAGGTACCTGTTCCTGCCAAATCACCGCCTAATTGAATCTTTCCTTTAACACTGGTAGTCGCATCGGCTATGGTGGCTGCTGCTACGGAATTGTCTACATAGTCTTTAATCGTTTTAACTGAAGGGTATTTGGTGACCGATGCAGCATCCGCACTTACGTCGGTCGATAAATTGGCTGCGGCCTGAGCGCCTAAATTTGTCAAAGCTCCCGCTGCAGTCGTAGCACCAGTACCGCCATTTAAAATGGCTACGGTTCCCGTTACATTGGCTGCATTGCCTGTAATATTTCCGCTTACTTTAGAACCTGAAACGGTAGCTATTTTGGCATCTGTTACGTTGGCGTCCAAGATTTTCGAGGTCGTAATGGCATTATCGGCAATATCCGCGGTCGCAATCGTCCCATTTAAAATTTTATCACTATCAATAGCACCTGATGCTACCCTAGGTATGGCGGCAGTTCCTGTTAAATCACCTCCTAATTGGATTTTACCTTTGGTATTGGCATCGGCATCTGCAATGGTTGCGGATGCAACTTGGTTGTCCACATAAACTTTAACGGCGTTTTGGCTAGGATATAATTGGTCACTATTGCCTAAACTTGTTGAGGTTGATTTATTACTTAGGTTCTCTTTATTTGCCAATGCTGGTACCGTTGGAGCCCCTGCTGTTCCGCCTAAATCACCTGCTAATTGAATCTTTCCTTTGGTAGTTGCGTCAGCATCTACTATGGTTGCAGAAGCGATCAATCCTTGTACAAAAGCAGTTGTCGCTATTGCTGTCGTATTGTTTGCTGGACTTTGCGTTACGGCAGTGGTACCCGTAGGTAAAGAAGGTGTTCCGGTGAATACAGGTGAATTTTTGTCAGCTTTCGCATCTACAGTAGCCTGCAAAGCTATCCCCAGCGTAGCTTGATCCACGTAGGTTTTGATGGCTCTTACCGATGGGTATTTGGTATCTGAGCTAGCATCTCCCACCACATTGGTTGATTTATTTGTTAGATCTTCCTTTAATGCCAATCCGGGAACGGTTGGGTTGGTAGCAGTACCGCCTAAATCCCCCGTTAATTGAACCTTTCCTGCTGCCAAAGTCGTCGCATCAGGAGAACCCGTCGCGGCTACAATGGCGATTGCGTTATCTACATAGGTTTTTGCCGCGCGTTGTGTTGGGAATAAAACGTCTGATGGATTTCCTCCGCCCAAACTGGTAGCGTTCGACTTGTTACCTGCCAATTCATAGGTTCCGCCTAGGTTATTCACCGTGTTGGCTGTTGCCTCAGTGATGTTACGTACGGCTCCAATCTGAGAATTCAGGTTATTTGCTGTATTTGTTAGGTTAGTGGCATTGGTAATGATGCGACTATCGTGGTCTTTTAAAGTGTTATTTATATTTGTTATATCGGATTTTACCTTTTTATCCAAGGCATCTATCGTTTGATTAACCACTAAAAATTTACCTTCAGCGCTTGTTTGGTTGTCGGCAATGGCCTTGGTATTAGCGGCGATATTGGATTTTAGAGGATCTAAATCCTTGGGTACTAAATAGCCGGAATCGTTATTAAATTGACTAAGGTTTTTAGGGGAATCACGGACATTTTTGTAGTCAACAGATTCTGCATACAACGCGTAAGGTGTATAATTGAGTTTTTGATTACTTACCTCGGTATATTTTGAACCTCCGTCAAAGTTGACCGATACCACCAAGGATTTTAACTCATCATTCCAAACAATGGCATCAAAATTACTGTATTTGATGCTGCCTGTTCCGCTTGAAACGGTCGTACTGGTGGAATTTCCGGTACCAACGGTTAACGAAATCAAACCAAATTCATCCGTCTTGGTTTGTTGGATTTCTTCGTAATCGGTCCCCAAAGAGGTTTTCAAGGTGAACTTTACCCAGACCTTCCCATTAGAAAGCGGTTGGCCTGTAACAGCTACACCCGGAACTTCTATGGTGTTTGGATCAAGGATTACCGCTTGGTAATTTAGGCCCTTTTTTTGGCCAAAAGCAGCGAATAAACTTAACTGAAGTGCAAAAAGTAAAAGTGTTTTTTTCATCATATTTTTACCCAATCAAGGGTGGTATGTATAGCGCGTATTATATTAACAACTTAAAATTTGGAGATTTTAAGCCCGATACTGAATGTTGTTGGTGCAAAATTTAAATTGGTTTTACCTTCTGTCCAGCCGTGTAACGTCGTGTTTTTCTGGTAATTGACGAATACAGATGTTTTATCGGTTAATAGTTTATTGATTTCAACTGAATAACCTAGCATGATGTGTACCGGGTTGAAGTTTTCATTATCTGATAAATCATAATTGATGTTTTTGGTATTACTAATCTGGGTCTGAATGCCTGAAAGCATTTTTTGTGCACCTAGATTACCATGAAGTGCAATGGAGAATCCTTTGTATACTTTTATTTCTGGCCCAAATGAGGCAGAAAGGCCAACAAAATTGGTTTGATAGTTTAAAATGATGTTTTGGATATCACCCGTAGAATTGAATTGATTGAGGTTAACACCTAATTCGTAGCGGAATAAACTAGCTATTTTAGCGAGTGTTTGGTGATTGCCGAAGAAGATAGCTGTTTTGGAAAACTTGGAGATCAGGTTTGTGGTGTCAACCAACTCTTTATTGTAGCGAAATGAGGCATGCATACCACCAGTTGCTTTGAGGTAGTCAAGTTGTTTTCCTGTTTTATCCTTAAATTGATATTCGGTATTGTTTAAACCTACGTCCCATTTCCAATGTTGGGCATTAGCTTCGAACGCTATCAGCGCTATCAGCACTATTTTTAGTATGTTTTTAATCATCTCAATGTAACCTTTGATTCATGGGATTATTCCATGATTCAAAATTAACATTGTATAATCAAGACCTATTGCAATTTTGTGTTTGTATGTCCTAGTTTTGAAAATTCGGACAAATTGAATAATTGGACGTTAGACATTGGACGTTGGACGATGGATGGTAGCGACGCAATAGCTCACATCTTAATTCTCTTGTTATAAGGTGAGCAATTGGTCGCGAGGAATCGCGTCGCTACTATACAATTTTTTGAATCTAGCGTAGACATCTTTAGTAATCCTGAAAGCTTTCCCAAAGAACTGCCCACTTTCACATCTTCTGGTTGCACTTGGTGTAAATTATTATTAATCCAAGAATGCTATCTGAAGAATCGCCGCAATAAATACGGCTCAACCTTTGGCAATCCTGAAAGATTTGCCAAAGAAACTCCATCGTCTAATGTCCAACGTCTAATGTCCAACGTCTAATGTCTAAAGTCCAAAAGCTATTACCTGATTTCCTTTAGCAGTTCCCAACTTCGTCCCTCCGCAGGTGACGACTATGTATTGCTTACCATTGACCATATACGTTGACGGTGTCGCGAATGAGGCGAAGGGTAGTGCGTAGGAGGCGAGGAGTTTTCCAGTGGATGCTTGATAAATTCGGAGTGTCGCATCTTTGGTAGCCGCAATAATGAGCAAGCCGCTTTTCGTTATAATGGGTCCTCCGTAATTTTCCCCACCGGTATTTGTTATTCCTTGTTTTACCAATAACGGCTCTTGCCCAAATGGTATCTTCCATAAATATTTACCTGTGTTCAGGTCAATAGCATTTAATGTTCCCCAGGGAGTACTTAAGGCCGGTAAACCATCTTCGTCTAAGAATTTATTGTATCCCGTCATTTGATAGGGTAAGACTTGTGGCGAAGAACTGTTGCTTATTTCCTTGGGAGGTAAGCATTGAATGTATGCGGCTATAGCGGCTTGTGACTCTGATTCGATTTGACCAAAACCGGGCATCATGCCTTTTCCTTGTTTGATGATTTGGGAAATGTAAGCTTTGGAACGTTTTTGATCTATGCCAACTAAACTTGGATACCCGGATGCAGGATTTCCTTTACGATCCGCCCCATGGCAATTGGCGCAATAGCTTTGGTATAAACTTTCACCGGTGATGCTTTTTACATCCTTGTTTTTTGCCATCTTTTGTATCCAGCCCATCTCATTACTGTTGATGTATAAAATGCCTTTTTCCGGATCTGCTCCAGCGCCTCCCCATTCGCCTCCACCATCAAAACCGGGAAGGATCAAGGTACCTTGCTCGCTTGGGGCATCATACCAGCCACGTTTTAATTTTGATAATATGCTGGCCAATTCATCTTTGTTCTTGGCGTAGGGGCTTATATCGCTTGGACTTAATTCATTTGATTGACGTGCATAGGGTTTTGGTAATACCGGATATGGCTGAGTAGGCCAAGGATGTTCGCCCGGTAAAGAGGATTTGCCAACGAGATTTTCGATGATGTCAAACAAGGGTTTCCCACTAACGCGATCGAACACAAAGACAAATCCTTGTTTGGTGATTTGTGCGACCGCATCAATGCGTTTCCCTTTTCGAGTCACGGTAATTAAATTAGGTGCTGCAGGTAAATCACGATCCCAGATATCGTGATGTGTCATTTGAAAATGCCATAGCAATTTTCCAGTTTTCGCATGTAAGGCTAATAAGCAATTGGCATATAGGTTTTGACCTTTACGATTACCTCCCCAAAAATCATAGCCTGCTGATCCTGTGGGTACATAGATAATACCCCTTTTCTTATCCACCGACATCCCCGCCCAGTTATTTGCCGCACCGGTATAGGTATTTTGGTAAGCGTCTTTTGGAAAAGTCTCATAGCCCTTCTCACCGGGATAAGGAATTGTATGAAAGGTCCAAGCGATTTTTCCGGTGTATATATTAAAGGCTCGAATGTCACCTGGTGCAGCATCAGCGCCCTCCGACAAGCGCAGCGGCATGACAATGAGGTCACCAACAATGGTTCCCGGAGTATTTGAAATGATGAATTTATTTTGTGCAATTTTGGGTAAGCCCGTGTGCAAGTCAACTTTGCCATGATCGCCAAAGCTTTCTATGGGTTTTCCTGTTTTGGCATCTAAAGCCCAAAGGTTCGGCCCCGCGGTATATAATATACGGTCTTTTGCATAAGCGAGGCCTCTTGATGTACTCGCCCAGTTTTTCAAGGGATCTCCAAATCGCCAGATTTCTTTCCCTGTCGCCGCATCCAAAGCAAATGCCTGGACTGACGCGCTAACGCTGTAGAGTATGCCATTGATGATTATCGGATTCGCTTGCATTTGACCCGAGTCGGGTAGGGAATAGGTCCATGCGATTTTTAAATCTTGTACGTTCGACGGGTTGATTTGGCTTAATGCTGAATAATGATTTCGATCCGGTCCGCCTAAGTATTCTGCCCAATCGACATTTTCAGAATCCTGTTGTCTCCATGCGATGATGGCGAATGCAAGCACTATAAGTACTAGGTATTTTTTTATCATGGGACTTTCCTAGGGGCGATAAGGACTGTTGTTTGAGTTTCTAAAGTTAGATTCGTAGATTGCTTTGAATTCTAAACCTTGAAATTTATGAAAATTCTCTCGCAGAAAGCTTTAGCTGTAGCTTTTTTTCTTGCTCCATTAGTAACCTTCGCCCAAACAAGCATTCAATCTATTTCGATTGAAAACCAAGTGAATCCACAGGGAATAGGCGTTTCACATCCACGATTTAGTTGGAAATTAAGCTCCAATCAAAAGAATGTTAAGCAGTCGGCGTATGCCATTCAAGTTTTTGAAGGCAAGAAATCGATTTGGAATACGGGAAAAATCACATCAGATCAATCCCTTTTTATTCAATATAGCGGTGCCGATTTAAAATCAAATCAAGGATATCGGGTAACGGTTCAAGTTTGGGATCAAGATGGAAAAGCATCTAAAACCAGTTCATCGCTTTTTTCAACTTCTTTATTACATCCGGCTGATTGGAAAGCAAAATGGATTTCATCGGGTATTGCGGCGGATTCAGTAGATGGGCGGATACCGCATTTGAATAAATCTTTCGTGGCTAAGAAAACGGTCAAACAAGCTCGTCTATTTATCACAGCTCGTGGTCTTTATGAAGCTTCAATTAACGGAAAGCGGATTGGGGATGCTTATTTAACACCAGGATGGACGAGTTACAACAAGCATTTACAATTTCAAGTATATGATTTAACTGCCGATATTAAAAAGGGAACGAATGAATTAGACGTTTTAGTTGGCTCTGGTTGGTTTCGCACCCGGATTGCTTGGGAAAACAACAAAAACTTTTACGGCGCTCAAACGGCCTTGTTAAGCCAGTTGGAAATTAGCTATGCGGATGGGTCGACTGAAACTATAGTATCCGACGGATCTTGGAAATCTGCTTTGAGTTCGATTATTAGTTCTGAAATCTATGATGGGGAAAAACAAGATTTACGAATTAAAGCAGCTGGATGGTCACCGGTTGTAGAAACAAAGGCCTCTTTTGATGTTTTAAAAGCCCAAATTAATGAACCCATTAAAAAGCAAGAGACGATTTCCGTTCAAAAAGTAATTACCACCAAATCTGGAAAAACCATTTTGGATTTTGGCCAAAACGTTGTGGGTTGGGTGCAGTTCCATGCGAAGGGAAAATCGGGCCAACAAGTTCGCTTGTCTCATGTTGAAATGTTAGATAAAGTAGGTGAGCCTTACTTTGCAAACCTGCGTTCTGCTAAGGCTCAAGCGACTTATGTATTATCTGGGGAAGTTGAAACCATCGAGCCACATTTTACTTTCTATGGTTTTCGCTATGTGCAAGTAGAAGGCTATGAGGTAAATAAAGAGGATTTTAAGGCCATTGCTTTGCATTCGGATATGGCATCAACAGGAACTTTTGAAACAAGTAACCCCTTGTTAAATCAATTGCAATCGAATATTCGTTGGGGACAAAAGGGTAACTTTTTAGATGTTCCTACGGATTGTCCGCAG
>NZ_JBIIQN010000035.1:0-21779 GCF_044342065.1 Aquirufa sp. | reverse complement strand
TTCGCGTTGAATCCTTTTGATGAGGTATTTGTACGCTCTTCACCAAATTACGAATTACAACAATTTATTACTTTACAGGGACAAGTTTTATTTCCTGGTGTTTATGGCTTAGAGAAAAAAGATGACCGCTTGTCGGATTTAATTAAACGCGCAGGGGGTCTTAACAAACAAGCTTACCCAGAAGGAGCCAAATTGATTAGAAAAACTGAACTTTCAGAATCTGAAGTCGAGTTTAAAAATAAACAAATCAATGATATAAATGATAATTACTCGGGGGTAACCGTTAATAATTCATCGGATCAAAGTACTACAAAGCATGAGACCATTGGTATTAATCTTGTGGCAGCATTAGCTAATCCAGGTGGATCAGATGATATTCAAATTATTAATGGGGACGTAATAAATATCCCTAGAGAGCCACAAACAGTAAAAATTACTGGTGAAGTATTATATCCAAACAATGTAAAATTCACCGAATCTAGAACTTTAAGCAATTACGTGTCAAGTGCTGGAGGCTTTACTTCAAGTTCAGCTCGAAAACGAGCCTATGTAATTTATGCCAATGGATCAGTCAAGCGAGTTAAAAACTTCCTATTTATGCGATTTAACCCACGAATCGAGCGTGGAAGTGAAATCATTATTCCTAAACGGATTAAAACAGCAAATGCGAGTCAACAAATTGTGTCACTTGTATCTGTTTTAACAGGAACTGTTACCAGTATAATTGGAATTATTACATTGATTAAAGCAACGGCACAATAATTTATTTATGAGCGAAGAAAGAAACGATCAATTTTCACTAGAAAATGTTTTAGTTAAATTAATGGGATTTATACCGTTTGTAAAACGCAATAAACTCGTAATTATAATTTTTACTCTATTGGGTCTATTGACTGGATTGGGTGTAGAAATTTACAGGAGTACCAACAGTTTGAAGAAAGTAAAAATTGTTTTTGTTTTAGAATCAGAGGGTGCTGATAATGGTTTAGCAGGCCTAGCTTCAACACTTGGAATTGGAACTCCAAGTTCGGGAAATTCAATTTTTACTGGCGATAATTTTAAAGAACTTTTAAAAACAAGAAATATATATCGTAAGGCTATATTAACTAAAGTTAAGTTTGGAAACAAAACAGACTATTTTGGAAATTTCTTTTTGCAGCGATCAGAATTACAAAATCATGAATGGAGTGATTTGCCTGTAGATTTTATTAATCATCGATTTAAAACAGGAAATTTAGATTCCATTGATGTTCAAGATAAAAATATCATCAATGCTATTTCAGTGTATTTAAATGAGAATACTGATATCTACCTAGATAACCCAAAATCAAGTTTCCAGACCTTATCAGTAGAAACGAGAAATGATACGTTAACGCATGTTTGGGCGCAACTTTATTTAAAAACAATTACAGATTATTACATAAACACCAAGACAAAAAAATCAAAAGAGTTATTGGTAATTATGGAGAAAAGAGTTGATTCATTAAGATCAGCCCTTTATTACACGCAAGGAAGATTGGCAAATTATAATGATCAGAACCAACAAATAATTTTCCAAAGGGCTAGGGTTATTGCTGAAAGATTGCAAATGAATTCAACACAATTGCAAGCACTTTATTTTGATGCATTACGTAATTACGATAACCTTAAATTTTCTTTAGTAAAAGAATCACCTTTATTAACGATTATTGAAGATACTGAACTACCAATTTTTACGCTTCCGTATCGTTGGGGAAAAATAATAAGCATAGGTACATTATTAGGTTTTTTATTAGGCTGCTTTACAGCTTATCTAAGGTATTTATATCGAATTAATTATTAAATAGGTAGTTCATGACTTTATTTACAAAGTTATTTTCTGAAATATTTCAAGAAAGAGAACTTCTCTATATTTTAGCAAAAAGAGATATTTCAATTCGATATAAGCAAACCTACCTGGGGATTATATGGGCAATAATTAGACCTGTATTAACCATGCTAGTTTTTTTGTTTGCTTTTAAAAACGTTGCTAAAATTGGTGACATATCAGGTTATCCTTTACAATTGGTAATTTTTTCAGGCGTCATTATTTGGAATTTATTTGCAAATACATTTCAGGCTGTTAGTAATTCAATTTTGGCCAACAATAATTTAATTTCTAAGGTATATTTCCCTCGATTAATTATTGCATTTTCATCAATTGCAGTGTCTATTTTTGATTTTATCATTGGTTTAATAGTGTACATGCTTTTAAGTTTAGCACTAATGCATACTATATCAATTTACATCCTTTTATTGCCATTAGCCTTAGTGTTAACTTTATTTTTTAGTATTGGATTAGGGTTGATATTTTGTTCATTTTCTGTAAAATATAGAGATCTTTTGCAAATGATTCCACTGATTGTACAATACGGTTTTTTTATCAGTCCTATTGTCTACACGGCAAAATCTCTTCAAATATCAGCTTGGTTCAATCTATATTCCTTATTCAATCCTTTAGTGGGTATTGTTGAATATGCACGTATTTTACTTATCCCTGGATATCATTTACAGTCGTTTGATTTTATCTATTTGTCAATTACCAGTAGTATTACTGTTTTTGGAGTAGGAATTTATATATTCACAAAGAAGGAAAGCTCATTCGTAGATTATTTATAAGGTAGCATGAATATTGTAGAGGTAAATAATATTACAAAAAAGTATAATTTAAATCGTTTAGCGGAGCCAATATCACTTCGCAACGGATTTAAATCCTTATTTATCAAGCAAGAAAAGTCTAAAGATTACTATGCTTTACAGGATGTGTCTTTTTCAATAAAGAAAGGTGATAAATTAGGTATAATCGGAAATAATGGAGCAGGTAAATCTACATTACTTAAAATTTTAAGTCGCATAACAAATCCTACATCTGGGAATATTCAAGTTAAGGGGAAAGTAGCAAGTTTGTTGGAAGTTGGCACTGGCTTTCATCCAGAATTGTCGGGCCGCGAAAACATATTTTTAAATGGTGCTATTCTTGGGATGAGTAAGCGTGACATTAAAGCCCAGTTTGATGAGATTGTAGAATTTGCAGGCCCACAGATTTCAAATTTTCTTGATACACCAGTAAAACGGTATTCATCAGGAATGTACATTAGATTAGGTTTTGCTATATCAGCTCACCTTAATCCGGAAATACTCATTGTGGATGAGGTCTTAGCCGTTGGTGATGCTGATTTTCAAAAAAAGTCATTAGGTAAAATGAAGGAGGTTGCTGCAAATGAAAAAACAATATTATTTGTAAGTCATAACCTTACTGCGGTATCAAATTTGTGTAATAAGACCTTACATTTAGAAAAAGGATCTGTAAAGCAAATGGGTGAGACTGCTCAGGTAATTAAAAATTACATGTCCGAGGTACAATCCAAAAAGATTTATTATGCATCTGACAACTTCTCAAATGCTATTGGAAATGAATTTATTCGTTTAAAATACGCTGAAGTTAAACCACAATTAACTCAAGGATTGGATTACTGGACTATTAATGATCCATTCAGCTTACATTTTGAGTTTTATAATACTTTAGCGCAAGCGGATTTAAACATCAGTGTACATTTATATGCCAGCACAGGTGAGTGTATATTTAATCTTGGAAATCAACCTACTCAATTTAAGTCAGGCATTATATCTACTGATATACAAATTCCGGGAAACTACCTGAATGATGGTTCTTATTTTTTATCGATTATGGTGGTAAAAAATTCAAGCATCGTGTTAGCTAATTTCGAAGAACTATTTGAATTTGAAATAGCTGATTACCGTGAAAATACAACTTGGTATGGGAAATGGCCTGGTTACGTTCGTCCTAATTTTCCCATCGTTATGGAACAAGTATCAACCGAAATATAAGGCATGATTCATGTAACAAAATCCTTTTTACCAGACATCAAAGAGTATATATCTTTGTTGGAACAAATTTGGGCTAACGGTCAATTGACTAATGATGGCCCATTGGTTTTGGAGCTTGAAAAAAAAATAGCTGAATACCTAGAAGTTGAAAATTTTCTATTTGTAAGTAATGGTACGATTGCATTACAACTGGTAATTAAAGCATTAGAACTTCAAGGTGATGTCGTTACCACTCCATTTTCTTATTGTGCTACGACAACTGCATTAATTTGGGAAAATTGTAATCCTGTATTTGCGGATATTTCTTTAAATAGTTTGACTTGTGAGGTTCAGGACATACAAAAAGTTATTAGTTCGCAAACTAGCGGGATTTTAACAACGCATGTATATGGAAATTGTGGAAATTTACTCGAACAAGAAGAGCTTGCTAAAGAATACGGTATACCATTGATTTATGATGGAGCACATGCTTTTGGTGTGAAATATAAAGGTAAGTCCATATTTAATTACGGAACGATTTCAACCTGCAGTTTTCATGCGACAAAAATTTTTCATACCATTGAGGGAGGAGCCGTAATTACTAATAATAATGAGTTGTGTGAAAAAGTTCGAGGAATAAGAAGTTTTGGACACAAGGCAGACGATTATTTTGCTGCTGGAATAAATGGGAAAAATTCAGAATTTCATGCTGCAATGGGCTTGATAAATTTGACATATTTCCCGCAAATACGTGATCATCGTAAAGGTGCATCTGAATTATACGATTCGATCTTATCTCCGCAAGTTGGAAGAATTCAATGGAACCCAGATAATATACGGAATTTCAGTTATTTCCCTATTATTCTACCTTCGGAAGAGAAGTTGCTACAAGTTATAGCCGAGTTGAATGAAGCAGAAATTTACCCAAGGCGTTATTTTTATCCAGCGCTAAATGAATTGCCTTATTTGACATATCAAGCTTGTCCAATAGCAGAGGATATATCAAAAAGAATACTTTGCTTACCACTATCTGCAGAAATTAGCGCTGAAAACATAAAGAAAATCACCGAGATTATTAATTCTTTACTTTAAAGAGTTCCTATGTTGTTAATTGTATTTCTTTCTTTTATCCTTTTCAACTATCGTATTGCGTCAAAAATTTCCAATAAAAACTTTGATGAAATATTAATCGCAGGATTTGCTATACAATCTGGCAGTATCATTTTGTCGGGATACTTTCTCAGTTTTATCCGTTATTGGGATAGCCCATATGGTTGGTCAATTGTTCCTTTTTTTACATCGTACCTAATTTATTATTTTTTCAAATACCTCATCTATTTGCCTGAATCGTCTCATAAATCAATTTTAAAATTGGTTGGATCAAGTGTTCAACAGCTGCATATACTTTACATTAATCAGCGTAAGTCAGAAAAACTGCTTTTTGGACTTGTCTTTTTTAGCATTCTTGGAATTGCTCTTTTGCAAATATTCTTGTTGTTTTTTATACCGCCTAATGAATGGGACAGCATGACAGGACATCTTAATCGTATTTTATACTTTGCCCAAAATCATAGCACAGCCCATTTCGTAGGGACAAATTGGAATGTAGATACCTATCCTAAAAGTTTTTCTTCTATTCAATATTATCCCTTTATTATGAGTGGATATAATGAACATTTCTTTAAACTACCCAATTTTTCAGCGTATTGGATGCTTTTTGTTGGGTCCTATGCAATACTAAAACAACTAGGAATTGAATTTAAAGTTCGTCTTCTAAGTTCTATGTTAATCCTATTTACTCCAATTGTATTAATTCAATCAACCACAACGGATACTGATATTGTATTGGGGGCTTATTTGGCAAGCACCTTGTATTTTCTATTTCGTTTTATAAAGAGTCGACAAATTTTTTATATCTACTTTTTTGCTTTTGTATTTGCCATTGCCTTAAGCCATAAAATTACCTTTTTATTCTCAGTACCCAGTATCGGCATTTTGCTTATTTACAGTTTTGTTGCAACGAAATCAACAACCTATTTGTACCAACTTAAACATCTATTCTTTAGCATGTTTTTTATTGTTATTATGAGCCTACCAACGGGTTATGTTTCCAATTTAATACATTACGGACATCCCATAGGGCCTGAGACGGCAACTAAACATCAATCCATAGAACGTGCTGGAAATTTGTCTAATTTAATTATTCATGGCTCAAAAAATATAGCAAGGTATTTCTTTGACTTGTTAAATTTTGATGGTTTAAGAAACATAGACCAAATAGAATATTGGCAAGAAGCAATCAATAATCAATTTAGAAAACTTGATGCGACATTTAATTGGGGACTTGAAAATTCTAAAACATTTACCATTGTACCCTTTAATTACACACGGCATTTTGACTTTTATAATGGAACGCCAATTTATGGTAGTATATTCTTATTAGTCTTTATCCCGTCTATTATTTTATTACTGTCTAAAAAAAGAAAAGCAATCTATTATTTGATATTTATCGCTTTCATTTTTCATTTTATTGCCTTAGCATTTTCAGCTGCTTATGATCCCTGGAAAGGTCGTTATATGATTAGCTCATTAGTATTCATTCTTCCAATTGCTAGTATATTCTTTGAAAAAATAGTTTCATTAAAGAAATACATGTATGCCCTCCCAATATTTTTTATAATTGTTGTATCGGCATATTCAACATTACTATTTCATAGCAGAAGTGCTTTATTATCTACCCATAAATTACCTACTATTTGGAATAAAACTCGAATGGAGCATTTAACTGTTTCAAGACCTGATATTACAAAGGCTTATGCACGATTTGATTCAATTGTACCAAGAGATGCCATAGTAGCTTTAGCTACCATTAACGACGATTATGAATATCCTTTATGGGGAAAAGAGTTTAGGCGGAAATTAGTTCCAATTAATCCATTTGAAAAAGGATTACAGCCTATCCCAACGGAAGCTGGCTATCTTTTCTTTAGTAAAAAAGTAATTAAACCACTACCTAATGATATTAGATTGGGAACTGATACGACGCTAAACGAACATATTATTGTACGGGGAGAAGATTACTATTTACGTAAATTAAAGTAGTAAAAATGATTAGTGGATATATTTCGATACCACTGGTTTTAATTAGCTAATATTTCATGATACCTTGCAGTAAGCTAGAAATATATGAATATCAAAGAAAATATCGCCGAAGGTTTACGATCAATTAAGGGGAATTTACTCAGAACTGTGCTTACAGCATTAATCATTTCCCTAGGTATCACCTCGCTTGTAGGTATTCTAACTGCAATAGACGGTATTCAGAGCTCTGTAGACAATAGTTTTTCTGGATTAGGGGCAAATTCCTTTGATATAAGAAATCGTCCTGCTATGCAAGTTAGGAGAGAGGGTCAAAAAGAAAAGCGTTTTAAAAATATTGATTTTCGTCAAGCAAGCCGTTATAAGTCACTATTTACCTCCAAAGGAAAAGTTTCTTTAAAAACTAACGTTACGAATAACGCTATAGCAAAATTTGAGAGTAAAAAAACAAATCCTAATGTAAGGTTACTGGGTATTGATGATAATTTCGTCGAATTAAAAGGATATAAAATTGCTGATGGTCGAAATTTCTCTACGAATGAATTTACAAATGCCATTAATGTTTGTTTTTTAGGGGTAGATGTAATTGACCAATTGTTCGAAAAAGCTAGTCCATTAAATAAAGAAATAGTTGTCAGTGGAATAAAGTTAAAAGTGATTGGAGTTTTAGCAAAAAAAGGAAATATGATGGGTGGTGGTGATGACCGAGTAATCATGGTTCCATTAGAAACTGGCAGAAAAATGGCAGTAGGTCGAAATTTAACCTTTGATATCACCACTTCATCTACGAAAGTAAAGAATTTAGACGATTTTATGGAAGAGGCTAGGGGAGTTATGCGAAAGGTTCGGATGGATCCAATTGGCATGGAAGATTCATTTTCTATAGATCGATCTGATTCAATTGCTAAAAGTTTTGAAAGCATAACTTCTAGCCTTCAATTAGGGGGATTTGTCATTGGATTTATCACTTTATTAGGAGCTGCCATTGCCCTTATGAATATAATGATGGTTTCTGTGACCGAAAGAACTAGGGAAATTGGAATAAGAAAATCACTTGGAGCTACGCCTTCACGCATTTTACAACAATTTTTAATTGAAGCTATAGTTATATGTCTATTGGGCGGGATAGGTGGAATTATTTTAGCAATTCCTATTGGAAATCTCATTGCACAAGGAATTAGTTCTGGAGCAGCTAGTTTTATTATACCTTGGTTATGGATGACGGTGGGTATAATTATTTGTGTGCTAGTCGGCTTGTTTTCAGGAATTTATCCAGCATTTAAAGCTTCAAAAATGGATCCGGTAGAGGCTTTACGGTATGAATAATACAGAAATTATTAAATGTACACTTGTTAAATCATGAATAAAAACATACTTTTGCATTGCAATTGAGCCAATTGGTTTGATTCAATTGCCCAGATGGCGGAATTGGTAGACGCGCTGGTCTCAAACACCCGTGGGTGCAAGCCCGTGCCGGTTCGACTCCGGCTCTGGGTACAAGCCTCTCAAGAAATTGGGAGGCTTTACCTTTTTATAAGCTTTTTCGAAACTAATTCTTTCCACGCAAGATAGGCATCTGTTGTTGCTTCCCTGTTTTCGGCAAGCGGATGGATAGATTTTATTTGTTTGATGTTGGCAACTGTTTCATCGGCATTTTTGTAAAATCCAATTCCTAAGCCTGCGCCTAAGGCTGCTCCAAAAGCTCCATCTGAATCCATTAAATCTACAGATACATTGGAGGCATTAACGATAGTTTGACTAAAAACATCGCTTAAGTACATATTAGCAAATCCAGCCTTTAATTTTTTAGGTTTAATTCCAGCATCTGCAAGCATTTCTATTCCATATGCCATTGAAAAAGCAATGCCCTCTTGAGCTGCACGTATCATATCAGCTCTACTATGCCGATTTAGATCTAATTCTTCAAAACTTGCCCCCATTATTGAATTATGAAATATTCGTTCCGCGCCATTTCCAAATGGAATGCAAAGTAAACCTTTAGATCCAATCGTTGTTTTGGTAGCCTCTTCATTCATTTGAACATAGCTCATCTCCGGACAAATGGTTTGTTTTACCCACCGATTCAAAATACCCGTACCATTGATACACATTAATACACCTACGCGTTTAGCGTATTGGCTGTAGTTAACATGGGCAAATGAATTAACTCGATTAGCTACATCACATTTAAGCTCATCACTTACCCCATAAACAACACCCGAAGTACCTGCAGTAGTCGCAATATCACCAGGATGCAATACACCTAATGAAAAAGCATTATTGGGTTGATCACCAGCCTTGTAGGTTACTTGAACTTGAGCGTTTAAACCTAAATGTGACGCTACCTCAACATCAATTAAACCATGGTTCGAGAAGACATCCTGAACTTTTGGAAACAAATGTTTTTCAAAACCAAAATAAGACAACAAAGTTTCAGAAATTTCATTTGCTGGAAAATCCCAAAAAATTCCCTCTGATAGCGCAGAAGGTGTGGTAGTGAATTGCTTCGTGAGTCTACCTGCAATAAAATCTCCGGGAAGCATCACTTGGTGAATTTTGTTATAAATATCAGGTTGGTTTGCTTTCACCCATGCCAACTTCGATGCAGTAAAATTACCTGGAGAATTTAACAGGTTTGTTTGACAATACGACTTACCAATGGATTCAAAAGCTTGATTACCAATTTGCACAGCCCGTGAATCACACCATATAATTGATGGACGAACAACTTTATGTTGAGCATCTAAAACAACCAAACCGTGCATTTGGTAGGAGATACCTATCGCAGAAATATCTTTTGAATCATATTTTTTGGAAGCGTTGGCTCTTAAAATTGCTTGTTGAACACAATACCACCAATGTTCAGGATCCTGCTCGGCAAAACCAGGCTCAGGACTTGAAATTTCATTTTCAATTTCGGGAAATGAGGTTGAGTAAATTAATTGTTGGTTTGAAGCGTCAACTACACTAACTTTAATCGACGATGTACCTACATCAACTCCACACAATAGCATATTACTAGATTTAAATGTTAAAAATTTTCATACCAAGATACCAAGTAAATCCACATTTTGGGCTATCTAAAATCAAAATAGAAATAAAAGCTGGTGAAATTTACACCTTGGTTGGAAAAAGTGGGTCTGGGAAAAGCACAGTAGCTCATATCGTCGTCGGATTAACTAAATGTGAAGGAGCGTCCATTCTTGTAAATCAACTTGAATTAAACGGAGGGATTGATCGTTTAATACCACAATTTAAACAAGCTGGCTATGTTCCCCAAAATTTACATTTAAAGCCTCATCACACAGTTTTAGATTACTTAGCGATGCTGTTCCAGCGCTTACCTCATAAAGAAAAAGAAAAGACTATAAAATATTACATACGGCTTTTTCATATCAAGCATCTGTTACATACTAAAATAATTCAGCTCTCTGGGGGAGAAAGGCAAAAAATTGCTTTATTAGAGGCCGTAAGTCAACCTATTGAATTTTTAGTGTTGGATGAGCCATTTAGTCAATTGGATACAGAACAAAAAATCGAGTTTACTACAATCATTCAAGAGCTAATTGCACACAAGAAGATTCCATGCTTATTAATTAGTCACGATCTGCTCGATATACTTAAAATGAGTGATAAATTAGGCGTAATTAAAAATGGGAAAATTGCATTTCAGGGTAAATGGGAGAACTTCTGGAATTCAAAAAATAAAATCGCCAATAGTCTTAAGCAAGCCATATTAAATTGGAAAATAGAAACCGATATATTACTTAATAACCAGACATAGTTTTTAGAATTTGTGCATTTTGATTGGTTATTTCTATTAAATCCGAAAGTGGCACTTGATATAAATCAGCTAGCTTTTGCGCTATTATAGGAATAAACTTAGGAGAATTCGGCTTTCCTCTAAACGGAACAGGGGATAAATAGGGTGAATCCGTTTCCAAAACGATACTTGTTAAAGGAATATCTTTAATTGCCTCAAAAAGTGTTGTGTTTTTATAGGTAATTACGCCCCCAACACCTAGTTTAAATCCTAAGCTAGCTAGCGTTTGAGCTTCTCGATAATCTCCAGAGAAACAATGAATTATTCCATTAAGGTTCCTATATTCTGGTTTCTTCAATAATCGAATCAAATCACCATAGGCTTTTCTGCAATGGACATCAATCCAAATTTTTCTATCTAGAGCCCAATGACACTGCCTTTCAAAAGCTTTAATCTGTTCCTTTTGATACGTAGTATCCCAATAGTAATCTAAGCCAATTTCTCCAATCGCTAAAACTTTATTTTTCTCGAGAAGTGCTTCTAAACCCTGTAATTCTAGAATGTAATTTTCTTTAACATAAGTAGGATGAAGGCCTATCATGGGCAATACGAAATGAGGAAATTTAGTAGTTAATTCTACTAATTGATCCCATGAAGCTAAATCACAGTTTGGCAACCATACCTCATTAACACCTGCTTCCTGAATTTCTGTTATATGTTGGTTAATATCAGGTTGAAAATGGGGATCATACAAATGCGCATGCGTATCTATCATAATGCTTTAACGGTTAGATGATTTTGATAACAAAAATCCAATAAAGCAGGCAAGACCACCTTTAAACGCGGGAAAGCCTTAATACTATCATGAAACACCAATATGGATCCAGGCTTAATATGCTTTTTACCAGCCTCTATGATGGATTTAGTAGATAAATCATGATTATAGTCACCAGACAAAAAAGACCACATATAAATAGGGTATTGGCTTGAAAGATTCCGATATATTTCAGAATTAATCCTTCCATACGGTGGCCTAAATCCAACAGAATCAATTTTAAGTTCGACTATAATCTCATCGCAGGCTTGAATATCTTTTTTGTATTGATCCATCGTATATTTCCAAGCGTTGGCGTGATTCATCGTATGATTTCCAATACGATGATGTTCTTGAATAATAGAATTTACGATGTCGGGATTATCCTGAATATTTTTACCTATGCAAAAAAAAGTAGCTTTAGCTTTATACTTGGCTAAACAATCCAACACAAAATTGGTAATTTCAGGAGTTGGTCCATCATCAAATGTAAAATAAACCTCATTCGATTCTTCAGATACTGGTACTGACCAAATTAGCTTGGGCAATAAAGCAGGAACAATACGAGGGATTTGATGAATGAACATAGATTAAAAATATGGCGCAAATTACAAACCTTGGTGCAGAAAAAATAATTCTTGGAATCGATCCCGGTACTCGATACTTAGGTTACGGATTAATTCGAATTACACGTGATAAAGTACATGTCCTACAATATGGAGTTTTAAATCTCACAAAGTATACTACACAAGGTGCTAAATTCTTAAAGATTCATGAACGTGTAATGGGAATCGTTGAGGAATTTTTACCAGATGAAATTGCTATTGAATCACCATTTTTTGGAAAAAATGTTCAATCAATGCTAAAACTTGGACGAGTTCAAGGTATGGTTATGTCGATATCATTTTCAAAAAGTATACCAATAACAGAGTATGAGCCAAAGAAAGTCAAACAATCGGTGACAGGCAATGGCAATGCATCAAAGGAACAAGTTGCCAAAATGGTTGAAATAATTAGTGGAATAAAATTGGATGGAAAATTACATGATGCGACTGATGCACTAGGTATCGCTATCTGCCATCATTTTCATAATAAAAACATTAGCTCATCTGTTAAAGGCACCCAAAAAGGATGGGGAGCCTTTGTAAATGAAAATCCAGATCGAATTAAATAGATTTTAATTGTTCAATTAAGGTCTTCTTATCTAAACATGGTTCGAGACAACGGTCACCTATGCATACCAAAAACATATGCGGTAGGTCGGCAATGGGAATGTAATTGGCTGTAATATCATTCAATTGTGATGCATCAACCATAGATGCATTGTATTTAATAATCGCTTGAGGATTTTCAATCCACTGAGAATGAATTCGTAGCCAATTTGCAAAATAAATTGGATTGCTTTGAGCTTGCTCTAATACAGCTGCCAGCATATTTTTTCCTTTAATTGTATACTCAGGTAAACTTTCAATAACCCCAAACCACAGAAACAACTCACAAAGCATGGAATTCGATGAAGGACAAACCGAATCCACAATTTCAAATTTTGGCGCAATTAACGCATCATTAAAATTAGAATGAAAATTATACAAAGCATTTTGTCTCGTATGACTTTGTTCTATTGCCTTCAGAATTATTGTAACTTGATTTAAATATACTTTATCTCCAAAATTCTGATATGCTTTTATGCATGCTAAACCACAAGCTGCTAAATCATCCAAAAATGCTGCGATTGGTTGAGCCGCATATTGAGTTTGATGAAAAATCAAACCAGTTTGCTCATCAAAAAAATCGGTAATCATTGCTTCCAAATGCAACTTTGCCGCATGTAAATAATCAGTATTATCCAACACGATTGCCGCTTCAAAAAGACCCAAACTTACATAAGCATTCCACGAAAGAATTTGTTTGGTATCTGTAGCAGGTCGAATACGTAAATTACGCACCTTGTTTAAGATGCTTAATTCTTTATAAAAATCTTCGTTTAAATTACACTCTTTTTTAAAAAGTATGTTATAGCCATGTTCCCAATTACCATTTTTATTAACACTGTAGGCAGTATAAAATTGATGATATTTCTCTATAGGCAATATATTATTCAACTCATCAAAAGTCCATACGTAATATAATCCTTCTATTCCTTCGCTATCTGCATCAATTGATGCATAATACAAACCATTTTCAGCGACTAATTCCGTATTTAAAAATCCTATTAGCTGAACAATAACCTCTTTGTATAGATTATTGCTAGTGCGTTTATATGCTAATGCATACAAACGTAACAATTGACCATTATCATACAGCATTTTCTCAAAATGTGGACAAAACCATTCCGAGTCCACCGAGTAACGTGAAAAACCACCACCTACTTGATCAAAAATACCTCCAAGAGCCATTTTGGTTAGTTGCAGATCGGCTAGCCTTTCTAATGTACTATTATTTATTAACTTGTACGGCAAGGCCTCAATCAAATGACCTAATGAAGGAATGGGAAATTTAGGAGCTTTATTTGTTCCGCCAAAAACCGGATCTAAACCTTTCTGAATAAGCTCCAGGACATGAGGCAATATTGGACTTAGTTCCTCCAAATTAATAGGATAAAGACCTACATCAGAGCTATTCATATTGGAAGCGAAGCCATCGGCGGAATGCTGCAATTCTATTTTATGATTTTGAAAAGCTTTTTGAATAGAATTCAAAAGTTGAATCCAATTGTTCTTCGGAAAATAAGTTCCTCCGTAAAATGGTTTTTGATCGGGCATCAGAAATACATTCAAAGGCCAGCCACCCTGAAGACCCATCGCATGAATAGAATCCATATAAATTAAATCAATATCGGGTCTTTCTTCACGATCCACTTTTATACAGATAAAATGATTATTCATCAATGTAGCCACCTCTTGATTCTCAAATGATTCATGCTCCATCACATGACACCAGTGACAAGCAGCATATCCAATACTTAAAATAATTGGCTTGTCTTCATTCCTAGCTTTATCTAAAGCAACCTCTCCCCAAGGATACCATTCAACTGGGTTATGCTTATGTTGTAATAAGTAGGGGCTGACTTGGTTTTGGAGATGATTCATCTTATAGTTTAAAATAGATTAGTAAATTTGTATAAATATTCAGTATGCCCGAATTTAAATCCTTTGTTCTTGATCCAGCCATCGCAAATTCTCCTGCGTTACTGCATGACTTTTTAAGCGCAGAATTAGGTACAAAGCTATTAAATTCATGTCAGTATCGCATAGAGAAAAAATCAATTGATGCGCGCAGTAGGCAAATTAAAGCTAATATTAAAATTGGCTTTTATCCATTGGAGCACAATTTCCAATTGGACTTATCAGAGCGGATTCAATTACCGAAACTTTCTTCAACGGCAAAAAATGTCATCATAATTGGAAGTGGACCAGCAGGATTATTTGCAGCTTTAAGATTAATTCGTTCAGGGATTAAACCCATTGTATTGGAACGAGGAAATAATGTTCGGGAAAGAAGAAGGGATTTGGCGGCTATCAACCGACATAATATTGTTAATCCCGACAGTAATTATTGTTTTGGGGAAGGAGGAGCAGGCACCTATTCTGATGGAAAATTATACACGCGAAGCACTAAGCGTGGAGATATCGAATCGGTATTGGAAACATTTGTAGCTTTCGGTGCGAATTCGAATATACTGTATGAAGCTCACCCACATATAGGTACAAATAAATTACCCGGAATTATTGAAGGCATCCGAAATGCCATATTGCAAGCAGGAGGCGAAGTATATTTTAACTCCAAGGTTACCGATTTTATAATTGAAAATAATAAAATCAAAGGAGTTGAGTTATTTGATGGCAAAGCAATTTCGGCAAATAGTATCGTTTTGGCTACCGGACATTCAGCACGCGATATATTTGAGTTATTATTAACAAAACATATTGACATAGAAGCTAAACCATTCGCTATCGGTGTTAGAATAGAACATACGCAAAAAATGGTAGATACGTGTCAATATAAAATGACGCAAAGACCTGATTATTTACCCCCAGCTTCATTTAGTCTAGTTACTCAAACACGATATAAAGGGAAACAGCGTGGTGTTTTTTCCTTCTGTATGTGTCCAGGTGGATTTATTGTACCGTCAGCCACTCAACAAAACCAAGTTGTTGTTAACGGCATGTCACCATCCCGTCGAGATTCAAAATACGCTAATTCAGGCATTGTCGTAAGTATACTTCCAGAGGATTTAGCTAAATACAAAGAATATGGGGCATTAGCTGGCATGTATTTACAAGAAGAATTAGAGCAAAAAGCACATCATTTAGTTGGAGGTACGCAACAAGCAATATCACAATTAACTGGAGATTTTATCAAGCGAAAATCCAGTAATTCATTTCATGATACATCCTATGTACCTGGGTTACAACCTGGAGAAATGCGTGAATATTTACCAGAATATATTGCTGAGCCTTTGGCATTAGGGCTTCAAGATTTTGATCGTAAAATTCGAAATTTTAGCAGTAATCTTGGACAATTAATAGGTTTGGAAAGTCGAACTTCATCGCCAGTTAAAATTCCAAGAGACCAAGAAACCTTGGAACATCCAAAAGTTAAAGGACTTTATCCTTGCGGTGAAGGAGCGGGATATGCTGGTGGAATCATGTCAGCCGCTTTAGACGGTATTCGCTGTGCTGAAGCCATTATAGCCAATACCAATAATGGATAAGCCTTTTCAACGATTGTATCAGTTACTCTCTGAATTAGAATCAAATTCGAATTTGCGCGAAAATGCCAGACATGCAGCCGTTGTTGCAATTATAATTAAAACCAATAATGAACCAAGTAAACTCGTTTTAATTAAGCGAAATGAATATGATGGACACCATAGTGGCCAAATGGCTTTCCCAGGAGGCAAAAAAGATCAAAGTGACCTCAGTTTAAAACATACCGCACTCCGAGAGTTGGAAGAGGAAATTGGTATTCAATTAAATGAATCTCAATTAATTGAATTAAAACCACATTGGGTTCATGTTTCTAATTATTGGATACAACCATACTATGTAGTTCTTAATAAAAACCTAGACTACCACATAAATAAAAGAGAAATAAATCGTATTTTTGAAATACCTGTAGCTTTTTTTAAAAAGAAAGAATCCTTGGATTATCATGAATTGGAATTCATGAAAGAGAAAATAGTAGCACCTCGCTATTATTATGAATCGGAGGAAATATGGGGAGCTACTGCAGTCATGTTGTATCAATTAATTAACCTAATAGATTAACAAATACCAATGAGTGAAACGACCGAAGGTACATTACAAAATCAAATAGCCGTTGCTGGCATGTATGAAAATTGGTTTTTGGAATATGCCTCTTACGTTATTTTAGAACGCGCAGTTCCTGCTGTAGAAGATGGATTAAAACCGGTTCAACGACGGATTTTACATGCATTAAAGGAAATGGATGATGGTCGGTTCAATAAGGTTGCTAATGTAATTGGACAAACCATGCAATATCATCCGCATGGAGATGCGTCTATCAACGATGCTTTAGTTAATTTGGGCCAAAAGGATTTATTATTTGATTGTCAAGGAAACTGGGGAGATAACCGAACAGGGGACAGTGCAGCTGCGGCGCGTTATATCGAAGTTCGTTTATCAAAATTCGCCAATGACGTCGTATTTAACAATCAAACCACCCGCTGGCAATTATCCTATGATGGACGTAAAAAAGAGCCAATAACGCTTCCAATCAAATTTCCACTACTCCTAGCGCAAGGTGTAGAAGGTATAGCAGTAGGATTAGCGACCAAAATCATGCCGCATAATTTCTGCGAGATTATACAAGCGTCAATAGATTTATTAAATAACAAGAAAGTTATCCTATATCCCGACTTTCAGTTGGGTGGGATGATTGATGTTTCAAACTACAACGATGGACTTCGAGGTGGACGTATCAGAGTTCGAGCAAAGATTGAAGAATTTGACAAGAAAACGCTGTTAATCAAAGAGATACCTTTCGGAACTACGACAACATCTTTAATTGATTCCATAATTAAGGCCAATGATACCGGTAAAATCAAGATCAAAAAAGTTATTGATAATACAGCCAAAGACGTTGAAATTCAAATTCAATTGGCACCAGGAATTTCTCCCGATGTGACGATTGATGCCTTATATGCTTTTACGGATTGTGAAGTATCCATATCACCAAATGCCTGCGTTATTGTTGATGAGAAACCGCAATTTATCGGAATTGCTGAAATTCTCCGCGTTAGTAATGATCAAACAGTAGATCTGTTAAAACAGGAATTAGAAATTAGGCGCAATGAATTAATGGAGCGCTTATTATTTAGTTCACTCGAAAAGATATTTATAGAAAATAGAATTTATCGTGATATCGAGGAATGCGAAACTTTTGAAGCGGTTATTGAAATGGTGGATAAGGGACTTGAGCCGTTCAAAAAGGATTTTTATCGCGAAATTATCGAAGAAGACATATTAAAATTATTAGAGATACGAATTAAGCGTATATCTAAATTTGATAGTTTTAAAGCGGATGAAGCGATGAAGCGTTTGCAAGATGAATTAGCTGAAGTCGAAGATAATTTGGCTAACTTAATTCGTTATGCTATTGACTATTTTAAGCATTTATTGCAAAAATACGGAAAAGGGAGGGAGCGTAAAACTGAAATAAAAAGCTTCAACACAATTTCTGCCACCGTGGTAGCGCAAGCCAACCAAAAACTATATGTCAATCGTGAAGATGGTTTTATAGGTTATGGATTAAAGAAAGATGAGTTTGTCATGGATTGTTCCGACATAGATGACATCATTGTATTAAGACAAAATGGGACATGTGTCGTTACTAAAGTTCAAGAAAAGGTTTTTGTAGGAAAAGATATTCTATATGTCAGTGTATTCAAGAAGAATGACGACCGTAAAGTTTATAATCTAGTCTATTTTGATGGCAAATCAGGAGTCTCCTTTGTTAAACGATTCAAAGTAACCTCAGTAACGCGTGATCGTGAATATAGAATAGTTAGTCAAGATAATAAGTCGAAAATAACGTATTTCTCAGCGAATGAGAATGGGGAAGCAGAGGTAATAAGTATTAATTTGACAGCCAACTGTACCGCAAAAAATAAGCAGTTTGATTATGACTTTGCTAAATTAGCAATCAAGGGTCGCGAATCGCTAGGTAATGTATTAACAAAATATCCGGTTCGTAAAATCGTTCAGAAAAGCGCTGGGGTATCAACGCTTGGAGGTGTTGATATTTGGTATGATCCGACAATCGGAAGATTGAATAGAGATCAACACGGTGATTATATAGGCAATTTTGAGCCTAATGATACTATTTTGGCTATTTATCATGCTGGAAATTATGAATTGACAAATTTCGAATTAACAAATCGTTATCCCGCAGAGGACATTGCATTACTTGTAAAATTCAACCCGAAGGGAATTGTTTCTGCAATTTATTTTGATGGTTCAAACAAAACCTATTTCATTAAACGATTCAAAATTGAAACATCCACTATTGATAAGAAATTCTTGTTTATAGCAGATCATAAGGCATCTAAATTAATCGCATCAACCATTAATTATGCTCCAAATGTTCAAATAAAGCATAAGCCTGATGGGAAAACCACTGAAATTGAATTAATACCAATAGACGAGTTGGTAGATGTCCGCGGTTGGAAAGCGATCGGAAGCAAACTAAATTATCCTAAATTATCCGATGCCAAATTTGTAGAGACGGAAAATAGTATACCTGATGCAGAAGAAGAGGTCATAGAAATTGATAAAAGTGAAGAAGTGGAAAATACATTAGCTGTTGATAAGGCTGAATCTTCCGGATCAGTAGAAAATGTCACCCTAGATGTACCAAACAATGAGGATATAGAGATAGTGCCAACTGGTCATAAGATTATACTAGAAGTCGAAGAAGAAAGCATGGGAAAAGCTGAACCAACTGAAGAAATACCGCTAGAAATCAAAAATTATACAGCAGAAAATATCGCAAAAGAAGCAAATAAAGGAGAACAATTAGGCCTATTCTAATGATATGAAAACAGCGTTAAATAATCCAAAAGTATTGAATGCCTGGGCTTTTTACGATTGGGCTAATTCTGTTCATTCATTAACCATTACAAGTGCCATTTTTCCTATTTACTACCCTTTTGCTGCTGTTAGTAAAGCGAATAGCAAGGATATTGAATTTTTAGGATTCACATTAAATAATTCGGTTGTTTTTTCCTACAGCATCTCGATTGCTTTTCTATTCTTAGCCGTATTAATGCCCATTCTATCAGGAATAGCAGATTATAAAGGGAATAAGAAAACCTTTATGCGGTTTTTCTGCTACCTAGGATCATTTAGTTGTATGAGTTTATTCTTTTTTGAAAAAGGAAACTACTACATCGGAACCTTTGGTTTTTTGTTTTCGATCATAGGCTGGGGAGGGAGTATGGTTTTTTATAACTCTTTCTTACCAGAAATCGCAAGTCCTGATCGTTTTGACCGACTAAGTGCTAAAGGATTTACATTGGGTTATATTGGAAGTGTACTTTTATTGATTCAAAACCTGACAATGGTAATGAAACCGGAATGGTATGGTAATATAGCAGGTGACTTAGCTTCGCGCATATCATTTTTAAGTGTTGGAATATGGTGGCTTTTGTTTGCTCAAATTCCTTTTTACTATTTGCCAAAAGGGGATAAAAAGCCATCAAATGAAGAAAATGTTTGGTTAGGTGGTTGGCGCGAATTAAAAAAGGTCTACCATGAAGTGAAGAACATAACGGCTTTAAAGAGCTTTTTGGCTAGCTTTTTTCTGTTTAATATGGGGGCACAAACGGTAATGTATTTGGGAGCGCTTTTTGGAAGTGAAGAATTACATTTACCAACAGACGCATTAATTATTACGATTTTATTAATCCAACTAGTTGCAATACCAGGAGCTTATTTTTGCGCATTGCTATCTCAGAAAATGGGTAATATCAAAGCTTTGATTTTTATCGTACTTGTTTGGATGGTTATTTGCGCATTTGCCTATACCGTTAATGACCAATTCAATTTCTACTTATTGGCTACAGGAATTGGTTTTGTAATGGGTGGAATTCAATCCAACAGCCGAGCCACATTTGCCAAAATGTGTCCATCAAATGAAAAGGAAACGAGTTCATATTTCAGCTTTTATGATGTCTGTGATAGATTATCAACGGTCTTAGGTACTTTTCTCTTTGGTTTAGTTATTCAGTTTACCGGAAATATGCGTATCGGAATACTCATTCTAGGCTTTGTTTTTGCGGCAAGTCTGTATTTTCTTTATAAGATTAGAAATACAAAAGAATTAGCGCCTATATAGGAATAATTGATCTATCTGCAATACTTCTCCATTGCAAAGGTATATGCGCTAAAATTTCCATTTTCAGCGCATTAATTATTGCAATTCTCGAATAGGAATTCGCATGAACTAACGATACCTCACGTATGGGGATAGGTTTGGGCAAAGAATGTACTTTCTCTTTGGATTTAACATCTAAGTAGTCGACAAACATTTGTGGAATAATTGTCTGACCAAATCCTAAGTCAGCCATACGGACAATGGTTTCTAAACTTCCTGTTTGATAGGTTAGTGAATTAGAAATTCTTGCGCCTGCTTGTATATTACATATCGAATTAATTTGATTACTAAGGCAATGTCCTTCTTCTAATAACCAAAGCTTAGCAGGATCCAAAACTGCACTTAATTTTGATCCATCTTCTTCCCATACGTTAGAATAAAGGAATAACTCCTCGTAATAAAGAGGAACTTCAACAAGATCTGTGTTCAATGGCGTAACGAGTATACCAATATCGATTCTACCCTCAGCAATTTCAGCTTTAATGTTTTCCGTGGTAGTCTCTGAAATAGAGATTGTTAAATCTGGATATTTAAGTTGGAAGTCGGAAAGAAAACGAGGCATTAAATAGGGTGCAATCGTAGGAATGACACCAATCGAGAGATTACCATTCACTTGCGTAGACCAACCTTTCGTAAATGACAAAATGGATTTACTTTCAGAAAGAATTACACGAGCTTTAGTCAAAATCTCCTTTGCCTCTAGTGTAGGTTCTAGGGGTTTAACCTTCCTATTAAATAAAGTTAGATTTAATTCATCCTCAAGCTTTTGTACCTGCATACTTAAACTTGGTTGTGAAACACAGCAATGGTCAGCAGCTTTGGAAAAGCTTTTAAAATCTGCGAGAGCAACAATGTATT
>NZ_JBIIQN010000052.1:0-6795 GCF_044342065.1 Aquirufa sp. | reverse complement strand
CCCCCTGCGCGTTTAATTAAATCCGACAATCTGTCATCTTTTTTCTCTAAGCCATAAACACCAGGAAATAAAACTTGTCCCTGTAAAGTAATAAATTGTTGTAATTCGTAATTTGGTGAAGAGCGTACAAATACCTCATCAAAAGGATTCAACGCGAATGTTGAAGCGTTACTATCCACAATGAGGTTTTTAGAAATAGAAAATTTGAAAATTTCTGCAATTTGGGAACTTGTAAAATCTTGATTTTCTACTAATTCATTTTTCTTTCTTCTTACAACTTCCACAAAACCAGTAGAAGCAGATTCCCTTAGACCTCCAGCTTTAATTATTAGATCTTCAACAGTCATATTGGTTTCGTATGGAATTGTAATTTTTACAAGTCTATTTAACAATCCATTACTAACATTATCAGATTTAAATTTGTCAGCAATTTCACTTGATGTTGTACTTTGATTCGTATCCGAGTTTGGAGACTCCTTTGGCTCTGTATTTTTACTGGCTAGCTCATACTCTTCTTTTATACCATTAATTTCGCCATGTATTGTAACGGTAAATTTCTCTCTTAACTCTAAAATAGAAAATACACGTATTTTGTCTTCCTTTTGTAGCATGATATCTGCAGTCTTGCCGCTTAGTATGTCGGCAAGATTAACTGATAAATTGGAAGGTGTGTAGTCTTTATTCAGTCGATTGATGGTAACCCGGTCTAAAAAAGCATTCTCTTTGACTCCTCCAGCTTTTGCTATTAAAGCTGATAATGTTAATTTACCATCTAATGAAAAGGTACCTGGACGAAATACCTCACCATCTAAAGTTACCCGATTTTCATATCGATTTTCCGTAATGGATTCTGCAGTAATAATATCCCCGTCAGCTGGAATAAATGAATTGGCAATTGAATAATTGATATCAATCAATTTGCGCTCAGTTTTGGTTATTCTTTCAACCTTCAATAATTCTTTAAAGGCATTTTCTGAGAAACCTCCTCCATAGGTCTCAAAAATATAGGCAAGATTCTCAGTTGGTAAGGTTTCAAAAAATGCGTTTCGTTTGACACGACCTTTTATTTCAATACGCGACTTATACAATCCTACTTTAATAATATCTTGATCATGAATTGGTACATCATTTTTGCTAAATCCCTGCGTTATAAATTCGTACAAATCCAAATGAGCGATTACTTTATTGTTTCTAATAAGTTGTACGTCTCTAAATGTACCATTCTCTGTTGGCCCACCTGCTAAATACAAAACGTTCATAACACGTGCTAATGATGGCAAAGAATAAGTTCCAGGGTATTGAACTTCACCTACAACGGAAACGGATACTGTTTTAATATTGCCCAATGAGATACTAGCATATAAGCCATTAATGTCGGTATGGCCTTTAAATTTCTTCAATCCAATATAAATACTCGATAGCTTATAAATTATTCGATTTTGAGCTTCTTCTATCGTTAATCCGGCTACATAAACATTACCAATTTTGCTAATTTTAATATAGCCATCTGGATTTACTGTTAAATTATAATGCTCTTCGGAGTACCCGTTAATATCGATTATTAACTCATCATCGGGACCTAGTACATAGTTCTTGGGAGTAGCAATTTTTAAATTAGTTTCAAATACACCTGCCTTTTTATTGAATATAGAAAATCCAAATATTTTATTTTGAAAAGCAAGTTTTGCTTTTCGTATTGAGTCCTCTTCAGCACTTGGCGCTAACAAATTTTCTGATTGACGTTGATTAATTAAACTATCTGCATCACTCTTTTGCTTGGGGGAATTAACTATTTCTCTTTTTACTACTTTATTTGAACCTGCAGCTTTGTTAATAACGGGTGTTTGGTTCATATTAACTCCTGGAGCGAAAGTAGGTGGTACTTGGAATTGAGAAAAAGCAATATTTACACTTGCTAACAAAATGAGCACCGTAGCAAAACTTATTTTCTTGATCATGCAAAAATTCATTTTTAGGACTACAAAATAAGTTAAAAAAGCTCAGATTTCCATCTTTTATTATATTTAGATAAATCAAGGTAATTTATTGATTCTTTGGTAATTTTGTTCACAAATAAAATCATATGACTTCAGAGCCTATTTATAACGACGACAGTATACGATCACTCGATTGGAAAGAACATATTCGCTTACGTCCAGGTATGTACATTGGAAAATTGGGTGATGGTTCTTCCGTTGACGATGGAATCTACGTTTTGGTTAAAGAAATCATGGATAACTCTATTGATGAGCACATGATGGGTAATGGCAAGCAAATTGATGTAAAAATATCTGACCAAAAAGTTGAGGTGCGGGATTTTGGGCGTGGTATTCCACTAGGTAAAGTTATTGATTGTGTATCAAAGATAAATACAGGTGGTAAATATGATTCTGGCGCCTTTCAAAAATCAGTAGGTTTAAATGGCGTTGGTACCAAAGCTACGAATGCGCTTTCAAATTATTTTAAGGTGCAGTCCTATCGTGATGGCCAAACAAAATGGGCGGAATTTAGTAAAGGAGAATTAATTAATGAGTCCAAAGGCCTTGAATCGACAACCAGCAAAAGTGGGACTTTCATCTGTTTTGAACCTGATAATACGGTATTTAAAAACTACCATTTTATTCCTCAATTTCTAGATAGTTTATTTTGGAATTATGCATTTTTAAATGCGGGTTTAATTATCAATTTTAATGGTGAAAAATATTTTTCACAAAATGGATTATTGGATTTGCTTTCTAAAAAAACCAATGCAGATGAAAATCGATATCCCATTATTCATTTAAAAGGAACCGATATAGAATTGGCGATTACCCATAACAATCAATATGGGGAAGAATATTATTCTTTCGTAAATGGTCAAAATACAACTCAAGGTGGAACACATTTAGCAGCTTTTCGTGAAGCACTGGTTCGAACTGTTCGAGAATTTTTTAAAAAGGACTTTGATCCTTCAGATGTACGAGCTAGTATTGTTGGCGCCATTGCTATACGTGTACAAGAACCTGTTTTTGAATCGCAAACGAAAACCAAACTTGGATCAACCAACATTTCTCCTGATTCATCTTCTCCTTCGATTAGGACATTTATCGGTGATTTCATTAAAACTGAATTAGACAATTATTTGCATCAAAATCCGTCAGCTGCCGATGCATTGTTAAAACGTATATTACAATCAGAGCGCGAGAGAAAAGACATAGCTGGTATTAAAAAACTGGCTAATGAACGAGCTAAAAAGGCTAATCTACATAATAAAAAATTACGTGATTGCAGAATTCATTTAACTGATGATAAATCTGAAGTGCGGCAAGAAACTATTCTTTTCATTACCGAGGGAGATTCAGCTAGTGGTAGTATAACAAAATCACGAGACGTTCAAACACAAGCAGTATTTAGTTTAAGAGGCAAACCGTTAAATAGCTTTGGACTTACTAAAAAAATCGTTTACGAAAATGAAGAGTTTAATTTACTTCAGCATGCCTTGGATATTGAGGACAGTCTAGATAATTTACGATACAATAAAATAGTTATTGCTACGGATGCAGATGTTGATGGGATGCATATAAGGTTGTTAATTCTTACCTTCTTTTTGCAATTTTTTCCTGATTTAGTCCGTAATGGTCATTTATACATTTTAGAGACTCCCCTGTTTCGGGTTAGAAATAAAAAAGAAACCATTTACTGTTATTCCGATGAGGAACGTCGTAATGCTATTGAAAAGTTAGGACCGAAACCGGAGATAACGCGCTTTAAAGGCTTAGGTGAAATTTCTCCCGAAGAATTTGGTGAATTTATTGGAGAGAATATTAAAATAGAGCCAGTAATTTTAGAGAAAGATTTCACTATTCCTCAATTGCTTACCTATTACATGGGTAAAAATACGCCAGAACGTCAAAAATTTATTATTGAAAATTTAGTAATCGAAAAAGACTTAGAGGAAGTTTTACTTACCTAATCATTTATTAGTATTAATGATTCTAATTCATTAACCACTTTAGTCAAGTGTAATTTATTTGCTATAAGTATACCTTTTTTAGCAAAGAACGTACCTTCTTCTGTTCGATCTAATTCATATAGTAATTCCGCTATGGTATAATAACTTGGTTGGTATTCTGGGAATTTATCAATAATGTTTTTCAACATTTCAATACTTGTTTCCAGGTTACCAATCGAACGTTCCTCAATAGCTAAAAAGTAATAATTCAATGGGTTATTCGGATTATTTTCTATTTCCTGTAAAATTATTTCTCTTCTATTCATTGTCAAATTAAAAGAATTTAGTATGCTTGCATAACAATTTTAAGCATATGAAAATATTAGTTTGTATTTCCGTCGTTCCAGACACCACTTCAAAGATAGCTTTAAGTTCTAATAATTATGTCAACTTGGATGGTTTGACATTCATTACTGGCCCATATGAGGACTATGCTTTATCGAGAGCAATAGAACTCAAGGAATCCCTAGTCGCAGAAAACATAGAAATCATTCTATTTCATGTTGGACCTGAGTCAAGTGAAGTTATCATTCGAAAGAGTTTAGCCTTAGGAGCCGATTCTGCTATTCGTGTAAATGCTAAAGCGAATGATTCATTACAAGTAGCAAAGGAAATAGCTGAATATGTAAAACTAAATCCTGTAGATTTGATTTTAATGGGTAAGGAAACTATTGACTACAACAGTGGTCTAGTGCATCGCTTAACTGCTAGTCTTTTAGCTTGGGAATCACTTTCTCCAGTAATGGCATTGGATATCAGCAATAACCTATGCAAAGTGAAAATAGAGACTGTACAAGGTATCACTGAATTGCAGGCGAGTCTTCCACTGGTACTAGGCTGTCAAGAGCCAATTGCGGAATGGAAAATTCCTTCTATGCGCGGAATAATGTCTGCAAGAACTAAAGAAATAAAGGTTCTACCGCCTTTTGTACAACCTACCTTTACAACTGAACGCGATGAAGTGAATGAACAAAATCGAAAAGGAATATTGTTTACACGCGAGAATTTAAATGAGTTAATTGATATAATTAAGAAAGAATCAAAGTCATGAGTACTATAGCCGCATTTATCGATTTTAAATCTGGGAATTTAACTTCGAGATCAATTCAAATCATAAATCTTGTTAATTCAATAGCCAAAAATTTCAGCGAACTTGAAAAAGTATGTTTCTATACACTAGATTCAAATGATGCAGTAGGTATTAATACCTCAATTCCTTCTACTTTAATTCAAATTAAGGGGCTTCAGGAAGATAGAACGATAAGCAATTCCCAACTTAGTGAAATAGTCAATTCAATTGCCTCAAATAATTGTACCTGTGTAATTGGATACAAATCTGCTTTTATTGATCATGTATTGGCATCAATGGCTGTTCATGTAGGATTACCAGTGATAACTCAGATAAATTCTATTTCGATTAAAGATAAAAGTATACATCTTAGACAAAGTATATTTAGTGGAAAAGCAAACTCTTTTCTACAAACAAACTTATCCGCGATGTTTATCCTTAATCCTGCTTTTGAATTTATTGCTAGAGATGAGGGTACAAGCAAAGCCAGTAATTCAGAATTACAAATTTCAGCTTCCCTACCCTATTCAACAATTTTAAGTACGCAGCAAGGTCATGGTGCTAGTTTAGTTGATGCTGCTTACGTTGTAGGAGCTGGTCGTGGATTAAAAGATCCAAGTAATTGGACAATGATTGAAGAATTAGCTGCCAAAATTGGGGCAGCTACTGCTTGCTCGAAGCCAGTATCCGATGTTAATTGGAGGCCACATAGTGAACACGTTGGTCAAACAGGGATAAAAATAGCCCCCAAATTATACATTGCATGTGGTATTTCTGGTGCTATTCAACATCTTGCTGGAGTGAATGGATCTAAAACCATTGTGGTTATTAACAATGATCCTGAAGCTCCGTTTTTCAAATATGCAGATTACGGAATTGTAGGAGACGTTTTTGAAATTGTTCCTGAAATTGTAAAAAATCTTTAAAATCGACTTATGAAGGTATAGATTGATTATCTTTGTTTTTTTAAAGATATACTTTGGGAGAATTGATAAAATTGCGAGTTGTTTCATTAAGTCCAAGTGCAGCTGGTGCATCTTCGTATATTTTGTTTTTACAAGCGGAAAAAGGTGAATCTGTAGGTTTTCCTATGGTTATAGGCATTTCAGAGGCGCAAGCGATTTCGATGTTTATGGAAGATGTTATTCCTGCAAGACCAATGACACATGATTTGTTTGCCAACTTTATAAAGCAAACAACTGTTTTGGTATCATTCATTGAAATTTCTTCATTTAAAGACGGAGTATTTTTTGCTAAAATTCATATGAATAAAGATGGTGAATCGATTGTATTGGATGCGCGGCCATCTGATTCCATCGCCATAGGACTTCGTTTGAATGCTGATATTGTAATTTCTGATACATTGTTAAATGAAATAGCAATTCCCATGGAGGTATTACAAGACGAAGATGATGAAATTGAAATACAAAAAATCCCAAAGAGTCAGGTAATTTCGACCTTGGAGTCTTCTTTGGAAAAAGCTTTGGCGGATGAAAATTATGAAGAGGCAGCCAAACTGCGTGATCAATTAAATAAATTAATTAAATAATATGCGTTACTCGAAAGGGAAAGCTCAAACAACAAATCAAACAATTGTTATTTCAATAGCTTGTTTGTCCGTAATTATATCGTTGTTATTTCAATTACTTAGTGGGGCTTATAGCTGGGGAGAAAGTATTCAATCGCAAATGAAAGTCTATGTTTATTTGGATGATTCACTACAAACAAGTCAGAT
>NZ_JBIIQN010000051.1:0-6834 GCF_044342065.1 Aquirufa sp. | reverse complement strand
TGAAGTCGACAAAATCAAACACGCGGGGCTCTTGCAAAGAACGTAATTCGGTATTCGCATACCCTCCGCCAAAAGCGACTTTAATCTGCGGATGGTGTTTTTTGATCCATTGCCCACAACGTAAAGAACTGTATAAATTGCCTGGGAATGGTGCTGTAATGGCTACCAAATCAGGTTTTTCAGCCTGGATTTTCTCAGCAAGAATTTCGACGAGTAAATCGTCAATGTAGGTTAGTGGGGCTTGCAGCGCTTGATTCAATTCATGAAAAGTGGAGGCTGACCGCCCGAGCCGCTCCGCGTACCGACTAAACCCAAAATGCGGGTCAACGGCATCGATGATTAAATCAGATATATCTTCTAAATACAAGGTCGCTAAATGCCTGGCTTTATCCCGCACGCCCATGCTGCCAAAGGCCCATTCTAAATCCGTTACTTGCTGAAATCGCGAGGCTTCTGGGAGGTAATTTTGCTCGGAAATGAGGTGAGCAAGGGTCGGGTTTTTATCGTGTAAAAAGGAAATAACCGGGTCAATGGTTCGGATGTAGGCCTGTTTTATGCGCAGCATCCGCGCTCCATTTTCATTCAAAGCCTTCCCCGAAGCTTCGATGTAGGCAAATATTTCCTTGAGTCCTTTGGCGGAAAAAAGCTTTAAAATGACTTCTAAACCTAAGTCGGCCTGATAAGACGCCAAACCCTTCGTATTCATAAAGCCCTTTAAATAGGCCGTCGCTGGGTAGGGCGTATTCAATTGGGTAAATGGTGGGGTAATAAAAAATACCTTCGGATTCTTTGCGCTCATTGACGTCAAAAGTACTTGAAAAGTGGCTAAAAGAAAATAGTCCCTTTCCCTTTGGTTTACCTTTGGCAATCCTTTGAGGTTTGCCAAAGGTAGCGCGAATTAGGGATATCGCTGGCGCAATCCCTGATAAAGAATATCAATAAGCTGGTTGATTTACCTTAAAAAAAACTTAAGAAAATCCTACCTTTGGCAATCCTTTAAGGTTTGCCAAAGGTAAGGTTGAGGGGCAGTACTTGCCCATACTCACTGGTTAATTGGTTGATAACCTCTAATTCATTCACTAGCAGGCCGCCAACTAGCCTCAATCCATGCAATCCATCCCGATGGGTGCGCCATCCGGAATTTTCGGAGTATCCATCGGTTTCCAATCATTCGGGTTTGCCTTAAATTGGTCAATCGTTTGCACGATGAATTTCGCCATGGTCGAAGGCGTTTTGCCGTAATACCCGCGAATCTTCTGTAGCGATTCATGTACCTGAGCCGCCGCCAGCGGAGAAAGACTCGGTGCATTTAAGACATTCAATAAGGCCGCAACAACCTTGTAGTTGATGGTCTCTTGCGTCGCCTGCAAATACGAATCCGCATGGGTTTTATTAATGGTCGACTGCGTAAGCCAACTCAAGGTTTCTTCTAATCCCAGTTGCTTGGCATCTACCGCCTTGTTACCTGCCAAGCGAGATAGGCGTTCCGGATGTAATAGAAAATCCAAGGTGAAGTCGGTCGCCGACTCAACCGCCCCCAGCGGGTCGAAGGTGATTCCTGTTTTCCCCTTGAAGGATTCACGGGTACGGTCGTAGTTGAAGGCGCGCGGTGGGAATAGGGCCAACTTATCTTTTGGAATGGCCAAATGTTGTGCATCCAACGTTTGCGTTAGGGTATGTAAAGCATCCAACTGCAAAGCCAAAGGTGCCGCCGTTAAAACTAATTCTTTGCCACCTCGGACCGCATAGTTGTATTCTGATCCACCGATGATTTTCGAAACGGCCTCCGTTTGGTAGCGGTGTAAAAAATACAAAGGAACAAATACGTCTTCCAAATGGGAATAAGTTTCATTTGGTCGAATGTTGTTGACAGAGAAATTGGCAATGGCTTTTTGGCGAACGCTCAAAATACTTTTCAATTCATCCACAATGGTAGTTCCGTTATCCCAAAGATGTGCATAAATATGTGCGCCACCGGGATTTCTTGCATCCGAATCGGTGATGAAACGCAGACCTTTCTCATAGGCTTTATCGATTACCTGGTTCAACGCTGCTTGGGTCTTGTGATTACCATAGGCATAGTCGACAGACACCTTATCCCATTCGCCTATTTTGGTATCATAGGCGTGACTGAAATCCATTTGATTGCCTTTGAATTCGATTTGGGGATGCGGGTAATCCATGACACTGCTATTATTTCGGGCACTCGCCGCATAATTATGCGCAAATCCGAGCGTATGGCCGATTTCGTGCGCGGCCAGTTGGCGAATACGCGCCAACGCCATCGCCATCATGGGACCATTGTTTGATCCATCTACCGCAAAAGGCGCATTCATTAGGGCTTGTGCAATCAAGAAATCTTGGCGAATACGCAAACTTCCTAAACTCACATGGCCTTTCATGATTTCTCCGGTACGCGGGTCGGCGATACTAGCTCCGTAGGACCAGCCACGGGTAGATCGATGTATCCATTGAATCACGTGATAACGCACATCCATTGGGTCTGCATCATCAGGCAATAATTTGATTTGGAAAGCATCTTTGTATCCAATGGACTCAAAGGCCTGGTTCCACCAGCGACCACCTTCCATCAGCGCAGATCGCACAGGTTCCGGCGTGCCATTGTCTAAATAGTAAATGATCGGTTTAACCGCTTCACTGACAGCTGCAGTCGGGTCTTTTTTCTCCAAACGATGACGTGTAATCCACTTTTTCTCGATCACCTCATTGACTGGTGAGGCATAATCTTGAAAGGTAATGGCATTGGCGCCGGAACGTGGATCAAATAAGCGAGGTTGATAGTTGTTGTCGGGAAGTTCAATGAACGAATGGTGTTCTACCACCGTCACATTGTCGGCATTAGGTGCCACGGAGCGTATTTCTCCTCCGGTACCATTCCCTGAAAAAGTCAGGCGTGCCTCGAATTCCGTGTTTTTAGGAAATGATTTGGTCCGTTCCAAAGCCAGTGAACTCTTCGATTTGTCTAATGCATACGTTCCTTGTTTGGCTTGTGCCAAACGTTTTAAAACACCATGCGCATCCTGCATCAGGAAGTCGGTGAAATCAATAAAATAGGATCCATTACTCGCATGTTCTATTTTAAACCCGAATAACACGGATTTCGCAAAGGCTTGTTGGACCGACATCTTCTCCAGCGGATTCGTTGTATTCGCTCGATACCGGGTATTGGGTTGAACGAGGAAAATTTTATTCCCTTGCTTTTCGAAAAAAACCACCTGCTCATTGCCTAATTGGCCTCGGTCTAAGCCCAAGTCGTTATTCCCAACCCCCTGTGCAAGCGAATAGGCATATAAAAATTCCTCATTCAGCTTGTTGACTTCGAGGTAAATTTTGTCGCTTGTCTCGTCGTAATAGAAATTGAAGTAGCCGGAATAGGCTTTCATCGTTTTGATTTTATCGGCGAATTGGGCTTGTGCTCCCAGGCTGAGTAGGACGAAAAGTAGGATAAGTTTTTTCATATTCGAAGGTAAGAATTATTTCTTTTTTTGGATTCAAATGCTTCGGGCAGAACGGTTTGATTTCTTGCTCATTTTGCCTAACATTGGTATGTAAATCTCTAAACTATGAAAAATATTTTACTGTTAATGCTTTTGGCATTTACGAGTGTGGCTCAAACGAAGCCTTTACGCATTATTTTTATCGGTGCCCACCCAGACGATTGCGATATTAAAGGGGGAGGAACCGCGGCCTTATTTGTAGAAATGGGCCATCAGGTCAAATTCCTTTCAGTCACGAATGGCGATGCTGGACATCAGTCACAAGGTGGCGGCATGCTCGCCAAACGTCGGATCGCTGAAACGCAGGAAGTCGCTAAGCGCCTAGGCGTTGCCTACGATGTTCTCGATAATCATGATGGTGAATTATTGCCAACCTTGGAAATTCGTTTACAAATCATTCGAAAAATCAGAGAATGGAAGGCAGATGTGGTAATTGCTCCACGCTCAAATGATTACCACCCGGATCATCGCTATACGGGTGTTTTGGTTCAAGATGCAGCTTTTATGGTGGGTGTCCCTAATGTTGCTCCCGATGTAGAACCGCTCCGTAAAAACCCCGTTTTCCTCTATTTTCAAGATAATTTCAAGAAACCGAATCCGTTCCAGCCCGACATTGCCGTGGACATTACGCCCGTCATTGCGAAGAAATTAGCCGGACTCGATGCCCATCAATCCCAGTTTTATGAGTGGTTGCCTTGGATCGGAAATTATGAATCAGAGGTACCCAAAGACCCTGCCAAATACAAAGATTGGTTATTACAAAAGCGGGTTGCAAAACCGAATCCCGAGGTTCAGAAAAGCCTAATTAAATGGTACGGTGCCACCCGCGCTGCGAAAGTTTTGTATGCTGAGGCTTTTGAGATATGTGAATATGGGACCCAACCGACGGAGGCCGATATACGCAACTTGTTCCCCATGTTAAATTAAATACAATGAAAAATACCTTTTTACTCGTTGCGCTCCTGCTGACTTTTAGCTTGAATGCTCAAAGCTGGAAACCTTTATTCAATGGCAAGGATTTAACAGGTTGGCAACATGTGGGCGGAGGCTCCCGTTTCGTAGAAAACGGTTTATTGGCCAGCAAAGGTGGCATGGGACTCTTGTATTGGACCGGCGGAAAATTAGGCAATTGCCAAATCCGCGTCGTGTACAAAATGCAAAATTTCAATAGCAATTCAGGCGTGTTCATTCGTGTTCCCGCAGAACCCAAAGAGGAATGGATGCCCGTGTTTTATGGGTACGAAGTACAAATCGACAACCATCCCGAAACATCTGGCGAAGATGAATACCACATCAGTGGTACACTCTATGCTTTTACCAAGCCCAAGAGTAAACCAGGGAAACCGGGTCCGGAATGGAATACGCTGTTGATTACCTTGGATGGACCACGGACGATTGTGTATTTGAACGACCAATTAGTGACCGATTACCGGGAAGGTGAACCCGTTCCACCACGTAAATTTGATTTTGAACCTTACCCTGGGCGCCGACCGAATTCCGGGTATTTTGGTTTACAAAATCACGGCGATGAGGATGTGGTGTATTTTAAAGAAGTATCTGTTAGACCCCTGAAAAAATGAAACGTTCCGAATTTATAAAAAAAAGTACCTTAGCTTCGGCAGGATTTTTTATTGTGCCCCGTCATGTCTTGGGTGGAAAAGGTTTTGTGGCACCCAGTGACAAATTGGTCATCGCGGCCATCGGTTGCGGAGGCGAGGGGGATAACGACATCCAGCACTTAGCTAAAACCCCAAATAACAATTCGACCATTGGATTTTTATGCGACGTGGATCAGCGGCAAGCTGCTCCAAAACGTAAGCAATTTCCGAAGGCGAAATTTTACGAGGATTGGCGAGAGCTTTTTGATAAAGAAGCCCAGCATTTTGATGCGGTAACCGTTGCCATTCCAGATCATAACCATGCGGTGGTAGGTCTTCGCGCGATGCAAATGAAGAAACATTTGTACCTGCAAAAACCTTTGACCCATGACATTCATGAGGCACGGATTATTACGCAGGCTGCTGCTAAATACCAAGTAGTTACGCAAATGGGTGATCAAGGTGCCTCTTGCGAAGGTATGCAAACCATGCGTGAATGGATTGAAGCGGATCTGATTGGGGAGATTTCCAAAGTGTATTGCTGGACCGACCGTCCCGTGTGGCCACAAGGCATGTCTTGGCCTAAATCCCCGAGTCGGATTCCCAAAGAATTAAACTGGGATTTATGGTTGGGCACTGCCCCGAAAACGAATTACATCGAAAATTTGGTACCCTTCAATTGGCGCGGTTGGTGGGAGTTCGGTACAGGTGCTTTGGGTGACATGGGTTGCCACATCATGGGGCCTCCTTTTAAATTATTGAATTTAGGATATCCACATGAGGTATCTGGAAGTGCTTCCACGACCTACAGTGGCGTGTTTAAGGAGTCTGCCTTCCCGGAAAGCGGACCTATTTCGAGTTCTTTGAAATACCGGTTCACGATGAACAATGGCAAGGATTTGGATTTGTATTGGATGGATGGCGGCATAACGCCGGAGCGTTTGCAGGCATTGGCGCCGGAGGTGAATATGAACGATGCACTGGGGGATTATCCTGGGGAGAATGATTTCGAGGGCTCTACCTTGTTTGTGGGCACCAAAGGGGTTATCGCTTGCGGTTGGGGAGGTTCTCATCCACGTTTATTTTCGAAAGAATTACAGGAAGCGGCGAGTCACATTCCGCAAAAATATGCGCGTGTCAAAGGTGGCATGGATGGCCACTGGTGGCAATGGATCGATGCAAGTATTGCAGGTTATGGCAAGATGGAAGTCAGTTCCCCGTTTGAAGGTTATGGTGGACCATTAACTGAAACCGTGTTATTGGGTAATTTATTGTTGAGAAGTTTCAACATCCGCGAGAAGGTCAAACGCATGGATCCTGTCTATGGCGCGATGGAAGGCTATGTATATAGTGGTCGGTATAAGGCACTGAAATGGGACGGGGCAAACATGCGCGTCACGAATTACGAACCAGCGAATCAGTTTGTACAAAGAAGCTATCGGAAAGGCTGGGGAGATTTGAAGCTTTAGTCGAAGACGCGTTTATTGGAGACCAAAGGTTTGGCCCAAATACCGATGCTGCCAATAAACGCCAAGCTGCCAAACAGGATGCTCATGCCCGTTTGTAAACCCCAGATATCGCCAATTCCACCTACGATGAAGGGGAAAATGGCGCCGCCTACGATGCCGGTCACAATGATGCCTGCGAAGGAACCGTGATGTTCGGTTATGGAATTGAGTGCTAATGAAAAGATGATGGGGTACATGACGGAGGCGAAA